>DNNE01000217.1:99468-157170 GCA_003487805.1 Blastocatellia bacterium | reverse complement strand
CGGCTCGCGGAAGCCATGACCTTCACGCGGATATCGCACGAACACAGTGTCAACCCCTCGCCGCCGCAGAGCCATATACATCTCCTCGGCCTGGGTGATGTGAACGTCATTGTCCTGCTCGCCGTGAATGAACATGGTTGGCGTTTGCGCCTGCCGCGCGTAACGAAGTGGCGACCACTGCCAAAGCGCATCGTAATTGTCCCACGGAAAGCCGCCAAACTCCGCGTGCATCAAATCCTGATAAAGCGAAGTCGAGTAAAAACTGATCAGGTTGCTGACACTCGCGACTGAAACCGCAGCTTTAAAACGCGGTGTCTGGGTGATGATCCAGTTCGTNNTAACCCCTCCCAAAGGGAGGGGAGAACAGCGCATGTTTCAAATTACTTGATCAGGTCCTCCTAACAGTCTGCGCCACCACTCACTTCAAAAACCGATCGAACCAGGCCAGCGTTCGCTCTAATGAATCGACGCGATGTTTTGGCTCGCGCAGGCCGTGGCCCTCTCGCGGATATCGCACCAGCACAGTTTCCACGCCGCGACGACGGAGCGCCATGTACATCTCCTCCGCTTGCGTGATGTGCACATCGTTGTCCTGCTCGCCGTGTATGAACATCGTCGGCGTTTGCGCTTGCCGGACATAACGCAGCGGCGACCACTGCCACAACAAATCATAATTGTCCCAGGGAAAGCCACCAAACTCTGCATGGATCAAGTCCTGGTAAAGCGAAGTTGAGTAGAAGCTGACCAGGTTACTGACGCTCGCGGCCGACACTGCGGCTTTGAAGCGCGGCGTCTGGGTGATGATCCAGTTCGTCAGGAAGCCGCCGTAACTTCCTCCGGTGACGCCCAGGCGATACTGATCGATCCATGAATATCGTCGCAGAGCTTCATCGACTCCGGCCATCAGATCGCGATAATCGCCGCCGCCCCATTCGTTGATTGTGCCGTCCGCGAACTTTTGACCATAGCCGCTCGATCCTCGAGGGTTCAGGTAAAGCACGGCGTAACCGCGCGCGGCAAAGACCTGGAACGACGGGTTAAGAGCATATCCGTACATACCGTGCGGTCCGCCGTGAATGCTGAGGACCAGTGGATACTTTCGATCTTCGCGCCAACCGGACGGCTTCATCAGCCACGCTTGAATCTCACTGCCGTCGACACTCTTAAAGCGAAACTCTTCGGGTTCAATCAACGATGCGCCGCGGCGAAAGTTGTCATTGTGATTTGAGACACGCGTGAGCGTGTTCCCCCGACCCATCCAGACCTCGCCCGGATGCGTGGAATCGCTGATGATGCTGGCGATTGACGCCAGGCGAATAGGAATTCGATTTTGGCCGGAGACAAATTCCCCAAAGTCCAACTGCTCTGAAATGCTAAAGCTCGTCACCTGAATTCGCTGATCGAGAACTGTTGGGGCGGTTGAATCAAGCGAACCCTTGAATTCACTCGCAGCACTTTTGATTTGGTCGATGGCGCCGAAAACCGGGAGTACTTTCTCGTTGTTTAGTTCCACCTCGAAAACCAGCGTCTGCCCATGATCGTTGGCCGAAAAATAGATTGCGCGGCTGTCGGATCGCCAGTGTGGATTGCGCGCGCGTCGATCCTGCGAAGCCGTAAGCTCCCGACGAGTATCGCCACTCGCTGAGGTGATCCAGACGTGCGTGTCTTCCGCGACGCTGTCGATTGTCGTCACATCACGCTTTGTCGCTGTGTAAGCAATCCATTTCCCGTCAGGTGACCAGGCCGGCTCGTACTCGCAACCCACGGTCGCAGTAATCTGCCGGGTTTGACCTTGTAAGTTGACCGCAAAAATGTCTGAGTTGTTGTTCGCGTCGGGATCCGCTTCGTGATTCGAGAGAAATGCGATCTCGTCACCACGCGGACTAAAGCTCAAAGCGTGATCGTAGAGCAAACCCGAGGTAAGTTGCCGGGGCTGCGGCGCATCAACATCCGTGATCCAAACATGTGTGCGCAAAGGATCTGAAAGTGATGTACGTGACTTGTACTGGATGCGATCGATCACGCGCGGATCGTCATCCTTGTCGGTCTCTTCTTCACTCGCCGAAACGTACGCGATCATCCGTGAGTCAGGAGACCAGGCGAATGGCTCTCCCGCATAGGTTATGAAAAAATTTGTTTCGCGGATTGCGGTAATAAAGCGCGGAACGGCTCGGGTCGGCCCGGTGATCCAAATGCCACGTTGTCCTTCGCGGGTAGCCAGAAATGCAATGCTCTTACCATCAGGCGACCAGCGAGGATTGCTGGCATTCCATGCCGGCGGCAAGAGTGGGCGCCCCGGATAGCGTAGCGTTTCCCAGTTTCGGCGTTGCTCCGGTTGACGGCTCGTGGGCGGCCCGCCTGAGAGTCTCTCGCCCACGTGCACCAACCATAAAGTGCTGGTCGTTTGCTCACCCTCGACTGACGAGACTGAATAAACGATCCACTCGCCGGCCGGCGAGATTTGAGCGTCGCTAACGGTTGCGACGCGCAGAATATCAGCAGGGCTGAGACGCCTGGACTGGCCCTGAACGGTTGTGAGTAGGGATAAGAAAACGAACAGAAGCCCAGTGAAGAGCGGAGTACACTTTGACTTCATCGGGTAATACAAAAGCATGTACGCGAAAGGTGATCGCGGCTTTGCCGCCGCACATGGCGGAAAGCCTGTGGCTTTCCGACCGACTCTCTATCGGACGAGAGGGTTTAGACGCTGCCCGGTGAGCCGGAGGCTCACCGCCGTGTACTGCGGCAAAGCCGCATTGATTTTACGCAAGCGGCTTAGACAACAATCTCAATTGTTCGTTCAGCAAATTCCAAACTTGTCGCACGTGCTTTTCAGTCGTGCGAATGTTTCCTATCGAAAGCCGTAGCGTGAGCTTGTCATTCAATTTCGTGTGCGACAGAAGTGCTTTTCCGGTCGCATTCACGCCGTGCATGATCGCTTCGTTAAGCGCATCCAATCGTTTCCCGCTAACATCTTCAGCTTCGCCTTCATTCGAAGGACCAGCGCGAAAACAAACCAGCGCGAATGGCGTCGGCGCCATGATCTCCCAATCGTCAGCTGCCTCAACCCACGAAGCAAATAGTTGCGCCAGGCGGCAATGTTCACGAATCCGCGCCGCCAAACCTTCATGACCAAAGTAACGAATGATCATCCAAAGCTTCAGCGCACGAAAGCGGCGACCGAGCTGGACGCCGTAATCAGATCCGCTGCGCACCTTTTCCTGTTCCGGCGTGCGCAGATATTCCGGTACCAACGAAAATGCGCGGCGCAGCAGATCGAGATGCTTGCAATACAGCACCGAGAGATCGAAGGGCGTGAAGAGCCACTTGTGTGGATTGAGCACGAGCGAATCAGCTCGCTCGCAACCCTTAAGAATGTGACGCATCTCGGGAACGACTGCGGCTGAACCTCCGTAAGCCGCATCGACATGAAGCCAAAGTTTATGTTGCTGGCAGATCTCGACGATCGCCGGAACGGGATCGATGCTTGAAGTTGAAGTTGTGCCGACTGTCGCAACTACACAGAATGGCAAGATGCCGTCGCGCTTGTCTTCATCGATCGCGTCGGCCAGAGCTGTCGCATCCATGCGAAATTCTTTATCAGAAGGAATCTTCCGCAGCGATCGCTGGCCCAGTCCGAGAGTGATGATTCCCTTATCGATCGATGAGTGTGCTTGTTCGGAGGCGTAAACCCGCAGCAGTGGCAGATCTTTTCTACCGCTCATGCCTTCCTCGCGAATGCGCAGCTCGACACCTTCGCGCGCGGCCGCGATTGCATGCATGCTGGACACCGATGCCGTGTCATAAATGAAACCGCTCATCCCGGCGTCCAAACCCATCATCTGACGCAGCCAATCCAGGGCGACTTCTTCCAATTCAGTCGAAGCAGGAGACGTTCGCCACAACATCGATTTGACGTCGAAGGCTGCGCTCAGCAGTTCACCAAAAATTCCGGGAGCAGATGTTGAGGTCGCAAAGTAAGCGAAGAATGAAGGGTGGCTCCAATGCGTCAGCGCCGGAACGATCAGGCGATCGATGTCAGCAAGAATCGTTTGCATCGACTCGCCTTGTTCAGGCGGAGAGGATGGCAACTGCGCTTTGAGATCGCCGGGCTCAATTTGCGCTAGCACCGGCAGATCTTCGATATGTTCGAAGTAATTCGCGATCCAGTCGATGATCTCGTGACCATAACGGCGAAATTCTTCGGCGGACATGTCGCCGAGTTGGAATCGATCCATTTCAGTAGTCACAGGCATGCGACCTCAGGCTTCCTTCAGGGCATCTTCAAGCATTCGCTTTCCGTGAATCACGGCTGCAATTGTCACCGTGCGATGCTCAATGCGGTAGATGATGCGGTAGCTATGAACAAAGCGCTCCCGAAGATTTTCGTCATCGAATTCCGGCACAACGCGACCTGAAAATGGAAATCGTCGGAGCGTTCTGGTGCTTTTGATAATCTTGGCAACGACGGCCGATGCGTATGCCACCGAATCGCGAGCGATGTATGAAGCGATGGAGTCGATATCGTCGAGCGCTCGCGGCGACCACGCTACTCGGTAAGCCATTTGCTCAATCGCGCCTCGGCGTCTTCCTGTGAGACCGCGCCTTCAACGTCAGCTGCTTCCAGGCCCGCTCGGACTTTATCGAGCACGTAGAGATGATATTGAATATCTTCAAGTGAGCAGTCGGGTGGTAACTTACCTAACAATTCCTCTACTTCTTCTTTGGCAGTTGCCATAAGGGCTCACCTCAATTGGTGTTCTGATTATATAGAACCCGAACAGATCCCCAAACTCAAAATCCCAACGGCTGCAAAGGCCTTGGCGCCGTGCCTTCAAAGAACCAGCTCGCGCCGACTCTCAGCCGGTGATGCCAGGTCGGCAGCCGCGCGGTGTACATTGCAAAGCGCGCTTGTCGCGCGAGTGGGCCACCCATAACCTTGCCTGCTGTCAGCACGGCCGCATGTTCGGTGCCCAGGCTGACCGCCTCTCCGAGCTCGACGAAGTGTTTGGATTTCAGTTCGCCGCCTTCAATGAATGCGCGTACGTTTCGCGCGCAGAGATGCGCCTCCTGCAACGCCAACTGCGCGGTGCCCGCGAGCGTTGGTTCCACATCGCGATAAAATGCAACGTCGCCCAAGGAAAAAATGTTTGGATGGCTGCGAACTTGTAGTGTCGGTTCGACGACGATCAAGCCGCGGCGATCTCTTTCGACTGCAAGCGAATCAGTCAATGGATTGGGCCGCACGCCGGCCACCCACACCACGCCTGCGGTCTTTATTTCCAGACGTTCATTCTTGTGTTCGAGCGTAATGTCATTCTGAGTCACGCGGACGACGCGAGTCTCGGTATGCACTTCGACGCGTTCGTTCTCCAGGGCATTTTCCACGAACTTCCGAATCTCTTCTCCCATTCCGGGCACGATTCGATCCGCCATTTCAATAATCACTACCCGCGGCTCGCCGTGCAGAGCTCGTCGCTTCACTGCGTCGCGCAACAACGCGGCCATCTTTGTCGACAACTCGACGCCGCTGGCGCCGCCGCCCACGACTGCAAAAGTGAGCGCGCTACGCGTGTCCTGGGGCGCCGAATCCGGCTGGACATGATCGAGCGCTTCTGTCATTCGGCGTCGCAGCTGATTTGCATCGTCCAGCGTGCGAAACTGCAAAGTGAATTCCTCGGCTCCTGCGACTCCGGCATAGTTCGTTATCGCCCCCGGCGAAAAAACCAGAACGTCGTAGGAAAGCTCTTTGTGATCGGCCAGGCTGACAGTCTGGGCATTAAGATCGATGCCGGTTACCTGGCCACGGATGAAGCTCGCCTGATTATCCAGCAGTTCCTTGCAGTCCGGCGCGATGTGCCAAGCCTCGACCTCGCCACTCAAATACTCATAGAGCATCGGACGGAAAAGAAAGTGATCCTCTTCATTAATGAGCGTGATATCGCCCGTGCCGGCGAGATCGAGTGCAGTAAACAGACCACCAAACCCGCCGCCAATAATTAGAATCTTCGACTTGTCTTTGCCCATTTTTGACTCCGCCAACGGTAAGAACGCGCAAATGTTAGCAGACAAACACGGCGGTAGCACTCAGGCCGGCGCCGGCTGTCCCCGGCTGGACAGTCGCGTAACCGAAATGTTAACTTCACGTGCGTAATTCGACTTTTCGCGGTTTGGGCTGACTTTAGAGCCCTTACTGCGGTCCAGGAGGATCATTTTTAGCAGTGGCATTAGCAAGAGAAGCAAAAGAAAAAATCGTTACCGACTTTCGAGCACACGATTCAGACACGGGGTCGCCCCCGGTTCAAATCGCCCTGTTGAGCCAGCGAATCAACGAACTGACAGAGCATTTCAAAACGCACAAGAAAGACAATCATTCGCGGCGAGGACTGCTAATGATGGTCTCGCAACGACGCAGTTTGCTCAATTATTTGAAAAAAATCGATATCCAGCGTTACCACGAAGTTGTGGGGAAACTTGGATTGCGGCGATAAGAAAAGATATTACGACCAGAGAATCTTCGAACTCTCTCAGACAAGGCACGCGTTATCGAAGAGCTTGATCCGAGCCGAACGTGACGGTGATACAGGACACAAGACAACGCGGGCTGCCTTACAATATTAGAAGGCGGTAAGAGCTTCACGGCCAGGCTCTGCCGCCTTCTTTTTTATGTGGAGTGCGCTGACTTGTCAGCGCTTTTGAAAGCGGCGACAAGGCGCCGCACTCCAAATAATCGCAGCGGATGAGACGCTGCGTGCTGCAGGCGCTTCCCGCCCGCATCGTCAAAAGGAGACGAACTAAAATGACAGTAAAGAAGTATTTGAAAGAATCGATCAGGGTCGGCGATCGGGACCTGACCGTAGAAGTTGGGCACGTCGCCAAACAAGCCGATGGATCATGTGTGATCCGTTACGGCGATACCATGGTCTTGTGCGCCTCTGTTGGCGCTCTGACACCACGCGAAGGCATAGACTTTTTTCCGCTAACGGTTGAATACCGTGAAGCGAACTATGCGGCAGGCCGCATTCCCGGAAATTATTTTCGCCGGGAAGGACGACCGAACGAAAAGGAAGTTTTGACCAGCCGCATGATCGACCGGCCTTGCCGGCCTTTGTTCACAGAAGGCTACCGAAATGAAACGCAAGTAATTGCGTCCGTCATCTCGGCCGATCCGGATAATAACCCGGACGTCATCGCGATTACCGGTTCGTCATGCGCGCTTTACCTCTCGGACATTCCCTTCTCGACTCCGATCGCCGGTGTGCGCATCGGCCTAATCGAAGGACGCTACGTAGTCAATCCAACTTACGATGAGATCCGTGATTCGCAGCTGAATTTGATTGTGGCCGGCACCGAAGAAGCAATAGTGATGGTTGAAGCCGGCGCCCAGGGGGTGACCGAAGCGATCATGGTTGAGGCCCTGATGCTTGCGCACAAGGAAATCAATCGGCTTTGCCGCTGGCAAAAGGAACTTTACAAGGCGCTGGAAATCGAGAAACGCCCCGTCCAGCCACCGGCTTTGAACGAGGAAATGGTTGGCGAAATCGAACGCAACTACGCGGAACGATTACGGGCCGCGCTCGACACGACGGGCCAGGAAAAACGTGCCAGTTACGCCGCTGTTGATGCGTTGAAGAAAGAGGTTGTTGAAAGCTATCCGGAAGATCAGCCGGAGCAACGTCTGATGGCGAAGAAGGCGTTTGATCACTTAAAAGAAAAGATTTTCCGCGACGATATTCTAAATCGCCGTCGTCGACCGGATGGCCGCCGCTTTTCCGAGATTCGCGCAATCAATTGCGAGGTTGGCTGGCTGCCGCGAACGCACGGTTCGGCTTTGTTCACCCGCGGTGAAACGCAAGCGCTAGTTACTGCGACGCTCGGCACGAAAGAAGACGAGCAGTTCATGGACGATCTCGAAAAGGGCGAGGTCAAACGCAAGTTCCTGCTGCACTACAACTTCCCGCAGTATTCAGTCGGCGAGGTTGGCAGGTTTGGTTCTTCTTCGCGTCGCGAGATCGGACACGGCGCGCTCGCTCGACGAGCGCTCGAGGGCGCGCTGCCTGACGACACGGTATTCCCTTACACGATTCGCATCGTTTCGGACATCACTGAATCGAACGGATCGTCATCGATGGCGAGTGTGTGCGGCGGGACTCTCGCGCTGTTGGACGCAGGAGTGCCAATGAAAGCTCCGGTGGCCGGAGTTGCGATGGGCCTGGTCATGGAAGGAAACAAGTACGCAATCCTGTCGGACATCGCCGGCGCTGAAGATCATTACGGCGACATGGATTTCAAAGTGACGGGAACGCGTGAAGGCATCACTGCGCTGCAGATGGACATTAAGATTGCCGGGGTGAATGCGCAGATCATGGCTGAGGCTCTGGAGCAAGCAAAGAAAGGTCGCTTGTTCATTCTCGATATAATGGAGCAAACGCTACCGGCCGCACGGGAAGCAATCTCGCCACACGCGCCGCGGATTATCAAAATCAAGATCAATCCGGACAAAATCCGCGACGTCATTGGACCAGGCGGTAAGGTCATTCGCGCACTGGTCGAAGAAACCGGCGCGAAGATCGACGTCGAAGATGACGGCACCGTTTCGATCGCGACCGCCGATAGCGCCGCCGCTGAAGCCGCCGTCGCCCGCATTCGCGGATTAACCGCCGAAGCGGAGATCGGCCAAACATATGTTGGCACGGTTAGCCGTATCGTCGACTTCGGAGCGTTTGTCGAGATCTTTCCGGGCACTGACGGTCTGCTTCATATCTCTGAAATTGCTGATCGTCGCATTCGGGACGTACGCGATGAGCTGAAGGAAGGCCAGCAGATAATGGTCAAGTGCATCGGCAAAGAAGGCAATAAGATCAAACTTTCGCGCAAGGCTGTTCTGCACGACGAGAACCCTAACGCGGAAGCTGCGACGAATCAGGATTAGCTTCGATTCCTTCGCGGGCGATGCTTCCACATCGCCCGCTTTTTCCGCCCAATAAACGCGCTAAATCCTTTTCTGAAACTGGAATACCCTACACATTAGCTCTGTTTCCCTAACAGGTAAAACAAGCCATACAAGTCTTTAAGGCTTGTGACCACAGCAGGCTGTCTGGCTGTGTCTGTAAAAATCTGCGTTTGAGTGCCATGAACGCAGGAAGATCAGTCGCATTGCTGCTTTTCTTTGAATGACTTCAGGAGGGAGTTCCTAATCAAATGAGGACTCGGTTTTTTCAAACTTTTTCAACGCTGATAGGTCTGGTGCTGTTGGTCGCCGTACCGACGCAGGCCAGCCCAATCAAGTTCGTTGATGTGATTAATGTGATGGGCGACCTGCAAGGCGGCGGTCAGTCGCAGCAGCTTAAGCTGCGGGCTGCGTTGCAGGATCCTACCACCAGGACGCAGACTGCATCCACCTCGTCAACGACTGGCGTGACACCAGCAATCGCCGCTGATCCGCTGACGGCAAGTACTTCGGCTCCAGCGACGCAAGCGATCGCTCCGGCATTGATGGCGGGGACAGAAGTAGCCGCCCAACAGCCCCAGAGCGACGTGCAAGTCTTTGAGCAAGATTCAGTCGACGGCACGATTTGTGATTGCGGAGAGATACCCGCGGTCGGTGGCGGATTTCCGAAGTGGCCGTTCCTGGCATTGATTCCGCTCATCTGCGTGACGGGCATTTGCACCCATCATCACAAGACCCCTCCGCCTCCTGAGAACACGCCGCCGCCGCCGGTTCCTGAGCCAACATCATTGTTGTTGCTGGGAAGCGGTATCGTCGCCTTGAGTGCGGGTGCGCGCCGTCGTTACTCTAAGATGCGCGCCAACAAACAAGCAGCAGCCATGACGGAGGTCTAATGATGAATCGCAAAACATTTGTGGTTGCCATGCGCCCAAACTCAAAACTAATCAAAGTCGCGGTCACCGTGCTGATCGCAATGACGTTCGCGCTTGTTTCTACTTCCGGCACCGCCTATGCGGCCAAGAAGAAGAAGGTCAAGTACGGCCAAATCGAAATCTCGACTAATCCCGGTGGCTTTCCGCTGAAGATCGATGGACAAGCCCAGGGCGATACATCACAAACAGTTCGCGTGATCGAACTCGAGCCCGGACATCACAATCTCGAGATCCTTCTGCCGGGCGGTGGTCGATGGGTTCGTGATTTTGACATCGAACGCGGCCGAAAAGTCTGTGTGAACCTCAACTATCATCCGAAGAAGTTCACCGTCACCACGTCTCCATGCCCCTATCCGGTTAATATTTCAGCGCCCGTCAGCGTTAACGACGGCGATCTGATTACATTCACCTCAGACGTAGCTTATAGCGGCTCAAAGCCGTTGAATTACACATGGACCGTCTCGCCTGCGGGAGCTCGCATCGTGAGTGGCACAGGAACGGCGACGATCACAGTTGACTCGACCGGACTTGGCAGTCAACGCGTGAGTGCGACGCTGGTCGTTGACGACGGCTCAGGCGACGCAATGTGTCGTCAGAACGCGCAGGCTTCGACTACGGTCGTCGGCAGAATACCGCCGCCGGTTGAATGCAAATCATTCGATCAATTCCTGTCGGTGGCTTTCGACGATGACAAGGCTCGTTTTGACAACCTGGCGATCACGTTACAGAACTCGCCTGACACGACGGCTTACATAATCATCTACGCTGGCCGATCCAGCCGTACGGGGCAAGCAGACATGCTCGGCCGCCGCTCGATGGATTACCTGACAACTGCGCGTGGAGTCGATGGTCAGCGCATCGTCATCATCAACGGTGGCTATCGCGACGCAGACTTCATCGAAATCTGGATCTGTCCGCCGGGAGCCAAGCCCCCGCAGCCGACGCCAACCGTACAACCGGGTGACGTGCAGCCTGCGCGCGAACGCACCAGGCCCAGGAAACCGCGTCGACCGCGCAGCGAGTAAGCGTCGACCACATTTGCGCCCTTTGGACGTGGGGCCTTAACGAACAGGTGACAACGCCCCCCGTTGTCACCTGTTCTATTTTTGTCCCGAGTTTGACCTTCTGTTTGGCGCTGTGGTAAGAATTTGAGTGCAGTAACCTTCCCCTTTTCTCGAGAGCCCCCTCGATATAATCCAATTCAAGAATCGATCTCCTCTGGAGGGATCACAATGGCTAACAATGGTGATGGCGGAAGCAGCACTGGCGTCGTTGCAGTGCTCGTGATCTTCATAATAGTGATTGTGCTGGCCGTGCTCGCATGGCGAGGCGGACTGTTCGGCGGAAGGACTACGAAGATCAACGTCAACGTGGCCGTGCCTCAGGCTTCGCAACCTAAACCGGCCGCACCGCAGAGTTCGCCTTGATGATCCTGTGACAGAGGTCTTGCACAGGAGGGAAAGAGATGGGTGACAATGGTGGTGGCGGCAGCACCGGGGTTGTGGCGGTGCTCGTCATATTTCTAATCGTAATCGTGGCGGCATTTTTTGCCTGGCGCGGCGGGCTGTTTGGCGGCAAGACGACGAAGGTCGACGTCAATGTGACGACTCCGCAGAAGTAAGCTAGGAGTTGGCAGAGGGTTGTTCCGGCGGCTCGGCGCTCTTTAGCAGGCGACCAGTTTTGACTGGCTCGGTGAGTTCGTCGAGATTCAGTCGAATCGAGCCGCCGGCATCCGAATAAGCCGCCGCCCTCTGCGCTCGGCGATGACGAAAAAGCATCGCGCCAATCAGGCCGCCGATGGCGAGACACAGAATCAGCGACAAACCTGAACTCTTCAACACCGCGACCAGAACGCCGGCTGAGGTTTGCGTGAAATACCTTTGCAGGCGCTCAGCCAAATGTGGATCTTCACCGAGCCATTGCACGACCTGCTCGTACTTCACCTGTTCGACAAGCGCGTTCGCGGTTTTCTCATCCGGCGCATTAAAAACAAAAACCGAATAGTTGCCCACGCGGCGATAAGCCGTCGGCCCCGGCTCGCCTTTCGTTTTCAACTCAGCAATCCTGGACCAAATTCGTTGATCGTTGTCGATAGAAAACTGCGGCGTGGTGAATTCGATGATCACTAATTGCGATTGGCCATAGTTTGCAGCAACAGCTTCCGTGCCGCCGTCAAAACTCGCCACGTCCAACACGGGTTGATTCGGAACGTTGTCCCGTAACGTGTCGATATTCACGGCATACACTGCATGCTGTTGTGCACTCTGGAAATCTGGCAGATGCTCGACAAGCACAGGGATTTCGTCATCACCCTTATCCAGTTCAGCAGCCAGCAGCCGGGCAAATTGCATCGCGCTGGTTGGATTGCTCGCAGTTTCGTTTGCAACTCGGACGAACGTCGTGCCCTTGAAAAATGCGACTCCACCGTCCCGAACAAAACTCGCTGTCCCTACATCGCCGGCCTTAATGACCGCCGCATCTTTGACTCTGCGTGCTGTCAGAGTAAGCAGCGAGTAGGCTTGCGAGTCGGATTGAAAGCGCACCAATTCAACCAACAGCTTATCGCCATTTGGCGATGCATATTCTGTTTCCCACGCTGCAGCCGACGGGCTTGATTTGCTGTCCACCTTTGTCGGACCTTCGTCCGCCGGCAGAAGTACCTCCTTCACCGAAATGCTCGAAAGCTTCGGCGGTGTCGTCTGATGGAACGCACCTACATCTGGTGAAAGTATTCTGGCAACGTCCACTGGTGGCGCATCTGCGCGAACCGTTGCGACAGAAAGAAGCAGCGCGATGGCTAAAGAACATCGCGTCACAGCCCCTCTGCACTTATCGATGGTCGACAAACTCATACGCTGCTTAGAACCCACGAGACCGAGAAATGTTTCCTGCGTGGAAACTAAGAATACAACTGTAAGTTTAATGCCACTGTCGCAGTTGCCGCAAAATCAGGTCGGCGTAATGACGTGGATTGTTAATGTTGTGTAGCACGGTCGTGCCGCCGAGTTCGCTGGCGTTGTCGACGACGACGTCACCAAAGCCGAGGATTCGTTGCAGAATCGAAGCAGAAACCGTTACGTCCTGAATCTTGGCAAGCGGAATGTTTCTCGTGGTGCGAGCAATCAAACCGTAATCGATTTCGATTTTCGAGTCGGTCAGCGTGTAGCGCACGATGTTCCGTTTCAGGTGGTAATAAGCGGGAATCAGCAGCAGACTCAGCGCCACCGGCAGAGAGATATACCAGGGTATATCGATGAAGCGTACTAAGTTGAGAAGTATGGTGATGAGGATCGCGCCGATGACCGCGGCGGCATACCCAATCTTTATGAACAGCATCGTGGGTCGCACGGTAAAGATCACGCGCTCAATATCATCATCGGCATAACGCGACGGTGTACCCCCAGACTGACGCGCGATCCGCGTTTCCTCAGCATCTTGGGTCGGCAATCCACATTGATTGCAGAACCGGCTGTTTGGGTCTAATTGGGCTCCACAATCAGGACATCGCATTAACTCTCACCTCTTTGTCGTCATACGCTTCAACTGGCGTCTGAGATGCGTGAATCTTCGCGCACATCATACTAGAAGCCGCTGTGTCACCAAATAAGAAAGCGGCCGTCATTTTATGACGACCGCTCATGAGACCTCAAAAGTTTTGCTAGATTACTGGCTCATCAATTGCAATTTGCCATCAGGCAATCGCACCGTTGAGACAGTCCGCTCGTAAAGCGCCAAAGGAGTTGGTTCTTTTGTCTGCAGAAGACTAAGTTGCGTCCGGCTAACCGGGCGCGCATAAACCGCGGCGTTTGGATCCTGAAGCAACGAGTAACGATGTGAAATGCGCCGCACATACTCCTGCGTCTCGGCATAGGGCGGAATTTGCCGGCCGTATTTCTCTACGGCGCCCTCGCCCGCGTTGTAGCCAGCCAGCGCAAGATTCACGTCGCCATCAAAACGATCCAACAGAAATCTCAAGTATCGCGCGCCACCTTCAATGTTTTGGCGCTGATCGAAAATGTTGGTGACACCATAGCGCATCGCGGTCCCCGGCATCAGTTGCATCAATCCACGCGCGCCCTTCGGCGACACGGCGTGCGATTTGAAACTCGACTCCTGATGCATCACTGAATAAAGCAGGAGAGGATCAACTCCGTTGTTTGTTCCCGACTGAAGCAGATAACCATCGACCTCCGAACTGCCGGTCGTATACCCGCGCAAGGCGCCGGCATTTGATGATGGTCCGGGCGTCCAGACTGTTGGAACTACCAGCTGCGATGCCCCAGCCGAAGATGTCTGGGTCACGGCACGGTCGCCTCGTCTCTTTACGATCCTGGCTGCTCGCTTCGCTTCCGGCGTCGCAGCCGGCTGCTCCGTCTTCACACCGTTGCGAAAGTCGAAATTGTCGATCGAGTAGGTTGTTCTCTGAGCGTAAGCCGACAGGGGCACTATCAAAAGCGCGATGACTACGAGGGAAATTCTTATCATGACAATAGGTTGGGTTTCGTTTGGTTCTGACGGGGCGGGACGTGAGCTTAATGTCGCCGAACTGATAATAACAGATGTGTTTAATATTTGCCAAACATTTTGATTGCCTGTTGCCGACAGCCTGCCAGAATACGGCAAGAGCCGCTAACTGCGGCTATTTATCCATATACGTGAGCTCGCCGTTTGAGGTTGACAGTGAAGATATGATGACGCCGACGGCAAACAGTCTTTCAATTCCGGCGCGCAAGCGCCTCTAAGCAGGAGAACAAAAATGAAGAGACTCCCTTGGGTCGTACTTTCCCTCTTGTTCGTGCTCTCGATCGCGATGGCGCAGAATTCGAACACGAACGCGAATAAGAACACCAACAAGCCCGCACGGAACAGCAATGCGAACCGCGGTCCGATCTTCCGCGCGAGTGCGGATCAGATCAAGCAGGCTCAAACGATGTTGAAGCAGAGGAGTTTTTATAGCGGTGAACAAACGGGCAAACTCGACACCGCCACTCGCGCTGGTCTGAAGCAATATCAGCAGGCGGAAGGGCTAAAGGTAACCGGCACGCTTAACAAGGTAACGCTGGAGAAGATGGGCATCGCACTTACCGATAAGCAGCGATCAATGTAAGCAGGTCTCGCCCCACGGACTGGTCGGGCTGCGAAGATCGTCGCAGCCCGACATTCCGTTTACTTGCTTACAACAACGCGGCGTCGTCACTCATTCGGCGCGAACATACTCTGCGCCGATGTCTTCAAGCAGCGTCTCGAGTTTATCGACTTCTTCACTCGTTTTCGTTTCAATGCCGAGTAAGATGCCGCCGCCTTTAACGCCGGTTTCGTAGACTTTAGCGCGATGCTCAGGAATGCCCGTGCCGATAAGCATACCGATCAATCCGCCAGTAGCACCGCCTGCTCCCGCGCCGGCAAGCGCGGCCGCAATTGGACCCGCGACAACCAGTCCCAGGCCAGGGATCGCGATTGCGGTTCCGACAGCGGCAATCGCAGCCAGCACCGCGCCAACGGTTCCGCCGATGGCACTTCCTACTCCTAATCCATCGGCGGCATGCGAACGCGTCTGTACTGCGAACTCTTTGTTCTTCGTCGAATCTGACATTAGAACGCTGATGTCATCGCGTGTATAACCGCGCTTGATAACCGCGTCAACGGCGGCCTCGGCGGCCGCGCGGGTTTTGAAAAGGCCAGTTACAAAAGTCTTGGACATCCCGACTCCTCCCTACGATCCAGGTTCAGCAAAACTTAAATGGGGAAGCAACCGGCATCGACTCTGCCGATTGATTATTAAGAGGGATTCAGGGGATGAAACTATCTTGCGGCAACGAAAACGCGGTGTCAAACGGCCACTTGGGAACTAACAACGGACGTCGTCATGAGCTAGACATCCGCGCCGCGGTTCTTAATCAGATTGAGCAGCGACTCGAGATCAGGCGGCAATGCGGAGGTGAACTTCAGACTCTTATGAGTGGTTGGTTGTCTGAAGCCAAGCTGGGCCGCATGCAGAAACTGCCGGCCCAGTTTTGCTACTGATCGTTTTATCTCCACATCTGCAATAGTCTTATCGCGACCCGCACCATAAACGTCATCACCAACGACCGGATGTTTAAGCCATGAGAGATGCACGCGAATCTGATGCGTGCGTCCCGTTTTCAGCTCAACGTCAAGCAGCGTAAATCGGTCGAACGATTCGCGAATCTTATAAACTGAAAGGGCCGGCCGGCCGGCGCGGACGACTGCCATACGAATGCGATTGCGCGGGTCACGAGCGAGTGGCTGATCGATTTCGCCTTTTCGCTTTTCGACTTGCCCGTGAACCAGGGCCATATAGGACTTGAAAACTTCGCGGGCGCGAAATTGATTGGACAAGTCCTCGTGCGCGAATTCAGTCTTCGCCACGACCATCAATCCCGAAGTTCCTTTGTCCAGCCGATGCACGATGCCAGGACGCGCCACGCCACCCGCTGTTGACAGTTCGCGAAAACGAAATGCGAGCGCATTTGCGAGGGTCCCACTCGGATTTCCAGCGGCAGGATGCACCACCATGCCGGCGGGCTTGTTGATAACGATCAGATCCTGATCTTCGTAAACAACATCGATTGGAATATTCTCGGGAACAAACGATTCGGACGGTGAAGGCGTCAGCTCAATCTCGATTTCATCCGCTGGCCGAACTCTGTAAGAGGGTTTAGCCGTCTCTCCATTAATCAAGACATCGGCATCTTCGATCAGCCGGTGCAAGCGCGCGCGACTCCAACCTTCCACTCGCGCCGCCAGAAACGAGTCCAATCGCTCGCCTGCGGATTCGGCTGTGACAGAAATTGTGAGGTGAGAATTGTGATCGATAATAGAGCTCAACTGTCCGCTCGTCTCGTTAGGAGTTCCGCATTCTATGCGGCTTTCCGCCTGAAGGCGAAACTCCAAACTTACTGCTTACACGGAGTGATCGCAGCGTTAGCCGCGAGCCGATCGTGAATGAACTTATCCACGTCAGCCTCGATGAGTTCGCCATTGACGACCCAGGCTTTTTCCATCAGCACGTCGCCGTTTGAACTGCATTTCGACGGCTCAAGAAAAATGTTCCACGGTGAACCCCAGCGGCGCGTATCGCCCGTCAATTGACGATAGCCGTAGTGCGCTGTCTTCTCACGATCGTCGCGAGATTCAGATTCGGTAACGATTGGATAGGGCGCACCCGTGGGACCAAAGAAATTCTTCACGTCATCGCGTGGCCCATATTCGCTGACACCCACAATTTCGAAGCCCTGCGATTTGTACTTGTCGTATAGGCTTTCCGCCACCGGCGCTTCGTTGCGCCAATTCGGACACCACGGCGCAAAATAAAGCACCATTACCAATTTCTTGCCCGTCATCAGCGAACGCAGATCGGTCGCCTTATTATTCGCGAGATCGTTAAGGGTCCAATTCTTGTAATTGACTGTCTTCTCGACCAGCGGTGAATATTCGTGACTGCCCTGCCCGTGCAATGCGACCGTTGATAAAACCAGAAAAAGTCCGACCAAGATGATTTTCTTCATAACTTATTCTCCAATTGAGGCTACTTCTGAGCCGTCGTTTGACCTTCATCAAGCAGCGGCTTAATTACTGATTCAAATACTTCACGCGTCTGTGGTCCAAAGAATGTCTGCCGAATACGGCCCTCGCGGTCCAGGATGTGGGTAACCGGCAAGCCGGGCCCGTTACTAAACTGATTGCCAATCTCCTCGCCGCCTCGCACGATCGTGTAACTCTGCTTAACGTCATGTTGAAAACTGCTAATGACATCCGGGGTGTCCAACGGAGAGATTGATGCTCCTACGATCGAGAGACCGCGAGCTTCAAAATCATGCTGCATCTGATTGAATTCCGGCATTTCTGAACGACAGGGGATGCACCAGGTGGCCCAGAAATTCAGCAACACCACGCGACCGTGAAGGTCGCTAAGTCGCAGTGCGCTGCCATCCAGTTTTGTAAACTGAACATCAGGGGCCGTTGGGAACTTCTGTCCGGTCGCAGGTGTCTGGGGTGGCTGATCGGATCCTTTGAGCTTCAAACGCGATTCCCAATCGGGCAACCAACCCGCCAGGCGCGAACTCGCCAGCAGCGTCACGCGGTTGCTCATCACCAGCACTCCAATCAAGATCAGGACGACCCCTGAGACGACCTCGACCTTGTGCAAGTGTTGCCGAAACTTTGAATAGAAGCTCAGGAACTGATTGATGCCGAGCCCGGTCAACAGAAACGGCACCGATAGACCCGCGGAGTAAAATGCTGAGAGCAACAAGCCGCCTTTCCAACCGCCGCTCGTCGCCGCCAGACCAATGATGCCCCCGAGAATTGGGCCAATACACGGCGTCCAGCCGGCGGCGAACGCTATTCCCAGCGTCAACGATCCCAACATGCCGCGCGGCTTTTCATTCGAAAATTGCCGTGTGTCCTTGTAAAGATATTTGATCTTCAACAAGCCAATCAGGTGCAGACCGAATACGATAATTACCAGTCCGCCAACCACGCGCACCCAAACATTGTTAATGATCGCCGCGCCAAGCAGACCCGCTGCGCCGCCGAGCGTGAGAAAAATCACCGACAGCCCCGCATTGAACGCGAGCGAGTTCGCAATCACCGCTCTTCTCGAGCCTGATACGCCTTCAGCTTTCAAATGATCGATGCTGACGCCCGACATCAGCGAGATGTAACCGGGCACCAGTGGTAGCACGCATGGCGATAAGAACGACAGCAGCCCGCCCGCGAATGCGATGAGAATGTTAACGAGGGATATCTGCATTGATTAACTTCGCCTGGATAGTTTCCCAAACCACAGCGTCAAACTCAAATACAGGCCAGACAGCGCTGACAGACCGGCGAGCGCGGAGAGCCCGATGAGCAACGTCACCTGCCATGAGCCCGCGAAGAAGTAAAAGTGCGCTTGTCGAAAATACCGGGTCAAAGCAGTGGGGGGCGGCGTCTTGATCACGGCGCCGCTTTCCGCGTCGATTAGCAGCGAGTCCGCGCCCATTCCGCCGATTGCCTGATAGACCGGCCGGCCTTCACGCATGAGCAATGTCAACGCAGTGATCGGTAACTTCTTTCCGGCAAACTCGTTTGCCTTTAGCAAAGCATCAGAAGGTAAAACATGAATTCGGGTTGCGTCGATGCTTTCGATTTTTCCGCCTTCGACTACGCTGGGCCACGCATAAAGCAACCCGCTGGAGGTCCAGGCAAGAACCGGAATAGCGACGATCAATGCCAGCCACACATGCGCTCGATAGATAAACTTTCGCATCTTCTCACCGGGCCGTCGAAGGAGCACTCGCTGCCGGCTCTTCGATCAATTTTTTGATCATCTTGTTGAGCGCCGCGGCCTCAACATCACTTGAGCCGACGCTGATAAATCGAACCACCCCGCGACGATCGATCAGAAACGTCGTGGGAATACTCGAGACTGAATAATTCAAATCATTGCGTGGCGCGTCTGATACCGCAAAGCCGTACGACAAACTGAACTTCTTCTTGAAGTCGCGCAAGTAATCTAACTCCTGCGCGCGCGTCAATTGCTTGCCATCGGCGTGACCTTCAAAAGTTGTGAGACCAATGATCACCAGGCCTTTGTCTTTGTAGCCCTCGTACCATTTTTCAAGCCGCGGAAGCGTGGAACGACATGGCCCACACCAGGTCGCCCAAAAATCAAGCAAGACAACCTGTCCGCGCAGATCCGCAAGTTTCGTCGGCTGGCTGTCGATCCATTCGGCCGCGGTAATGTCAGGAGCGGTCTCCATCGACGGCGCCAGCTGTTCTACATACTTGAATGGATCAATCGCCGGATCTATCTGAATCTGACGCCGGAGCGCCAGCTTGTAAAGATTTCCTGACGGCAACGCGAGCGCCAACTTTCGCAGTTCCTGCGTGACCGCGATCGCGTCGTCTTTCTTCTTCAGCTTCAAATCAATCTCTGAGAGCGTCACAGCCGCATCGTTCAGCATTGAATCGCGCGCAAACGCCGGCTTGTCTCTCGCAGCGAGTTTCGCCGCGCTCCACAGTTGTTCCGCGTGCGGTAGCGCATGTTCGTAATCCTTTGAATTGAAATAGCCCACCGTCAGCCAGTTTTCCAGCGAGTACCGATCATCCGCCACTTGCGGTTGGTTGTTCGCATAGTCTCTGAGTCGCGCTTCGGCCTCAATCAACAAGCCTTTCTTTGCTGCCTGAATCACGACGATCGCGCGCGCGTTCTGGGCCGGTTCACCCGTCGCCGTGGGGTTCTCGTTTAGAAAACGCTGCATCGTGTCAAACGCGCCGTCGAACTTTCCAGCGAGGTTGTAAAGCAACCCAAGATAATAAACTTCATTGCCGTTCAACTTGCGTGCGCCCAAGGTCTGGGCACTACGAGTGGCGAGATCGCGCTGTTCTCTCTCGATCTTTTGTTTGAGCTGATCGTCATACGGCATCTTCAGCTTTTCAAAGGCTTCGAATTTCCGGCGCGCATAATTATTGGCCTCATCGAAGAGCTGCGCGGCGGACTTCGCCTGAACCGCATCAGGCGTTCGGGCGTCCACACCTTTGCTCGGCTCAGTGCTTTGGACCGTATCGGAATTCTTCGTGCGAGCTGATTGCGCCGACGCTGAGGTGAGCAAAAAGCAACAGCAAAGAAGAGCGAATGAGATGGAAAATAATTTCATGTGATTGCTAAAGGATCGCGACGCGTGACGGAGACTGGGACGATGGTAGGACAGGGTCGCAATGACTGTCAAAATAGGGAATAACACACATGACTCATCAACTGCACCTTCGTGTCTTTTCGTGATTCCCGGTTCGTGTGACTTCGTGGTTTGATGTTTGTTGATTCGTCAGCAAAAGCACACCACGAAAAAGACACGAACACAAAAACCAATCCACACGAAAGCGAGCGTTCTATTCTTTTGCCAACTCTAGCTGGTGTTTCATGATAATTCTGACTTAGTACTAACCACTTGAAACCTGTCGGGCAAGAACGCCGCCAGCGCCTCCGGAGTTTTCCCAGACACGATTGTTTCCGCAATCAACTCTCCGGTAATCGGCGCCAGGAGAATGCCATTTCGATAATGTCCCGTAGCGTAAACCAGTCCCTCAATCTCAACTGAATTCCCCAGCACTGGGAAATCATCAGCAGCGCGCGGGCGAAAACCGGCCCACGAGTCAATCAAAGGAAGCTCCGCAACTGCCGGCGCAATTTCGCGGGCCATCGATGTGATTTTGTTCACACCTTCATCCGTCACACTTTTGTCGAATCCCGCTTCTTCAGTTGTCGATCCCGCCAGCAATCTCCCATCTGCGCGTGGAATCAAGTAGCCCTGTGAACTGTAGATAACATGACGGGCAATCTGTGGCTGCGCTTGAAAGCAAAGCATCTGTCCGCGCACCGGCTCGACCTGAATTTGTCTTGCAGGATCGATCATCGACGACCAGGCGCCGGCGGCGATTACTACCGACGAAGCGCCGATCAAGCCCTGCGACGTGTTGACGCCCTGCACTTTTCCGGCCACGACCTGCACACTTTGCACAGCACATTGATCTATTAATTGAACTCTCAACTTTTTGTTGCTGATCAGCAAGGCTTGCACCAGCCGGCGATTCTCGACCTGGAGATCATTCGGAAATCGGAGCGCGCACTGAACTTGCTCAGACAGCGACGGCTCAAGTGCCCGCGCCTGCGCGGCGGTCAGCCATTCAACATCGAGCCCTGCGCCGCGCTGCCAGACGCAACGCGAACGTAACTCCTGCTCCTCTGCTTCTGTGAAAGCAACGCACAACGTTCCAGTAAGATCGAGCTCGACGTCAATCCCTGATTCATCCCGTAGTGCGTTCGCGAAATCGCGGTACATGTCACGACTGGCGCACGCCAAACTAAAGAAATCGTTCGACGTATCAGCTTCGATTTGCGGCGCGAGGATTCCGCCGGCGGCCCACGAAGCTTCTCTTCCAAAATCATTTTTTTCAACAACGATCACATCGCGCACACCGCGCAATGCGAGCGAGCGCGCAATGCTCAACCCGATGACGCCACCGCCGATGATTACAACCTCAGCACTGGCAGCAGAATGGATTGCTGATTGGGACATGAGAGGGTTTGACTACTGACTACTGACTACTGTCTACTGACTTCTGCGTTATGAAGCATCGTATCACACTGATTCCGGGCGATGGCATCGGGCCTGAAGTTGCCGCCGCAGTCGTTTCTATCATCGAAGCATCCGGCGTCGAAATCGAATGGGAAGAGCACCTCGCCGGTCAGCAGGCGCTCGAGAAATTCGGCAAGACGCTGCCCGACGAACTCATCGAATCAATTCAACGCAACAAAGTCGGATTGAAAGGTCCGGTCACGACACCGGTCGGAAAGGGCTTTACGTCCGTCAACGTCGGGTTGCGCAAGACGCTCGATCTGTTCGCGAATCTTCGTCCCATACGGGCGCTCCCCAGCATTCCCTGCCGCAATCCCGGCCTGGACCTGGTCGTCGTTCGCGAGAACACGGAGAGTCTTTATTCCGGCATCGAGCACGAAATCATTCCTGGCGTAATCGAAAGTCTGAAGATCATTACTGAGAAGGCGTCGACGCGCATCGCGCGTTTTGCCTGCGCTTATGCGCGCAATGAAAAGCGGAAGAAGATAACTTGCGTGCACAAAGCGAACATCATGAAGCTCTCCGACGGATTGTTCCTGAGGTGCTTTGAAGAAGTCGGCAAGCTTTATCCCGAAATCGAGCGGCAAAACATGATCGTCGATAACACTTCGATGCAGTTGGTAATGCGGCCCGAGCAGTTCGACATTCTGCTTTGCGAAAACCTGTATGGCGACATCATTTCTGATCTGTGCGCGGGCTTGATTGGCGGATTGGGGTTAGTTCCCGGCGCAAACATCGGCGAGAAAGGCGCGGTCTTCGAAGCGGTACACGGCTCGGCGCCCGACATCGCCGGAAAAGGAATCGCGAATCCAACCGCTCTCTTACAATCGGCGATTCTGATGCTGACGCACATCGAAGAGCGTCAAGCCGCAGAGAAGATCGAAACCGCCATGCTGAAAGTTTTTGAGGAAGGCGAAGTACGAACGCGCGACATTGGTGGGAGTGCGAGCACGAATGAATTTGCGGACGCGATTATTGAGAAGATGAATTGAGAGGAAAGGCTAAATTAGATCCAAGAAGAGCTTGGTCACTCTCGTTTAAGCCACAGATGCCTAATCGTTATCGCCTTAGCGGGCTGCTTCGTCTCAACGTAAATGAATCTCCTCGCGTGACGGGTGATGTGGACCACTTCGCTGTTGAGCCCGGCTTTCGAATGGCGACAATGGACAGGATATTCGAGGGTGCTAACTACTGAACTGGCTTTGAGCGCGTCCGCCAGCTTCGGCAAAATCGTATAGCCACTACGAGCGTACCCAACCATAAGTGCACTGGTCATAGCCCAAGCATATTCCCCTTTTACAAAACGGATAATTCCCTTGCCGCAGTAGTGGACTCCCGCAGAATGCATCGAATCTACAGGCTTGCATTCGACAAAAAGCCAGTCCTGCGTCAAACGGAACACGTCTGGCCGATCCGCGAGACCAAATAACAAGTCCGGCATTTTATCAAGCGTGGCGCCGTCATAGTTCCGCACCTTGGATTCACGAGTGACAACGGTAAGCAATTCACGGTCGAAGCCTTCGACGACATTCTTGTTGAAGATCTCGTCGTACAATCGTTCGTGGAGTTCATGCGTAATAACGTCCTCATACGCGTTGAGCAAATCAAAACCGGGTCGCGGATTGGTTCGTATCAGTTCCCACGCTGCGCGTATTCCGTTTTCCACCACTAGAAATACCGGTAACGAGATATGGGGATGAGGCAAAACACTCGTTCTGTCTTTCTCTGCGTAAAATCCAAGAGACATTAGTTCACCCTGTAAAACAATCCATATGCCGTCGCACAACTTCGGCACCCAGCAGCCGCGCTCGGCTCACAGTCCAGTATCGGTATTGGTTCAAAATGCCGACAAGCAAACCATCTTCGACTTGTTCGATAATCCGGGTTGTACCAGTGTCGTCGGCCAATTCCAGGATCACGTCGTGAAAGATGCTATCGCGCTCCGCTTTCACATTGCCTTGCGCGCGGATGAGCAACATGCCGAACGGAGATTTATCGCGAAGAAAGCTATCGTCTGGCTTCCAAACAACGACATTAGGTTCCTTGCTCAAAACTCTGAAGAAGGGGCGTATAACAGATTCCAGTCGCCTTCGAAAGATTTCACGTTCCGTCGGCGTTGGAATTCGGCAGGCCGTCTTGCGAGCATGGTCGAATGGCCATTCAACCGAAACGGTGTCGTCAATGACTTCAAAATCGAGCTTATCTAAGCGGTAAAGTTGACCGAAGAATGCATCAATTTCTGGGAAGGCTGTGTCGTCCTCTGCCACTAGTCTTTTCGAAAGATCGATTACTGCTTTTCGTTGTTCCGGTCCGAGTGACTCGACCGGAATAATAGGACAGTCATCAAGGTCGCCTTTCTGGAACTTACGTCGCTCGGCGCCAAACTCCGCGCTGGTCATCAGCGTGTAGTGCATCCAAATGTTGCTATGAACAAAGAGGTGTAAGTAGCGTACAAACAGTTCTCCGTCTTTCAGTCCGGCGGCCGAATAACCATTAAAGCTCTCGTTGTAAGCCACGTCAGCGAAGGCCAGGAGTGCGCGCCCAGCTCTCCTGTGTTCGCCAGGCGTTACATTCACAAGCACAAGTGGCTGACGATATATTTCGAGTGTTCGCGGCCGAACTAGAGTCTCACGCGCGAAAGGTTGTAATTCGGATGGACGAACTTCAAACTTAAACAAATTGGTAGAGTTAAGATTCGGCAGGCCCAACAGGAACGACGCGTCTTGCTGCTTCTGAGCCCCCGCTATTTGGTAGCCATTTCCGGTAGCGAGGTGGAGGTCTGACGACCAATACCCAGTCAATGGACGAGCTGTTGCAGACTTCAGTTTGCGAATTACCTCGACGTCCAGCGCTGTGCCAATGGCCAACGCCTTCCACAACCATGCCTCTTCGAAGGTCGATTCGACTTCTATCGTTTGGGCGGACTTTGAGTCAATCCTCACTTCGCCTCGGCGATTCAACGCCTTGTCGTAGTGTGAAGTTACAAAGCGCATTACATGATTCGCGTTCGGGCGACGATTCAGCGCAAACAAAAGCATAAAAGGCTGGTTCATCTTCGGCCAAACGCGAGTGTCTGCGAGGTTCGAACCGTTGATGATGCCCGTTACTTCGATTAGTCGAAAGAGGGTCTCGCGGGCACGTTGGGGGACTTCTTCTTGCTTAAGCAAGAGGCGCGCGGGGAGTGCCATCGCAATCCTTCCATCTGGCTTGCACCATTCAGTCGCTTTCAAAAGGAACGGCATATCCGGGGCGTTGTCCGGATTCTGATAATCACGTGCCAGCGTCGACTCATTCTTGCGTTCAATAATCGCCTTGCTGACAATTGTAAATTCTGCCGCCAGTGCCTTGTATTTCTCCTCGAGGCTCTTCCACGGCGGGTTACCGATTACGAGGTTGAACCGCTTGTCAAACTGGTTTCCTAGATGAGGATCCAAACTGCCGATAACCGGGCCTTCCTGCTCATCAATGCCTCCACGACGATGGTTGAAGAGTACACGGTCCTTCAGTTCATCGAATATCAGCGCCTCTGGCGGAACAGGATTCGGATCAAGTTCAATAGCCGTAAGGTAAAGACTGAGCGCCGCCAGCCTGAGGGCGTAATCGCTAATGTCGAAGCCTACCAGTTGCCTACCTAGAATCCGGCGGATCGCCTTTGTGTCGGGACGTTTGCGTGTCGCTTCCCAATGCTCCCGGTAGAGCCGACGGAATGCGAGGACCAAGAAAACGCCCGCGCCGCATGCCGGATCAAGCACGCGAGCTTCAGAAGCTTTGGACAGGCCGTCAAAGGCTTCACTCACTAGCGTTGCTGCGATGTTTCGCGGGGTGTAATGAACACTGGTTTCCTTCGAGGTGGGGTCCCACTTCCTACAGAAGGCTTCGTATACTTGACTCAGTAATCCGACCGGAATATGAGCAAAGTCAAAGGCTGCCCAAGGAAAACTGAGTTGGTAGCCCTGGGATCCCACATACTGTGCGCCTCGGACGATCGCACCAAGGTTAGTGAAAACTGCACCGTTTGTGCGACGACCAGCGTCGTCAAAGAATGCTTGGTCACCTCCATTTGTTAGCGGAAGAAAATCGCCGTTAAAGGTCGAATCCAGCCACCGACAAGTGGCTGTGGAGCTTTCCGACGTATCAAAACAGGAAAAAAGGTCACTTGCTTTGGGAGCGATTGCCGTCTTGTTCGCTTCTTTGATGATTAGCCGGTCGCACAAAAAGCGAAAGAACAATGCGCGGCCGACGAGTGAAAGAACGTCTGACTTGTCAAGTGACTCGGCAAGACCATCCGCACTCTGTTTGAGCAACTCGAACATGCGCTTGAAGACGAAATCAACGGCTTGGGGTTCCCCTTTTCCGTCGTACAAGCCTAGGGAGAGTCGGGAAAAGAATGTTAGTGCTTTTGTTGTTCCAGCTCGATAGACCTCCCATTTTGGGGTCCGCTCAGCGAGGCTCACAGGAACTACCATGAGCTCTCCCGGCAACACACGCGCGAGATAGGCGCGCTCACCTCGACAAGCCAGTTCGCGTCGTAGCTTGCTTAGGCTTGTCTCTTGTTCGCCCGGGACTGACGCGAGTCGGCTTTCATTTACGAAGAAAAGTAGTGGACGCCCGGAGTTCTCTGCGACGCCGTCTGGCAACAAGCCGTGTTCGCGGCGCGGTTCAACTAAGTCGAGATAATCAAGCAGTTTCGGAACGGCTGAATCTCCAAGCGTCTGAATGTTGCTTGGATTGATGCCATATTCCCGAAGTTGCGTCTTAGTTTCCAATTTTGAGTTGTTCAGGTAGTCTTGCGGTCGCCCGTGCTGCCACACGAGCATCCGGCAAGTTAAATGGAACTGCTTGAATCATCCGCATCGCCGCCCTCACGACAGAGAGCAGATCTAAAGATGATGTGAGCGATCCTACGCCCTTTACGGATTACACACCGGCCTGCGATTCGCCCTGGCGTTGGCGTTCCGTGATTAAACCGCCAACAACGACGTTCGAGTATCTCTTCCAACTAGATCTAATATAGGTTCGACTACTGTAGACGACCCATCTTAGTGGAGTCTGAATGATTTTGGAAGATCGAATTTGCCTCTCTTTGAATTGAATGCTGAGTCATTATTTAGAGCCGATCTTGTAAACTCTGTGCGCCAAGGAAGAAACTGGACTTTGCATATCCGGCGTCATCTACGTGTTTACAGAGCGCTAATTTTTTAAAGAAGTAGTGTTCGCGAGACATTTGGTCTGAGCCAGATCAACCCTGCATTGAGAGTGTTAGAATGTGAATAAGATTTGCCGATGACTGCTCTGCTTGAATCAAATCCAACAACCGCGAGCGACGATCTAGTTGAGCGCGGACAAAACACGTATCGTAGAACGCTGGCATCCATACTTGAGCCCTCGCACGACGGCGAGTTTGTGGCAGTCGAGCCTGACTCAGGACAATACTTCCTAGGCCATACAGCAAGCGCGGCACTTGTCGCTGCCCACACCGCGATGCCGAACGATTTCCTCTACCTGACTCGCGTCGGTCGTGAGACTGCGCACACTTTGGGCGGGCATCCAACGAGAATCTCTAGCCAATGAGAACGCCGTTAAGCTTCTCTAGAGCGCGCGCTTCGCTTCTTCTCTTCGCATTCGCGTTGCTCTTTGCTTTTTCGTGTTCTCGCCAACCGACCCATAAGTCGACGACAACTCAGCCGGCGGCGCCGGGCGTCAGTCAAACTCTCACCGGCCGCGTCGTGCGCATCGCTGATGGCGACACGGTTACAGTTCTTGATGCGACGAACACGCAGCATCGCATCCGCCTGCAGGGCATCGACGCGCCCGAATCGCATCAAGCGTTCGGCACTCAATCAAAGAAAAGTCTCTCGGACATGATCTTCGACAAGGACGTCACCGTCATCTATGACAAGATGGACCAATACGGTCGACTGGTTGGAAAAATCCTTTTGAATGGAAAAGACGTCAACCTCGAACAAGTCAAAGCGGGAATGGCCTGGCACTACAAGGAGTACGAACGAGAGCAGTCGCCGGAAGATCGCGAACTTTATGCGCGCGCTGAAGACGAAGCGCGTAGCGCGCGACGCGGATTGTGGGTTGAGGCTAACCCCATCGAGCCGGGCGAGTTTCGCAGGAATGAAAAGCGGGAACGAGAGAGATGATCCACCACAGAGGACACAGAGGAAAACAAATCAGCTAAGTCCCGCCTTCTTTTTCTTCGGCAGTTTCTCAATTACGAGATCGTAGGAATTTCTTAGCAGCGCCTTCAATTCTTTCTCGAGCAACGCATCGAAACTCTCCAATGCGACCCAGTGATAGCGCGCTACGTATGGCGCGGGCAGGATGCCATTTCTTTCTATTAACTCCGCAAACTTTTCCGGCGTGCACTTAAATGACATGCAATGATCTGAGGCTGAGTCCAATCCAATTACGGCGAACATCTTGCCGCCGATCTTGAAAACCAGATCATTTCCCCAGAGGACCTCCTCGGTCACGTGCGGGAACGACAGGCAATAGGTGTGAACCTGGTCGATATCCATCAATTTATTGATTCATTGACTCATTGGTTCATTGGTTCAATGATTTCAAATGGATCAATGATTCAATGAAACAATGATCAAAATCTAGAGGAGCGGTCCATCTTGGCCCATCAATTCGCGCCGCACGATTTTTACGGGCGGGCTGCCGGCTTTGATGAAGCGATCGTGAAAATCCTGTAGTGAAAATTGGGCGCCCATCTTTCGCTTGTAATCGTCGCGCAACTTCATAATCTCAAGTTTGCCGAGCGTGTACATCAGGTAAGTCGGATCGCCGGTGCCGCGTTTCGTTTCCATCTCTCCGACCACCGGCACTTGATGTCCTTCTTTGACAAAGAATTCTCTCGCCTCAGCCATCGTCATGCCCTGCGTATGCATTCTGATGCCAACGATGTAGCGGGAATCGCGCAGCAAGGCATCAACTAATTGGGCCAGGCGATAACGCGGATCATTGTTGTAGAGGCCTTCGTCGAGCACCATCTGCTCGCTGTAATGCGCCCAGCCTTCGGCGTTCGATCCGGCGCCAGTAAGCTTACGCACCTTTGAAAGATCGGAACTGTTCTTCACCCAAAGAAATTGCGTGTAGTGCCCGGGCCACACCTCGTGCACGGACACGTTACTGAGCAAAGGAAAGTTGTAGCCTTCGAGATATTCTTCCTGCTTCTCTTTGGGCCATGAAGGATCGGGAAGCGTGATGTTGTAATAGGCTTCCGTTGCTTTCGTTTCGTATGGCCCCGGTGTGTCCATCGAAGCGAACGTGGTCGCGCGCGCAAACGAGGGTGTTTCAACGACCTTTGCCTGGTCGCCGCCGGGAACCGTGATGATCTTTTTGTCGATGAGGAACTGCCGCAATCCATTCAGTTGCTGTTGGGCGGAAGAAAGTAATTTGTCAGCAGTCGGATGGTCCTTTTCCAGCTCTTTCAGCACGTCTTCAGGTTTTTTATTTGGATCAATGCGACGCGCAGTATCGGCGAATGCCTGCTGGTCCTTATGCAACTGCGCGTACCCAATCTCAAGCAGTCGCGGCAGCGGTGTATCAACCATCTCGTCGTGCAGAAGTTTCAGTCGATAATTTTCCGCGCCGATCGCAAAAGTCCCATGCGACCTCAGCAGCAGGTCCTTTCGCAGCCAATCCTGATAATTCTTTAGCTCTGCCATCGCGGCCTCGTTCACGCGTATGAACTCGGTCACCAGATTTGTATCTTTCACGTCCGTGAAAGCTGCCGGCAGCGTGTCCTGAAAGAAATCGATATTACCCGGCATCTGTTCGATCGCAATGTCTGTATAAATCTTCGGCGGATTGCGCAGCACCGCGCGCGCCTGCATTAATGCGCGGGGAATTTGTTTCTCGCGCGCGATCACTGAACGCAGACGTTCATCCGGCGGCGCAAAGTTGCGCTTGATTAATGAGAAGATGCTGCTGGTGACGGCGCCGGAATAGCTGTCCGGATTCTTTCGCCACATCTGCACGCGATCTTCTTCCAACAGCGCGCTGCGGATTGTCGCAATCATGATCTCGCGGTCGTCGCGATCGAGTTGTGAAAGTGTTTGAGGATTGATCGCTTGAAACGCGGCCAGATACTGAAGCAGCCGGCGGCGGTTGCGTTGATGAGCGGCCAGCGAAAAATCTTCCAACTGATTGTCGTATTGATGAAAGCCGGTGACCGTCGCTTGCGAAGGATTCGCCTTGAAGTAGTCGTCGAAGTACGCGTCGACCAGTTGATGAAACGAGGGTTTGGCTTCGATCGAAGTTGTCATCGTTAGCACGACAAGTGCCGCGAATATCCAGAAGTAACGATACTTCATATTTTTACTCACACAATGATTTGCTGAAGAGGAAGAGAGAACCTTGGACGTGCTAATTGCCCGCGCCGTTGCTTCGATTACCAATTTCGCGAAGGCGCGTCACCACTTGATCGATTAGCCAATTCGGCGTCGAAGCCCCGGCCGTCACCCCTACGCGCCTGGCATCATGCAAATCCGCCGGATTGATCTCATCCTGAGTCTCGATCAAAAAGCTGTTCGCGCATTGTTCCTGACAGACGGCGAGCAGCTTGATGCTGTTCGAAGAGTGTTTGCCGCCGATGATGTAGAACGCATCGACCAGGCCCGCCAACGCGCGCGCCGCATCCTGACGATCGCGCGTGGCCGAACAAATCGTATTCACGACCTGCGGTTCAGCGTCGGCTTTTGCCCTCACAGCTTCGGCAACTTCCAAAAAAGTTTTCAGCTTCAGGGTCGTCTGTGAAACCACCAGCGGTGCGTGCAGGGGTGGGAGATTCTTTACGTCTTCTGCATCTCTGACCACAAACGTATTGTTGGGCGCGTACCCGACGACGCCAATCATCTCCGGATGATCAGGGCTGCCGACTACCACGACATGCCGGCCGTCTTTCGCGGCGCCCTCTGCCAGACGCTGGACGCGCGTCACAAAGGGACAAGTCGCATCGACGACTTGCGCGGCGCGCTTTTCTAATTCCGCCTGGACCTGCGGCGTAACGCCGTGCGCGCGAATGACGGCAATCTCGTTTTTGGAAACTTCCGCGGGATCCTGAACGGTGGAAACGCCTTCGCATTCCAGTCGCTGCATTTCCTGCGTGTTGTGAATGAGTGGGCCAAGTGTGCGCACCGGCGCGCCTTTGCCGAGCGCGTCTTCGACAAATTCGACCGCGCGCTTAACGCCGAAGCAAAAACCGTATTCGTTAGCTAATAAGACTTCCATTTACGTTGTTCTAAACCAATCCTTCGAATAATTGATCTACTGAAACTTTCCAGCCTTCGAGCACGCGCGACTCTGCGAAGTCTCCTTGTTCAAATCGAATAATCTGCCACACCAGAGAATCATCGCGGACGATTCGGTAGCGAATCTCAACCCATTGATTATCGGAATCGACTAACCAAAGCTCTCTAACACCCAACGCCAGATAAGTATCAGCCTTCGTGGTGTAATCGTAACTCGCGGACGACTTCGAGACATATTCAAACACAATGTCAGCAGATGAGCGCCGCTTGCCCATAGTCGCCGCGCGTTCGTTCGACACGTACATCATATCCGGTTCGAGGTAAGTCTCACCCGTATAAATAGCTTCTCGTGGATAATAGACGTTTCCTGGATCTCCGTGGCCTGCGAGAAAGAGAATTAGCGCTTTAGTCAAACGGGCGCCAAAATCACCATGCGGCCAGTCGGGTGGGGGAACCATGAACAACAAGCCCCCTATCAATTCATAATGCGAGCGGTCTTCGGGTTCAGGCAGCGACCAGAATTCTTCAAGCGTGTACTGCTTCACCAACGGCGAGAACGAGAGTGCGGTTGTTACTGGCGCTTCTAAAGCTTGCATTGTTAGTGGGATTCTAACACATCGAGTGTTACAAACATGATCTCACCTAACCGGCTCGCGCAACACAATCTCCGCTGCTTGCGCGGCCAATTTCGCGGCTTCCGCGTGCGTTCCTCGCAAGCCGGCGATTTGCAGCAGAGCCTCTCCCGTTCGCGACAGAAGCCTGATCAGATCGCCTTCTTCGGCGCGCGTCTCACGTACCAGCACGGGCCAATCAGCGCCGCGCACCCACATAGCCGCAGCCGCCGCTGCCGAAAAATTAATTTCCCGCGCAGCTTCAATTCCCTCTTTCCATTCTTCGTTTGACACTTCAAACGAAACTTCTTCGAACTTGATCAGCAAACTGACGATCGAGTCGTCGAGTTCCAACTCTCCATAATCTCGGTCCTCGTCGGCAGCCAGCGCCGCGACCAACGCGGCGACCTCGATTTCAGTCAACGAAGCAAACAGGTTGCGCTGCAGAGCTTCGCCGATCAGCAAAGGCCGATCGACGCGCAGATCTGCCAGCCATTTTCCCCTCTCAGTTACTCGTTCAGCGGTGAAATCGAGATAACCAAAATGATTCAGTACGCGGGCGCAACGTTCGAAGGGCTCCCATATCTGGCCCCGCAACTGATCGATCTGGCGAGACGCACGTTCGACCTCAACCGCTTCGGGTTGGACCGACCAGATCAACTCGAGGGCCGAACTGTTCTGACCTGGCGACAACGAATCGATCAGATCGTTGATCAGTCTAATTGAGTCTTCCTCGCCCGCTTGCGTATCGCGCAAACGAGGCTCCGGTAAAGTCAATTCGTCAGCATGATGATGTACCTCGTCGAAGGCGTCATCGATCCTATCGGGCTTCATCGAAAACGTCGGCACGAAGACGCAACCGATTCTCTGCAACGGAAACGAGGCAGTGCGTCCGTCCTCGCGAGTAGCCGTCACGCCATCACGACCACGCGCTGTAACCAACGCCAGACGTTTTCCGCTGCGGCCGACTGCTACGACGCGACCGGGCTTCACAACTTTATCCAACCAACGCTGACGCATTTCCCGCCGCGTCTGGGGGGCGCCGGCGATTAGACGCGAACGCGCGCTCGCGAGACGTTCCAGACCAAGCACCGCCGGAACGGGCAAGTCGATTGCTGCCTGCTCAAGTCGTTCGCGAATCCGCGCTTCATTCTGTTGACGGCTTTGCTCGAGTTGATGAATGCGCGGCAAGAGATTTCGATAAGCAAAACTTCGCTCGGCGATCGCTCGTACTTGCGCAAAGTTTCCGAAAGCGTCAAGCAAATTCAACAGCGACGTGTAAGTCGCATGAAACTGACTATCGAGATCGTCGGGTGGCGCGGCGAGTAATTCAGCAATCTTCTGCGGATTCTGATGCGGTCCGGGCGCGGCGATGATGAAGCCTACGTGATCTTTTCCGCGACGTCCGGCGCGACCGGTCATCTGCTGCAGCTCGGACGCTGTCAACGATTGCCAGCCGTTGCTGGTGCGACGATCGGCGACGGTCACGACCACCGTGCGCGCCGGGAAATCGACGCCGGCGGCCACGGTCGCGGTGGCGAAGATCGCATCGAGCAATCCCGCGCTCATCATCTTTTCGATTACCAGTTTCCATGCCGGCAAATGCCCGGCGTGATGAGATGCAATGCCCCCGCGCACAATCGTGTCCCAGTGACGATGCTTACGAATCTCGGGATATTGCTCGACTAAGCTGTTCATAAAGTCGCGGCGCTCTTCGCGGCGATCATCTTTCGAAGTACGCCGGCTCAAGGCAGCTTCGGATGCAGCTTCATCGCAGCGCCGGCGAGTTGGCAGGAAAACTATGGCCGGCAACAAATTGTAAGAGCCAAGCGCGGCGAGCAGTATCGCGGGCGGCATTTCCGGCATGCGAAGTTTCATGACTGGTACAGAGCAAGCGGGTAGCTTTTGATGAAATTCGTCTGGAAGCATTACCCGCTCGCTGGCGCGAGCGGTTCTGTATCATCTGCTTCGATAATTTCTGCGCGATCGCGACTCATCCCGCCGCTCGATCATTGTGGCGAGTTCACGATTCAATTTTCCGTTTTCCGAAAGCAGCGGCACGAGTCTCTTGTCCGGCATCATGAACGCGGCGCGCAGCGGCACTGGTCGATTGCCGGGACGAGTTACAATCCGACAATAAACGCCTCGCAGCTCGCTGATCCAACCAGAAAATTCCTGCGCGTTTCCGATCGTTGCTGAGAGCAGCAACATGCGAATTCGTGACGGCGTCAGAATAATCGCTTCTTCCCAGACATGTCCGCGATCCTCGTCAGCCAGATAGTGCGCTTCATCAAACACAACCAGATCGGCGCGCACTTCTTCGCCGCCGCGCAACGAGTCGAACAATTGATTGCGAAAGATCTCGGTCGTGCCGACGACGAGTGGCGCGCCTGAGTTTTCCTTGCGGTCTCCCGTCAGAATGCCGACGCGTTCCGCGCCAAACTCTTCGGTGAATTCCGCGTACTTTGAATTCGTCAGCGCCTTGAGCGGCGTCGTGTACCACGCTTGTTTTCCGGCGTCGAGCAGGCGCCGAATTTCTTCGCGCGCGATCCATGTTTTCCCACTGCCGGTCGGCGCAGTCACCAGCACATCTTCGGATTCGAGCGCAGCCAGGGCTTCGAGCTGAAATGGATCCGGCTTGAAAGGCGCCGGCTTTGGCGCACCGATTCCGGCGAGTAACTCGCGCAATTCACGATTGTAGGGAACGGCCTCGCGCGATCGCTCCCGGTCCCGATCGCCGGCAATGTTTGTGGCTACATCGTGAGGCCGCGGCCGCTGGCGATCACCCCGCCGTGGCCCGTGAAATCTGTCGGATCGACGCATGCAATACATTCTAGGGCATGCTTCGGCCTGCACCCAGTTACGAATGGTGGTGTCCTAATTTCGGTTTCCTCTGCGAAGACCTCGGTTCTTTCTCTGCGGTTTCATTTCGCAGGAGTGAGGATTGACCGCAGAGCGAATACCGAGGATCCCACAGAGGGCCGCAGAGAAAATTCAAATTAAGGACACTACGTGCGAATGAGCCACTTCCGGAACGATTTTTTTTGGTTTTGGTGACGTGGTTGCGACGAAACTTTGGCTGACTTACTATCGTTGTGAGCGAAGGCTGCGAATTTAGACAGGCGGGAACCCGCAACGCAGCCGCCGCGTTTTGCGTCAAAGTGCTGGCGCCGCAACGATGAATCCAATGTTGAATTTTGCTGAGACCGGTGGTTTGTTCGATCATTTCGAAGTCAATCGCGAGCCTTTCTGGCCGCGCATCGTCTGGCTGGTTGCCGGTTCGGGCGCCTGGCATTTAGTCATTCTCGCTTTGATCATGATGATCCCGCCGGTGCGGGACGCTTTCAGTATCACGGCGATGTTCAGAGACGTGAGCTTCGTCGATCGTCCTTACACGCGCACAGAGATCGAAGACGCGGACATCCTCGATTACAGCACGGAAAAATTTCATTACCCGGAAGGTTACTGGGCGATGGACCAGCAAGGCATGCCGCCGCTGCCCCAGTTTCCGGTGACGCCGGCGTACACACCGACATCCGTTTCACCGGCTTTGAATCCATCGCCAACTCCGAGTGTGACTCCAACCCCGACGCCGACGCCTCCCGTGCTGATCGCCGGCAACAATGGCGATGGCAAGGCGTCTGCGGGCAAAGGCGCTGAACCGAAACCCTCACCCACCGCAACCCCCGACAAATCAGTCGAGCTGGCACAAAAAGAGTTGGAAGCAGCGTCAAAGAAAACCGGGATCGAAATCCCTGAGGAAGGCGATATCAACAAAGCGCCGTTCAAGGCGCTGGCGATGTATGCGACGGACTTGCGCGATCACAACAAACTTGATTTCAACAAACCATTTGAAATATCGATCGAAACAACACTTGATAAGGACGGGAAGCTGGTCAAGCCAACCGTGACTCGAAAATCCGGCGACGAGACCCTGGTCGACCTCGGGAAAGAACTTGTGGGCGCAATGAATGACAGCGGAGTGCTGTTTTACTTGAAAAAAATAAACGAGGACAAGCCGGGCACGAAAGTTACTTTCACGATCAAACAAGACGGGAACGAAGTTGTCGCGACAGTCGAGTCGGAAGCCAGCTCTGCTGACAGCGCCAACAAATTATCGCGCGGATTCGGCTTGATGTTGTTGGCCGGGGCTGCGTCGCGCAAGGGACATGATGAAGAGATTCTCTTGAAAAGCACCAGGGTTTCCGCCGACAGCAACAAAATTGTTTTCAAATTGACTATGGCACATCAAGACGTTGTCGAGATCGTCCAAAAGGGGATGGCGATCTCTTCGCCAACTCCGACGCCGTCGAACTAGCTTCCGACCAGGGGTAATCGTGAACAGGAAATTACAAGCAATAACTTTGCTATTGCTGATGCTGGTAGTCGCCGGCTGTGCAACTCGTCCGAACGTTTCGGCGCAGAATTCTGCTTCAACTTCGACACCGCAAACGACCGGCGGCTCGATCAAACTGACGAGCACTGCATTCAAAGAAGGCGAACCGGTTCCGCGTCAATACACGTGCGATGGCGTAAATGTGTCGCCGTCTTTGGAGTGGAGCGGCGTGCCGAAATCTGCAAAGACACTCGTGATTTTCGCCGACGATCCGGATGCGCCGGCGGGCACCTGGGTGCATTGGGTACTTTACAATCTTCCCGCAGGCAATATCGGAATGGTTGAGAATCTGCCCGCTACTGATGAGCTTAAAGCGGGCGGTTTTCAAGGCAAAAATGATTTCGGAAAGATTGGTTACGGCGGGCCATGTCCACCATCCGGAACGCACCGCTACTTCTTCAAGATCTACGCCCTGGATAGCGAACTGCCATTGGAAGCCGGCGCCACGAAAGCTGAAGTGGAAAAAGCGATGGAAGGTCACGTCGTGGCGCAGGGACAATTGATGGGGACATATCGAAAGTAGGAGCGCACGCATCCTGCGTGCGGTCCACCGGCATCTTGCCGGTGCTTCACTCGAGCTTACGCGAGCAGGGATGCTCGCGACCCGCCGACAAGGATGTCGGCGCTCCTACCGCGGCAAGACACCGCTCGGAATCTGCCACGGATGGAGTTCAATTCTCAGCCGGTCAATCTTGATCATTGGATCTGTCGCACTTAGATCCTGCGCTTCCTTCAACGATTCAACCCGAAAGACAAAAATACCGCGTAGTTCTCCGTCATCTCCAAACGGTCCGGCCATGACTAGCTTCTTAGCTTCAGCCAGGCGAACGATGTTCGCGATGTGCGCCTTCTGCCGTTCCTGGATCTCCGGAATTTTGTCGTCACCTTCTTTTCGGTTTGGTCCCTTCTTCAGAAATCCGAAGTACACCATGCCCATATTGAGCGGCATGTCGGCTTTCTTAAAAATGTCTTCAGAGAACCAGGGATGCATCTCGGGAACGAACAGGCCGGCTTTGACTGACGGATCAGCATCGACCAAGGTCTTTGCTTCTTCAGCGGACGCTGACCGGAAAACAAAAATGCCGGCGAGATCAGAATCATCTCCGAACGGCCCGGCGATAACCGCTTTGCCGCTCTGGAGCAGGCTGACGACATTCCGCAGATGTTGATGCAGAATTTGATTTCTCTCGACTTCTTTGGTCGTGTCCCACTTAGGCCCCTTCTTCAAGATCGCCATTTGGAATTGGACCAGCTTGTGCGACTCGTCTTGTTGCGCAAACGTGAGTGAAGCAAGTATCAGCCCAAACAGAACTGCGATTGCCGAAATTCTAATCTTCATCGTTTTACCTTGTTCAGATGGTCAGGTTGATTGATAAGCTTTGTGTCTTTTCGTGATTCCTCGTTCGTGTGATTTCGTGGTTGGTTTTTGTTGATTGATAAAAGGCAAACCACGAAATCACACAAAACACAAAACCAATCCACACGAAGACGTCGCTTTGCGACGAAGCCGAAACTAAGAGTTGTCAATTGATCGTGGCCGTCTTTACGCAAGTGATTGGCGGTAAGCCTTCGCGGATCATGGTCCACGAGTCGCCGTCATTTGCAGAGCCGAACAACTTGCCATTGCGCGTGCCGAAGTAAAGCCCGGTCGGATTGTTCGCGTCGGCTTTCATGTTGTCGCGTAGGATCGTTTCGAAGGCGTCCTCTTGCGGCAAACCACTGGTCAAAGGCTCCCATGAATTTCCGCCATCGCGCGTGCGATAGACGCGTAGTTTGGCTTCCGGCGTGCAGCGAAACTCGTCCGACTCAATGGGGATTATGAAAACCGTGTCGGCATTGTTCGGATCGATCTCCATCGCGAAACCAAAATCGGATGGCAAACCCTTGCCGATGTCTTGCCAGGAATCTCCGGCATCGTCGCTGCGATAGACGCCCCAGTGATGTTGCAGGAACATGCGATCAGGATTCGACGGATGGCTCACAACTTTGTGCACACACTGTCCCCATTCGGGGTATTGCTGATCTGGCGGCAGGTATCGCGCGCAGATCCCTTTGTTGCGCGGCTCCCAGTTCTTACCGCCGTCTTCGGTTCGATACACACCACCGGTCGAGATCGCTATCCACATTCGATCGCTATTGGACGGATCGGGCAGAATCGTGTGCAGGCACAAACCGCCACCACCCGGCATCCACTGCGGGCGATGCGGATGATCGAACAAGCCACGCTGGAGGGACCATGTCTCGCCGGCGTCTGCTGATTTGAAAAGAGCGGCGGGCTCGACTCCGCAATAGAGTGCGTCCGCATCGTGTGGATCATTCGCGATTTGCCAAATCTGTTTGAGCGAAACATCTGAGTCTTCTGGAAACTTGATGTTGTAAGTTTCCGGGTCGCTCCACGTCTTGCCAAAGTCATTCGACGAGCTGAGAAACGATCCCCAATAAGAGCTGTTGACGGCTGCCCATAATCTGCTGCGGTCATTGCGACCGTCGAAGGCAAACGCGTACACGCTGCGTCCGGGAAAGTATGGTCCGGCTTCTTCCCAACTCGTGCGACTGGCATCAGAGCGAAACAGAAAGGCGCCTTTCATCGTGCCGACAAGCAAAAGATTGTCGCCGGATTTGACGTCGATTTGATTTGGCTTTGGCATTCGGGATGCTCCATTCCTTAGATTCCACAAAAACGATTGAATTCAAAATGGAAATGGATTATACAGCGAGCCTCACGCGCGACAAATCGAGCGAAAGGAATCACAGCCACGGATGCATTATGGGCAAGGATGGCTGTTGGCCGGGAGTCGTTGAAGACGATTGAGTTGAATGTTCTCCACGAATCAAGCATATCAAGAAATCAAGTAAAATATTTGCAGCCCGATGATAGGACGCGGATTCTATGGGTAACTGGCTGGACGATTTGGAAAAGAAGAAACGTGATGACGAGGCTGCTAACCGTTCGGAGCGGCAGGCATGGCTTAAGGAGTACGACGCAAGACAAAAAGCAGAGGAAACAGTGTATGCGTCGGTCAAGGATAGGGTAGAACCTATTTTCGCCAAGCTTGAGGCCCTTGTAGAACGAGCCAATAAGAACGGATTTTTCTTAATTGCAAAACGGACAGAATACCAACACGGGCTCGATATTTTCAGATACAACGCGGAAGAAATGCGGGTAGGACATGACCGCAATGGCGACTTTCAGATGGCCACTGTTCTCACTCGGGCCGAAGGTAATGAGGAATATTTAAAAGGAGTCGCACAAGTAGCGCTCTATCCTAAACCTAGAGGCTTGGAAATATCGTTTACCGAAGCTGATATAAGCATGGGGTGGAAAAAGGGTAAATGGCATAGCAAACAGAAGTACGGGGAATCCAAGTTTTACGAACATGTAGGAACTGTCCCATACGCATCTCTAACAGAAGACGACTTGGCTATTATCGTTAAATGGATTGCGACCGGCAATGAGGGATTGCCGAGATTCAGAAATGTCATCCCCGCCAAAAAAGTGGAACCACTGCAGCCTGATACTGGTGGTTGTTTATATAGCCCTTGGACTTATGTCATCGCCGTCGCGATTGCCTTGTTGTTATATTTATATGTCTCGTCACATCAGTAGGGTTCTTGGGTGGCGGAATAAACGATGGCGCGACGGGATCTAAGACTCAGCATTGAATTTTAGGATCCGGTCGCTACCGCTCCCGGTTCTGACACTGCGTTGCTCTCCCGCTCGCTTCATGCTAAAAGATGCCTTCGCAGGCCCATCCATTTTTCTGGAGGACAATCCATGTCGCAGCATACCCCAGCGGAGAAGTTCGTTCGCCGCTCATCGTTTCTGCTCATCGCACTTTTTGCGGTCGCAGTTTTAAGCTTCAAAACAATTCACCACACGGCGCACGCGCAAACAGCCGGCGGCACACGTCTGCTGCGAACGCCAACGGTGAGCGCGACGCAAATCGGTTTCGCGTATGCGCAAAACATTTGGACGGTCCCGCGCGCGGGGGGCATGGCGCGACGCATTACGACCTTTCAAGGGCAGACTTCAAACCCGCATTTTTCTCCTGATGGAAAATGGATCGCATTCAGCGGCGAGTACGCCGGCAACCTCGACGTCTATGTCGTCGCTGCCGATGGCGGCGAGCCGAAGCGCCTGACCTGGCACCCGGGCGCCGACACCGTGCAGGGATGGACGCCGGATGGGCGTTCGATCATGTTTTCGTCCACGCGGGCGACGTGGTCGCCGAGTGGCGCGCCGCGTTTCTGGACAGTGCCCGTCGAAGGCGGGGTCGAAGAACCAATGGCCTTACCGCGCGGCTTTCAGGGAAAGATTTCGACGGACGGATCGCACCTCGCTTATCGCATGAATAATTCGTGGGACGACGAGCGGCGCAACTATCGCGGCGGACAGAATCGGCCGATCTGGATCGTCGATCTAAAGAGCTACGATCTGGTATCGCCGCCATGGACCGATTCGAAAGACATCGATCCCGTGTGGTCAGGCGATTCAGTCTTCTTCATTTCTGATCGCGATGGCGTGGAAAACGTCTGGAGCTTTGACACGAAAGCAAAAAAGCTGGCCGAGGTCACGAAGTTCACCGACTATGACGTGAAGACGATCGATTCCGGAGCCGGTGCAATCGTTTTCGAACAAGCTGGTTACATTCACGAACTGGATCCGAAGACAGGCCGTGAACATGTCGTTAACATCACCGCGACCGGCGATTTTCCCTGGATGATGGCGCGTTGGGAAGACGTTTCGAATCGTTTGACTAACATGGAACTGTCGCCCACCGGTAAGCGAATCGTGGTCGAAGCGCGGGGCGAAATCTTTACGATTCCCGCGGAAAAAGGCGACGTTCGCAACCTGACGAATTCAAGCGGCACGGCGGAACGCGACCCTTCGTGGTCGCCGGACGGAAAATGGATTTCTTACTTTAGCGATCGATCGGGAGAATATCGTCTCTACCTCGAAGCGCAGGATGGCCTGACTCCGCCACGCGAAATTGCTCTCGATCATCCGACGCATTACTACACGCCTTCGTGGTCGCCTGATTCCAAGAAGCTGCTTTTCACCGACACCGGCCTGCACGTTTGGGTGCTGGATATTGCCAGTGGCAAAGCAAAGATCGTCGGCAATGATCCGTGGATGGTGCCGACGCGCACCCTCAATCCGGTCTGGAGTCCTGATTCAAAATGGGTCGCTTATTCAAGCCGACTGCGCTCTTTGTATCACGCGATTTTTGTCAGCAACGCAGAGACTGGGCAGACGACTCAAGTGACTGATGGATTGGCTGATGCGGTCTGGCCCGCGTGGGACGCGAGCGGCAAGTATCTCTGGTTCCTCGCGTCGACTGATTTCGGATTGAAATCGCAATGGCTCGACATGACCTCTTATGATCATGACGAGAACTTTGGTTTGTATCTCGCCGTCTTAAAGAAAACTGATTCCAGTCCGTTACTTCCTGAGAGCGATGAAGACCGCGGCGTGGGCACTGGTCGTCGGACTGTTCCCGGGCAATGCGTCGGCGACACTGCGGCCGGAGCGGGAGCAGGCGGCGGTGCTGATGCTGCGGCTGGCGATCAAACACCGGCCGCCCGTGGCCCAAGACAACCAGTCAGTGTGCAGGTCGATGTTGATGGATTGCGACAGCGAATCATCTCAGTGCCGGGCATTGCCGAACGGCAGTATTCGTCATTGAAGTCCGGAGCTGACGGGATTGTCTATTACCTGGAAGCCGGCCGCGCGCAAGCCGCAGGGGGTGGTGGTGGCGGCGGAGGTGGCGCTGCTAATGATTTGATTCGCTATCGACTGTGCGATAGAAGGGCAGCGAGCTTCGTCAACGGCGTCACCACCTTCGAAGTGAGCGCTGACGGCCGCAAATTGGTCTATCGCGCGGCCGGAGGAGGCGGAGGCGGCGGTCGTGGCGCTGGCGCCGGTGCGGCTGGGCCACCAACTCCTGCGCTGTTCATCGTCGACGCGGATCGCAATCCGCCTCAGCCCGGCAGCGGGCGCGTGAACTTCACGCTGCGGATGTATCTCGATCCCAAAGAAGAGTTCAAACAGATCTTCAACGAAGGTTGGCGTAATCAACGCGACTATCTCTATGTGCCGAACCTGCACGGCACGGACTGGAACAAAGACAAGGAAATGTATGGAGCGATGCTGCCATACGTCATGCATCGGGCCGATTTGAATTATCTGATCGACATGATGGGGGCTGAGATCTCGATCGGCCATTCGTACGTTCGCGGTGGCGACATGCCCGATGTGCCGAATTCTCCAGGCGGATTGTTGGGGGCCGACTTTGCTATCGAAAATGGCCGCTACAAAGTCACTCGGATTTATGACAACGAGAATTGGAATCCTGATCTGCGTTCGCCGCTCGCAGTTCCCGGCGCGACCGTGAATATCGGCGATTACATCCTCGCGATTAATGGCGTCGAGTTGAAGGCCCCCGACAACATCTATCGCTTGCTCGACGGCACGGCGAACCGGCAAACATCGCTGACGGTCAACGACAAACCTTCGATGGATGGCGCACGTCACGTGGTCGTCGTTCCAGTGGCGACCGAACAAGCCTTGCGCACGCGCGCGTGGATCGAATCGAATCGTCGCCTGGTTGAGAAACTTTCCGATGGCCAACTCGCGTATGTTTATCTACCGAACACGGGCCAGCCCGGCTACTCAAGTTTCAATCGCTATTACTTTTCACAGCAGGACAAGAAAGGCGCAATTATCGATGAGCGTTACAACGGCGGAGGCTCAGCCGCTGATTACATCATCGACGTTTTGCAGCGTGACTTCGACGGCTACTTTAATAACGTCGCCGGCGATCGTTATCCCTTCACCAGTCCGGCCGCGGGCATTTGGGGTCCGAAAGTAATGATCATCAACGAGATGGCCGGCTCAGGCGGCGACCTGATGCCCTACATGTTTCATTATCGAAAGATCGGTTTGCTCGTGGGCAAGCGCACCTGGGGTGGGCTGGTCCATACGGCCGACACGCCGACATTTGTCGATGGCGGATCGGCAATCGCGCCGCGTGGCGGTTTCTTTGCGCGCGACAATCGTTGGGCCGTCGAGAATGAAGGCGTCGCGCCCGACGTGGATGTTGAGAATTGGCCGAAGGAGGTTATCGCCGGCCACGATCCGCAACTCGAACGCGCGGTACAGGAAGCGATGCGCATGATGAAAGAGCATCCGGTCGATCGTGCGACGAAGGAACCACCGTCGCCGACTTGGGGTGTGAGACGCAAGCCATAGGGTAGCCTTGACTTTGATTTGTTTGCGAATAGAATTGCGAGCACCCAAGCTGTGTGCTCACTACGAAAGGAGTCCCCCAATGTCTGCTAAATCCAGAATCAGGTCGTTGTTTCTTTTACCATCCCTGCTTGTATTCCTGTTCGCTACTCACGGCGCTGTGTCCGCCCCGGCTCTACCGCCAAACCCGGTGCTTTACCTAATGGGCACGGACGCATTTCAGCAGGGCGGAAAGACCTTCATCAAATACCACTACGATGTTTTCAACAAGGATCAGTATCCAGCAGAGATGTTCGCCGCGGCGCCCAACCTCCCGCCTTGTGGGGCCAACAAGAAATCATCGCGCACATGGATCGACATCTTCGATTCCAGGGGAAAGCGCCTCTTCGGTTTCTGCGCAATAACCAAGCCTGCCGATCTAAATCAGCTCTGGTTTGCGCTCGAAGACGGTGTGGTGCCGCCGAGCTATGTCTATATCGAACTGAATGATCGGCAGACGAATACCAAGTATAAGTCGAACCTGGCAGATACGAGCGAGTGAATCATGAGCGAATAGAAACATAGCTACTGAGCCTTCAATCTCCGCGCCGGCGAGTTGCGGGTGACCCCACGAGTCCGGTAATAGTTTCTGCAACCGCACGCCGCGAATAAACATCAGACACATTTGCGATTAATGCTGACCGGAGTCAATGGGTATGAAATTCAAATCACTAACTATGGTGCTGGTTCTGACGATGGGTATAGTTTCTCTTAATAACCCGACCAAGTCGGGCCATGTCTCGGCGGCCGCGGCCGCCAATCCTTTTTTCAGCGAGAGCACACTGCCCTTTCACGCACCGCCGTTCGACAAGATCAAGGACAGCGACTATGCGCCCGCGATTGAAGAAGGGATGAAAAACCAGTTGGCGGAAATCGACTCCATCGCCAACAATCCGGCGGCGCCGACGTTTGCGAACACGCTCGAAGCGATGGAGCGCTCCGGTGCTTTGTTAACGCGCGTCACTAAGGTCTTCTTCAATCTCACCACCGCCAACACCAGCGACACACTGCAAAAGATCAAGGCCGATGAAGTGCCGAAGCTCGCTGCTCATTCCGATGCGATCTTCTTAAACGCGAAGTTGTTCGCGCGAGTCAAAGCACTTTATGACAGCCGCGATTCGCTGAAACTCGATCCGGAATCGCATTACCTCATCGAACGCTATTTCAAGGCGTTCGTACGCGCTGGCGCGCTGCTCTCTGAAGCCGACAAAGAAACTCTTCGTGGGCTTAATCAGGAAGAGGCGAAGCTGACCACAAAGTTTGAAGACGACGTGCTTGCGGAAACGAACAACGGGGCGTTGGTTATCGACAATAAAGCCGATCTGGAAGGCTTGAGTGAAAACGATATCGCGGCGGCGGCGGAGCTCGCAAAGGAGCGCAAACTTGACGGCAAGTGGGTTATCGCTCTTCAGAACACGACCCAACAACCGGCGATGACATTTTTGAAGAATCGAGCTCTACGCGAGCGCTTGTTCCAGGCCTCGGTAAGTCGTGGCAACCATGGCGGCGAGAACGATACGAAAGCGATCGTGGCGCGCCTGGCGCAGTTACGCCCGCAAAGGGCAAAGCTTTTGGGCTACCCGGATCACGCGACTTTCACGCTCGACGATCAAATGGCCAAGACGCCACAGGCGGCTGAGCAGTTGCTGACCGGAATTGTTCCCGCGGCCACGGCGAAGATTCGCAACGACGCTGCGCGCATGCAGAAACTGATCGACGGAGAGAAGGGCGGGTTTACCCTTGGCCCAGCCGACTGGGAGTACTATGCCGAGAAAGTTCGCAAGGCTGAATACGACCTGGATGACTCGCAAATAAAGCCGTATTTCGAACTCGAGCACGTGCTGCACGACGGCGTGTTCTTTGCCGCGAACAAACTCTACGGAATTACTTTCAAGGAGCGAAAAGATTTGCCGGTCTATCAACCGGACGTGCGCGTCTTTGAAGTCTTCGACGCCAACGGAAAGTCTCTGGCGCTCTTTTATGCTGATTACTTTCAGCGTTCGAACAAGGACGGCGGAGCGTGGCAGGACAGCTTCGTCGATCAAAGCAATTTGCTGGGAACCCAGCCCGTTGTCATCAACGTCACGAATTTTACTAAGCCGCCTGCCGGGCAACCCGCGCTGCTGAGTTTCGATGACGTAACGACGATGTTTCATGAGTTCGGTCACGCGCTGCACGCGATGTTTTCAAATATCCGCTATCCAATGCTGGGCGGCGTGTCACGCGACTTCGTCGAGTTCCCTTCACAGTTCAACGAGCATTGGGCGCTTGACCCGACGGTGTTTGCGAACTATGCGAAGCACTATCAAACCGGCAAACCGATGCCGCCGGCCCTGGTCGATAAGATCAAACGCTCGCGCACTTTTAATCAGGGTTACGCGATCACTGAATACGTGTCCGCGGCTTTGCTCGACATGGCCTGGCATTCACTACCGGCGGATGCGCCGCTGCAGGATGTGAATGCGTTCGAAGCGGCGTCGCTCAAACGCTTCCAGGTCGATCTGCCGCAAGTGCCGCCGCGTTATCACACGACCTACTTTTCGCACATCTGGGACGGCGGATATTCGGCAGGCTACTATGCTTATCTTTGGAGTGAAGTGCTGGACGACGACGCGTTCTACTGGTTCAAGGAACACGGTGGATTGACGAGAGCGAATGGGCAGCGTTTTCGCGATCTGGTCTTGTCGAAAGGCGGCACGCAAGACGTGGCCACGACGTTTCGCAACTTCCGCGGCCGCGATCCGATTGTTGAGCCGCTACTGGAAGAACGTGGATTGAGAGGTGGAAAGCCTTGAAGCACACAACGACGTCACAAAATGTGTGTTGGGCGTGCCCGCTCGGAGTAACGCATGACCAGAGACCTCCTACAAACATTCGCGTTGGTGGTGCTTCTATCCTCCGCAGTGTCTGCGGCACCGGCAATCGCGCAATCGGCTGTGGTCAATTTTCCGGTCATCGGCCGCGTGACGGTCGAGGCCCGCGAAGAAGTAGGCAAATTCCCACAAATGGTTTTCACTTCTCAACGGACACACGAACAGTTGCTGCTTTCCTCAATCGAAGACAAAGACAAATGGCTCATCCCTCTCGCGGACGAACCCTCCTTTGCTCGACCTGTTGTGAGGTTTCGCGTCATTCGCGCACGTGGGTTGCGAAGCCCCATGATCATGGCGGTCGCCCTACGTACCGGCGGATCAGACAATGGGTTCTGCCTGGCGATGTTCACTGAGGTTGGCGGAAAGGTGCGCCGTCTTAATGACGGGCCATTTTTTACAAACGTTCAAGGCGGCTATTTCTTCGGCTATCTGAACAAACGTTTCGGCTATGGTTTGGCAGTTTGGAATTTCATTTGGGACCACGGGCCACATTACACGGACCATAAATATCACCTTGACATCTATCGTTTGCGTAACGGAAATTTGAGGCGCACGTTCCAAACTGTTTCGCGTCGGACTTACTACACGGGCAAAGGCGCTCATGCGCTGCTTGAACTTGGAATCAAGGCTTATGACCAGCGCGACGGTATTCCAAACATTCGAGACGCCACTAAATAGGACACGCCCAACAAATCGTTGGACCGGGGCGGCGGGAGCGTGTTTCTCATCAAGCTTGATGCGGCGAAGGTTGAATGACGTCGCGCCGCCCGGTCAACTCAAACGTTAGGCTTATTCCATGGAGACATCACAAGCAAAGGCTGACATTGTTCGAGTAATTCAGGATCTTCCCGATGATGCGACGGTGGAAGATGCGATGGAGCGTCTCTACTTCCTCTCTAAAGTTAACCGAGGCCTGGAACAATCTGATAGTGAGACGATCTCTCACGAAGAAATCAAAGCCAGATTCTTGAAGTAATGAAAGTCCATCAGTGAAAAGCATGAGATACGTCGCCTTCCTGCGCGGCATCAATGTCGGCGGAAACAAACTCATCAAAATGGACGCGCTGGCGGCCGCTTTCACCGCCGCCGGATTCCGCAACGTCAAAACCTACATTGCGAGTGGCAACGTAATCTTCGAAAGCCGGACCTCAAACATCGACAGCTTAGAGAAGAAGGCCGAAAAAAAGTTGATCGAGACCTTCGGTCACAACATCGCCGTAGTTATTTTTTCCCTGGCTGAGTTGCAGGCTTTGATTGAAAGCGATGTTTTCACGCGAATTACGTCCCAGGCCGACGCGATGTTGTTAGTCACTTTTCTCAAGACTAACGTTAAGCCCGCGAAGCTGCCGATCGAATCGAAAACAGAGAACCTCAAGGTCTTTGCGATGCAGGATCGGGTCGCCTTCACCGTAGCGCTGCGCAAGAAAACCGGTTGGTTTGGTTTCCCAAACAATTTTATTGAAAAGCAACTTGGGGTTGGGGCGACGACGCGACAGTGGCGCACACTCAAGAAAGTTGTCGCCGTGGCCAACGCCATCTGACCTCACCATCGCATACGCCGGCTTTGCCCAAAACACCAATAAATGATGGATCGAAGTAGCGAACTGGTACGGAACCGCTTGCGCCAGCAAGCGGGTAATCTCAATGAAAAGACCCGGTCGCTAGCGCGACCGGTTCCGTACCGTGTTCGTCTAGTGGAGTTTCGGTCAAAGCCGCACTCGCCGCAGACGCAAAGCATTCGCGATCACCGAAACGGAACTGAAGCTCATCGCCGCCGCCGCAATCATCGGACTCAGCAGGATGCCCACAAACGGATAGAGCACACCGGCAGCGATGGGCACCCCAACTGAGTTATAGACAAAAGCGAAGAACAGATTCTGCTTGATGTTGCGCATGGTCGCGCGACTCAGACGAATCGCGCGCACGATGCCGCGCAGATCTCCTTTAACCAGGGTGACGCCCGCGCTTTGCATCGCCACATCGGCGCCGGTGCCCATGGCAATTCCAACCTGAGCCTGGGCCAATGCCGGAGCATCGTTGATGCCGTCTCCGGCCATCGCCACCTTGCGGCCTTCATTCTGAAAGCGTTTGACGATCTCGGCCTTCTGATTCGGCAAAACTTCGGCAACCACTTCGTCGATGTTGAGTTTCCTCGCGACGGCTTGTGCGGTTGTGCGGCTGTCGCCGGTGAGCATCACAATTCTAATCCGGTTTTCATGCAGTTGTTGGATCGCTTCCGGCGTACTCTCCTTGATCGGATCAGCGACTCCGATCAGTCCGGCGACTTTGCCATCAACTGTTACGAACATAACTGTCTGGCCATCGGCACGAAACTGTTCGGCCTCCGTCGCCAGTGGACCAGGATCAATGCTGAGTTCTTCGAGCAATGCGTGGTTTCCCAAGCCTACAGAACGACCATCTATGCTGCCCTTAACGCCCTTTCCGGTAATCGATTCAAACGATTCGGCTTTCGTTATTTCAACGCTCCGTTCCGCAGCCCCCGCTACGATTGCGGCTGCCAAAGAATGTTCGCTGCCACGCTCGAGACTCGCCGCGAACCGGAGTAGTTCCTTCTCGTTGAACCCTGCGGACGGCGCTAACATCACGAGTTTCGGTTTGCCCTCAGTCAAGGTGCCGGTCTTATCGATGACGAGCGTATCTATCTCGCGCAGCACCTCGATCGCTTCCGCGTTCTTAAACAGCACGCCGGCCTGGGCGCCCTTGCCGGTGGCCACCATGATCGACATCGGCGTTGCCAGGCCGAGCGCGCAAGGGCACGCGATGATGAGCACCGCCACGGCGTTGATGATTGCATAAGCCATTCGTGGTTCCGGCCCGATCATGGCCCACACGATAAAGGTAATTATCGCCATCAGAATCACCAACGGAACAAAGTACCCCGACACAATGTCTGCCAGCTTTTGAATTGGCGCGCGACTGCGTTGCGCTTCCGCAACCATCTGGACGATCTGCGCCAGTAGGGTTTCAGAACCGACGCGTTCTGCTTCAATTATCAGGGATCCGTTGGCGTTCACGGTCGCGCCGATCACGCGGTCGCCGGCTTTCTTCTCAACCGGGATCGGTTCGCCGGTAACCATCGATTCATCGATACTGGTCGTGCCTTCCACCACCACGCCATCGACGGGAATCTTCTCGCCCGGACGCACCCGCAGAAGATCTCTGACCTGCACTTCATCTAAGGACACATCGTCTTCGCCGCCGTCGACACGAACGCGACGGGCGGTTTTTGGCGCCAGGCCAAGCAATGCTTTGATCGCCGTGCCCGTCGCACTGCGGGCTTTGAGCTCCAGCACCTGGCCCAATAGAACCAGCGCGACGATGACGGCTGCGGCTTCGAAGTAAACCGGCACACCCCCCATCTGGTCGCGAAACGAAGCCGGAAAGATCTGCGGCAGCAAAGCAGCGATCACGCTGTAGATGTACGCTGCAGCGACCCCGAGCCCGATCAAGGTAAACATGTTGAGGCTGCGATTCACGATCGACTGCCCGAAGCGAACGAAGAAAGGCCAACCACCCCAAACTACAACCGGCGTTGCCAGGGCTAATTCAATCCAGACAAGCACGCGCATCGACGCGATTCGTTCGATCGGATTTCCCGGCAGAAAATCGCTCATCGCAATTCCGAAGAGAGGCACAGTAAGCGCGACGCTCACCCAAAATCTGCGCGTCATGTCGACGAGTTCCGGATTCGTCTCTTCATCGAGCGTCATGGTGCGCGGCTCTAACGCCATGCCGCAGATCGGGCAGGAGCCGGGCCCAGCGCGGACGATCTCGGGATGCATCGGACAGGTGTATTCGATTTTTTGTGGAGACGACGTCGAAACGCTAACAGGCTCCAGCGCCATGCCGCACTTGTGACATGGGCCAGGTTGGTTTTGGCGGACTTCAGGATGCATCGGGCAGGTGTAACTCTGGGCGATTGGCGCGGCTATAGGTTTTGATTCATATCGATTTCCGACTGGCTGCGAAGCCGCGGGTTCTATTGACTTGCTAAGAAACTGCTCTGGATCGGTGCGGAATCTGTCGAGGCAGTGTGCACTGCAGAAGTAATAGGTTTTTCCTGCGTATTCGTACGAGTCGGTCGTAGCTCCTGGGTTAACGGTCATACCACAGACTGGATCCACAACCACTCCACTTGTTTTATTCCGAGCAGGGGTATCTGGCGATGTGCGATTCATGTATTGACCCTACCCTATGGTTTCGGCGGCATCTTCCCTTCACCCGGCTTCGGATTACCCATTCCCTTCATCTGACTCATGTCCATCCTGGTCGGCCGCAGACGCAGGAAGATTTGCCAGGAGACAGGATTGTTCCCATAGATTCGATCCAGCACGCTAGGCTTCGAATAAAACGTAAGATCACTCCCAATCGCGACCGATAGCTTGTCGGTGTTCCAGATGTCACGCGCCCCACCAGCAGTATATGCGCCGATACGAAACGAAGGATGGTCATCCTTGATTCCCAGCACCGCGCGATCCGCGGGCCGCAGCATTTCGTTCTTGTCAACTAATTCAACGCGCGTGTAGAGATAGTTTTTGTCGAGGAAGTTCACGGTTGATTCCGCAGTGTACCCATTGAGATTGTGCAGAGCGCCGGGCCTGCTCGTGTGGTTGCGCCCCCAGATTAAACTCGTGGCCCAGTTCCCGCGATTGATCGGTTTGTTGTATTGGATGGAAGCGGTAGCGCGCCGAATGTCGGTAGTTGGCTCAGCCGCTTCGGGCTTACGCAAAAACCCGTAGCTGACCTGCATAGTCCAATTGTTATTCGGCGCAAATGTGAAACGCGCCGACCGCGAGTTCCACGTATGCGCTTCGAAGTTGTAACGGTTCTCGTCCGGCTCGCGCCCGTTAAAGATCGAGCCTTCCAACTTGAACCAGCGATAAGTGAAACCCGTGGTCAAGACGCCAAACGAAATGTGCGTCGAGTCTTGCAAGTGGTGCGCGAGTGCTGCAGACGGATTCTCGGAGGCGGACTCGCGGTGCATGAAGGCCGGAGGTCCCAACGCCGGCTCGCCTGGATAACCAAAATAGATGAACCAGGTCCCGCGCTCACCCAGCGATCGCGTGTACTGCGCCGATAACTCCATCCAAAGATCGTGTGGGTGCTGTCGATCTATGATTGGCTGGCCCTTGTAAGTTTCGCCGGTCTGAAAAAGCAGGGGTGACCCTCCGCGCGCAAATGTGAATGGCTCGAAGCTGAACATGCCTCGCAGCTGTAGCGTCCCTTTCCCGAACTTGTGAAACGCCATTGGCATGAACCAGTTGGCTGATTCGAATTTGGTAAGCCCGCGTGGTCCGCCTTGAGAGTTGACGCCGATAATGGCGTTGAAATGAAACATCAGCACCCAATTGCCGGCCAGCTTGTCGTACATGTGCAACTGCGACGAGGCCGGCGCCCACGACGTGCCCGATCCCATCTGCCCGCATTCCAAAAGATTGACGTCACTGTCACCGACCCGAACGGCCATATTATCTCCAGACATGACAAGCAGAGGACTCGTGTTCATCGAGTTCATTCCGGGCACGCGCTCCACGCCCTTCATTCCGCTCATGTCACCCGGTGAAGGACTGGCCGCAGGCATCGGCATATTCATTTTCATCTGCGGAGACGGCGTCGGCGATGGCCCAGGCATTTGCATTCCGCGCATGTCCCTGTTCATTGGACTCGGTGAAGGCGAAGCTGTCGGCGTTGGTGATGGCTTTGCCTTTTGCGGCGCGGGCATTTTCATGCCCGGCATATCCTGAGACTTAGCCCGCAACGCCGACGCGCCAAAAACAACGAGCAGGCCCAGCGCTGACGCGTGGATCTTCGCATTTCGAAACCTTGAATTCATAACTTCCCCAATTCTGATCGAATACTTCCGAAAAAGATGTAGCAGGCGCGGCCCAGAAGAAGCGCCGCGCCCGTTTTATGAAAGATCAAAATCATCGCACTACTCTGTTACGACTTCTTCATCTCTTTCATGGTGCACGAATCGCCGCAGCAGCAACCCTGCTTGTCGGACGTGGCCCCGGACTTGGCGCCGTCCTTCTTCATCGTCGCGCACGAATCTCCACAGCAGCACTCAGCCTTGTCTGAAGAGGCGGTGTGATTCTTCATCGCACCGTCTTTCTTCATTGAGCATGAGTCGCCACAGCAACAGCACTCGTGCTTGTCGGTAGACGCCGCATGGTTCTTCATCGCGCCGTCTTTCTTCGTTGAGCACGAGTCGCCGCAGCAACAGCCCTCGTGCTTATCGGTCGACGCCGCGTTGTTTTTCATCGCGCCGTCTTTCATCATTGGACACGAGTCACCACAACACGAATCCATCTTCTTGCCGGCGCCGGACTGCGTCGCGTTCTGTGCGAAGCTAACGCCGGCGAGTGCGATCGTTAGCACGAGCACGAAGCCCGGGACTAACCTTCGAAACTTGTTCATTGTCATTTCTCCTATTTAGAAAGATTTATTGCGCGCATCAGCAAACACACTGATGCAAATGTCTGAAATCCCGACGCATCGGGATAGCGGGCTCAATTGCAGGCAGAGTTTTAGATTAGAAACGCACAATCGAGCAGATAGGAATGCGCTCGATCGGGTAGCCGCAGCGGGACTGAGAGTGGTGGTGGATCTGAACTAATTACCAGAAGCGAGGAAGAACTGGTTGCTTCTGAAACTGTCTCGCGATCATTCGATTGCGATCGAGAAGCTACAACTATCGAGCCGCTCGTCAACGGACAGCAACTCATCGCGCCCGATTGCGTGGGCGCAGTTGGAATTGTCAGCAGGATTTGTTCGGCGTAAGCGGAACTTGCACTCGACGCTGGTTGCGTCTGATTACCACTTGCCGATCGATGTTTGGCTTGGCAGCAGGCGTGCGCGCCCATCGAGGACGAGACGCCAGTCATCATTTGATCGGCAGAGTGGGGAGAGTCGGCAACGTCAGTCATTGACGCCTGCGCATAGCTCACCAGCATGCATCCCGCACCCGCGCACCAGAAGATCAGCGCCAGCGCCATCATTGAGCGGATTCGAAAAACTTTTGTCAGGACAGCTCTCACTGGTCGCATTCTAACGCTCGCCTCTACGGTGTGTCGAGCGGAACTGTCTAATTGATCCACTAAATCGCACCTCAGATGTGACGAGGATCACAATCGGCATCGCTTTCGACCTCTTCAAGGCCCGGTAAGGCTCGGACGGCTTGACTAATTATTTAGAATTATTATAATTCTAGTCTACGATGCCCAGTACGCAGAAAATCAAGCGAAGCGAGAGAGGCCCGGTGCTGACGCGCCAGCGCCAGATCGTCCTGGACGTGGTGCGGTCGGGGGATCATCACCCGACGGCAGCTGAAGTCTTTATGTCCGCGCGCGAAACGCTGCCGGGAATCAGTTTTGCGACCGTCTATAACTCACTGCGTTTTCTGAAAGACGCCGGGTTAGTACGCGAGATCGCTTTTGGCAACGGGGCCAGTCGTTACGATCGCGAGACGGATCGCCACGATCACGCAATGTGTTCTGCATGCGGCAAACTCGTCGATTTTGATCTACCAGGCACCGTGGCGCTGACTCGTTCCGCAGCCCGGGCATCTAAATTCAAAGCGGAGTCAGTTCACCTGACTCTGGTAGGTCTTTGCCCCGCATGCCGCGATGGTAAATCGAGCACTTCGTCTTAAATTTGAAAACGTCGCGATGCATAAAATGATCGCGGCAAACATTGACCGTTTAGAGGAGGAAGAATGTCAGCAGCAGTAGCAACAGCTTACGAATCAGCTCAGGTCGGCAAACCCGCACCTGATTTTGAAATTCCATCAACCAAGAACATCGAAAAACTCAATGAGCCGGTGAAGCTTTCGGATTATCAAGGCAAGTGGGTCGTTCTGCTTTTTTACCCGTTGGACTTTACCTTTGTTTGTCCGACTGAACTTACAACCTTCAGCGATCGCTACGCCGATTTCGAAGGCGTCGGCGCGGAAATCATCGGCATCTCGACTGATTCAGCGTTCTCGCATCGCGCGTGGCTGCAAACGCCGCGCGATAAAGGTGGCGTAGAAGGTTTGAAGTTTCCACTCGGCGCAGACATCACCAAGAAGATGTCGAAAGACTATGGGGTGCTGATCGAAGATCGCGGGATCGCGCTTCGTGGTTTGTTCGTCATCGATCCGGAAGGCGTCCTGCGCTACAAAGTCGTGCACGATCTAAACATCGGACGTTCGGCGGAAGAGACGCTGCGCGTGATTCAGGCCCTGCAGACCGGTGGTCTGTGCCAGGCTGAATGGCGGCCAGGTCAGGAAACGATCAAGACGTAACTCTGCATTCCTCTGTGACCTCTGTGGTGAATAATTCCAACCACAGAGGTCACAGAGAGGAGATTCAACAATGCCCATGAGAATTGGAACCCCCATGCCTTCTTTGGAAGGCGCGACTGAATGGCTCGCTGGTTCGGCGGAAGAGGCTTTGAAGGACGCCGCAGGCCGGCCCGTGCTGATTCATTTCTGGTCTGTCAGCTGCGGAATGTGCAAAGACAACCTGCCACGGGTCGCGGACTGGCGAGAAAAATACGCGCCGGCGGGCTTACGAGTAATCGCGATTCACATGCCGCGCTATCCTGAAGACGCGAACATTGACGCCGTGCGCGAAGCTGCCGGTAAGTACGAAATCATTGAGCCGCTGGCGATCGATAACGAGCATAAACTGCGCGACGCCTTTCAAAACGAACACGGCTACGTACCTGCGTACTATCTATTCGATGAGCAACACAAATTGAAGAGCTTTGCCGCGGGCGAATACGGCGTGAAAGTGATGGAGCCGGCGATCGAGCGTTTAATGAACGCAGCGAATGTTGCTCGCGTGGGATAGATCTCAAATTTTACGCGTTCGAAGCAGCTGCGATTACTTCCCTGGTTCCGATCAAAATCTTCCGAACACAAACTCGTCGTCCAGGCAGCGCGCGTGCGCCGGTGATAAATCTCTCACTCTTACTGGCGGCAGCGCGATTCCCTCAATCTCAATGTGATCGCGGTCGCGCCTAACCACTTGTGTGCTCGTTTCCAGGACTATGCGCTGACGATCCTTCGTGATTATTTCAATTTCAAAAACTGAGCCAAGCACGTCGTCCCTGGTCCTCGCAATTTTCTGCCGCACGTATTCGGCAAGCTCCGGCGCCACCAGCTGCGTGATATTCATCGCGCATGCTTCCTCGCAACTGTAGCCGGTAACTCGCTCACCCGCTTCGTTAACAAACTTAAAATTGCCGTTGAGATCAAGCGTGTAGACGATCTTCGTCTCCGCTAACTGTTTGTCGCGCCGCGACTGTTTGGTTTGTTGGTACTGCATTTTTGGAATTCGCTGACGCATCGTTAGTAGGCTCAAGGGCGGGCGATCTTTAGGAGTTGCGGATTGCGCAGTCGCGTGACGGGGAAAAAAGGACCCTATGTGCATTCAGCCATAGCAAGATGCCGCAGTGATGAATTTGAAATAGCTATAGCGCCGTAAATGCGAGCGCCTGCAAATGAGGTCAGCATCAGCTATGCCAGGGAAGAAGTTATTAGTTTTTCTCTGCGTAGTCTCAGCGATCTCCGCGTCTCTTTGGTGAATATTAGATTGAAAACACTCACCGCAGAGACGCAGAGATCGCCGAGGAGGCGCAGAGAATTTCAAATCAGGACCACCTCTCGTAGCGATGGCACATCGGTTGCTCCCGATATCGCGGACGTCGCGTATGAAGCGACGTTGAAATCGCCAAAGATGAACACGCGCTTTGCGCCCCAGGCAAAACGGATCCTGCCCTAAAACCTCGCTGTTCTTCCTAATACTCGTCGCCGAAACGGGTTCACTATTTCGCGCTAGCAGCTTCGATTCTTCAGTGCCGCGCAACGGCCTGGGCAGGACCTCAACCAAAGATTACACGGTGAAAATTACATGCGAACCAATCATCGACTAATTTGCTGCGCGCTCGCCCTTGCTTGCCTCAGTCAATTCACGCCCGCAGCCATGAGCGCGCCGCTTCCTTATGCAGCAGCGGACGAGAGCTCGACCACATCCGAAAACGCTAACTCATACAAGTTGAACATCGGAGAGAAAGACGCGCCGCTGCTGGGCATGCCAGCGGATCATATGAAGGCCGGCTTCGATCAGTCGCTCGCTTATCCCGCGGCCCAGTTCGATTTTGCGATCTTTCGTAGTTTGATTTTCGATGAGGCCGAAGGCAAATATCTGCTACCGACAATTTCGAAGAGTAATAAAGGCGCCGCGTTTCTGGAACTTGCGAGGACTGACACGCCGAACACTTACGCCTCGACCGAAGGAATTCAGCTCATCGAAAAAAACGGATCGAAAACCATCAAGACCGCCGATGGCCGCAACTATCTATTCACGCAATACCCGGACGGCGAATTCAGGTGCACGACGATCAAACAGGCGGACGGCCCGACTCTTTATTTGCTGTACACCGCGAGCGGCTTAATGCTGCACGGCATCAGCGATTCGTCAGGCCGCAGCCTTACCTTCAATTACGGCAAGGATGGAATTCAATCGCTCACCCAGACCTGGATGTCCAACTCAGAAGGTTTCACAAAGACATGGATCGTGGGCGATCAAAACTTTGAAACCAACTCACTAAAATTTGCCCACGCTGTTGGCGTTAAGAGCGCAAAGTTCCTGCCGTCCAATGCAGTCGTGCGCGAATACACCAGCGAAATGGCCGCGAGCGACAAAGCCCTGGCGCAAACTTTTGGTGGGCCAGCTGCCGTCGCCGGCGCTAATGGATTCGAGCCCGCCGGATTAGGTGCGATGTACCCGCTGTACCGCGGCGATATCACTGGTGACGATGGAAAGGTACGACCCGGCCACTTGTCCCATGCGATTCATCTATATGGGAGTCCGGACGGCCGAGGCGATTCACCTTTGTTTGTTCCGGCTGGCTTCACTTCGCACAGCAGCGAGCCTTCACCGACTGATGCGGCGGTCTTATTCTATTATCCGCGACTCGGAAACCTGACTGACGTCACGCTCGCGGTGTTTCATGTTGCAGACTTCCAAATAACTGCTGAAGGCGATCGCGTGAGAATCGGAAACATCGGCGGACTGGGTGGTTCATCACCGCTCTACAAGCATTCACATATTGAGTTCTACAGAGGAAACACCGGGCTTCCGGCAGCAGCGGCACGCGCAGCGCTCAGAATTGATCCGGCGACAGTGTTTGGGAAGTAAGCCGAGCCTGCGGAGCAGGCGACAGCATAAAGCCTG
>DNNE01000217.1:95546-99163 GCA_003487805.1 Blastocatellia bacterium | reverse complement strand
GGCGACAGCATAAAGCCTGGGGCGTAAGCCCCAGGAACCGAAGAGCAAAGATGTGCTAAGCCCGCGAAGCGGGCGACAGAGCTTCAAAAACCAGGGCGTCGTTCGTCCTTTGAATCTGTCGCCCGCTACGCGGGCTTTGTATGCGCTAACAATTGAACCTGGGGTTTCGCTACGCTTCACCCCAGGCTCTATGCTGACGCCTGCTTCGCAGGCTCATGAAATTCACAACCTGCAAATCAACAACTCACGCTCATAAACCATCTCCGGCGGCAGGCGATCGTGCAGATCGAGGAACAGTTCTTCGTGACCGAGGACTTCCTGGCGCCACGCGCCGCGATCGAAAGCTTGCAGCTCGTGAAATTTCTCTTTCGGAAAATCCATTCCGCGCCACTCAATATCTTCATAATGCGGCGTCCAACCAATCGGCGTCTCTTTGCCCAGCGCGCGCCCGTGCGCGCGATCGACAACCCACTTCAACACGCGCATATTTTCGCTAAAGCCCGGCCACATGAATTTTCCGTCTTTGTCTTTGTGGAACCAATTGACGTGAAAGATCTTCGGGGTCTCATCCAGCGAGCGCTGCATTTTGATCCAGTGCCGGAAATAATCGCCCATGTGATATCCGCAGAAAGGCAGCATGGCCATTGGATCGCGACGGACTTTGCCGATCGTGCCGGCGGCCGCGGCGGTCATCTCTGACCCCATCGTGGCGCCGATGTAAACGCCTGAAGTCCAGTTGAATGATTGATAGACCAGCGGCATGGTCGTCGCACGACGTCCGCCGAAGATGATCGCGCTGATCGGGACACCGTTCGGGTTCTCCCAATCCGGATCGATCGTTGGACACTGCGAAGCCGGCGCCGTAAAGCGAGCATTTGGATGCGCGGCTTTGGCGCCAGTCTCTTTCGCAATTTCCGGCGTCCATTTGTTGCCTTGCCAGTCCGTGCATTCGGCCGGCGGCTCGTCAGTCATTCCTTCCCACCAAACGCCACCTTCCGGCGTCAGCGCTACGTTTGTAAAAATAGAATTCGTCGCCAGTGTGGCCATCGCATTCGGATTTGTTTTCACCGAAGTGCCGGGCGCGACGCCAAAGAATCCGGCCTCGGGATTGATCGCGTGCAGACGGCCGTTGGCGTCGGGTTTGATCCAGGCGATGTCATCGCCGACGGTCCAAACTTTCCAACCCTCGAATCCTTTGGGTGGAATCAGCATCGCGAAATTTGTCTTGCCGCACGCGCTCGGGAATGCCGCGGTAACATAGGTCTTTTCACCTTGCGGACTTTCGACTCCAACGATCAGCATGTGCTCGGCCATCCAGCCTTCATCCCGCGCGATGTTCGAAGCGATGCGCAGCGCAAAACACTTCTTACCAAGCAGGGCGTTTCCGCCGTAGCCCGATCCGAACGACCAAATCTCGCGCGTCTCAGGAAAATGCACGATGTACTTTTCTTTATTGCATGGCCAGGGCACATCCCTCTCGCCATGTGCGAGAGGTGCACCGATCGAATGCATGCACGGCACCACGCGTTTGTAGTCTTTATCGATCTCCGCATAGACGGGCATGCCGATGCGCGCCATGATGCGCATGTTGACGACGACGTAAGGCGAATCGGTAAGCTGCACCCCAATCTGCGACATCGGCGATCCGACCGGGCCCATGCTGAACGGCAGCACGTACATCGTGCGACCACGCATCGAACCATCGAAGAGTTCTTTCAACTTGCGGCGCATCCGGTACGGCTCTTCCCAATTATTCGTAGGGCCGGCGCCGTCTTTGGAAAGCGAACAAATGAAGGTGCGGTCTTCAACGCGGGCGACGTCACTCGCGTCCGAACGCGCATAGTAACAACCCGGCCAAAGCTTTTCGTTTAGCTTGGTGAACGTACCGCTCTCAACCATCTGGGCCTTCAGTGCTTCATCTTCTTCGACTGAGCCGTCGACCCAATGAATCGCCGCGGGTTTCGTCAGATTCGCCATCTTTTCGACCCAGTTGAGCAAGTGAACATTCGTGCTCAAGGGCGTCGCCGTGTCGCGTTCGATTGTCGTCTGTACAGGAGAACTCATTGGCTGCTCCGATCTTTCGGTTTCTATAAATTGCAGGATGATTGATTGAAACTAAGTGTTACATCAGAGGGATTGCAGAATCAAGTTGGTGATAGCGTCCGAAGCCCGACCGTAAGGGAGGGCCCCTTTGGTGATTATCAACGGGGCATATCTCGAACGGTGCCCTCGCTCACGCTCGGGCTTCTGACACGATCAGCGATGCTGACAAATCGGCTTGCTTCTGTTATTGCTTTTCAGATGACTGGGCCGCCACCTCGTGAAGCTTTTACCTCAAAGGAGTTGCAGCTAATTCAACGTCTCGATACTCCGGCGAAGGTGCAGGCGTGGTTGACCGCGATGCCTTACAACTGGGAGAAGGGCGGCGGCACGATGCGTTCGTTTCGCGAAGTGGTAAGCAGAAACGAAGCGCATTGTCTGGAAGCAGCGGTTGGGGCGGCGGTGATTCTTGAGCAGCACGGCTATCCGCCACTCTTGCTTGATCTGGAGTCGATTGATTTATTGGACCACGTCTTATTCGTATTTCAGAAAAACGGCTTGTGGGGATCGATTGCCCGCTCTCGTGACATTGGTTTGCACGGACGCAAGCCGGTCTTTCGAAACCTGCGCCAACTTGTGTGGAGCTACTTCGAGCCTTACATCGACATGACCGGGCGAATTAAGGGCTATGGCCCTACCAGCCTCTACGAATTAGGAAATTACGACTGGCGATTCAATTCAAGAAACATGCATAAGATCGAAGATCATCTGCGCGCAATTCCGCATAAGAAACTTCGCTCTTCCGATCAGCGATACGATTACTGGCACCAGCGCTATCAGAAATTTAAGCAGCGATTTCCAAATCGCTCGCCGTCTTACTACCCCAATCGCGCGCAGTGGATGCTCTAATCGAATGATATAATCCGCGCCCGGGTGCAGTGATGAACGATCAATCAATCGGCAAACATTATCTTGAGGATGCGCTGCGAACTTTCCGCGATTACAAGAAACTCGCGGAGCGCGCGTTCGAGCAAATCGACGATGAACACTTCTTTCGCACCATCGACGATGAATCGAACAGCATCGCCGTCAACATGAAACACATGGCCGGCAACATGCTTTCGCGTTGGACAGACTTTCTCGCTAGTGACGGTGAGAAACCCGAACGCGATCGCGACATGGAATTTGTAATGTTGCCGGAAACAACTAAGGCAGACCTGGTCGCCTATTGGGACAAGGGCTGGCAGAGTGTTTTCGATGCGGTCGAGCCGCTCAGGCCCGATGATTTATTGCGCACAGTTACGATTCGCGGACAGGCTCATACCGTCGTGCAGGCGATTAATCGACAGCTTACTCATTACGCGTATCACGTCGGGCAGATCGTTTATCTTGCAAAGCACTTCAGGGCAAGCGAATGGCAAACCCTGAGCGTGCCGAAAAACCGATCTAAAGAGTTCAATAAATACCTTGATGATAAGATGAAGAAGTCGCGCGCTGCTTCCTGAGAGGGGGTGAAGTGATGGGCTTCGCCGCGAAGAATCTCGGCTAGGTGGTACAGAACCGCTTGCGGTAGCAAG
>DNNE01000217.1:84625-95249 GCA_003487805.1 Blastocatellia bacterium | reverse complement strand
GCGGTAGCAAGCGGGTTAATCGCGTCAGCCGGTTATTTAGAGCTATACCCATTCGCTACCGCGAATGGTTCCGTACCTATGGTCACTGCGCTTCATCACGTAAACATAACCGTTCCCGCCGAACAGGAAGGGGCGGCAAAGAATTTTTATGGCGCGGTGCTCGGTCTGAAACAGGTTCCCAAGCCGGCGGCCGCACGTCAGAGCGGGGCTTGGTATCAAATTGGCGAGAATCAATTGCATCTTTCCGTTGATGAAGAACCGAGATCGATCAGTTCGCGTCACATATGTTTTACCGTCGATGATCTCCCTGAAACCGAAAAGAAGTTCCGCGATGCTGAGGTCGAGATAATTCCGGATCCGCGTCCAATTCCGGGCACGCGAAGATTCTATGTGCGCGATCCGGGCGGCAATCAATTGGAGATCGTAGAAGCAAAATGAAAATGCCGCCAATCCTTACGACCTGCGGCCGCGTTGGACGAATGGTCTCATTAGTCGGGTTGCTGCTCCTTACGAGCACCTACGTGAGCGGCCAAGCGGCGGCGACCGACGATGTTGACAAAGCTATCGGGTTTCTTAGCCAAATCGATCCGGCAAAAGTGAAGCCTGCCGACGAAGAGAGCGTGGCGAAAAAGATCGATGCCGCCTGGCAGACGATTGCAAAGGCCGGCGCGGCTGGTAGAACGCGCTTGAAAGAAGAGATGGCGAAACCCGGCCAGTCTGATTACCTCAAACTAAATCTCGCCGCCTTGTTGTGGACCACGAGCGGATTGGACGATGCAGAGGTCATCGCAGAAGTATGGCGATCGACGAAACTTGACGCGCAATCGAATTATGTTTTTTATCCGGCATTCCAAGCCGCAGCGAAGCAGGACGCGCGCGCCTTGCCAATGCTGCGCGTAGTTCTCGGCGATCAAAACTTCGGCATTTACGTTGTGCTGCACGCCCTCGAAGTCAAATGGCCGCTGACCGAAGAATTCATTTGGGGCTCGTACGGTCCCAGGGGCGTACCAGAACTATTGGCTGTTTTGAAGAATTCTCATTCGTCCGGAGAAGTTCAGTCGGCAATGCTGCTGCTCACCGAAGCGCAGTCAATCGACGCGCTGCCTCTAATTCGGCAAATGGCACGCACATCTGAGGGACAAACAAAGGGCATTGCGATTCACGCCCTCGGCGTATTCGGAGATCCCCAGGACTACGATGTTCTTATCACCGGACTTCACTCGAAAGATCCACTGGAAGCGTTTTGGTACGCCGACGCGCTATATGAATTCGAGGATCTGCGCGCTGTACCTGAGATGATTCCACTGCTCAATTCACCTGACGCAAAGCTCAGTCGTGAAGTATTTGCCGGGCTCACTCACCTGCTGACTTCACAGTCTCTGGATGCTCTAATAAGGTATACGCAAAGCGCGCGCGGTGATCGGAAAGCTGAAGTCGAGGAATACCTACAATCGGAACTCGGGGAATACAAACTAACGCTCGCTGAGTATTCGCGAAAGTCACCTCAGGACAAGATCGCGACCATCGAGTCAATGCGCAGGCAGCGCGAAGCAAACAGGTTTGATTTACCGAAAAATCAGAAGGGCCTGACGCACGAAGAACTCCTGAAAGCAGCCGAGGAGTGGAAAAAGAGCCATCACATGAAGTTGCCCTCGTCGGAGATGATATTGAATGCGCGCCAACTTCTCGCGGCAGCTACCGCCGATGACATACCGCTGCTGCTAGAGGCAAAAGCGGCAGTACTGGCACGACTGTCAGATGAGTGCCTTTACGAAGTTAAGACCCTCAATGCAGTTATCCAACGTGTGGGACGTTCACGCTATCGGAAGGAAGTGGGTATTACTGTAAAGGCTGAAGCACGATGAGTATGCGAGCTATCAATCCTGAATCACTCGGCGAGCCGCGCGGATATGCGAACGGCGTGCTGGCCGAAGCCGGCGGCCGCTTACTTTTCATTGCGGGCCAGGTCGCGTGGGACCAGCAACAACGGATTGTGGCTGACGATCTCGTCGAGCAATTTGATCGCGCGCTCGCGAACGTAATTACAGTTGTGACCGAAGCGGGTGGCCACGCCGAACAAATTGCGCGGCTAATCATTTACGTCACGGACAAAGACGAATATCGCGCGCGCATGAAAGAAATCGGCGAACGTTATCGCGCGCGTATGGGCAAACATTTTCCCGCGATGATCCTGGTCGAAGTCGCGGGTTTGTTGGAAGATCGGGCGAAGATCGAGATTGAAGGAATCGCTGTTTTGTAACGCAAACTGTTAGTTTGCGCACGCAAGCTGACAGCTTGCGTTACCTTAATGCTAAACCCCAAATCCTTTCTTTACGAACAACGCGACGGCATCGCGACGATCACGCTGAATCGTCCTGAGCGTCTAAACGCAATCACGTTCGAGGTCTATCACGAACTCACAGACTTCTTCGCAAAACTGTGCGCTGAAAAAGATGTGCGCGTCGTCATAATCACCGGCGCGGGCCGCGCGTTCTGCTCCGGTGGCGATGTCATCGACATCATCGGTGAGTTGCAAGGCCGCGACGCGGAAGGACTGCTTGAGTTCACGCGCCTGACTTGCGACTTGATTCGCAACATGCGCGCGCTGCCAAAACCAATCATCGCCAGCCTCAACGGCACGACCGCCGGCGCCGGAGCATGTATCGCACTCGCTTCAGACCTTCGCATCGCTGCCGAGGAAGCGAAAATCGCATTCATCTTTGTGAAGGTCGGACTGGCGGGAACGGACATGGGCGCGACGTATCTGCTGCCGCGCATGGTGGGCCTGGCGAAAGCCACTGAACTCTTAATGACCGGCGATTTTGTCGAAGCCGGCGAGGCCGAACGGATTGGCCTTTACAATCGCGTAGTGCCGCGCGATCAACTCGAGCGCGTGACGCGAGAGTTCGCGGAAAAGTTGGCGAGCGGTCCGGCGCTGGGGATCGCCAAGACTAAAGAGATGCTCAATCGTGAACTGCATATGAGCTTCGAGTCAGCACTGGAAGCGGAAGCCGTGGCGCAAGCATTGTGCATGCAAACACCAGATTTCAAGGAAGCGCACGCGGCCTTTATTGAGAAACGGCCGGCGAAATTTAAGTAATTTGGAGTGCGCCGGCAGAGCGAAGCGGCGACGGCGCTTTGGATTCTGATTTAGATGACCGCACCTGAACGGATATATTGGCCTCACGCTCCGCTCCACGAACTATCTGCATGCGGCGCATACATCGTAACTGCGGGTACCTACAAAAAAGGGAATCACTTTCGAACTCGCCAACGACTAGAGGTCCTACATCGAGGATTATTGTCCGTCGCACAAAGCTTTGGCTGGCGATTTGAAGCATGGGCAGTCTTTTCTAATCATTATCATTTTGTCGGACACTCACCGGATGAAAGTGCTCATAACCTCGCGCAGATGCTTGGATTACTTCATGAGAAAACGGCCAAATGGATTAACAAGCTGGATAACGCAGCGGGGCGCGAAGTTTGGCACAATTTCTGGGAGACAAGACTTACGCATAAGAATTCTTATCTTGCTAGACTGAATTATGTCCACCAGAATCCGGTTAGACACGGATTGGTGGCGGTGGCCAATCAACATCCGTGGTGTTCGGCGGGATGGTTTGAAAGAACGGCGAGGCCCGCGCAAGTGAAAACCATCTATGGGTTCAAGATAGACAAGCTGAAAGTTCTCGATGATTATGAAGTCCTGGCTGAATCGTAACGCGACACGAATCCAAAGCGCCGTCGTCGCTTCGCTCTGCCGGCGCACTCCAAATTAGCCGCACTCCACATGGATACCTTCATCGCCACAACTCCATTCTTCTCTTCCGAGCATCGGTCGCTCGCGGATCGAATGGCTGAGTTCGTCGAACGCGAGATCGAAGTGCGCGCCGCCGATGATGAAGGCGATGCGGACGAAGCACTGCGCGGTTATGTTCTATTACTCGCGGAAAACGATCTCTTGCGCCACTCGGTTGCAACACCGGATCAACCGTTCGATCTGCGCGCGTTCTGCATCATTCGCGAATCGCTTTCATATTCATCATCGCTGGCGGATCTGGCGTTCGTCATGCAGGGCCTGGGAACTTACGCGATCAGTTTGGCGGCGACGGAACACGTGCGCGATTTCTGGCTCGCCCGCGCGCGTACGGGAAAAGCAATCGCAGCGTTTGCTTTGACTGAACCTGACGCCGGCTCAGACGTCGCCGCGGTGAAGACGACTGCGGAAATCGATGACGACAGTTACATAATTAACGGCCGCAAACGATTCATTTCCAACGCCGGCGTCGCCGATTTCTACACAGTCTTTGCGCGCACAGGCACACGCCCCGATGGTCGCGCGGAAATTTCTGCCTTCATAGTTTCCGCTCGCATGCCCGGATTCAGTGTCGCTGAAAAGACGGAGATGATCGCGCCACACCCGATCGGCGAACTCGAATTCAAGAACTGCAAAATCCCGGCAGAAGACATGATTGGTAACCGGGGAGACGGCTTGCGCCTCAGTTTGCAAACGCTCGACATGTTTCGCGCGAGCGTCGGCGCGGCGGCGTGCGGTATGGCGCGGCGAGCGCTCGATGAAAGTTTGCTGCACGCAAAGACGCGTCAGCAATTCGGTAAACCGCTGGCGGAGCATCAACTGATTCAGCAGAAACTCGCTGACATGGCAACCGAACTCGACGCAGCGCGGCTGCTGGTTTATCGCGCCGCCTATTTGAAAGACACGGTTACCACCGGGTCGACGCGCGAAGCGAGCGAGGCCAAGCTCTTCGCCACCGAGGCGGCCGGACGCATCATCGATCACGCGGTCCAGATTCACGGCGGCTCAGGCCTGGTCCGCGGCAGCGTTGTCGAGAGACTGTATCGGGACGCGCGCGCGTTGCGTATTTACGAAGGCACATCAGAAATACAAAAGCTAATCATCGCCAATCAACTCTTGAAAGAATAAACCGTGAAAGCTATTTCTCTTGACACCTCTGCTGAAGTACAACGAATTCATTTCGCATTGCTGCGCACGGCACCGGCGGGCAAGAAAATAAGGCTCACGTTCGACCTGATCCAGACACTGCGGCGGTTAACTCTGGCGGACCTTCGGCGCCAATTTCCCAATGCGACCGACGATGAACTCAGGCGTCAGCTTATAGCTAGATTATTACCTCGAGAAGATGTGATCCGAGCCTACGGATTTGACCCATCAGGGTCATGATTGGCGGAGTCTATCGTGATCGAAAATCCACTCGTCGTTCTTTTGGAGCTTACTCACGCCTTCGACGACCTTCATATTAACTACGTCGTAGTCGGCTCCCTTGCGAGCTCGATCCACGGGGAATATCGCGCCAGCGGCGATATCGATATCGTTGCGGATATCCGGCCCGAACATGTCGAAAGTCTCGTCAGGAAACTCAGCCCAACCTTCTATATTGATGATGGATCAGTCTCCAAAGCGATTGGGTCTGGTCGCAAATTCAATGTGATCCATCTCTCCGCGATTTTCAAAGCAGATATTTTTGCGCCCTCAACTATCCTGTCGAAACAGCAACTTGCCCGGAGACAGATGTACAAATTGGACCCCGAGATCCGCGAGGATGTATGGATCGCCACGGCCGAGGACATGATTCTTCATAAGTTGCACTGGTATCGAATGGGCGGAGAAGTCTCCGAGATCCAGTGGCGGGATGTGCGGGGGATGATTGGTACGCGAGGTGAGCAGCTTGATCTCGACTACTTGCGGCGATGGGCTGAACGTCTGAAAATCGATGATTTACTCGATCGGGTCTTACTTGAATCACAATAGACTTGAATGGAAAACACTCAAATGCATCTTGACCGGCGCCTCGGGCTGTTCGACGCGACGATGATCGTGATGGGCGGGATCATCGGCGCGGGCATCTTCTCGAACCCTTACGTCGTCGCCCAGCAGGTTCACACGCCGCTCCTGATTCTGGGTGCATGGGCCGTCGGCGGTTTAATCGCGCTGGCCGGCGCGTTCATTTACGCGGAACTGTCTTCGCAAGTCACCGCCTCAGGCGGTCAATACATTTATTTGCGCGACGCGATGCATCCGTTGGTGGCGTTTCTCTACGGATGGAGTCTGCTGTTCGTGATTCAAACCGGCGGCATGGCGGCAGTCGCCCTCATCTTCGCCAACCACCTCTTCGAATTAATTGGCGTTCGATCCAGCGAGTTCAGCGCGGCGTTGCTGGGATCGGCCGCGTTGGTTCTGCTCACGCTCATCAATTGCATCGGCGTGCGCGCCGGCAGCGTCACGCAAAATGTTTTCATGATTCTCAAGTTGATCGCGATCGCGACGCTGGTGATCCTTGGATTGCTGCTGGCGAGTCCGGCGCACACTTCGAGCACCGCGCCGATTAGTTCGACCGGGACCACGTGGCAATTACTAATCGCTTTCGGCGCCGCCCTGATTCCCACGCAATTCGCTTATGGCGGATGGCAGACGGCCTGCTTTGTCGCGGGCGAAGTGCGCGAGCCGCGTAAGAACCTGCCGCGCGGATTGTTGCTTGGGGTGATTGGCGTCATCGTTGTTTACCTGTCCGTGAATTATGTGTGCGTGCACGTTTTGGGCGCGGATGCTTTGGCCCAAACAAAGACGCCCGCCACAGCGGTAATGCGGCTGGCACTCGGCAGCAAAGGCGCGCGATTCATCGCCGCCGGTATCGCAATCTCGACGATTGGATTCCTGAGTCAAAGCATGCTCACCGCGCCACGCGTATATTTCGCCATGGCTGAGGATGGATTATTTTTCAAGCAACTCGCGTCAGTTAATCGGGCGCGCGTGCCCGCGTTTGCGATCGCGCTGCAGGGCGGACTGGCGATTGTGATCGCGCTGGTCGCGAGTAAGTATGAACAGATTCTGAATTACGTGGTGTCGGTCGACGTGATCTTCTTTGGACTAACCGCAGTTTGTGTATTTGTTTTCAGAAAGCAGCGACGCGACTCTGACGCGGGGTCGTTTCGAATTCCCGGTCATCCTTTCACGACGCTGTTCTTTATTGCAGCGTGTTGTGTAATAACCTTCAGCCTGCTTTACAAGTTTCCGCTGAACAGCGGCATCAGTTTCGGCATAATGTTTCTGGGCGTGCCGGCGTATTTTATTTGGGCTCGCGGATACAGGCGTACTTAACATGAACACTCAATCCACATACATGCACTGGGCCAAGACTCGGGCCAGGGTCAAATACGATCTGGCGTTGAGCGGCATTCTCAATCTGCCGTTTGCGGAACTCGACGCAACGATTAGTGACATTGATTTGAATGGCGACAACTCGTATGGCTATGACCCTTTGGTTGACGCGCTGGCAACGCACGCGGACGTGCCGCGCGATTGTGTCGTGACGATTTCCGGCGGCACTTCAATGGCGAATCACCTGGCAATGGCGGCGGCGATCGAACACGGCGATGAAGTCCTGATCGAGCAACCCACATACGAACCGCTGCTCGCGCTGGCGCAATACTTCGGCGCGAACGTCAAGCGATTCGCTCGATCGGCTGAGAATAATTATCGCGTCGATCTCGATGATCTAACATCACAAGTTACCTCGCGCACCCGCCTGATTGTCCTGACGAATCTGCACAATCCAAGCAGCGGTCTGATTGATGAAGACGCGTTGCGCCGGATTGGCGAGATTGCGCAAACGGCCCGCGCGCGCGTGCTGGTTGATGAAGTTTATCTTGAAGCGATGTTCGAAGCGGCGCCCCGCTCTTCGGTTCATCTCGGCCCACAGTTCATTGCCACCAGCAGTCTTACGAAGGGCTATGGCTTGAGTGGCTTGCGCTGTGGTTGGATTTTGGCGGAGCCTGAACTCGCGCAACGCATGAGACTGCTGCACGACATCTTTGGCGCGCTCGCGCCGCATCCGGCCGAACGATTGAGCGTGTTGGCGATGAGCAAACTCCCGAAGTTTATCGCTCGTGCGAAAAGTATTCTGGAAACAAATCGCGCGGTGCTGAATGACTTTTACGATTCACGCGAGGATCTCAAGATCGAGCACACCCGCATTGGCACAACATCGTTTCCTGAGTTGATGAGGGGAAAAGTTAACGACCTTTACACGCTACTCACCGAAAAGTATGAGAGCGCGATCGTACCGGGCCGGTTTTTCGAATCACCCCAGCACTTTCGCATCGGCATGTGTGCTGAGCCGGAGTTGTTCAATGAGGGCGTACAACGCTTGGCGAAAGCTTTGGATGAAATATAAAACACCAAGTCCCTTTCAAAATGATCGGAAATCAGCCAAAGTACACGCTCGAAAAACTTCAGAAAGATCAGAGGCTCCTTGAATCGATCAAGGCGAATCTGCCAGAGCTGGAATCTTTGCTCTTTGTTTTCCAATCGGATTACGAAGATCGCGTGTATGCCTCTATTACCAGTCATTCAAAGTTTATTTACTTCAGGACTCCACCGAGACCGCCGTAAAATTCTTCGAGAAGATTGGTGGTGCATTTGACGGCAAACTCTCCGATTGGTTTCATGAAATCGTCTCAAGCGGTGGTGGTTGTGAGTTCGAACTTGAACACAACAAGAGATGGTTGTTTCATACGAGACCTATAGTTGAAGCCTTTCTCCATGCAAAGTACTTTCTTGAAATGATGGTGAGATATGGCAAAGAGTTGGACACCGCTCCCTCTGTTCTGCCGACCGGGTGGGCCGCAATTCTTTGTCTATATAATCAGCGTTGACGCGAATGAAAATCACGATCATCGGCGGCGGGCCGGCGGGAATGTATTTCGCCATCCTCATGAAGAAGGCAAACGCCGCCCACGACATTACGATCTACGAACGCAACGGGCCCCACGATACGTTTGGCTGGGGAGTCGTGTTTTCGGGGAGGACGCTCGCTAACCTGCGTGAAGGCGATGAAGTTTCCCACGCGGCAATCACTCGAGACTTTCAAGCCTGGGACAACGTCGATGTCGTTCATCGCGACGAAAAGATTACCATTCACGGGAACAGCTTTTCCGGCATTGCGCGCCTTCGTTTGCTCAACATACTGCAAGCGCGATGTGAACAACTCGGCATTGCGATCAAATTTCACCAGGAGATTTCAGAGATCACCCAACTGAGACACGAATGTGATTTGCTCGTGGGCGCGGATGGAGTTAACAGTTTCTTGCGGCAAGCGTTCGCCGCAAACTTCAAGCCGGATTTGAGCGTGCGTCCTAACAAATACATCTGGTATGGCACGCATCAACTGTTTCACGGCCTCACTCTTACGTTTCGCGAAACGCCGGCCGGTGTTTTTGCGGCGCACTCCTACAAATTTGATAAGCAGACCAGCACCTTCATTATCGAATGCGACAGCCAGACGTGGGCCAACGCCGGTTTTCAGACGATGCGCGATGATGAAGCGCGCGCTTATCTGGAAAATGTTTTTGCGCGCGATCTGAACGGCCACAGTTTGCTTTCGAACAATTCCAAATGGATCAACTTTGTGCTCGTGAAGAATGCAAATTGGACGTTCGAGAATGTCGTCCTGCTCGGCGACGCGCTGCATACAGCTCACTTTTCGATTGGGTCAGGAACAAAGCTGGCGATGGAGGACGCTTCTGCTCTTGCTGAATCTTTCAAAACGACCCGGACCGTGCCCCAGGCTTTGCAGGAGTTCGAAACGAAAAGGAAACCTGTGATCGAAGATTACCAGGCAGCCGCAGGCGAAAGCATGTTGTGGTTTGAGAACGCGAAAGATTTCATGCATTTATCCCCGATTGAATTGGCTTACGCGCTCATGACCCGTAGCGGCAGAGTCGATCACGAAACCCTGAGGCGGCGCGACCCGGCGTTCATTGAAGCTTACGAGAGCGCCGGCGGTGCAGTCTGATGTGGCACGCGCATCTTGCGCGTGTCTTCACGGGCGAGACGCCCGTGCCACTCTTCAAAACCAACTACTACCCACGAGAACGCATAACCTATGCAACCTTACTTAAATCTTCAAGAATGGTTTGGCGCCATCGACATCTACCTGTTCGATCAGCTCTTGAAGGGACGAATCGTTCCGGGGATGCGAGTGCTCGATGCCGGCTGTGGCTCGGGCCGTAATCTCGTATATCTGCTCAGGAGCGGCTTTGAAGTTCTTGGGGTGGACGAATCGAGCGCGGCAATTGAGCAGACTCGGCGGCTGACCGCGGCGCTGGCCCCGCATCTACCGCAGAACAACTTTCGCATAGAAGCGGTCGAACAGATGTCATTTGCCGACGCCGGCTTCGATGTAGTCATCAGTAGCGCTGTCCTCCATTTTGCCAGCGATGAAGCGCAGTGGATGTCGATGGTCAAAGAGATGTGGCGACTGCTTAAGCCCGGTGGAATTTTCTTTGCGCGTCTGGCCTCAAGCATCGGCATCGAAGATCAGGTGAGACCAATTGCCGATAGACGTTACCACTTGCCCGATGGCAGCCAACGCTTTCTGATAGACGAAGCGATGTTGCTTAGCGTAACTGCGGACCTGGGTGGGGAATTTATTGAGCCGATCAAAACCACGGTCGTACAAAACATGCGGGCCATGACTACCTGGTGCCTGCGGAAATAGTAAGCCGAATTCGTGACTCCAGCTTTGCAAAGTCATGCCCAAGCAGTTGGTACGAACGTTGGCACGGTACAGAACCGCGAGCGGTA
>DNNE01000217.1:76249-84312 GCA_003487805.1 Blastocatellia bacterium | reverse complement strand
GCGGTAGCGAGCGGGATCAAGACACTACTTTCTTTAAAGCACGCAGTTTATTAGCTGATTAACTCTGGCAGCTTCCTGATCCCGCTCGCTACCGCTCGCGGTTCTGTAACCTTTGCTGATTCGATTGATCGACTTTGTGGAAAGCCGCACGACTCAGGCCCGGTTTATCAGATCCATTCCGTTCAGGTAAGGGCGCAGAACTTCGGGGACGACAATCGAGCCGTCTGCTTGCTGAAAATTCTCAAGCACCGCGAGCCAGGTACGACCGACTGCGAGAGCCGATCCATTTAATGTATGCACGAATTCAGGCTTGCCGCCGCCGGCGCGACGAAAGCGAATGTTCGCGCGTCGTGCCTGGAACGCTTCGTAGTTCGAACAGGAAGAAATTTCGCGAAAAGCGTTCTGCGAAGGCAGCCAAACTTCGATGTCGTAGGTCTTCGCGTTGCTGAATCCGAGATCGCCGGTGGATAGCGTCACCACGCGATAGTGAAGGCCCAGCAACTGCAAGACTCTTTCGGCGTTACGCGTCAACGACTCGAGTTCGTCATAAGAATTTTCCGGCAGCGAGTACTTCACTAACTCAATTTTTTCAAACTGATGCTGGCGGATCACGCCGCGCGTGTCTTTGCCGTAACTGCCGGCCTCTGATCGGAAGCACGGTGTGTAGGCGGCCCACTTCATCGGCAACTGCGAGGCATCGAGAATTTCCTCGCGATAATAATTCGTCACTGGAACCTCCGCCGTCGGCACCAGATAGAAACCGCGCTCGTCCTCTAACTTGAAAAGATCCTGTTCGAATTTTGGTAACTGGCCCGTCCCGAAAAGCGAGTCTCGATTGACGATGAACGGGGGCAGAGTTTCCTGGTAGCCATGTTCACTCGTGTGCAGTTCCAACATAAAATTGATTAGCGCGCGCTCCAACCGGGCGCCGGCGCCGTTGAGAATCGCGAAGCGTGCACCGGTGATCTTCGTGGCGCGCTCCAGATCCAGAATCCCGAGGGCAGTTCCGAGATCAACGTGGTCCTTTGGCTCGAAATCCAATTCCGGTTTCGCGCCCCAGCGACGAATTTCGACATTCGCGGATTCATCGTGACCAACGGGAACGCTCTCGTGAGGCATGTTAGGCAGCGTCGAAAGCAATTCGCGCATGCACGCTTCAGCCTGATCGCGTTTCTGATCCAGTTCGGCAATTTGATCCTTCAGATTTCCGACAGCCTTGCGCCGGGCGTCCGCCTCATCCCGCTTCCCTTCTTTCATCAGCGCGCCAATTTCGCGGCTGGCGCTGTTGCGCTCAGCATTGAGCCGATCGGATTCGGCGATTATCCGGCGCCGCTCTTCATCCGCGCGCGCAAAATCGTCCGTGGCGCCGGCCGGCATGTGGCGCTTTTCCAAAGCGGCGCGCACGGCGTCAAGGTTCTCTCTAACGTAATTCAGATCAAGCATTGATCTGGTCCTCTACTTTTTTCAGCAAATCCGGATGCGAAAAGATCCGGTTTGCTTCCTCCAAAGTTTCTTTCGAGCCAACGTCGTACCAAATCCCAGGCACGCGCCAAACGTAAAACGGAATTCGCGGATAAAGCCATTGCACCAGACGGCCCGGCTGATCTGGATTATTTCCTTCAGCGATGTACTGCTTGATCAGCGGCAAGACGAACCTTGGATAATAGTACAAAGCGATGCCCGTCAGCGTGCTTTTTGGATGCGCAGGCTTCTCTTCAAAAAATGTGATGCGATCGTTTTCATCGATCTCGATCGCGTTGTACTTTTTGATCTGCTCCAGGTCACCGACATCGTAGACGGCCAGGACCGGTGCATTTTTCTTTCGACAAAATTCGCCGAACTCTTCCAGGCTATGGCTGAAAAGGTTGTCTCCGGCAACCACTATCAGGTCATCAGCGATCTGCGCCTCGCTAAGGACGAGATTCAGGTCGCCGATCGCCCCGAGTTTGTTTGAATCGTCAGTCGAGTGATCGTCCACGATCGTGATGCCGGCGCGAGGGTTTGTGGTCCCATAGGCATCGGCCCAGCTCTGACAGTGTCCGATAAACTTCGCATTCGTGACCACGTAGATGTGGTCGATCTCTTTGACCGGCTTCAAATTATCCAGGACGTGCTCGATCATCGGCTTGCCTGCGACTGCGAGCAGCGGCTTCGGCTGATTCAGCGTCAGCGGATGCAGGCGCGTTGCGTAACCGGCCGCCAGAACAATTAACTTCACATGGCCTCCCTATTGGTCATCGGAAACTTGCACGCGAGTGATCATTTCCAGACTCTCGATGAAGTTTTACAATAAAAGAAGCGCGCGGGGAAAGCGAGGCCGCCTTGGACTTCCGCGCCGGATCCAAGCTTTGATATAGTGCGACAAATTCGAATCGTAAACTGAATGAAGAGGTGAACAACTGTTGACCGAAGAAAAGGGTTTTGCGGGACGTGCCGCGATCGTGACCGGAGCCACCAGGGGAATCGGACGGGCGATCGCGCTGGAACTCGCGCGACGAGGTGCCGACGTGGCTTTCAATTACGCGAAGAGCGTGGAAGCTGCCGACAGCTTGAAAAATGAAATTGAGAAATTGGGCGCGCGCTGTCTGGCGTCGCAAGGTGACGTCGCCAACACCGAAGCAGCGGCCGAAATGGTAAAGCTAACCAAAGATACGTTCGGACGCATTGATTTCCTCGTCAACAATGCGGGCATTGTGCGCGACACGCTGATTCTGCGGATGAAGGAAACTGACTGGGATGCGGTGATCGACACGAATCTGAAAGGCGCGTGGAATTTTTCGAAGGCAGCACTACGGGTGATGCTGCGCCAGGATGACGGCGGATCGATTCTCAACATCACTTCGATCAGTGGTGTTGTCGGCATGGCGGGTCAATCAAATTATTCAGCATCAAAGGCCGGCATGATTGGTTTGACGAAAGCTTTGGCGCGCGAAGTCGCCAGCCGCAAAGTTACGGTTAACGCGCTCGCGCTGGGAATGGTCGCAACTGATATGGCCTCGGCTCTCGATGAGACTTACCAGACAAAGCTCCTCGAACAGATTCCGCTCGGCCGATTTGCTGAAGCCGATGAAGTGGCGCGCATCGCGTGCTTCCTTTTGTCGAATGATGCTCGCTATATCACCGGCCAGGTGATTCAGGTTGATGGCGGATTGGCGATGTGACGAAAGAGAGTTTAGGGCTTAGTTTTTAGAGCTTAGAAAAACCCAGATTGAGAAGTCCATCCTTGCTAGACGGCTAAGCCCGAAGCTCTAATCACCAAACTCCCGGCAAAATTTCAGATTTCAAATTCAACATTCAAAAAGATAAGAGAATCGCCCCGCCAATCGTTTCGATCGGCAGGGCGAAAATTTCAGGGTAGGTTCGGGTAGCTAAGGGTGGCTAGGCCAGACTTGAGAATCGTTACTTACGTGCGATCCTGTACTTCAAAGGTGGTGCTTGACGGCGGTAAAAAGTCTGCGGCTGGAAATAAGAAAAAGCTGCCGCTTCGCTTCATAAAAAGCCATGTCCCCTTTGAAAACTCTTCTTTGCCAACTCCTTATCAAACACCTGAGACGCTGTGAAGGTACACCCGCCCTCGCCCGCGGTCAAGCAAAAAATAGACAAAAGTGACAGGTCTGTGACAATCGCGCCGGCTCGTCGCGCGATTTATTTGCCTGGGCCGCGCATCTGGTGCAGACGATAAGCTTGCCGGCGAACCGCTTCGGAAACGTTTCGGTTCTGCGCAATCGAGTTGAGATCCTTCGTGCGAATGCGGCCCAGAATGTGAACGGCGGTGGCCATCGGCGTGCGAGGGTTCCGTGCCAGGTTATGAATGATCGGATACTTTCGCGCCCACGCGCGATTCATTCCGATCAAGCGAAGTACTTCCTCGGCTACAGTCCGCATGGACGAAATGTTTTCAATCTCCTGATCAGAGATTCGCGGATTGTGAATCACGCCGGTGGCCACAATCTTGTTCGAGTCCCGAATCAGGATGCCGCGCGCCTCGCGGTCTCCCTTCACAGCGAGCTTCATACGGTCTTTGGCGGTCATAAACATGATCCGGCGAATCAGTGAAATTCGTTCGGGCGAGATATCACCCTCGAGTTTTTCGGCATTGATGACGGCTTGTGCATTGGCAGCTATTTGCTCGGGAGACTCAACCAGCATCTCTTCGATGAATTCACGCGCCAGCCAGGAATCATCAATGTCGACGTCCGATACTTCGATATGTTGTGCGATGATCCAGGCATCGTCGATCGACAACTCTCCGGTGGTCGTTGTCAGTTCTGCGCTCTCGAAAAACTCGGCTGCGGCCGAGTTCCCGCGCGCGCGCAACTCCTGGGCAATCTGCCGCGCTCCTCGCTCTTTTTCAAAAAACTCGCGGCGCGTTTCTTTTGCTCGTCGTTCAGCCTCGGCGCTGCGGGCCGGGTTAAGCAAAACCGCATCGATAATTTCGGGGGCCCTAATCAGTCGTTGCTGGTTAAGCGTGATCAGTTCGATCAACGCCGCGTTCGGCGTCGCCCGCGCCAGCAGCGCGATCGCCTCATCGGGAGTATTTGCGTTAGCGGTAATTGCCTCGTGTATTTCGTTGCCTGCCGACCCAAGCGACGCCAGATAGCCAAGCACTGCAGGCGCCGTAGTTTCCGTCGACGCGACTTGCAAGAGATCACTGGGCGGTTGCGAAGCCAGAGTCTCCTGCGCGGCCTGCGCTATCGCCGGATCGTTGTCGGCTGTCAGGTGGACCAGGGCCTCGAGCAGATCCGCCTGGGGCAACGGCAGCAATCCTCTGGCTGCGGCTGAACGCGCAGCCGGCGGAGCCTTGCCTGAAATAATCGATTGAACTACCGGGTTAGTTGATGTCACTTGCGACGCTCAGGAGACGATCGGGGATTTCAAAATATCGTTTTCGGAATGTAGGGCGAGTTTCAAATTGCCCCGTGACACTTCTTATATTTCTTCCCCGATCCGCAGGGGCATGGATCGTTGCGGCCGACTTTCGGTTGGTCGCGCACGACGGGTTTCGTTTTGCCGGCTTCTTCTCCCGCGGGGGCGGCGCCCTGGTTTGGACCAGTAAAGTTCATCGAGGTGCGTCGCGCGGCGCGCCGGCGTTGCAGTTCGGTTGGTTCTTGCTCAGAGACGACTTGCAGGTTGAAGAGTGACCGGACGGTCGAGGTATCGATGCGATCCAGCATCGCCTGAAACATATCGAAACTCTCTTTCTTGTATTCGACCAGCGGATCTTTCTGCCCGTAACCGACCAGCCCGATTCCCTGCTTCAAATGATCGAGCGCCAGCAAGTGGTCCTTCCACTGTGCATCGATGATGTTGAGCATGATGATGCGCTCATAGGTGCGCATCGCTTCTTCGCCGATCTGTTTCTCTTTCTCGGCGTATTTCGTTTTGAGTTTTTCCCAGATTACCTCATCGATCTCTTCAGACGATGATTTTTGATAGTCGATACCTTCCGCTTCCGTGTCCAGCGCGTAGATCGTCTGAATCTGGACCTTGTAATTCTCAACGTCCCAATCGTCGGGCGGGGCATTCGGATTGAGATATTGTTTGGTAAGGTCGCCGAGCAAATCGCGGGCGACACCGGTTTCTCCGAGCAGGTACTCGCGCTGGTCCGGTTCTTCCATCAACTGGCGGCGCAGACCGTAAATCGTCTCGCGCTGCTTGTTCATCACGTCGTCGTATTCCAGCAGGTGCTTGCGGGTTTCAAAGTTGCGGCCTTCGACTGACTTCTGCGCAGAGGCGATCCGCTTGGAAACCATTTTCGACTCGATGGCTGTGCCTTCTTCCATTCCGAGTCGCTGCATCAATGCCTTGACCTTGTCGCCGGCAAAGATGCGCATCAGATCGTCTTCAAGTGAAAGGAAGAAGCGCGACGATCCAGGATCGCCCTGACGGCCGGCGCGGCCGCGCAACTGATTGTCGATGCGGCGCGATTCGTGACGTTCGGTGCCGAGAATGTGCAAGCCGCCCAGCGACACCACTTCTTTGTGTTCTGATTCGACGATGCCCTTGGCCTTCACGAATTCCTGCTGCCATTGAGACTCAGTTGCTTCGTCCGGATCGATTTCCTGCTCTTTCAAAAACTCGCGCGTCATGAAATCAGGATTACCGCCGAGCAGAATGTCGGTGCCGCGGCCCGCCATGTTGGTCGCAATTGTGATTGCGCCCTTGCGTCCGGCCTGGGCCACAATCTCAGCTTCGCGCTCATGAAATTTGGCGTTAAGTACATTGTGCGGCACACCGACGCGTTGCAAGCGGCGCGCGATCAGCTCGGAATTCTCGACTGAAACCGTACCCACGAGCACCGGTTGTCCGTTTTCGTATTTGTCCTTGATCTCTTCGACGACCGCGTCCCACTTCTCCGGAAGCGTGCGATAAATCACGTCGGGATTGTCTTTGCGGACCATCGGCATGTGCGTCGGGATCACGATCACATCGAGTTTGTAAGTCGAGTGAAACTCAGCTGCTTCTGTCTCAGCGGTACCGGTCATGCCTGAGAGTTTTTCATAAAGCCGGAAATAATTCTGCAGCGTGATCGTCGCCAGCGTCTGGTTTTCGCGTTCGATCTTAACGGCCTCTTTCGCTTCAACCGCCTGGTGCAGGCCATCAGACCAGCGGCGGCCCTTCATCAGACGGCCGGTGAAGTCGTCGACGATGATTACTTCGCCCTCCTGCACAACGTATTGGTGATCGAGTCTGTAAAGCGTGTGCGCTTTGAGAGCTTGCTCGACGCAATGCAGCAACTCCATGTTGCCGGGATCGTAGAGATTACCAACACCCAGCAGTCGCTCAGCTTTGTCAACGCCGTCTTCGGTAAGCACCGCCGAATGGTTCTTTTCATCGACGACATAGTCACCGGTCTTTTTATTCTCTTCCAGCTCTTCGCCCTTAATAAGCTGCGGAATAATTGCGTTCGCCTGGTAATATTTGTCCGTCGATTCTTCCGAAGGCCCGGAGATGATCAGCGGAGTCCTCGCTTCGTCGATCAGGATCGAATCGACTTCGTCGACGATCGCATGATAATGGCCGTGCTGCACGCAGGTCGCCAGATCAAACTTCATGTTGTCGCGCAGATAATCGAAGCCGAACTCGTTGTTCGTTCCATAGGTGATGTCGGCGGCGTAAGCTGTCTTCCGCTCGAAATCATCCATGTCGTTCTGGATGACGCCAACCTCCAAACCCAGAAAGCGATAGATTTGGCCCATCCATTCGGCGTCGCGCGCCGCGAGGTAATCGTTGACCGTAATACAGTGGACGCCACGGCCGGTCAAAGCATTAAGGTAAGCGGGCAGAGTAGCGACCAGCGTCTTGCCTTCGCCCGTGCGCATCTCGGCAATCTTGCCCTGGTGCAGCACGAGGCCGCCGATCATCTGCACGTCGAAGTGCCGCATGCCGGTGGTGCGCATGCTGGCTTCGCGGACGACCGCGAAAGCTTCAGGCAAGATTTCGTTCACGACTTCCTGTTCGCGATACTTGCGATCGTCCTTGTCGCGCGCGTCTTTGACCGCGTCAGCAACTCTCTCTTTGAACCCAATGGTCTTTGCGCGCAGTTCGTCGTCCGAAAGCTTCTGAAGGGCAGGCTCGAACTCGTTGATCCGCTCGATCGTCGGCCGAATGCTCTTTAGGAAGCGCTCGTTACTACTGCCAAAAACTTTGGTTAAGACTTTATCGAAACTAGCCATCTGTTTGTTTGCTGCTAACCTCTTTGACCCTTAATACGCTTCGAGTGCAATTGGAGATTGTACGAGGCGCGGAGTTGCCAATCAAGCGGGGGTGATTCGCCCTTGAATTACTTGTAAAGATGGACTACGACCACCGTGGCGATGGCGTTCCGACTAATCTCCTTAGTGATTTCAACAGGTGCCGCGGCCGCTGAGGACAAACCTAACCTCGCCGTGAGCAATTATCGTGAGAAGAGGAACCGGATGCTGAAGACCTGGGTCAATGTTTTATAGCGTGCGGGTTTCGCAGAATCGTTTGACCAGTCGTATTCTCTACGACTGACTTTTTATGGAGTGCGGCGACTAGTCGCCGCTTTTAATACCGCTGACGAGTCAGCGCACTCCAAA
>DNNE01000217.1:73426-75960 GCA_003487805.1 Blastocatellia bacterium | reverse complement strand
TGACGAGTCAGCGCACTCCAAAGTCTTTTATGAAACCAACGATCATGAAATTCGGCGGCACGTCCGTTGAGGATGCGACGGCCATCCGCAACGTGTGTGCAATCGTGAAGCTGGCGGTCAAATCGCGCCCGGTGATCGTCGTATCGGCAATCGGCAGATTCACTAATTCATTATTGGCCAGCGTCGTAAAAGCGATCGACGGCGATGCCCGCGCCGCTACCAAATCGCTTGATGCTGATTTCGATCGCCATCTGGCGATTGCCAAAGAATTGCTCGACAAGGAATCGTGCGCGGCATTCGTGTCGACCGTTGGCGATGCGCGCAGCAAGATTCGGCAGTTGCACAAAATCATCGCCGCGCATCCAGTTACCAGCCCACCGCTTCAGGATGAGATCGTGGCCTACGGCGAACATCTTTCTTCTCAATTATTGACGGCCGCGCTCGCTGAGAACGACGTGGCCGCGCGTCACGTCGACGCTCGCCGCTGCATCAAGACCGACGAGACGTACGGCGCCGCGACGCCGCAAGCTCAGACGACGGACGCGATCAAGACTGAACTCGAGCCGCTGCTTAACGCTGCGAAGATCCCCGTGTTGGGGGGGTTCATCGGCAGTACGGTCAGAGGCGTAACCACAACGCTCGGACGCGGCGGATCTGATTACTCAGCCGCGATAATCGGCGCGGCACTGGACGCGCGCGAGATTCAGATCTGGACCGATGTGAGCGGCGTGCTTACCGCTGATCCCCGAATCGTCGGGAACGCGCGTACGATTCCAATCCTTTCGTATCAGGAAGCGGCCGAGCTCGCTTACTTTGGCGCCAAGGTCCTGCATCCGAAAACAATTCAGCCGGCGATCGACAAGCGCATTCCGGTGCGCGTGTGTAACTCGCGTGCGTCGCGCGAAGCCGGCACGCTGATAGTTTCAGAATCAGAAGCCGCGCCGCAAACAATCAAAGCAATCGCGCACAAAACCGGGATCACCACGGTCCAGGTCACTTCGGCGCGAATGCTAGGCGCCTACGGTTTCTTGCGCGCTCTGTTCGAAGTGTTCGATCGACACCGAACCGCGGTCGACGTCGTGACGACTTCGGAAGTGAGCGTGTCTCTTTCGATCGATGACGTGAGTGCGTTACCGGATTTGATTCCTGATCTTGAACAACTTGGAACAGTGGAAACAGAAAAGGATCGCACAATAATTTCGGTGGTCGGCGAGGGCCTGCGTAACACGCCCGGTATCGCCGCGCGAGTTTTCTCGGTGATCAGCGATATTAACGTGTCGATGATTTCGGTGGGCGCCTCCAGCGTTAATCTGACCTTTATGGTTGATGAGGCACACGCGGCTGAAGCCATCGAGCGTCTGCATCGGGTGTGCTTTGAAGAATCGCCTTCCGCGGATCCAATGGATCGCGCAGCCGACACTGCTTTAGTTTGAAGTGCGATACCGGTTTGAAATATGAAAGTTCTTCCCTCTCCCTCGGGGAGAGGGGGCTTTCGATTGCGGAGGCTTTCGTTTGGCAACTAAAGTTGATCTCTTCAAACTCACGCGCGAGCTGATCGACATTCCTTCGGTGACGGGCGACGAATTTCAGGTCGGCACGTCGCTGGGCGAATTATTGGTGCGGCTCGGATACCATGTTGAGCTGCAAGACGTCGCAGACGAGAGATCGAATATCATCGCCACCACGGAAGCTCGACCTCGCATCGTGCTTTCGACGCACATGGATACGGTGCCGCCGTTTATCGCCTCAAGCGAAGACGATGAATTCATCCATGGACGGGGCTCCTGTGATGCCAAGGGAATTATCGCGGCTCAAATTGCGGCAGCCGAAAAGCTTCGCGCTGAAGGCTTCAACGAAATCGGACTGCTGTTTACCGTTGACGAAGAAGTAACGAGTGACGGCGCGAAGCTTGCCAATCAACATCCGCTGGCAGAATCGTGCGAATACTTAATCAATGGCGAGCCTACGGACAACCAACTTGCTATTGGGACCAAGGGCTCGCTGCAAGCAGTCATCGCCGCCGAAGGCCGCGCGGCGCATTCCGCTTATCCCGAAGCCGGCGAATCGGCGATCGAAAAATTGTTGGATGTGCTCGATGACATTCGCAATCTCGCCTGGCCGGGCGATCAGGTGTTTGGCGAAACTACGTGCAACATAGGAATCATCGCCGGGGGCACGCGGGCGAACGTAATTCCCGACGCAGCGCAGGCGACGCTTCAGCTGCGGCTGGCAGTTGAGTCAGCTTTAGTCAGGACGTTGGTCGAAGATGCGATCGCCGAACGCGTGACGATCGATTACCGGTCAGTGCATGATCCGGTGCGGCTGTTAACAGTCGACGGCTTCGATCAAATGGTGGCACGATTTACCACTGACATTCCGTACCTCTCGAATTGGGGACGGCCGCTGCTGATTGGACCAGGATCGATATTAGTCGCCCACACGGATCATGAAAGAGTGAAGAAGAGTGAGTTGCGGCGAGCGGTGGAAATATACGTTGACCTGGTACGGAGACTAACGTTACAGAACCGCGAGCG
>DNNE01000217.1:72282-73125 GCA_003487805.1 Blastocatellia bacterium | reverse complement strand
CGAGCGGTAGCGAGCGGGATCAAGACTCAACCCCAATTTAGAAGCGTTTGATTTTTGCGAACTGAATCTTTATCCCGCTCGCTACCGCTCGCGGTTCTGACACGGCATACTGCCAACTATGAAGATCGCACTAATCGGATACGGCGCGATGGGCCAACTGGTCGGCAAGCTGGCCGTTGACCAGGGCCACAAAATCGCTTTGACCCTTGATCTTGACGCCGCAGATCGCAGCGTCGAGGACATCGCGGAGGCTTTGCGCGCGTGCGATGTTGCAATCGATTTTTCTATCGCCGACACGGTGCCGAAGGACGTGGAGGCGTGCGCGCGCGCCGGTGTGCCACTGGTTGTCGGCACGACGGGTTGGCAGTCGCAGTTCGAACCCGTGCGAGGTGTCGTCGAGGAGTACGACGGCGCGCTGATCTACGGGGCGAATTTCTCGATCGGCGTGCAGCTCTTTTATCGCATCGCGGCGCGCGCCGCTGAGCTGTTTCGCAATGTGGATTCGTACGATCCATTTATCGAAGAAGCTCACCACAAACGAAAGCGCGACGCGCCATCAGGAACTGCGATCCACCTTCACAAGATCGTCAGCGAGAAACTTAGCCAGGACGTACCCGTTTCGTCGACGCGAGCCGGTTACATTCCCGGCACGCATCGACTGGGCTTTGACTCAATCGCCGATCAGATCACAATCACCCATGAAGCGCGCTCGCGCGAAGGTTTTGCGGCCGGCGCGCTGCTGGCCGCGCAATGGATCGTCGGACGTAAAGGTGTCTACGAGTTTTCAGAAGTTTTCGATGAGATCATAAAGGATCGAGGCATTGTTTAGAGGCGGGCTACTGC
>DNNE01000217.1:71733-71939 GCA_003487805.1 Blastocatellia bacterium | reverse complement strand
AAGAAGAAATGGCGGGCAGTAGCTCGCCTCTAAACGAAGAGGAATAAGGCGATGACGATGAAACTTGATTGGATGCACGGATGCGCGACGGCTCTGGTGACGCCATTCAAATCTGATGGCACGATCGATGAAGAGCGCATGCGCTCACTTGTGGATCGGCAAATCAACGGTGGTGTGCAGTTGCTGGTGCCCTGCGGCACGACCGG
>DNNE01000217.1:70641-71433 GCA_003487805.1 Blastocatellia bacterium | reverse complement strand
ACCGGCGAGAGCGCCACGATGACTGAAGAAGAAGATGCGCGCGTGATTGCCATGACAATCGATGTCGCACGCGGCCGCGCAAAAGTCATTGCCGGAACGGGAAGCAATTCGACTGCGTCGGCCATTGAGTATTCAAAACGCGCGCGCGATATGGGCACGGATGCGCTGCTGCAAGTTGCTCCCTGGTACAACAAACCGACACAGGAAGGTTTGTACGCTCACTTTCGCGCTATCGCCGAAGCTGTTCCGGAAACGCCCATCATGCTTTACAACGTCCCGGGCCGCACCTCGTCGAACATCGCTGCGCAGACGACACTGCGGCTCGCGCGCGATTGTGAAAACATCGTGGCCGTTAAAGAAGCGTCAGGAAACCTTTCGCAGATCATGGAAATTTTGCGCGAGCGGCCGGCGAACTTTTCCGTTTTGTCGGGCGACGATGCGGTGACGTTACCGCTGATCGCGCTCGGCGCGCACGGAATCGTTTCGGTGGCTTCGAATGAAATTCCTGACCTAATGTCGCAAATGACGAATCTCGCACTTGAAGGAAAGTGGGATGATGCGCGGCACCTTCATTATCGGCTGCTGCCGTTGATGGAAGTGAACTTCATCGAATCAAGTCCGGGACCCGTCAAAGCGGCGATGGCCATGTTGGGTTTGCTGGAAGAGAATTTCCGTTTGCCGCTCGTGCCAATCCAGGAAAAGAGTCGCGCGCGGATTCGCGAAGTGCTGGCGGAACTCGGCGTGTTGGAAAGTGCTCATGCGGCGATGTAAGAAGTCAGAACCGCCTGCGGT
>DNNE01000217.1:69509-70329 GCA_003487805.1 Blastocatellia bacterium | reverse complement strand
GCCTGCGGTAGCGGGCGGGCCTCCTCTATGTGGAATGATACGGATACTCCCCTGGCACATCTGATAACGTTTCGATGTTATGGAACGTGGTTGCATGGTGATGAGAGAGGCGCAATCGATCGCTTCCACCACAGGTATAAAGCGCCTTTTGCCCGTGGCCAACGAGAAACGATACGAACACAACCGAGCGATGCTTAAAGGAGAACCGGTTAGACTAGATGCCAAACGCCGATCGTCCGTAGAAAGCGCAATTCGAGAGACGTGCAGCATTCGCACTTGGATACTGCATGCTGTTAGCGTTCGAACAAATCATGTACACATAGTAGTTTCAATCGGACTAAAGAAACCTGACACGGCGCTCAATGCGTTCAAAGCAAATGCGACGCGTCAAATGAGGCAGGACGGAACCTGGAAGCCTCAGTACAGTCCGTGGGTAGATAAAGGCAGCAAGCGAAACCTGTGGAATGAACGCAGCGTCGCTGAAGCGATAGACTATGTTGTGAATGGGCAGGGAGACGATCTGCCTGACTTTGATTAAGATATGGCCCGCCCGCTACCGCAGGCNNGCGAAGTGATCACCGAACTTGGCTTGCTGGAGAGTGTGCATGCCACTGCGTGAAGAGATCGAGCAGTTAGCAGCGCGCAAAGCCGGCGAATACTCTGACAAAGAATTCGCGTTATTCGCGGAATTCAAATCGTCACTCAATCGCGGTGAGATCCGCGCTGCGGAGCGCAACGCGGACGGTAAGTGGCAAACGAATGCCTGGGTCAAACGCGGCATCCTGCTGGGCTTTCGCATGGGCGCGATTGTCGATATGTC
>DNNE01000217.1:46709-69220 GCA_003487805.1 Blastocatellia bacterium | reverse complement strand
ATGGGCGCGATTGTCGATATGTCACCGGCGGATGGCAGTCTGCAGTTTCTCGACAAGAACACTTATCCACTCAGAAAGTTTTCCACAGACGATCGCGTGCGCATCGTGCCGGGCGGATCGAGCATTCGCGACGGCGCTTANNTACCGCAGGCGGTTCTGACTTCATGTCACTGCAACAACAAATCGAGCAACTGGCCGCGCGCGCCGCTGGCCAATACTCCGATCAGGATGTCGCACTCTTCAATGAGTTCAAAGCTGCGCTCAATCGCGGTGAGATTCGCGCCGCCGAGCGTGACGCGGACGGGAAGTGGCGCACCAACGCCTGGGTGAAGCGCGGCATTCTGCTCGGCTTTCGCATCGGTGCGATCGTGGAAATGACTCCGCCGGGTGCGCCCTTACAGTTTCTCGACAAGGACACTTATCCAATCAGGAGATTTTCACCAGACGATCGTGTGCGCATCGTGCCCGGCGGCTCGAGCATTCGCGACGGCGCTTACATTGCACCCGGTGTTGTCTGCATGCCGCCGATGTTCGTCAACGCGGGCGCTTACGTTGATGAAGGCACAATGATAGATAGCCACGCCCTCGTTGGTTCGTGCGCGCAGATCGGAAAGCGCGTGCATCTCTCTGCAGCAGCGCAAATCGGCGGCGTGCTGGAACCGGCCGGCGCAATCCCAGTGATCATCGAAGACGACGTCATCGTGGGCGGCAACTGCGGTGTTTATGAAGGAGCGGTTGTGCGCGAACGCGCGGTGCTGGCGTCGGGAACGATCATCACGGGCTCCACGCCGGTATTCGATCTTGTGCGCGGCGAGATTTATCGACGCAGCGCCGTTGCGCCCCTTGAGATTCCCGCCGGCGCTGTGGTGGTGCCGGGCTCGCGCGCAATCCAAACTGAACAGGGCCGCGAGTGGGGCTTGTCGCTTTATGCACCCGTGATCGTTAAGTATCGCGATGACAAGACAGACGCGGCGACGCAGTTGGAGGAAGCGCTGCGTTAATCGGGACAGCTAGAGAATTGGCGTGATCGAATTTGAAATAGTTGGAGAGGTAAGCGAGATTCAAACAATCGCTGTCGGACCAAGCGTGCGCGATCGCGCTCGGCTGCGGAAACAATACGGCGTGGCGCGATGGCGCAAGTTGAAGGGAATTGCCAACGTTCGACTTGTTAGTGGTAGGATACGCTTGGCTGAGATTCACTGGATGAAGCGCATGGTTTTGGCAAACGAGAGTTCAAAATCAAGTTGCCTTTCTTAGCTTAGTGATATGGAAGACAAAGCGGTTCATTTTGTAGTTTGTCTCGACAACTCTGACTATCCTGCTTCACTGGAAGTCGGCAAGTTGTATCGAGTCATTCCCGATGAAGAAGCGGCAGCCGAAGGCTATCTCCGCGTGATTGACGAGAGCGGCGAAGACTACGCGTTTGTGGCAAGTCGCTTTTCATCCTGTTCAGTTGCCACCAGCCGTCGAACAAACCTTGTTGACAGCGTCAGACCGTTGAGGCTGTTGGCGTCATGATCGTTAAACTGAAGAAAAAGACAGTTGCAAAACTTGTTACTTGACCGGCCTCACACTAGCTCCTAACATCGCTGAGAGATCACATCAAAGGCGGGTTTATGGTTATTGAAGCAAAATTCGAAAACGGAGTCTTTAAGCCAATCAGCGAAGTAAAGCTTGAAGAAGGAACTAGAGTAGAGATTCACATCAATCGTGAGAAACCTAACGAGAGATCTGCGTCAATTCGCGACCTCGGCTTTATCGGAATGTGGGCTGACCGTGAAGACATCACCGACGGCGTGAGCTACGTAAATAGTCTCAGAGACAACCCGCGGGCTTGAGTACGTCGAACAGATGCCCTATCTCGTTGACACCGATGTTCTGATTGATGTCTCCCGAAACAACGAGGGGGCCATTAGTTTCCTCGATCAATTGGACGATTCCTGGTCAGTGTCTATCATCACTGCTTTGGAGCTTGTCGTTGGCGCTCGGAACAAGAAGGAAGTATCGGAGATCGATCAGCTTGTAGCGTCATACTCCCCGATTCCTCTGACTACTGAAATCGGAAATTCGGCTTACAGCTTGCTTCGGCTGTTCGCAAAATCACACGGGCTGCGAGTGTTTGATTCCCTAATAGCTGCGACAGCGCTGGAGGAAGACCTTACGCTGGTCTCGCGGAACAAGAAACACTTTGAAATGATACCGGCCTTGAAATTGCTCGTTCCAAGTTTCTAATCACCCGCGAGGCTACTATGCGAAAATACGAAATTCACCTGCCATTGCATTACAACGATGGCGAGCCGATCGAGCAAGAAAAGATCAGGAGCGCTCAAGATGAACTCGTCAGCGTATTCGGTTCGTGCGCGGTTCCAAATCAGAAAACGTGGAAATATGATGGCGTAAGCTACGTTGAAATCATGAAGGTGGAAATCGTCACAGCCAACGATAAGGTTCCAAGGAAATCCTTAAGAGACTTCAAAACACGTCTCAAAGAATCATTCCGACAGCTTGACGTTCTGATCACAACCCAGCGCATTCAACCAACCTGAATTTCGGACCATACATTGGATGAACCTGAACGATCTATTGGAAGGCAAAGGCATCGACCCGCGTCACGTTCTCGTATTAAGGCATCGACCTCACGAGCCTGAACTCAACAAGGTCATCGCGTGGCTTGCCGCTGACAAACCGGTGATCTTCAACGCATTCCAACAGACCCAATCATTAAAGCTCGAGCGAGCCATGCACCAGCTTGAGGGCAATGGTTACGTTGCCTCGTTCATTGGACAAGAACCGGGCAAGGCTACCTTCGTTGGCTTGTATTCGATTGCAGCCTCGCGTCTACTCACTTACGATCAATTCTGGGAAGTTGAGGAGTATAAAGAATTAAAGAAACACGGGATGGAAGGATGGAAAAGCAAAGAAACGGACCCGTCGTCGGTTCTCTGGTTTGATCTCATACTGACTGATTTCTACCCACAGTGGAAAGGCAAGTTGATAGTGAATTGGCCCCCACCTGAACGAGTTTGGTGGAGGCGCGCGCACCTTAACGATCGCATAGAGTTCCATGCGATCCTCGAAGACAGTGCTCTAGACCCTCCGATAAAGGAATGGGATCAACTGAGTCTCACCTGGGATCAACTCAACATTCTCCCGAAGAGGCTTCAGTTTATGCTCAATGAGTGGCGGGGGATTTACTACATCTTCGACACTTCCGATGACAAAGGGTACGTTGGTTCGGCCTACGGTGACACCAACCTTCTCGGCAGATGGCTTGACTATGCCGACCGTGGAGACGGCGGAAACAAGCTACTGCGCCACCGTGAGCCACGGAGTTTTCGGTTTAGTATCTTGCAGCTCGTATCAAAGACCACGCCGGCAGCTGATGTTATCCATCTTGAGGGCTCATGGAAGGTTCGACTACATACTAAAGCTCCTCATGGTCTCAATGCTAACTAGTGAGCAATAGAAGACCTTTGAACCAATTCCAACCACCACCATTTCTCCGCGGCATTGAGAAAAGCATGATCCGAAAGATTTCGGATCGCGCGAAGCCGGGGAGCATCAGCCTCGGGCTCGGTGAACCTGATCTGCCAACGCCGGACGTGATCATTCGTGAAGCCGTCCGCGTCATTCAGGAAGAGAGGAGCGGATACACTCTGCAGGCCGGAATTCCGGCTTTGTGCGAACGGATCGCGGGCGATTATCCGCACATGAATCTCTCGACTGATAATGTCGTGGTTACTGCCGGATCGCAGGAGTCGCTGTACTTGATCCTCCGCACGCTGGTTGAAGAAGGCGATGAGGTGCTGATACCGAATCCCGGCTTTATCGCTTATCCGATGATCCTGAAAATGATCGGCGCGAAGATGGTTAGCTATCGATTGCCGGCGAAGAGCGACTTCAGTTTTGATCTCGACGATTTTAAGAAGCAGATCACGCCGAAAACTAAAGTAGTTATCTGTATCAGCCCGTCGAATCCGACCGGGCGCGCCCTGTCGAAGGAAGAATTGCAAGCGATGGCCGACGCGGTGGCGGCCAGCGGCTCAGAAGCGTTTATCGTCAGCGATGAGATTTACCGCGAGCTTTATTACACATCGCAACGTCCGGCATCGATCTCGGAATACTATCCGCGCACAGTCATCGTCAGTGGTCTCTCGAAATCCATGCGCATGACCGGGTGGCGAATTGGTTGGCTCGCAGGTGATGCGGATGTCATGCGCGCGGCGCTGGTGCTGCACGGTTATGTGGTTACCTGTGCGTCAAGCATTTCGCAGAAGGCAGCGCTGGCAGCATGGACTGATGAAGCCGCTGTGGCTCGGGCAGAGTATCGCGCGATCTTTCATCGACGTCGCGATCACTTACTGAGACTGTTGCGCGATGAATTAGGCTTGCGTTGCGTTACTCCGGAAGGCGCGTTCTATACGATGGTGGATGTCAGCAAGTACGGCGATGAATTGAAAGTCGCCGAAGCCGGGCTTGAACAAGGTGTGGTTACCATTCCTGCCGCCGCGTTCGGCGATGAGAGCAAAGGCTTCCTGCGAATCTCGTTCTGTGCCGATGAAGAGAAATTGAGTGAAGGTGTGCGCAGATTGGGCGCGGCGCTGAAGTCCTTAACGAATTGAACCACAGAGGACAGAGAGAAAAGAACAAAAGAATCAGCCACGAAAATGCACAAAAGGCACAAAAACGATAAGGGGAAACCACGGCCGCCGCAGATAATCCTTTTGTGCTTCTTGTGCCTTTTTGTGGCTGATTAGATTTTCTCTGTGTCCTCTGTGGTTAAATGATCGCAATGAACAAATTTCGTATTGGCATTCTCGGCGCGACCGGCGTGGTGGGCCAGCGCTTCATTCAACTGCTCGAAGATCACCCGCAGTTCGAAATAACCGCGCTCGCCGCCTCTGATCGTTCGCAAGGGAAATCGTTCGCCGAGGCTTGTACCTGGCGCTTGCCCGGCGACATGCCGGAACGTCTGAAACAGATCATCGTGCAGCGCCCGGCCCCGCCCCTTGATTGTGATCTTGTCTTTTCGAGTCTGCCGGGCGACATAGCCAGGGAATCGGAGGAAGAATTTGCCCGCGCCGGCTATCCGGTAATCAGCAATTCTTCTCCACATCGAATGGGTGTAGATGTGCCTTTATTAATCCCAGAAGTAAACGCGGACCATGTCGCGCTAATCGATGTGCAGCGAAAGAACCGCGGCTTCGGACGCGGATTCATTGTCACTAATCCAAACTGTTCGGCGATCGTGATTGTGATGGCGCTCGCGCCGCTGCATGCAGAGTTCGGCGTTTCATCGTGCGTCGTGACTACGATGCAGGCTCTCTCCGGCGCCGGATATCCGGGAGTTGCTTCGCTCGACGCCACCGACAACGTGATTCCATTTATCGGCGGTGAAGAGGAGAAGATCGAAGCTGAGACTTTGAAGTTGCTTGGCCGTTTTCAAAACGACGTCATTGCAGAACCAGACATGACAGTGAGCGCGCAGTGCAATCGCGTTAACGTAAGCGATGGTCACATGGCATCGATCCGTGTGAAGCTGGAAAGAGCAGCATCAATTGATGATATTCGCGCAGCGCTCGCTTCCTTCACTTCAGAGCCACAACACTTGAAACTTCATTCAGCGCCGGAAAGACCGATCATTGTCAGGAGCGAAAACGATCGTCCTCAGCCACGTCTCGATCGCGATTCAGGAGGCGGAATGAGTGTAACCGTCGGCCGCCTTACCCCGGACAACGTGCTTGATTATCGATTCGTGGCGTTGGGCCATAACACGATTCGCGGCGCGGCGGGCGCGGCTATTCTCAACGCGGAGTTGCTGGCGGCGCGCGGGTATCTGAGGAGGTAAGCAGATTTGGAGTGCGGTCCCGACCTGTCGGGATCGCCGCTTTCTCCATCGAGTCTGCTCAAGATGCCGTGGCCTCGACAAGGCGCGGCCTGACAAAGCGCTGACAAGTCAGCGCACTCCAAATCCGTCATGCCTTCCGTTGCTCTTATTTGCACTGCAAATCGATGTCGAAGTGTGATGGCGCACGCCATCTTCATCGAAGAGGCGCGCAAGAGATCGCTGAATGTTGATATCTACTCAGCCGGCATCCTGGATTTTTCAGACCAGCCGCCATTGATTGAGACTTCGCGGACCTGCCGGCATCACAACACGCCGCCTCTAAAGGAAACGCCCACATGGGTAGGCGAGCTGCCACTCGGCTCGATCGATCGATTCCTGGTGATGGAGCAGGACCACGCCGATGCGCTTAGGAGTGAATTTGGAATCCCGTCGGATCGGATCAGTCTGCTGGGCACTTTCGACCCGCAGCAACGCGGCGTTGAGATCGCCGATCCTTTTGGTCACAGCGATCTTGTCTACAAGAACTCTTACCGGCTGATTCGTGACTGCATCATCGGCTATCTGGACGCGACGAATGAACTTGATTGAGTACAGACGGAATGAAGCCTGCGACGAAGGCTTGGTGATTTGTGCTCGTGATCGTAGGATTAAGCCACTGAGGAATGAAACGAGATGTCAGCAAATCTGGAAAAAGCCATTCAAAAGGAAGTGCAAGAGCTAACGGACGATCAGCAACGGCAGGTAATGGCGTTCGTTGAAAGCCTCAAGCCGAACCAGGCAGACAAGAGAACGATGAACTATTCATTTGTCGGCATTGCGCACAGCGGGAATGGCTCGCTCTCAACTGAAGCCGAGTCAATCCTCGACGAGGCTGCCGATCGGCGTGAGGGGTGGAGTCTGCGTTAATGGCGGCCTTGCTCGACACGGGCTTTCTGTTGGCAGTGATCGACGCGGACGACAACCTTCATGCAGCGTGCGTCGCCGCGCTCGAATCAGAAACGAATCCGATCCTGCCTGATGTCGTTCTTCCCGAACTCGCATACTTGATCCTTCGCGAACTCGGATATCCAACGCTCACAAAATTATTGCGTGCGGTCGCAGCTGGCGAGATGGATCAAGCGCAATCGACCCATCAGGATCTTGCGCGGGCCGCAGATCTCCTGGAGAAATACGCTGACAATAAAGTTGACTTCGTCGACTGTGTGATTGTCGCAATGGCTGAACGCTTGAACCTGACAAGAGTGCTTACAGTAGATCGGCGTCACTTCACCGTCTTTCGACCGAACCATTGCGCGTACTTTGAGATTGCACCCACTCCGTAATCACTCGTTTCAACTCATCCAATTGATTGTCAAAGAAATGTCCTGCTCCTTTTATGACACGCAATTCAGCCGCTGCGTTCAAGGCGACCCGGTCAACTAACTCACGCAACCGATCGATATTGCCAAATTCATCCGCGTCGCCTTGCACAAACAGTACCGGTTTCTGCAAGTCTGCCAGAAAGCTGAAATCATATTTATCGACGGGCGTGCCGATGCTAATCAGTCGCGTAACGCGATCGTCGGTCATGCCGACTTCCAGACCCACGCGCGCGCCAAATGAAAATCCGCACAAGGTAATTCCCTGCGACGGATAATTCTGCGCAAGATAATCCAAACCGGCGCGCGCGTCTTCGCGCTCACCGCGGCCTTCGTCGTGCTCACCCGTGCTCTGCCCCACGCCGCGGAAATTAATTCGCAAGACGCTCAGTCCGGCATCATTCAACGCCGCGGCCGCGCGAAACACGACTTTGTTGTGCATCGTGCCGCCAAAGAGCGGGTGCGGATGCAGCACGAGTGCAGCGCCGGTAACCGGCTGCGCGCCCGGCTCTTTCAAGATTGCTTCAAGCCGGCCATGCTCGACCGGAATGAAAAGGTTTCCTGCGGGATACATTTGATTTTCGATTGTCGATTTCGATTAGTGAGTTGTCAAAGGATGGTTCGGGGCACGATCCACGAAGTCACACGAAACGGCACGAAGAAAGCTCGTGGTTCGTGACCCTTCGTGTGAGTTCGTGGACCGTACACTTATCCTCGAAAACCAAAGAACTTCAGAATTACCCAGGACCAGACTGAGTGCTTCATTGACTGACAATCAAGAAAAGGATTAGTTTTTCATCACCGCATGGATAACTTTCCTGACGACAAGCTGGAACAGACTGAGCAGCAACTGCGGCCGCTGATCGAGAATGCGACTGACATCATCACCCTGCTGAACCGCGACGGGACGGGGCGCTATGTCAGTCCGGCTGTCGAACGTTGGCTGGGTTACACACCGGAAGAGTTGACTGGAACAAATGCTTTCGATCTGGTCCATCCGGATGACCTGCCAGAGCTACAACAGCTATTTGTGTCCGGCGTGACCAATCCCGGGCTGATTGTCACCCGGCAGTTTCGCCTCAAGGCAAGAGATGGATCGTGGAGAATTCACGAAGCGACGGCGCACAATCTGCTGAACGACCCGACGGTGAGCGGCGTCGTGATCAACTCCCGTGACATCACGGAACGAAAGCGGCTTGAGCGCCGGTTAACCGTCCAATTCGAAGCTGCGCGCATTCTTGCTGAAGCCGAATCGGTTAACGACGCTGCGCCAAAATTGCTAAAGATGCTCTGCGAAAGTCTCGGCTGGGATTTGGGCCAACTGTGGATCGTCGATCGCGACGTGGACAAATTGCGCTGGCTCGCCAGCTGGCAAGTTGATTCGCTGGTCGCAGATGACTTTGCCGCAGCCAGTCGCGGGCGCCTCTTCAGTAGCGGCGTTGGTCTCCCGGGCAGAGTTTGGGCCAACGGCACGTCGCAATGGATTCTCGATATCGACGAAGATTCAAATTTCCCGCGCGGCGCCTCTGCTTCGCAGGCAAACCTGCGTTCAGCATTTGGATTTCCGATTAAGTTAGGCGATGAAGTTTCCGGCGTGATGGAATTCTTCACCCGCGAACACCAATCATCAGACCCGTCCCTCCAGGATGTGATGACCGCGATTGGAAACCAGATCGGACAATTTGTTGAGCGCGAGCGCGTGGAAGAAGAGCGATCGAAATTGTTCGAACGCGAACAGCGCTCTCGCCTCGAGCTTGAAGCAACGATGGAGCGCATGCGCCAGGTGCAAATCGTTACTGAGGTCGCCCTGGCCCATCTTTCGCTGGATAAGTTGCTGGCGGAACTCCTCGATCGCGTGCGCGACGCCATGGATGTAGACACAGTCGTGATTCTGCTGCTCGAAGAGAACAACGAGCTGGTCGCCTGGGCCGCGAAAGGACTGGAACTTGATATCAAGATTCGGGTGCCGATGGGCGCCGGTTTTGCGGGCCGCGTCGCGGAGCGAAAAGCACCGCTAGCGATCGACGACATTGAAAAGGCCGATCTGCACACGCCTTTCCTGCGCGAACACGGGGTTAAGTCATTGCTTGGGGTGCCGCTGCTGATCGAAGGGCGAGTGGTGGGGGTCATTCATGTCGGACGGCTCGCTGTTCGTCCATTCACCGACGGCGATACCAGACTGCTCGAACTGGTTGCTTTTCGCGTCGCCCTGGCAATCGATAACGCACGGCTGTTTGAAGAAGAGCGAACCGCGCGACGCGATGCTGAGGCCGCGAGTCGCGCCAAGGATGAATTCTTGACGACCATCTCTCACGAATTACGCACGCCACTCACACCGATCATCGGCTGGATTCATATGATCCGAAATGGCCTGCTGCCACAAAAAGAGGCGGCGCACGGCCTGCAGGTGATCGAAAAGAATTCGCATGCCCTGAAGCGTTTGATAAATGATCTGCTCGACATGTCAGCGATTCTCAGCGGCAAGATGCGCATGGAACAAAACTCGGTGCCGCTTGATGGAGCTGTTCGTGAAGCGGTCGAAATGGTTCGCACTGGAGCCGCTGCTCGCGAAGTTCGTCTTGAAATCGCCCTGAGCAATTCGCGCGACGCAGTCGTGACGGGCGACCGGACGCGTCTGGTCCAGGCTTTTTCGAACCTGCTCGACAACGCGATCAAGTTTTCGCCGCAGGGCGGCCTGGTCAAGATCGCTTGTGAAGTTAACGGTGATAACGCGATCGTGCGCGTTGAAGACCAAGGCCGCGGGATTAGCTCTGAGTTTCTGCCCTTCGTCTTTGAACGATTTCGCCAGGAGGACGGATCGAAAACGCGCGTGCACGGTGGTCTCGGTTTGGGTCTGGCGCTGGTGAAGAGTTTTGTTGAGGCGCATCACGGGAGTGTTCAGGCTGATAGCGCCGGAAAGGGTCACGGCAGTAGTTTCACCATCATGCTGCCGCGTACTAAAACCGTCGTCGCGGACGCGTCACAACCTCCGGCTGAAACTCGCGCACAGGCTGCGCCCGCTCACCTGATGATCATCGAAGACGACACGGACACCTTAGAGATGTTGCGCGCAACGTTAGAGGCGCACGGCTTCAAAGTGACGGCTTGCGAATCCGCGGCTGAGACGCTGCAGCTCGCGCCGGGTAACTCAGTCGATCTGATCGTTTCAGACATCGGCATGCCACAGATGGACGGATTCGAAATGATCAAGCGACTGCGCGAACTCGATCAATATAAATCGGTGCCGGCGATTGCACTTTCGGGCTATGCTTCCAACAAAGACGCGAAGTCCGCTCTGGCGGCCGGCTTTGATGCTCACGTCTCTAAGCCCGTCGATCCGGCTGAGCTGCTGAGGCTGATAAATCAATTGGTCAAGAAACCTTCTGGCAATCGTGGTGGCGGGTAGTGGGGTAAATCTGTGTTGCTGATCTAATTCTGCGGCACGGCATTTAACTTCGTTCCCTGTAGCAGCGAGCGCAGATTCCACACAATTCAGCAGCACTTGCCGGGCTTGGGCCACTTTCGCGCCAGCTCTCGCACGTCTTTCAGGAACGACTCTCGGTTCTTGCCTTTTGTCTCAATCACTGTCGGCTGCTGCGGTAGCCCACGCGATCTAACGGCTGCGCTGTCTTCAATATCAAACATGCCCTGGGGTCCGCCCGCTAAGAAGAACACGGACGGCAGGGCTGCCTCCCGCATAAGGAACAGAGTATACGCCCGTCCAATAAGAGGGTGCTCGAACGATGGCGTGGTTAGTTCAGCACTGGTGCCGTCTTCGAAATCAATGCGGCCGCCGGGAAGGGTGACGACAATCGGTTCGGTTTGTTTGATGTCCCCTTTTACGAGTTCGTCAACGGTGAACTCATAGTCTGTGTAGATCGCCAGACCTTCAAGGAGACGCGGATCGAGCTTTTTCGTGAAGCGGCCCACAACCACGGCTGCGCTGTTCTTGTTTAGAGTTTCAAAACTGAACTGTCCCCAGTCCCAGTGAGGATTGTACTCCGCGACATAATGGCCTTTTAGCTTTGCCGCTGCGCGCAGGCCTCCTTGCCTGATTGCCTGTCTCAGCGCGATGATATCGTCGTTGCTTGGCTGTTGTGCGGCTGGCTGTTGCAAAGATCCAGAACCTTTGCCGGAGATGGCGAGGCACGCCGCAGCTACCAGACAGATCGCCGATGCCATCACAAAGCGTTTCATTGTTTTGTGGTTTGTCATATCTCTTTTTCCTCGTCCGGTCACTGGAAGTTTACTCTCGGAAGTCCGCCCGTGAAATCACGCGCAAGATGCGCGTGCCACCTCAAACTGCAATTCGGTGAGTTTGCAAACGCTGAACTACTTGATGACTATCGGCAGACGAAGCGTGGGTGAGCCCTTCAATCCAAACCACGAGACGCCTTCCTGTACCAGATCGATCTCCAGCTGATAGTTGCCGCCGCGCGATGGCGCGTTGATGGTCAATGGAATTTCGAGCGTCTCTCCCGGACGCACATCTCGCGTGAACGGCGCGCGGCCATCGTCGTTGATGACTGTCTTTCCGTCGCCGTCCAGCCAATGATTGCCGGCAGCAATCTGGAACGGATCGGCGGTCCAATCACGACCTCGCCAGGTCACTTCGCTCCTATTCTTAATCGATACTGTGACGTTTGCTGGTGCGCCGGCTGATAAATGCGCGGGCGGATTTGCGACGCTGATCTCTGCCCGAAAGGCGTTGTCGGGAAGCGGACTGCGAGCCCGTTCGGATCGGGCTGCGATGTAGAGCGTGTAAGGAGGACTCTCGGCGAGAATATTACAGCCTGAGCAAATGTCCTTGGTGGTTATGACTATCGCGCCGCTCGGCGGTGCGTCCTCAACCGGCAGATGAACGAAGTTTGATAGCGGGACCCTCTGAAGTGTCGCTTGCCAGAAGGCCTGAATATAGCCGGGGATTCCGTACGCATCCGAGAGATAAATCGGCCGGTGAGGGTCCGCAAGGGCCGCCGCGAAAATCAGGTTTGGGTATTGCGCGTCGAATATGTGCAAGCGCCGAACTGAATCTGCGCTGGTCGCATACCGCCGTTGAAACGTTGCGCCCTGGACCAGCGTGAACGCGGCCAAAACGATCAGCAACGCACGTCGTCGCCCGTTGCCTGCCAGAAACCAGGCGACCGCCGGAACGGAAAGCACCAGCAGAAAAACCGGCACGGGCGAAAGATGAAGCATGTGAAAAGTCTCTTGAGTCAGCGACGCAGGAATGATCGACACCACCAGCCCATAACAAATGAACAGCCACCATGGATCGCGTTTCTTCCGCAACACCAAACACGCGCCGATAATCGCAAGCAGGACGGTCGCGGCTAACATCAACTCCGCACCATCGACGTGCGCCATTTGGAAAGAGTTTGGATCGCCCTTCACCAACAGACGCCATGGATTGATGTTGGCCGCATAGTGCCGCAGAAAATCCAATGCTGTCTGCCGGAGCGAGTTCTCTCGCTTCAAATATGTGATCAATGAAAATCTTGCGGTGAGCGCGCCAGGGTTTCTCAGGTTGAAGACTGCGAGCGGCGCCAGCGTGAGCGCGTACAAAACCCACGTCGAGAGCAGGCCCTTCCATCCCGAACGTCTCACGAAAAACAGCAGCCCGATTCCTAACAGCGGCGCTAGCAGTCTCCCGATCGAATACGTATAGGTCAGCAACGCGAGTGTCAACGCGAGAGGCACCACTTCACTCCATGTCCACCTGGATCGAATGGCTGCTCGCTGCACGCAAAGTAGAAATAACGAAAGCACGAGCGGATAGATGCTGACCTCGAGGACCACGCGACTCAGTTCAAACAACCAGGGCGTAAGCAGCACTGAACCCATCACGATCAAGGCAACGCCACGGCGACGGGTGAGGTGAAACGAAAGCAGGCCTAAAACCATTGCAGTCGTCAATCCCGCGGTGACACTTAACAACCGAGCCGCCAAAATGCTCGGCCCGGTTAGTCGAAATACCGAGGCGAGCAAATAGATGTAGATCGGATTCTTATACTCGCCGAAGGCCCGGAAATAGAGTGGCCAGGCCTGACCGTGCTCATCATGTCCCGTTCGCGAGACCAGGTATGCGTTGTATGCGATCGACGATTCATCGATGAAGAAACCGCGTGGGTTTGTCGTCACGTGACGACCGTAGATAAAGATGCCGCCCACAATGACGATCGAAAACGCGATGATGAAAAAATTGCGGTGAAGAAAATTGGACCCTGACGATAGCATCATGAATCGCGTTTAGAGGCGGGCTACTGCCCACCGAACTTTGTTTAGAAGCCGGACTTGTCCGGCCAATCGTGGCGGACAAGTCCGCCCTCTAAACGATTGGAATATTTTCATTTTGGCGGGCGGTACCCCGCCTCTAAAGAAATTCGATGGAGATTAGTGACCGTCGTCTCGATAGAGATAAATCGATCCGCCGAAGACTGCCTCCGGTGTCTGATGGCGATACTTATCAAAGAAGTTAACGCGCTCTGACTCGGTGGCCGGGCGTCCTTCAAGCGTTAACATCTCCGGCACGGTCGAGCCATTCAGATAGCTCGCGCCGACCGCCACATAACGCGTCTTCTCCGGCTCTTCGCCATTTGCGCTGGCCATGACAAGCGGCTGCACGCCGTAATGACGCAGGATGATGAAATCTCCCAAGAAGTTTGCGCGCACTCGCGTCTCGCCGCGCGCGCGCAGATAAGCCGCCAGCGCCGGAATGTCCTCGCCCCATTCGACATTCGAATCCGATAAGTACCACCAATGCGGATGGCGCGAAGCGATCTGGTTCATATAGCTCAGGTGATCGGGAAACGTGCGCACAGCCTCGATTCCGATCCAACACATCAACACAATAGCGACGACCATTCCCACGCGGGCAACTTTACGCGACTTAAATAAGGAGGCGAGTAACGCACCGCCAAGAATGAAAAGGAATGAATATGCGGGAAGATAGTAACGCACGCCGATGTCTATGTGGCTGAGTAAAACGAAAACCGTGTAGACAACGAAAGGCACGAGCATCCAGAGATAACTGGACTCGCGCTTCTTGATCGCATGAAAAGCGCCCCAACCCAGCGCAACGAGTGACAGCACCAGAAAAGGAATCGTTGTCTTAAGCGTAAACGCAACCGGAAAGTAGTACCACCAACCGGTGCGGCTATACATGCCGAGAAAGCCCGCCGGATGTCCCTGCTGGTTGTGCCATATCTGATAGAGGATGCCCAGAACAAAATCGACGGGCACAAGGTGCGATAGCGCGCTCGTCATAAGCGTCAGCGTGCCGGCGGATTTGGGAAACGTTGCTTGAATCCATTGCACATCCGATGACCCGAGCCGGCGATGCTGAAAAAAATATGCCGCGTTAATTGTGACGATTGAGACCAACGTAACTATCGCAAGATGTCCGATGTCTCTGGTCCACGGTTTTCCTTGTCTGAGTGCTTTCCAAATCACGACGCCGAAGTAGATCACGATGACTGGCCCGACCAACAACATTGAGAATTTCGTAAGCACGGCTAAAGCCGTCGCGAACCCGAGCCAGGCCGCTCGCTTTAGCGATCGATCGAGCACGTATCCGCGCAACATGAAAAAGAACAAAGTGAAACCGAAAGCGGCAGGCACGTCGGTTTGCACAACCCGGCCGTGCGCAAGGACGGTGGGCTCAAGCGCAAAGAGGGTGATCGCCAACATTGCGGCGAGCGGGCCAAACAACTCGCGCGCAAATCGAAAGATAAGTAAGCCCAACGCCACAGTCAGCGCGATCATGAATACGCGCGGCCAGTAGGACAACGATAAAAACTTCCCGGGATTGTTCTCCCAAAAACTCTCCTCGTAAGCCCAACGCTCGTCACCGGATCCCGGCGCGCCTTTGATTTGATCGGGACGAATTTCAGCCGGCTGAAGAAACAGAAGAGGAATCGCTGCGATGATTTTTGAGAAAGGCGGATGCTCGTGAACCAGCTCGACATTACCCGCAGCCAGATGGTAGTAGCCCGACGGAATCATTACGATCTCGTCGACGGTGATGCTCTTGCGCGAAATTACCGCGAGCATCTGGAGCGCCATCAAGGTGAGCATCAACGCGCACCCAAGTTCAGCCGCATTCGCCACGATCCAGGTACGCGTCACTGTCAAAGCACGACGCACATCAAACTGAATGTCCGGGGAATCGGCTGCCGGCGTTTGGTTTAATCGTTCGTCCATTAATGGGAACTTTTGGAAGCACCCTGGTCTCAACTCTTCTCCGCGTCCTCTGCGTCTCTGCGGTGAGTATTGGGTTCAGTAAGCTCACCGCAGAGACGCGGAGCACGCAGAGGAGGCGCAGAGAATCTCAAACCAGACTGCAACCGATTTCATTCGACCTTGATTTGGTGCTTCAAAACTTGTGAACCTAAATCCTCGAACCACGCCAGGTGCTCGGAAACCATATCAAACTCAAGCAGGTAGTTTCCGGCCGACTCAGGTGCGCGCAAAACGATCTCGACGTCAACAGTTTCATTCGGCGACACGTCCTGCGGCAGAAAAGCACCCGCGTGATACCACGAGATTGGTTGTTCATTTTGGTCGAGCAGGTGCGCGACCAAATGTACGTCGCCTTTTTCGGTTGTGCCTTCAATGCCGCTCAGCCAACGCGCGTAACCACTGTTGTGAAGACGCACGCGGAACCGCAACTCATCATTTGGATGACACGAGGATGGCCCGCTCATCAAAGCGAGCTTCGATCCGAGGTAACTGATCGCATGGCTATCGGGATAGGGCTCGCGCTTGCGACACTGAAACACTGCGCGATCGCTCTGCACGCTCGGAAATACTTTTACCTCGTCGAATCCAACATTCCGAAGCAACGCCGACAGCGCGGCCGTACCCGGCAGAAACCAATTGAAAACGGCTTCCTTCGCATCGGGCAGGTTCTCGACATAGGCGAGCGGATGAAGCGTGGGCTCAGCTCCGCCCTCGGCATAGACGAAGGATTCCGGCGCTTTCTCTGGCGGATAGATCGCGGTTTCGACGATAAGCAGATCGCGCGTCACCAGAAACAGTTTCTCGAGCGCCAACACCAGGTGCTTGCAGTGATAGATCAGGCCGAGCGCCAAAGTGATGTCGAACTGACCAAGCTCGCGTGGATCCAGATCGTAAACCGACATGCGCCGGTAATCGATCTCCAGCCCGACCGTCCGGCGAACGAACATCGCCTGACGGACGAGATCGCGTTGTGAATCGATCCCGACGACGCGCGCGGCGCCACGTCGTTTCATTTCGATAGAATAGAAGCCGGCGTTGCAACCGACGTCCAGGACAGACTGTCCGGAAAGATCTTCAGGCAAACAGACTTTGACTTTTTCCCAGGTCGGACGCGGATGCTCGACCGGCTCGCCAATCGCACTCTTGCTCTTCGTAACCAGACCGTCGCCGAGATCGATACAGTGGAACCAGGGTTCAAGGCGTTGTACTTCGGCGGCGATTTCCGAGCGACTCATCATTTGTTTCCCACTGGAGGTCAGTACCGGGAGCGATAGCGACCGGGTAACTTTTCACGCCCATCTCGATCCGTGCAATACGCAGCGACCCGGTCGCTATCGCTCCCGGTACTGACTCCATTACTAACGCCTCTGAAACTCATGCACGATCACTTTACAACTGAGATCTTCGTCTTGGCCGTCGGCGAGCCTTTCTCGCTGAACCAGGCAACCTGTTCCTGAACCAGATCGATTTCGAGGGTGTAGTCGCCGGGTTCTTTTGGCGCGGTTATCGAGAGCGAAACTTCTGTCTCTTCTGCCGCAGCGAGGTCTTTAGGAATTCCGTAGCGGCCGTCCATGTTAGTAAGTAAAGACCCATCAGACTTAAGCCAGCGATCGCCGACAGCGATGTAGTACTTGTTGTCATTCCGCGTGTTAACTCGTCCGCCGCGCGCCCACCACATAGAGTCGCTGGCGTTCTTGATCTTGATACGAATCGTCTCTTTTTGCCCGGCGCGCAGCTTGGCCGGAGGATCTACCAATGTGATTTCCGCTTTGAACGCCTTATCAGGCAAAGGGGCAGGGACATCACCGCCCTGCGGAGTGGCCGCGCTCTTAACTTTCGCCGCCGGGTCGGTCTGCACTCCGGGCGGCGGCGGAGTAGTCTGACAAGCAAATGAAAAGATAAAAAGTGTGACGACTGCCAGGCACATGATCCGGTTGATCTTCATTTCGATTCGCTCCCTCTCTTCTGAATGGTTGTAATGGCCTCAAATATTATTCGACTTTTATGGGTGTGCGCCATGTGCGGGAGCCTTTCTCTTTAAAGAAAGCCACACCCTCCTGTACCAGATCGATTTCCAGCACATATTCGCCCGGCGCGTCGGGCGCCTTGATTGAAAGCTGAACGGTACCCGACTCACCAGGCCAAAGATCGCGCGTCAGCGTGCTGCGCCCGTCCATATTCGTAACCATTGTCTTACCATCAGCGCGAAACCAGATGTCCGCTACATTTATCACGTATGCCGGTGGCTTATTACTTCGTGAACGCCAGGCGTAAGCACTCGCATTCATTACCTGGACATTGATGGTCGCGATTTGTCCGGCTCTTATGGCCGCCGGAAAATTACTCGCAGAAAGAGTGGCGACAAACGCGTCATCGTTCAGCGGCCCGGTGATGTCAGTAACGTCAGGTTGGCCGGCGGGTCTTCGCACGGCGCCATTGTTTTCAGGAACCAGCACTTCGATCAGAGTCATATGAAACTGGGTACGAAACGAATAAAAAGGAATGATGACGTTGCTGATGTGACCTGCTTCAAGATTCCTCCGCTTGAGAGAGTCCAGTGCTGATTCGAGTTCATCATCAAGCACCAAAGAGTAAGTGTGCTTGCCGCGCAAATTGTCGAGAGCGCGGCTGAACAGTTGTCTGGACGCAGGCTTGTCGAAGTACTCGTTGTAGTTAATTCCCAGCATGGGTACATGTGGACGCAACAGGGATTCAACCCCATTACTCTTAACGCTGCTTACGATCCAGGCATCGACGTTAGCAAAGCTCTGCCTGTTTTCGGCCGATTGAAAACTTAGTAAATCACGATCTCGGCCCATCCATTGAATCTCCTCACTGGTCGCTTTTAAGGAAATCGGGCGCTGGCTCCATTCAGTCTTGCTGACATAAGAGGCGGACAAAACACACTGGGCCAGTAGCAAAGCGATCGGCAGGCTCGCGATGCTGAGCCTCAGACCACGGGGTATGGTCTTTAATTGAATCAACAGATAATTGGCGAGACATATCAGCAAGAGCCCGCCAAGAATTTCGATGAAGAGCGCATAGCGCACATATCCGCTGGTAAAACTCCAGGCCCACGCGCCGAGAAGACAAATCAAACCTAACAGTTTCACCCGCGCAGGAATTCGAGGCAGTACAACACAAACAAATGCCGAAATAACACCAAGCGTCAGCCGGCCCGCGTAAAGCCCGAGTTCAGAGAGCCTCCGCGGCATCCAAAAAGTGATCAGCGGCCAGGCGAAAGTCTCGCGTAAGTTTCGCGGCCCCCATCGGCCGTCTCCCATTCGATTGTCCGGCCAGAAAGGTGAATGGAAGACGTCATTGTAGAGCGGAAAGAAAGGATTTCCCGTTTGTCGATAGATATAAATGACATGTGGCAACAACGGCAGCATGAACAGAATCGCAGCGAGTCCCAGGTCTCTGAAGATCCGCCGATCACGCTCTCTGGCCGCCAAACGAATTGCAAAGACGATCATTACCGGGATGACCAGCACTGCGTTGGTCAATTTCAATCCCATTGCGCTCCCCAACAGAAGTGCCGACCAGGAAAGATCCCAACTCCTGCTCTTCGTCTCGTCATAACCGAGCGCCAATCTGGTAGCTTCCAGAATAAGCGGCAACGCCAACAGATCGACCATGTAGGTATCGATCTCAAACATCATGTGCTCGGTAAAGAGAACCAGGAACACGGCGAGACAACGTTGCCATGCGCCGGCCAGCAACGGCCGCAAAATCTTTTCCAGAATGGTTCCTGTCCAAATCAACGCCAGCAGATTCAGCACCGTGCCGAGACGATACCCCAACACGTGTCGAAACACGCCGGTCAGCATGTCGGACGACGGATTGAACGGAAACACGTTAGGGAAAAAATCGCCGGGCAGTAGTTGCGGCCCGCACAGGGCGCGCTCACCCTGAATCAGCCGGTGATTGAGAACATCAAAAGATAGATCAGGTATCGCCGCGCGTAATACGTAAACGATAAGCAGAGGCAATGCTACGGTTATCCAGAACACGCGTGGAACACGGTAGTCAACGTCCGGTTTGAATTTGAGATATGTTCCCCACAGCGCCAAAGTAACGACTACGCTGACGGCCCAGGCCGCCAAATTGTTTGGCACTATCCACGCATATTCACGAATGAAGACGAGCGCGTAAAAGAGGAGCAGAAGATCGCCGAATTCGATCCGTCGCCGGACGGTCGCCAGGTTCACTTCGGTGTCTCCTGAATGTCCAGGACGATTGCTTGCAGCACCAATTGGAAACCGAGAATCAACGGCAGGACCGCCAGCATCACCGTACCGGTCGTTGCTACATGGTTCGTCGCGACGCTCAGAATCCAATGGTAAGCACCAAAGATAAATCCCCATCCAAACAAGAGCAGACCCATTATCAGAAAGAGCGCAATCGGTGAAAAGTCGCGCAGTATGTACTTCTGGTAGATGCGCCGGCATAAACGCGGAATGAAGAGCAGCGGAAAAGTAACGCCTGCTTTGAATGGATTCAGGTTCGAGTGTTCGGTGCCGTATCGAGCCGGAATAGCGACATCCACAACGCGCGCGTTATTGAAATTGAGCGCGATCAGCATGTCGTTTTCGAAGAAGTAGCGGTGATGTAGTTTCCCCAGATCAAGTCTCTGGAGGGCCGCGCGTGAGATTGCCGTGTACCCGTTTTGGGGATCGAAGATATGCCAATAACCCGAAGCGAGTTTATTCAGAAACGTAAGAATGATGTTGCCAACCAGCCGGTGACGGGGCATCGAGGCCAGGGACTCTCCGGCAAGGAAGCGATTGCCTTTCGCATAATCATATCCATCCGCGATTGCGTCCAGCAGCAACGGAAGATGTTGGGGGCTCATTTGACCGTCCCCGTCCATCTTGACGACGATATCGCCTTCCAATTCCCTGGCTTTCAAATAACCAAGGACGGTTGCGCCGCCCACGCCCTGGTTGCTCTCTGTCCGCAGCCTTATCAATCTATCATCAGTAAGAGATTGAATTGCCTGGGCGGTTTCGTCTGTGCTGCAGTCGTCGACGACGATCAGATAATCAACATAGTCGGGCGCATCGGCGAGAACTTGTCCCACGAGGCGCTCTTCGTTATACGCCGGTATCACGATCACAATTCTTTTGTCTTTATACATTTTCCGGCGAGAGCGCAGTCCAACTGCGTTTGCGCGGCTATAGGAACGTGTCCAACGTGAGTTTTGTGCAGCGGCGGTCCGTGCCGCACCTTACTGAAGCACAGTTAGTCTTCTCAATTGGTTCATCGTAGAACGTTGTTGTGCGGCAACTTTGACTTGCGGTATTTCTTCATCTGCCAGCTCAACGTATCGCTCTGGCAGGATCAACGATCGATCAAAATCGAAGGGTACCGATTCAATATCAAAGTCCTTGTCCGACAATCCTTCGTACTTCAGCATGGCATTGGTCCAATTGAACAGCCAGAACTGAAACACACCGAACAGGCGCGCATGTCGTCGCCCGCGCGCGAGTGTTAGCGCAAACCCGCGCACTGCGTACCAGGCAACCTGCGGCCGTACTGCAATCTGCAACAGACGAGAAAAGAGCATCTTGATGGCGCGAGGGCTTTTGAACACCATCGTCACATACTTGCTGAGGCTGCCGTAACCTTTCGATTCCAGCGGAACATAATTGCCGCGATCCAAATTGTCGAGGAAGCCTTTCAGCCTCTGGTATTGATAGTCTCCTTCGCAAAAGCGGCGGACGAACTTCTGGTATCCGGCGACCATGTCAGATCGGGGCATCAGGTATCTAATATTGGTGCAGTACTTATAGCCACCGAGGCTGTTCTTATTGTTTCGCAGGCGGCCCGACAATTTCATCCGCCGAAACAGCGGCGTTCCCGGCAGGGCCGTGAGTAAAGAAGGATCGCCCGAAATCAATCCTGCCCTGGCCATGCCTTGCAAAGTCAGATCAAAAGCTTCCGTCGTGTCCGAATCAAACCCAAAGATCAGCCCCGCCACAACAGCAAATCCATACGATTGAATCTCGCGAAGCGCCTCAATCATGTCTCCGGCTGAATTCTGCACCTTTGCCGTTTCCAACAGAGAGTTGTTGCTGAAGCTTTCAACCCCGATGAAAAGCATGTCGAAGTTCGCCAACCTCAACTTGTGCAACAGCCGCGGATGTCGCCACAAGTTAATCGTCAGCCACGTGTATAAGGCAACATGTTGATCCGTCCGTTGTTGCCAATCGATGATTCGATCCAGCACCTCTTCGGCCCAGCGCAAGTCGCCGATGAAGTTATCAGCGGCGAAAAGGATCTGATGCACACCAAGCCTCGCCAGGTGATCAAGTTCCGCCACGATATGATCAGCCGAAAAGTTGTGCGGGCGATTGTTGTCGGGCAGGATCCGTATGTCGCAAAACTCACAAAGAAACGGACAGCCACGAGATACTTCCAGCACGGCTCCGTAATAGCGCTGATAAGTTGCATCCAGAAATGGCCGGTAAAAGCCGCGCGCCTGGGTTACATCGAACCGTATTTTCGTCTCGATGATCTGTGGGAGTGACTCCCGGCGGTGGAACTCTTTGAGAAAACGTGGAAAGGCTTCTTCGCCGTCTCCAATAAAAATGTGATCGAACATGGCGAGCTTACTGCTCTCGCCCGCCTGGTTCAGCGACCATGCGATCGGACCGCCTACAATGTACGTGGCTCCCGGATGACGCGCTTGCAACCGCTTCTGAGTCGCTACCAGCGTTTCATAGTCCTGATTCACGCTGCTGAAGACAAATAAATCGGCCGCGGGGATATCGTCGAGATCATCGAAGCGAGTATCAAAGAGGCGCAGCTCATATTTTTCCGGCTCGTCCACGTAAGCAGCCAACGTGTATGCCCAGACAGGCATGAACATCGCGCCATACTGCTGCGTCTCGGCCAGAAAGGCATCTGGCGAGTGCACGAACGAGATTCGCTTCAGGACTTCGGTTGCCGTCGTCACAATGGTTGCTTCACGATGCTTTTACCGCTGGGCTTTTACCGCTGGGTACGTTTGATTCCGACCGACGTATGAAATTGGCCAAGTGGCACGGGCGTCCCGCCCG
>DNNE01000217.1:45731-46373 GCA_003487805.1 Blastocatellia bacterium | reverse complement strand
GCGCAAGATGCGCGTGCCACATTCAAACTGCACCACCGCAAACCTGCCGTTCCTCTTGACATCAGGTATTTGAGGCCAACACAATGCGCCGAAGTCACAAGCTAACACTGCAAACGTTGGAATGACAACTGGGACGCGCGCCCCATGCCGCCGAGCCCGCTTCGCTCGATCACAACGCCGGAATCTTCTTTGTGTCCAGCAGCAAGCCTGCCGTGATAACGTGGCCTCAGAACTCGACTGAACATCACTTGATCAAAGAACGACACGCAGTCAGCGAATGACAGGTTCAAACAATCTGCGCTTCAAAATAAGCTCCGATAAGGTGGCCGCAATTGCTGTCACTCTGGCGCCGGCGCTTTATTTCCTGCCGGCTTTATTGCAGGGCAAAGTTCTGTGCCCCGACGATGATCTACTGCAAAACGTTCCCTTCCGGGTTGCTGCCGCCCAGATGATGCGTTCAGGTTACTTGCCGCTGTGGAACCCATACATCTTCAGCGGCATGCCCTTGCTCGCCACCGCCCAGGTCGGAATTCTTTATCCGCTCAACTGGTCGTATCTATTTTTCTCTCCGGCAACGGCGACAAATCTCATGGTCGTGGCGACCTATATGGTGGCGGGGCTCGGCGCTTATCTCTATACGCG
>DNNE01000217.1:40499-45435 GCA_003487805.1 Blastocatellia bacterium | reverse complement strand
GTTATCTCTATACGCGGCGCATCGGAGCATCAGTCACCGGGGCAGCGATCACTAGTCTGGCGTGGCAATTCAGCGGCGCTGCGATCGGCCAGATAAGCCACATTAATATCATTCAAACGTCGGCGATTCTGCCCTGGGTGCTGTGGTCACTTGAGGGTTACGCCGCAAAAGGAACCTTCAAACGAGGCGCGCTGATGTCGGTAGTCGTTGCCGTCCAATTCTTTGCCGGTCACCAACAAACCTTCGTCAATTCCCTTTTGCTTGTGACTGTGTACGCGGTCGTGATGGCTTTAGCGAATCGCGAATCGCTACGGCGTTATCTAAGTTCTTTTGGGTTCATCGCGGTGGGCTTGCTGCTCTCGGCGATCCAAATCCTGCCCACGTTTGAGTTGCTGCGTCGCAGCGAACGCTCGGCCGCCACGTATGAATTCTTCACTTCGTTTTCGATGCCAAAGCGTTTCATCTTTACGTTTCTGGCGCCTTACATCATGGGTGGAGGAGACGGCCGTTTGTTTCGCGCGCCGTATGTTGGACCACCATTCTATCCGGAGATGGTTGGTTACGTAGGCGTACTGACAATCATGCTGGCGATAATAGCGTTGGCGATGAAGCCGGACGCCCGGATAAAGTTTTGGGCAGGCGTCGCGGTGATTTGCATGCTGCTGGCATTTGGATCGTACGCGTCGCTCGATCTTTATAAGCTGATTTATTACGTGCCGGTTCTTAATCTCTTCCGGGTTCCGGCTCGCCACATAATGGAAGTTGATTTTGCGCTGGCCGTTCTGGCAGGACGCGGATTTACCATGCTCACTGCCCATAGAGAAAAGTTGCGATCGCGAATGATCGTGCTCTTGTCCGCGGGCGCCGTTCTCTTTTTCACTCTGTTAACGGCCACTGTCTTGCGGCCGGAGGCTTTTCATCTCGCCCGCGAAGTTCCGATCGGCATTCTGCGCGCGCCTGAGTTATTCATGCCGCTGGCGATCGCCGCCGCAAGCGCATACGTGCTTTGGCGATACGCGCGCGGCAAACGCGGCGCGATACTTCTGGTGTTCATGATTCTGTTGTTCGACCTCGCCGTCTGGGGACAGTCGAGCGGTTGGTACGTCCAAAGTCCAACGAAAAATGACGAATACTTCAATCAACCGGAAGCCGTACGGGTCCTGAACACAATCGCGCCAATAGATAAGTCCTCCTACAGGATCCTGACGGCGCCACATCAATTCGATCCGCAAGTGACGCCGGTCCCCCCTTCAGTCTCGCATTCAACAGACTGGGTTTTGTGGACGCAACCCGACATTTATATGATGCACGGCATCCAGAACGCCGCGGGTTACGACGGCTTCGGATTGGAACGGTATAGTCAACTCGTCGGACGAATGAAGGTCTGGGGTGAGCTAACCGATCCCAACACCACTTTGCGAGGCGATAGTCGCGAAATAGACGTGACCAATGTTCGCTATCTGCTGTCAATGCGCAGACAGCCAAACTCGCCCGCCCCGACCGAAGATTTTGCCAAAGCGGATCAGCGATACGGCGATTACATGTTTGCGGCAAACGATCTTGGTCTCTCCAGCTTAACGAAAGTGAAACGTCTCACCTTTTCAGTACCTGCGGTTGAAATCGATCATGTCGCTTTGGTTAGCCAACTCGCCTGGTCTGAGAATGTTCCTGACGACACCGCCATCGCGCGAATCCACCTTAAGTTGACTGATGGCAACGCTCTCGAACTTCCTGTACGCAGCGGCCGTGACACGTCAGAGTGGGCGTACGACCGTCCGGACATTCGGGCGCGTATTCGTCATCGACGGGCCACAGTGGCGAGCAGTTACCAGGTCAACGACGCCCAGAGCAATTACGACGCGCATACATTCGTCACCGCGATCACATTGGGGGAAGCCGCGAAAGTGACCGGAGGTGAAATTACAATCCTGCCTGACTCGCGTTGGCCCGATTTGAGTATGAGTATTTTCCGTCTCTCGTTAGTTAACGAGCGCGAAGGCAAGACATACGCGCTGGGACGAGACCTGGTCAACATGAACAACGAAACACCCGAGGCAAAAACTGGCTCATCACCGGCGCGTTGGAAACTGGCAGCGCAAACCAAATACGTGGACATTTATGAAAACGGCAGAGCGATGCCGCGCGCCTGGCTGGCGCCGGAAACGCGAGTGCTTAACGAAGCGGCCATGCTCGACGTAATTCGCAGCGACAGGTTCGCGGACGGAACAAAGTGGGACCCAGCCACGACTGCTTTGATCGAATCACCGCTTTCCGAAGAGGTTCGACAGGGCACAACCGGTGAAGCGCAGATTAGGCGGTACGGGCCAAATCGGATTGAGGTGAGCACAAAGGCCGGCGGCCCTTCAATTCTCGTCTTGAGCGAGAATCATTATCCTGGCTGGCGCACTTATGTTGATGGACGCGCAGTTGAAACGCTGCGCGTTGACTATAATCTGCGCGGCGTACCGTTGCCCGCAGGTCAACATCTGGTCGAATTCAGTTATCGACCTAAGTCTGTATTGATAGGTATGGCTATGTCGCTCTTCGCCATTGCTCTGCTATCGTCAGGAATCTTAATCGATCGCAAATACAAGAATTTGCGTTTGTAAGAGTGGCACGGGCGTCCCGCCCGTGGATCACGCGCAAGATGCGCGTGCCACGATCAGTTTGTAATTCAATGACCGAAGCGCCGGAATCAAAATCACTGTTCGCCGAGCCGCGATTCGTCGACGCCGTCGAGGATTGCTTCTTCTACCACACGATGGATCTGCCGGAGCTTGGCGTGGTGCACGGACATTGGGACCTGCGCGGACGCTTCGATAATTATATCGGCGGCGTTTCGGTAGCCGGCAAATCTGTGATCGACATTGGCACGGCCACCGGTTTTCTAAGCTTCGAATCAGAAAAGCACGATGCGTCCAAAGTCGTGTCGTTCGACTTGAGCGATCCGCGACAACAAACTTTTATTCCTTTCAAAGACAAGTTGTACTACCGCGATTATGAAAGTTTTATGTCCTACCATGCGGTCGAGGTCGACAGGTGGAAGAATGCATACTGGCTGTGTCACCGCCTGTTGCAATCTAAAGCAGATGTTTTCTATGGAGATATTTATCGACTGCCGAAAGAGCTGGGGCAATTCGAGGTGGCGATTGTCGCCGCGGTGCTGGAACATCTGAATGATCAAATTACGGCGCTGGGATCGATTGCGCGGCTGACGAAAGAAACGATGGTAATCGTGACGCCGGTGCTGCAAACTGAAGAGCCGATCGCGCGGCTGGAGCCAACTGCCGACAATCCCGATTACGACTACACCTGGTGGCGCTACTCTGTCGGCTCGTATCGTGAAATACTAAAGATTCTCGGCTTCAGCATCGCGCGTATCACAGAGTCTCAGTATCGCTATGATCACGGCGATCGTTTGGAAACGCGATCGACCATAGTTGCAGTTCGCGATTGATCGGCGAAGCGGGGCATTAGCCCGACCCCGGGGTCCCCAAGCGGGCAGCCCGCTTGGGGTGGGGCGGTAAGGGAGGGCTCGAAATATTTAGCAAACCAAAGCTGGGAGCCCTCCCTAACGGTCGGCTAGTGCCCCGAATTTCAAGATGAACATTCTGATTTGCACGTCACAGGTGCCATTCGTCTCTGGCGGCGCAGAATTGCACGTCGAGAATCTGCGGCGCGCCTTGATCGAAGCAGGTCACGACGCCGACGTGGTGTCGCTGCCTTTCAAATGGTACCCGCCACGCGAGATCATCCGCAGCACCCTGGCGTGGCGAATGCTTGATGTGACGGAAGCGAATGGGAAGCAAGTCGACATGGTGATCGGAATGAAGTTTCCCGCTTATCTTGTCGAGCATCCGCGGAAAGTCCTGTGGATCATTCATCAATATCGTTCGGCGTACGATCTGACCGGCACGCCCTACGACGATCTTTGCTATTACGGCGACGGGGTGCAGACGCGGATGTTCGTCAAGAACGCGGACGAGAAGTTCATCCCGCGCGCTTTGAAGGTTTATGCCAACTCACAGAATGTCGCCGCGCGGTTGTTGCGCTTCAATAACATCCCGAGTGAACCGCTCTATCACCCGCCGCCGCGCGCGGAACTGCTCTTGACCGGCGCCCAGGGCGATTACATTTTTTATCCCAGCCGCCTGGAACCTCAGAAGCGACAAGATATTTTGATCGAGGCGGCGCGATATCTGAAATCGGACGCGAAGATCGTCTTAGCCGGCGGCGGTCGCAACCTGGACCACTATAAATCGCTTACAAAGCAGCATCGAGACATTCGACGGCGCGTGGAGTTGCGCGGCTTCGTGTCGGAAGACGAGATGCTGAAATTGTATGGCAACGCTCTGGCGGTTTGTTACCTGCCGTGGGACGAAGACTATGGTTACGTTTCGCTGGAAGCGATGTATGCGGGCAAGCCTTTGATAGTCGCTCGTGATGGCGGCGGCGCGACAGAATTCATCGAGGATGGCCGCGAAGGTTTGCTCGTAGATCCAACGCCGCAGGATGTGGCACGAGCTATCGACGAACTGTATTTCGATCGGAAACGTGCCGGAGAAATGGGCGAGAGCGCGCGCGAAAAAGTGCTGGCGATGAAGTTATCGTGGCAACACGTGGTTGAGAAACTGACGCAGCCGGTAAGTGATCTCTATTGATGATAAGCGATAGAAATCAAGGACTCGTACTTGATTCATTTACATTTAGTTTTCTTACGCTCGAATCTGTTTTAGAGCGCCGAAGGTGCTAAATGTAATAGCCCTGGGCCAACGGCCCGGGTTCGTTGTGCATTTTGATTCGAAGCGCTGAAAGCGCGGGATGATTATCTAAGGCGCAAGGGTATTCCGTGAACTATTCTTGCAGAAACCATGCATTTCGCGCTTTCAGCGCTCAGTTGAACTTCTTCTCGTCCACCCGGCCCGTTGGGCCGGGC
>DNNE01000217.1:39504-40186 GCA_003487805.1 Blastocatellia bacterium | reverse complement strand
CGTTGGGCCGGGCTATTACATTTTAGCGCCTTCGGCGCTGTTCGCGACCCACGCAATTAACATCATTGAGTCATCGGGCAAGTAGGCGATCTGGGTTTCTAGTTTTCCAGCTAGTCATTCTCCTCTCTCACTTCAAACTGGATCGACAACGGTTCAGAGCCTCGATCTTCAAACCAGCAAACCTGTTGGTCGACCAGATCCAACTTCAGCCGGTACGACCCGCTGCGCTGCGGCGCCTTGTATTCAATCTTGATACGAACGGTTTCGCCCGGCGCGACCGGATGCGGCAACAGGGGCTCACCATGAAATTCGGTTACCAGCGATCCCGCCCTGTCAAAAACGCGGACGGCGGGCATGACTATCCCGGCGCGCACGGATTGGCCCGTCAACCAGAGTGTATCGCCGCAATTCTCAATTGAAATTGGGATTGATAATAATTCTCCAGGTGCGACTTGTTCGGCCGGAGCCGACAGAACTGCAAATCGCGCTCGCAGAATTCCCGGCTGCCGGCTGTCCGGGACACTCGAAGCACGCGCGCCCTGCTCCGCAACTACCTTCTTGCACAAAAGGTAATTGACGTCCGGCGGATTCACTCGCAGGCGATCGCCTGCCAGCGAGTCGCGTTCGAACAGACCATTGACGCTTACATAATCTCCGACGACGGCGAAGCCATGCTCATCAA
>DNNE01000217.1:24759-39210 GCA_003487805.1 Blastocatellia bacterium | reverse complement strand
CGGCGAAGCCATGCTCATCAAGCAGCGCGCGCAGGTAATCGCGACTGAACGGAGATTCAAGCGTTCCGTAACGACGCATCACTTCTACCAGCTCGTCTTCGGTTGCTGAACCTGCGGGCGGACGGTCGCCTTCCAGAATGAAAAGCGACCCGCCGTAAGCGGTGAGTGCGGAAAGATTAGCAATCACCGCACGCTCATCTTCGAAGTGATGCAGCGAGTCATAACAGATCACGCCGTCGAACTGATCGTCGAGCGCGACGTGTTCGATGTCGTGAACTTCAAACGAGCACTGCAAAGTAGTTTCATGATCGACATCGTAGCTGATCCGCGCGATTCGCGCGCGGGACATCTGAATGAGTTCGGGGCTGATGTCGATGCCTTTTACGATGTAGCCGAGACGGGCAAAGTATTCGCTCAACCAACCGGAACCGCATCCCACGTCCAGAATCCGGCTTCCGGCCGGCAGCGCCAACGCCACCGCGATGTTCGCAAAGTCACAAAAATGCCGGAATGTCTCGGCATCCATTCCTTCGCCCGCGTGTTTTGGCGGCTTGTTGGCCAGATTGTAAAACGGTTTGGTGAAGAGATAGTGCCGGCGCTCGGCATCAAGCATGCTCACATACTCGATCGCTGCTCGTTTGTAGTCCACGCCTTCCAGTTTTCGCAATCGTCCGTTTTGATGAACAGGCGCATCAGTGTGCAATGCCTCAACGATTCCTGCTTCAACGCTCGTCAGATCTTCGCGGACTTCTCCCCCGTTGCCCGCCAGCAGAGACACCTCGCCGGCGATTTGCAGGAACGCCGGTTCGTGAAGCGTCGCATCAATCCCCAGCGCGTTAAGCTCAGCCGCAATATCGTCAATTAAAGCGTCCTCTGGACGAGCATCGACTATCCGCGAAATAAACGCCAGGTACTCTTCGGCGCTTTTGTGAATATCGTTATGAGCCAAAACGTAGCGGCGCGCGTTCGCTCCTATTTGGTTTCGCAAACCGCTATCGACTATCAGAGTTTCCAGATACGCTTCGAACAACGCATCCGTATGCTGACTCATGTCTATCTTGACGACTGTGTCGTCAGGCAATTCACCGAACCAGGCGGCGTCAGAGACAATCGCCGGAACTCCCGCGGCCATGATCCGGCACAAGCTGCCCGAGGTCTCGCCAATGATCCGCTCGCGCAGATTTATCGCGATGTCAGTTTTGGAAATGTGCCGCTGGAAGTCCGCGAGATCCAGGTGGCCGGTAATCTCGACACGATCTTCCAAGCCATGCTCTCGCACCAACGCGCGCACATCGAAATATTCGTTGGGCTCGCCAACCAGCACGTACCTGAAGTCATGTTTCGCGCGTAACGACGATAACGCACGCAGCGCCCGCTCGATCCCTTTGTTCGGTGTTATGAGACCAAACGAGGCGATTCGCAGCGGTCCATCAGAAGTCCCTGTCTTCAACCATTCAGTGCTGCCGGCAGCCTCCGTAATGTGATGAGGGATCGTTTTTACAAACGCGCCGGGAGCAATCGTCGCGAGCCGTTCCCTGCTCCAATTCGAATGCACGATCACGCCCCTGGCGGTGCGCACGATGCGATCGTTGAGGGGAAAGTCGAGGCGATTATTGGCAATCCGGGGGAGTGCGCCGGAGAAGAGCGCCTGGCTGGCCGCCTTCATCGCCGACTCGCCGTAACACGCGCCCACTTCGTCGACGTAGAGGCGCATATCCCTTCGCGTTTGGGCCAGACTAAAAAAGAAGTCTTGCAGGGAAAAATCGTGCAGCACCAGAATTCCCGGGTACTTGATCATCGTTTCGAAAATGCCGGTATGGTAACGATGGTCATTCCCCATGTGATAGATAACCGCATCAAACGATTCGAGCCGCTTGAGCAAATCCGGTTGCTTCTGGTAATCACAAATCTCGAAGCGCGAAGTCACCTCATGATTCGAGGGCTGAAAGCCGTCAACAAACAGAGTGATGTCCGCGGCGCGCGCGAGATGGGGCAGCAGCTCTTCGCTGTAATCAGAAATCCCTGAACGCAGCGGAAGTAGTGGACTGAAATAAGCGAGTTTCATTCGGCGATGATTGGTCAAAGAGTGTTAGCGATTCAGGTGTTTACTATTGTGCGGCGTGACCAGATACAGAACCGCGAGCGGTAGCGAGCGGGATCAGGACTCAACCTTGTTCAGAGAAAGCTTTTTCAAGTCGAAGATTCGACGCGAGAGATCCCGACTTGCGCCCTTATCCCGCTCGCTACCGCTCGCGGTTCTGTACCTCCGGTCTTCACTTCTATATTGCATACCGCGATCGAGATTTCGCGATCGTCTCGCGTCTCATCATTCGTCGGTCGAGGCCGCCATGTTCGATCAGCGCGAATCCGGAGTTCGAAGTTTCCGTCAGCCCGCGAGACGAGTGATTCAGGAACTAAGAGATTCACTCGCAGCCATCCGTTACGATACAACTGAAACGTCGTCAGCGGTTCGTCGTTCAAAACAAATTCCACTAGCAGGGGGCGCTCGCGAACGTCCGGCATATGCGTCGTCAAATCCAGGCTGATTTCAGACAGATCGTTTGCCTGGAACCGAACGCAAGCCTCGCTCGACATCCAGCGCGCGATCGGCGGCAACAGATTCGGTTCATACCAACCGTCATCGAAAGTTACGGCGCTATTCCGATCCAAACACGTAAGCTGTTTCAGACTTTCGTCGCTTGAATATAACGCGTCGCGATCCCGATGCTCGTTATAGAACGGCCCCAGCGGAGAGTTCGAAGCCTTTAGAAAAACGTAAAGGCCGCTTTTTGGCAGTGTCATATCAAGATCGGAAATCTTTCCGAACACATAGCCCATTGCCATATCGAAGGCGCGCCGCTCTTTGAAAGACAGCCCGCGCAGATAGTCGAGAAAATCTTCTTCGAAACTCAGGCCGTACTTGTCCGCCTGTTTCAGGAATTCATCACTGCTCAAGCACAGCGCATAGCGCGGCTCCCACGCCACGTGTCTGAAGAAGCGCAGGAAACGTTTGCCGTGCTCCTGCTCTTCTTCAAGCCCCACATGCCCGTCAATTTCCACGAACTTTCGCAAGTCCTCACGATTCATTTCGTCGTAATTCTTTCGCGCGGCGTGATCCGTGCACTCAATTCCGTGCATGGTGACCCCGTCGGGACGAAGGACGCGGCTTACTTCAGAGAGGACCGCGTCTTTTTCTTCGAAGCCGATGTGACCGATGACGTCGAGGCTGACTACGTAATCAAAAGTTTGATCCGCAAAGGGAAGGTCCGACAGTCTGGTCGTCATCGCGAAGTCATAGCCGTTCCGGCGCGCCGCCAGCGAGCATTCCGGCGACAGATCGACTCCGGTGAGCGTAACCCCTTTGCGTTTTAGCAGCGCGAGCATGCCGGCGCCGCAACCGAGATCCAAAACACTCGAGCCCGCGTGGACGTTGTCGTAAATCCACATGGTGCGCGCAAAGCGAATGTCGAACCGATCGAGCGCTTTGAAGTAACGCGCGTCCAGCACCTCGTCCGAGACAAACTTTGTGCGATAGAAATCGCCGAGGTCGGAAACGCCGGCGCGCGTGTAGAGATTCTCGTCACGGTTCGACATGATGATACGAGTGTCAGCCTTTGCGAGCCTGCAAAGACTTTTCCACCTTTTCCAGGCGCGCGTCCAGCGCACGGCGGCCGCGATCTTCCAGGACGGCTGCTTCGCTTGCTTCCAATGAAAGCTGACGGAAACAAACACGCTGCTCTTCTTTCAGTTCAGTAACCAGTTCAGCTAAGCGCCGATTAAGTTCTTCCGCTTGCTGTGACTTAGCCACGCTTTGCTCTTCGCGTAAAGCCGTGGCAAGACCACTTGTCTGCTGCGCTAGTTGCGCAGAGCCGCCACGACTTTCTTCAGTCAAATCCGCCAGCATGTTGCTGATACGAGAGAGCGCGTCGTTGGTGTTTTTCAACCGCGTTTCTACGTCGGCGCGATACTCTGCATGATTGTTGTTGAGCGCCTGGAGTTCAGTCGCTTGCGCATCGAGATCCGACCGCAGCACCAGGAACTCTCGTCGCATTTCACCCGAGAGTTGCACGCGCAGCGCCGCCAACTCCTGCGCCTCGACCATAAGAATCTTAGTTACGTCACTCAACGCGTCATGAACGGCGCGATTAAAGTTGACTTGCTCCCACGTGAACCAACGTGTCAGCGACCAGCACGTATTTTTTATCCACAACTCGACCCTGGCCAGTGTGCCGTGGCGATTACTGAAGATTGGCGGCAGTCGATTCCATGCGCGGCCAGTCACTGTCAATTGTTCCGACAATCGCGCTAACGCGTCATCCTGATTTGAACCATTTGATGACGAAGCCGTCGTTGAAACGGCAGTGCCAGGCAGGCGCGCGTTTTCTTCGGACACCACGCGCTCGCGAATTTGATTCAGAATTGTTTCTACGTCCATGATCAAACGGATGCCGTCTCAATCAACTCGCGCGCGGGGGCCTGCGAAGCCGGCTTATGTAATCTTCGAACGGTGGCCGTGGCATTCAGATTCGCGATCCCTTCAGTCAACCTCAGACTGGTAACCCGAAAGAAGCGGACGCCGTCCAGCCAATCGTAGGCCTCACCATCGCGACTGTGGACGGCACAGGAAATCGAATAGTCATCGATACCCAGCCAACAGTTAAATGCAAACGTGACTTCCACTATTTCGCCGCGATGTACGGCCCCGATTTCAAGCTGCTGTTCGTTCGTGTTGGTCCCAAAGGCGCTGATGCCATGACGATTGCGGATCAGAAAACCGATTACCGGCTCATCGACGTCGGTATTGAAGCGAGCCGAGATTTTCATGGTGACGGGCGCCCCGGTATCAACGATTTCCGCGCGGCGATGAGTGGCCTCAGCTAGTTCAGCTACGACAATCTCAGCACTTCGATTTCCGTGACGATATGTAAACGAAAGCGGCTCGAACGATTCAGCTTCCGCCGACTCATTACCAGATAAGCTTTCTGCCTCGGCTTCATAAGCCTGCTCGCGCTCCATAACTATTTCCTGATAACGATTAAGCACTTCTGCCGGCGCTCCATCCCAAATCATTCGGCCCTGGTTCAGCAGAATAGCGCGCGAGCAGAGCGCGCGCACTGCGGCCGCGTCGTGGGAAACAAACAACACGGTAGTGCCACGTTCGTGAAGGTCCTTGATGCGACGTAGACAGCGATGCTGGAAGACCGCGTCGCCGACCGCCAGCGCTTCATCAATTATCAGGATGTCAGGCTCGACGCTCGACGCGATTGCGAAAGCCAGACGCACGTACATACCGCTTGAATACGTCTTAACTGGTTGATAAAGAAAGTCGCCGATTTCGGCGAACCGTTCAATCTGCGGGAAGAGTGCGTCAGTTTCTCGACGTGACAAACCCAGCAACGACGCGTTCATGAAAACGTTTTCGGCGCCGGTGAACTCCGGATCAAAGCCCGCGCCTAGTTCAAGCAACGCTGATATTCGACCTTCGTGCCAAACTTCGCCGTGCGTCGGCTCGAGAGTTCCCGCGATTATTTGCAGCAGCGTTGACTTTCCACAACCGTTTGGCCCGATGATTCCGACGATGTCACCCTTATTGAGTTCAAAGGAAATACTGTGCAGGGCCCAGAACTCTTTGTGCCTTCGCAAACGGCCGCGGGTGAGCGATTCTTTCAGCCGATCGCCGGGTCGCGCATAGGTTCGATATTGCTTCGCGACACCATGAACTCGCAGAGCCGTCGTCATGCGGGGAATGTATCAGTCCGGAAGCCAAGAGCAAAGTGCCAAGTGCCGGGCGCAACGTGGAAAGAACAAAGGGCCACGGACTTTCGCCCCGGCCCTTCGCTCTTAGCTCTTTGCGCCTTTTAGGGTGGGCCAAATCTCTGGCGATATTCCCCAGATGCCATAAACGCCTTGACCATCTCGGCATCAATAAAGCTGCCATTGAAGGAGTTCAGCTTGTTTAACCAGAAGTTGAAGCCGGCGGTATCCGGATCACGCCGCAGGTAGCCGGCGTATTCCATGAACACGAAGGCGTTGTTGAACTCACGGTCCTTCAAAAACTGATACTCGGCCACCTTTCGCAGAACGGTAGCACGAGTGTCGGTTGCGGCATTCAGACCGTTTACCAGTGACGTGCGGAAAGCGTCCATCTCGGGGAAGATGCCCCGGATCTCACCGCCGCCGAATTGAGTAGTGTGAAAGTTAATGTACGCGTGACCCGTTTTCAGGTTCGTCAATTGCGCGGCGAACGTGGTGGCGTTGCCCTCGGGCGGATCCCATTTCCCGCTAATCGTACCGCCGACGCCGGCGCCTAAAGGAGTATTAACAACATCGTTGGGAGTGTTGTCGTTGAACGGGGTGCCAAAGAATCCCCAGACCACCGGCCCATTGACGCCTGGGGCGACAGTCGGACTCGCGTGAATGTGGGCGGCGATGAGATTGTCGTTGGTGTCCGCCGATTGCGAGCCCGTGAAGTCGATGTTATTGACGGTCGCGGTAAAGGTCATTTGCGTCTGGGCGGTGTTCATGCTGAACGTAGCCGTGCCGAATGACGCCGGACGGCGCGCGCCTCCGGTTAGTGTCGGGATGGTTGGAGGGACCTCCTGCGAATTGGTCAGATTGACAATAAAATTGGTTGGCGACAGTCCCGCAGTCACCAGCAGATTATCGACATACTGATCGTTTGTCAGAGTTGCCGGGTACCTGTCGACAAATTCCGGCCGAGTGACGAAGTCATTGAAGTAGGCCACCGTGTTTGCTTCCAGTTGCGCGTCTGCCCCTGGCTGTCCCACGACGAAGTCCTTCCCCAGCGCCTGCGTGTCGCGTTCAAACGTTCCGTAAAAGACCGGCACCGGCGGACCTGACAGAGGAGAAAGGTTGCCGTAAGCCGCGCGATGCGTCAGGTACGCCTCCAGGCCAGTCCGCTGGAATTCGATTGAAAGGAAGAAAGCCGCACTCACGTTGATGCGTTTCACCGCGAGGCAATTCGCGTCCGCGCCGCACGACGTGATCTGATTTGTCCAGAAAGCAAGTCCGGCCGGGTCGGGTTCGCGATTCAGAAAGTCGAGGTAATGCGAACGAACGAAGAAGGTCGCGTCGTCATTCGGGTTTGTCAGCGAAGCGACCGTATCGTTGTCGGTGATTTTGAGGGTCGCTTGATTTGGACTTCCCAGGCCGAGGCCCGCTCCGGTTGGATTCGACAGAGCGAGGTTTATCGTCTCGTCACCCTCTACGAAGTTGTCGTTAAAGATCAGGATTCGCACGGTCTTGGATGTCTCACCGGGATTGAAGGTGAGTTTGCTGAGCGCTATTTCATAGTCGGATTTCTGCGAAGCATGACCGGCTTGCGACAGGTCGTAGGTATTGAAGTTAACCGTTGCCGCACTCGAAGCGTCGCCTGCGCGCGTCACTGTGATGTCGATATGACTGGTGCCTTCACCAATTACAAATTGGTCCGTGGCAAACTGGACGAGTGAAGTTGCCGAAGCGGTCGTCGACTTCAAACTACCGAACAGGCCATGCTCCTCGTCTCCGGTACCGGCATTGAAATAGAGTGTGCCCGGGTCACCGCCGGTGACGCCGTTGCCGAATAGCAGCCCCCAAAGCTCATTGATCACAATGCCGTCTCCATTTTCGTTTTGCAGCGTGCCGAGAAAAGCGCCGTTCGTTTGGTTAAAAGCGTGAATGCTGGGATTCCCTTCGCCGAAGTTGCCAATCAGCAGCGCACTGCCAAAGATACCGAAAGTGGAAGGGGCGATAGCGACACCCCAGGGCGAATTCAAAGCTCCGTTATTGATCCCGAACGTCAGGTCGCGCACCCCGCTGGTATTGAACCGGCGGACAAAACCGTTGCCGACGCCCTCCTCGTCTTTACCGTCAGTACCGACTTTGGCATACATGACATAAAGCGCGCCGCCGATGTTCTGAATGTTAAATGGATGATAAGTGTTCCCGGCTGTTGTCGGAATGGTTGGATCAACGAAAGGAAAACTGGCAGTGGGCTGAAGCGCAAAAACATTGTTATAGACGTCGATGGCTCCATTATTGAAGTCGGCAGCGTAAAGAAAATTGGCGCCACCGTTGCTGCCGATAGCGAGACCTGTATAAACATGTCCGGCGTGGCTGGCCGCGATCACGCCGGTGGTTCCGCTGGAGGGACCGGCGCTCGGGTTCCAGCCAATGATGTTGCCCGTGATCGACGCCCAAATGAAGGCTGCGGGACACGTCGCGACGGAACAAGGAGTGATCGCAAAGTCGGTCGTCGCGTTGCCAACGATTCCGGTGGGTAAACCTCCTGGGACCGTAACGAGCGAAAGGCCGGGGTTCTTTACCAGCGGGCTTCCTAAGACGTCGCCGCGGTAAAGGCCTGATGAACTGGTGCCGTTGTTGGCAATCCAGAACGGGCTGGTGCCTCGAAAGGTGATACCCCAGGGATTGATCAGGACCGGATCTTGAACCAGGCCAAATCCCGGAATGTCCGACACAAAGTTAGTTTGTCGATAAGCCGAGCCCGCCGGAATCACCGGAATAGCCGGCATTATCTGGGTTCCCTCCTGAGCCCGCGCCGGTCTCACTGCGCGTTGCGTCATCAGCGCGGCGCTTAACAAGCCGGCGACAATTAAGGTGAACAGAATGTACCGATGTTTGGTGACCCGACTCTTCATGGTTTCCTCCCGATCAATGTCCGTTGGTGCAATACGCGAAGCACAGCGAGAACCGCTGCTTCGACCTGAACACTGGATTCGATTAAGGGGGAAGGCTCACTCTATTAGCAGCAGATCATTGGTGTCAAGACAATTTTTTGTTTCAAATTGCCGACGCGGTCAGCGTTGCACGTAGCTTCTGCTTTTTCACGGTACGTCGGCACGCTCCGAGCCGCGCGAACCACGCACGGCAGTGGAGGTTTTCGGATCCGCTATCAAATCTGGCTGTTGCGACCCGACACGATGGCCAGCAAAAAAAAGAGCCAGGGACTTTCGCCCCTGGCCCTTCATCCCTTGTTCTTTGCGCCTTCTAGTTCGCGCCAAATCGCTGGCGAAATTCAGCGGAGCTAATGAACGCCTTTACCATTTCAGCTTTGATGAAATCACCATTAAAGGAATTCAGCTTGTTGAGCCAGAAGTTGAATCCCGACGTGTCCGGATCGCGACGCAGGTAGCCGAAGTATTCCATGGCCACAAACGCGGCGTTGAACTCGCGATTTTGTAACTCTTCCTGCTCGGCAATCGCGCGTAACACTTGCGCGCGCGTCAAGCTCGCACTGTTGAGGCCGTTGATGAGCGAATTACGGAAAGCATCCTCAGCCGGAATATTGCCGCGAATTTCGCCTCCGGTAAATTGCGTAGTGTGGAAATTAATATACGCGTGGCCGGTGCGAAGATTCGTTAACTGCGCCGCCAGCGTGGTGGCGTTTCCTTCCGGCGCGTCCCACTTGCCACTGAAAGTGCCGCCGACTCCGCCACTGGTCGGCGTTACCACCGAATCATTCGGGTTGTTGTCGTTGAATGGTGTACCAAAGAAACCCCAGACGACCGCCCCGTTCACGCCCGGCACCACAGCAGCACCGGCATGAATATGTGCGGCAATCAAATTGTCATTGGTGTCCGTCGTTTGTGAACCCGTGACGTCGATGTTGTTTATGGTGGCTGTAAACGTCATCGCGGTTTGGGCCGAGTTAAATTGGAACTTCGCGGTTCCGAACGACGCCGGCCTGGAGCCACCTGTCGATGTAGTCGGCGTTGTGGGTGGAACCTCCTGTGCGTTTGTCAGGCTCGCAACGAAGAGCCTTGTCTCGGCGGGCGTTAGGTTCGCCGTGGTCAGGAGATTGTCCACGTATTGCGTGTTCGTCAGAGTAGCTGGATAGTTGTTGGCGAAATCAGGCCGCAGGACAAAGTCGTTGAAGTAAGCCGTCTTGTTAGCTTCCAGTTGTGCGTCGAAAGTGGGCGAGCCGAAGGTCAGATCCTTTTGCAGTTGCTGAGTCTCCTTCTCGAACTGACCGTACAAGACCGGGGCAGGAGAGCCGCTGGCGCTGGTCCCGAATGCCGCCCGATTCGTTAGATAGGAAAGCAAACCGGTGCGCTGGAACTCGATGGAAAGGAAGAACGCCGCGGAAGTATTGATGCGCGCGACGTCGATGCATGGCGCACTCGCGCCGCAACTCGTAATGTTATTCGTCCAGAAGTTTAAGCCCGCGATGTCAGGCTCGCGGTTCAGGAAGTCGAGGTAGTGCTGGCGAACGAAGAATGACGCAGTATCAACCGGATTAGTCGATGAAGGTGCGACATCGTTGTCGTTGATTGTTAGTGTAGCCGTATTCGGAGAGCCTAAGCCAACGCCGGCTCCCGTGGGATTCGACAGCATAAGATTTATGACCTCGCTGCCCTCAACGAAATTATCGTCTGTGATCAGAATGCGAACCGTCTTGGCCGTCTCACCCGGATTGAAGGTCACCTTGCCGAGACTGATTTCATAATCTGATTTCTGCGAAGCATGACCGGGCTGCGACTCGTCGAACGTATTAAAGTTAACTGTAGCCGTGCCCGAGGCGTCGCCGGCGCGAGTAATGCCGACATCTATGTGCCCACTGCCTTCGCCGATTGCAAAGGTATCCGTCGCAAACTGGATCAAGCTGGTGGCCGTTGCCGTCGTCGGATTAAGTTTGCCGAACAACCCATGTTCTTCTTCGCCGATCCCGGCGGAAAAATAGAGTGCATTCGTATCGCCGCCACCAACACCGTTGCCAAAGGTGAGAGCCCACAGCTCATCGATTGCAATACCGTCGCCGTTTTCGTTTTGTATCGTGCCGAGGAACGCACCGGTCGTCGGATTGAACGCATGTAAGCTGGGATTGCCCTCGCCAAAGTTGCCTACCAGCAGGTCGCTGCTAAAGGTGCCAAAGCTTGCCGGCGATATGGTAATGCCCCAGGGCGCGTTGAGCGGGCCGTTGTTGATGCCGAACGTCAGGTCGCGCACGCCGTTGGTGTTGAAGCGCCGGACGAAGCCGTTGCCGACACCGCTCTGACTCTGGCCCGTCACGGGATCCACCTTTGCATAGGTAACGTAGAGCGAGCCACCTATGTTCTGGATGTTGAAGGGGTGATAAGTGTTGTTCGCTGGCGTTGTCGGGATGGTCGGATCAGCGAAAGGAAAATTGGCGCTGGGCTGAATCGCGAAGGCGTTATTGAATACATCGATCTTTCCATTGGCAAAATCAGCGGCATAAAGGAAATTACTCACGCCATTATTTGCGAGCGCCAAGCCGGTGTAAACGTGGCCTGGATTGCTTACCATGATCGATGCCACGGAGCCCGCCCGCCACGCGACAATGTTCCCGGTGATGGAATCAAAGATAAATCGGGCCGGACCGGTGCCGCCACCGGACGTAATCACAAAGTCGGAGCCTGAGTTGGAGACTGTTCCGGTCGGAAGGCCGCCGGGGATAGTGACAGTCAGCGGATTTTTGAAAAGCGGACTGCCGCTAACATCCCCACCAAAGAGTCCAGCCGTGCTGGTGCCGTTGTTGGCGACCCAGAAAGGACTGGTTGCCAACTGTGCGATGCCCCACGGATTAACCAGTAACGGATCGAGAAGGGGGGCCAGTCCCGGCACGTCTGAAACCAAATTCGTCTGGCGATATGCGAATCCTGGCGCAATCACCGGAACAGCCGGTGTTGCCTTGTCTCCGTCCTGAGCCCGCGCCGGTCTAACTGATGGCTGAGTTAACAGCGCTGCGCTCAACGCGCCGACAAAAAGCAAACCGAACAAAATGTAACGATGTTTGACGACCCGACCTATCATGGTTTCCTCCCGATCAATCTGTGGTTTTCGCGATACGCGAAGCGCTGCGAGGACCGCGGCCTCGACGACAAAAGCTGGGTTCAGCCAGGGAAGGCCACACTCTATTAGCAGCCGATCATTAGTGTCAAGACAAATCTTCCTCGCAAATGTCTCAATCCAAGGTCACGCCGCATCGTTTCACCTTTTTCATAGCACCTCGGTACAATACGAACCGCTAAAGCAAGCGAGACGACTGTGCCCCTGTAGCTCAACGGTTAGAGCAGCAGACTCATAATCTGTTGGTTCGGGGTTCGAATCCCTGCGGGGGCACCAATCAACTGGCGAGGGTTCTTACACTTACGTCTTCGTGCTGTTGGGCGGATACGTGCTCAACGGCAAGATGGCGCGAAGATGGCGCGATTTGTTTGGTGCTACTAACGCGCTTCTTCCTCGGAAACCTCACGACCTTACCAAGCTTGGCGTTGGTAAGAGAATTAACTGCATGACACAGATTCAGTGGCGTCTGATGAGTGTAAACACTCGTCATTCGCACTGAAGTGTGACCGAGCAGATCCCGAATGTCCCATTCGTGAACGCCATTAGCTCGCAGACGCGTTGCGAAGGTGTGCCGAGTGTCGTGGAATCTGAGATTCACGAGCCCCGCATCTTCGCAAGCATTGCGCCAGCCTGTCTTGATGGAATCGATGTTGATACCCGTGCGGGAATTGCTGAACACAAACTCCTGCGGTCCAGCATCCTGCTTGAGCATCATCAATTCCTTAAAGACGATGTCGTTCATCGGGATCGTCCGAGTCCTGCCCGTTTTGCTCTTGGCGATGAAAACTGTCCGAGCGAGAAAGTTCACGTGTTCCCACTGGAGTCCGAGAATCTCTCCGCGCCGCATCCCCGTGTTAAGGGCGATGGTGACTACGGAGCGAATGTGATCTCGCCTGCCCGTGAGTTGCGCAAACAATCTCTTCTCTTCATCTGCGGTAATGAACCTCTCTCGACTCGGACTCTCTTTCAGCAAGCGAACACGCCTCATCGGATTCGAGTCGATCAGTTCATTGTCAAAAGCCATCGAGAGGATCTTCGATAGACAAGCGAGATCGCGATTGACACTCGCCGGAGTCCTCGGCCTGGGCCGGTCCTCCTTGTCGTGCTTGGTCGGCGTCGCCAACCGCTCGCGCTTGAATGTCTCAATCATCATTGGCTTTATGTCCCGCAGATGCTTCTCACCAAAGAAATCCTTGAGCGTAACAGAGCGCTGTTCATCTTCGCGGTGACTGCGTTTGTTCGCCTTCGACCATGGTAAGAATGTTTCATCGACAAACTCAGAGAAGAGTTTCTTTCCCGGATCGTATCTCCGTTCATAGATCGCTTCTCTGATTTGGTTCTCGGCTCGTTCCGCTTGAGCCTGAGTTCGAGCGCCGGGAACTGATTGATGGATGTATTGACTTTGCAGACTGAATTCGATCCACCAGGCCCCTTTGTCCCAATCGCGGTCCGAGCGCTTGAGCCTCCTTCCTTTGTATCGTTTGTAAATTGCCATTCGGCTGTTCTCCCTTCTGGAAAAGGAATCCCAGCCGTCAAAGTGGCTCGATTCTAAATCCAGAGGAGTTTGCTGTCGATGGTTTTTTCTTTACGCGATCCTGAGCCGACGATGTTCGTTCTGAATTCGTCGTCGATCCGCTTCTTCACGCGCCCACACATCTACGTCGGCCCGGTGAAAGCGCAGTAGGTCACCCATATATGCGTGTGGCAACGGATGCTCATCCTCTGGCCGCCGGGCCCACTTCACAATTCCCGCAGTCGTGGGATCACCATTCGCATTCACAAGCTGCCAATACCGCGCGAGTTGGCTTGCGGTCATCCATTCCAGAATCGGTTCAGCTGACGGTTGTTGGTTCTCGCAGTGCGCCAGGAGCAAAGCGATCGCGTCTTGTGTCGCGCGATCAAGCACGCGAGTTAGCTTTTCTTTTAGGTCTAAGTTTTGGTCGATCATAGTGAGAGAGGCCATTACAACGAATGTGCCATAGAGAACGGAGCGTGTTTTGAATGGTCCGGCGCGCTACGAGATGAGGAAATCATTTTCAAGTGTCCTGGGTGTGACAAACCGGAAGGTGGGGAAATGGCATGTGTTGTAAAACACTTCAGAGTGTGTATTTCACAACACCTATTTCCTCCTCGACAAGAGGCCGTCAGCAATCGGGCCCGCTCTCTCATCGGCTTGGGTCGTAATCAACTTCCAGTTTGCGGCCGTGGCTTCTTCCCTGTAACCAAACAGAATCCTAAATCCGTTTCCCACAAGGTAGCGTACGCGCGCGATCTCTTCGTAGAGCAGACGGTCATTTTTCGTAAGCCCAAAGCCTTCGGTCAATTGAATGAGCGCGACCTTGCGGCACCAACTGTTAGGCTCTTCACCGGCCGCGACCGCCGCGTTCTCCACTTGCTCGTACTGCTCATTCGTCAGGCGAAACGTGATGTTTCTAGACTTGGTTTGTTTGCTTTCGTTCATTTTCAATCCTCGCGACGAAGCTTGTATACACATCCCGTGCCTGTCTACGCGTTTGCCTACAATTCCTACAGGAACTCGCTAACTCCTTTACTTATCAAAGTAGGAATTGTAGGCACGAATGCCTACCACGTAGGCACTTCAGCCCCGAATTCAGGGGGTGA
>DNNE01000217.1:9547-24444 GCA_003487805.1 Blastocatellia bacterium | reverse complement strand
AATTCAGGGGGTGACGTGTCAAAATCAACTCAGGTGCGAAGCACCTACTTTGGCTTGATTCCAGTTTGGGGTAACGGAAGCGCGGCGCGACGGAGTCCGTTAGGCACGAGTTGTGAGAACAAGTGCGCCTGTTCTGATGCTGGTCTTAAAGAGGATGTTTCCCCGCCTAATGACGTTCACTGCGACTGGGCGCTCGACCGCACACACGAAGTGCCGTAACGAAGTGGAGGACTTGGAGCGCAGTGGAAAGTTGTGCGGTCGGGCTGTCGCGGATAATGTCAAAGAGGCGGGAAACATTTTGCAGACAGGAACGGCTTAGGGGATTTGCTTATTGCTCGCGCGAAGTTCTATGCCGCGCTCTTGAATTGGAGCTTCGCTTGCACACCTAAAGACGCCAAAACGCGGAGCATAAGATCCGTTGAAATGTCGTGGGTGTTACGATTCAGGATGGCGGTCACGCGAGTGCGTGACGTGTGAGCGAGCCGCGCGACGTCTGAGTGGGTCAACCCCTTCTTGCCGACAACCTCGATGATCTTATCGTTCAAGTCGCTGCGGAATTCGATCTCCATTCCGTCGGCCGGCGACAGGCCCAAGACCTTCGCGAGTTCTCTGGCATTGCGGGCAACAACTGGTCTAACTTTCTTCATCGAGCATCTCCTTAAGTCTCTTCTGCGCTAAGGCAATCTCATGCGGCGGGGTCTTCTGCGTTTTCTTTGCGAAAGCGTGGAAGATCAAAACTGAATCAGCCAGCTTCGTGTAATAGAAAACTCGATACGCGCCGGAGCGGTCCCTGACGCGCAATTCCTCCACACCTGACGCAACCGAACCCATCGGTCGCGTCAACGGCATCGAGAGCTTCTCACCCTTCTGCAAATCAAAGATGATCTTGCCGAATTCACGCCGCACGTCTTCGGGGAAACTCCTTATGGCATCCCGAGCCTTCGGGTGGAATACGGCGAGCTTCACCTGGCTAGTGTCTCAGATATGGGACATATTTGTCGAGGTTTAAGAACGAGGACAAAGAACAGATCAGCGACGTACGTTCGCTTATTTGCGAGTCGGTCTCTTCGAACGTAGAAAAGCCAAATACTCCAGGAGTTTTTCTTGTTCTTCGTTGGTCAGAGTTTCGTTGGCAAATCTTAAGGTCCCCCCTTGCGATCGGGGGCTCGCTGAACGCAATTCGCTGCCAGCAGGGGAAGGGGCAATGTAACCAGCCCTCTCCATAAGGAGTTCGTACGGCAGTGCATACACACGCGCCAGTGCACTCAGCACGTTGGGTGATGGGCGACTAATTCTACCAGTCTCAAGTTGTGATAAATATGCATTCGACACCTCGTCATTTGTGGCTTCTTGCACATCACGCAACGTGAGCCTCTTAACGGCACGAGTATTTGATAGTAATTCCGCGAGAGATTGGCCCTTAAATGGGCGGGTCCCAGAACGATCCCGATGCTTTGAAGTTTCTTTTGCCATGAAGCGGAGCCAGCATTGAGCCCACTGGCCAACTCCAACAGTACCAGAAAATGCTAACTATTTCAAGCTTGCTAAGTCGGTGCTTGACAAACTAAGCAAATCGTATATGCTAAGCACAGATCAGGTTTGAGCCTGATCGTAATTTTAGTTCTGAAAGGGGTTTGTATGGTTACAAATTACACTGAGCTGTCCCGAGTTTCCGGGGCGCCGCCGTTAGGTTGTGGATTGGCTAAATGGAGCGCTTTAATTAACGATGTGGTTGTCCCTCTTCCTCGGCGGGAAGTTAAGGCAACCGTCGTTAAGGCCCAAGCCTCCGTAGCTGACAATGACGTTCTTGTTCGCGATCATAATTCGCCGAATGATGTTGTCATTGATGATGGTGACGAAGTCGACTTGGCTCACGGGAACGTATTTTATACGCTCCCTCGGTGTGAGACGCAGCCTAGAGCGGCTTGCACCGAACTGCCAAAACTCGCTTTCTTTGTCGATGACCGCCCGGAAGTCACTGTTCGTAGCGCTCAGACAGGACGAACGCTGCGCGAACTCTTCGGGCTTCCACTGAATAGCCATCTCGTTCGTGACGACGAAGGAAAGACTGACGAACCGATCGCTTTGGACGACCCTGCCGAATTCAAAGCTGGACCGGTGTTCTATTCGCGCGCCGTCGTCGCAACCTTGAGCATCACGGTGAACTCGCGACTGTTTACTGAGGCGGACGGCGTGAAGAAGGTCATGAAAGGTCATGAAATTGCCGCGTTAGTCTATCCGCAGAATCCCAGAGAAACTCGCGTGTGGGAAGTGTCGCCTCAAAAACGCGAAATTGGGCTCGACGCCGATGTCGAGATTCACTGTGGTGAAGTTTTCGATGTCGTCCGTAAGAAGGTGGACGGCGGCTTTGAGGCGCCTCGCGTCGAACTTGAATTGGCGAAGTTGAGTGAGAGCGGTCAAGTCGTCACGAGCGTGGAGAATCCCGCCGCCGTCATTTACCACGACCTGAGAACGCGCCCCGGCCATACCGTCGCAAGTACTGATGTGCTCGTTCTCATTCCCAGCGGATATCCAGGGCAGATGATTGATGAAGCATTCCTGCCGCAAGGATCGCCTTTGATTGGGAGAGTAAAGGGACAACCGCAAGGACAACTCACAGCCGCTGGTCGCGGTTGGACCAGGATTAGCTATCACCCCCACAACGGTGGCGGTGGCCCTCCTTGGAATCCTGCGGTTCATGGTTTCCACACTTACATCGGAGAGCTACTCTCATGGCTATACGACGCGAACTAAGTGGCGGTCTCTCACTCGTTGAAGATGCGCGTCATTCAGTCCTGAGAATTCGCGCGCGCGATCTTGCGAGACTGGAGAAGCACATCTACCAACGATATCCAAACTGGGAATGGGGGACGTTCTTCGACTTTGGCTATCGACGAACAGCATGGGGATTGGCACTTAGCTACGTGGACGGCTTGTGGCCGAATCCCGGCGATATGGATCGTCAGGTCGGACTGACGAGATTCCTCGAGCAATATTCTCGACGAGCTTTTCATCACGCGGCCGCGAGTCCGTTAGCAGTCGGTGTGGTTCATTCGCACCCGGAGGGCTGTGACACTTTTCCCAGTCCCACCGATGATGACATGGACAGTTACTTTGCAAGCGAGTTCGCCGCCTACGGCAATGGCAAACCGTATTGCAGCCTCGTACTACAACGACACTCGGACACGGGCTTTGCATTCACGGGGCGGGTATACGATCGCGGGGAGTGGTTCCCCATCGAGAAGTCATTCAATATAGGCGAAACCGTTGATTTGTTTCGCTCGCAGGCAGAGGAGCCTCACTGCGTTTCAACGATAGTCGATGAAGCGGACCGTGGTCGTCTCGTTTCGGTTCTTGGCCTGCAGTCGGCGGTCCGTCTGAAAGATGCGACCGTTGGGATAGTCGGCTGCAGCGGCACAGGATCGCCCGCAGCACACGTACTTGCTCGCGCCGGCGTCGGCAATTTTGTTCTCGTCGATCCAAAACGTTTTGCAAATCCCAACCTGGAGCGCATGCATGGCTCAAAACGGGCTCACATCGGAATCGAACCCTCGCCGTACAAAGTAGAAATAGTTGCTGATCTTATTGGGTCAATCAATCCAGCGGCTGGGATTACCACGTTCGCCGGGAACATACTTCATGACAATGTTCTTGATGAGCTGCTTCGATGCGATCTCTTGCTTGGCTGCACCGACACGCAACACGCCCGCGCGAAACTCAGCGATCTGGCTCAACACTATTTGCTTCCATCGCTCGACTTGGGCGTGTTGATGGAAGGCGAAGACGGCAAGTTAACATCACAAGTCTGCGACATAACCATCTATTCACCAGACCTCCCGTGTGCTTTCTGTAGTGAACGTGTCGATGGAGTGGAACTCAGTTACGAACTGATGTCTGAAGAGGAACGTAGTAGGCGGCAACTTGAAGCGGAGGAAGCCGTTGAACGCGGAGATAACCCAGATCAATATTGGAAGCAAGGCTCCCGTCAACTGCATACTGTCGGCTATCTCACATCAATGCTGGGAGCTCTCGGTGCGGGCTACGCTGAAGGCTGGCTTACGGGCGCTTTTTCGACTCCGCATCACTGGCTTCAGTTCGATATTGGGCGCGAGCGGTTTGGCCTTGTCGCAATGCCACGGCTCGTAGCACGAGGTTGCGGTTGTGGAAAACATGTCGGGTGGGGAGACCTAGCGAAGCCTTTTAGAAACGTTTCACGACCGTCCCATTGGTCCTATCGAGCACAAATGCTGTCCCGCACGGAAGCGCAATCTTCAATACTAGCGACCGGGAGTACCTTCTAATGCGATTCCGCCAAAGCGTCCAGGCCCCTTGCCGTTCTGTTCGATATGAGCGAGAATCGCGTCGCGCGTCGAACAAACGCGCTCATCGCAGTTATTTCCTTTCCAGTTTCATTGTTCGACAGAGTGACACAATGCCGAAAACTCGAACACGTCAGCTACAGCATTGGTTGCCTAAGCTTGCCGAGGCGGGATTATCCGGGGATCGTCAACGTCTTGAATTGTTGCTACTCAGCTTAATTCGGGCGCAAAAACTTGAATCTCCAGAATTGAGCGACGAACTGGGTGCTATCCTAGCCCAATTCGCCACCAGTGAGACCGCCCTTCGGTGGAAGGATGCGGGACCACCCCCGACAGACGCTGAGGAGGGCTTCGCCCTCGTCCGCAATCTAACACTTGATTGCGCGCCTACACCAGTTCTTCCTCATGATGTCTTTGGCACTATTCATCAGTTCATACGAGAGCGGCAGTTCAGTCAGCGACTCTTTAGCGAAGGCTTTGCTCCTCCGGCATCAATATTGATAACAGGCTTACCGGGCACGGGCAAGACGATGCTTGCGAGATGGATAGCTCATACTCTCGGATTGCCTTTCATCGTACAAGACCTGGCTGTTTCCATTTCAAGTTTTTTGGGGAAGACCGGTTTCAATCTTAAGCGCACCTTGGACTACGGGCGCGCGCGTCCATGTCTTCTCTTGCTCGATGAGTTTGATGCGATAGCGAAGCGGCGGGATGACAACACTGAACTTGGGGAGTTCAAGCGAATTGTTAACGTACTCTTGAAGGAGCTTGAAGACTGGCCTTCTCAATCAGTACTCGTTGCCGCAACGAACCATCCTGATTTGCTGGACCGCGCGATCGGCAGACGATTTCACATAGTGGTCTCTCTTCCGATGCCGGGACGAGCGGAGCGCTTTAGGATTCTCGAACAGGCGAGCGGGAGATTCAGCAAAGAAATACCAGCCGACTTGCTGGAAGCCTGCGCGACCATGCTAAAAACTAGCAGTGGTTCTGATTTGGAAACCCTAATGCATGCCGCCATTCGCAAACACTTGGCTACCGACGTGCCGCTTTCACAAAGCTTAGTTACCGAACTGCGGACGCGTTGTGATCGTCCAGCCGATCGAAAGTCGTTCGGCTCGCTTGTACGGACCGTCCAAAATGCCACAAATGGCCATTTCACGGTACGTGAGTTAGCCGCAATTTTTGGCAAGAGTGTTTCAACCATTCATCACCATCTGAAGAAGGAAAGTTAGAATGGCTGATTCCCAACGTCGCCCTATTCTCGGAAACGGCGAAGAATATAGCCGTGCCGTCAAGAAGCGTCCTTTGGGTCGGGCGGCTGAGCCGCCCCGAACCTACGAAGAGGCTCGCGAGCTGGTGAAGGCTGGAGTACGCAACGCCTTGGCATCGTTTGAGACGTTGCCGGCTGAAAAAAAGTTAGTCAATGAAGCGGTGTTTTGCTTGCGGCTTCATCCGGACGCAACTGCGAAGTCTTATGATCCGGTGCATATTTTTGAAGACGTCCCAGACGTTCGGAAAGTCGGCTCACGCAGGTATCGAGAGAATCCCGATAGGGTGGCGAAAACGGCGCGGATTGAGAAACATCAAGCGAAGAAAACAACGGAGGTCGAAGGTCGGCTCGTATTTGTTCAAAGCTCGCCAGCGGGCTTCCAACGTTTGCTTCGACAACTTGATCGCACCGAACGCGAAGTACGACAAGTCACCCGCAATGAAATACGTCGCGTTGAACGATTCGACTTGTTAAGTCCAGAAGAGCAAATTCTGGGTTTCGAAGCAGAGTGGGAGGAAGGGCGCGTTGAACTTGTGCTTCATCCAACCAGAGTCAGTACCGACCGTCAATTGTCGTTTGTCTCAGAACTATTCAAGACCACCGGGGTGGACTTAGGCGGCAGTAACATTAAGCTTTACCCAGATGGCCCTACCTTCATTTCGTGTCGGCTGACTCGCGATTCGCTGCAACTTCTGCGAGGAACAAACCCACTTCGAACGGCTCATCCGCTGGAATTCGGTGGTCTTACTGAATTACGTAGCGCTCCCCTCGTAGGAGCGCCGAAGCCGTCTGCTTCAACAACGCGCTCAACTATCAAAATCGGAATGTTCGATGGCGGCGTTGATATGACCGTGCCACTGTTGCTGGGACATGTTGAGGAAGACGCATCACTAGAAATCAAGACGGCAACCAACCCGACTTATATTGCACACGGAACCGCTGTCGCGGGTGCCTTGCTACATGGACCACTAAACGGGATAGCAAGCAATGTTCATTTACCACCGCCGCCGGTTTATGTCGTCAGCATTCGAGCCCTTCCAACTTCAAACCCAAAAGACGTCGATCTATACGAATCCATAGATATCATCGAGAAAGCGGTTCCTGCGCGCAATGACATCAAGGTATTCAACATTAGTTTTGGACCCCGCGGTCCGATTGCGGATGACAGTTTGTCACGTTTCACATACGTACTCGATTCCCTTGCTGCAAATCACAAAGTTGCATTCTTCGTTCCGGTCGGAAACGACGGTGGCGTCGCTAACTTCAATCGAATTCAATCGCCCTCGGACTTGGTAAACGGAATCGGCGTGGGTGCTTTTACGATGTCAGGAGACCGTCCGGTTCATGCACCATATTCCTGTCAAGGGCTAGGAAGAGAATGTGGAAAAATTAAGCCCGACGTAGCGGCTTTTGGCGGCTGTGAAAATAGGCCCTTTCATTTGGTTTCAACAACTGCTGGAGCCAAGATTCTGGAATGGGGAACAAGCTTCGCATCGCCCCTGGCTGCTCGTCTCGGCGGTCAAGCCGCTGAAATCTTTGAGAGAAGTTCTGCGTTGTTGGCTCGCGCGCTCGTTATCCATACAGCAATTCATCCGGATGGCAATCCGGATCACCTGTTGGGTCACGGATGCGTTATGCCAGATGTGACCGAAGTCCTTCTGTGTGAAGACAAGTCAGTCACGATCATATTCCAAGGGGATATTCTGCCCACGCGCATACTTCAGATCCCAATCCCGCTTCCCAATGATGTTTTGATTCCGGGCAAGATCCAAGTCTCGTGGACAGTGGCGGCTCTCCCACGAGTGAGCCCAAACCATGCAATTGACTATACGAGTGCATGTTTGGAAGATACGTTTTATCCAAACTCGAAAAAGTTTAACTTCTCGCTTAAGGGCGCTGTTAAGAGCCTTCATTTGGACAAAGACAAGGCTCAGATCACGCAACTCCTTTCCAAGGGTTGGAAGCAAGCGTCATTTCCCGTTTCGGAATCAGGCAACAAATATCGGGACGGGCAGGGAGCAAAGATTGATTGTTTGTGGGAGCCTACTGTAAGACGATCGCTATCGAAGTACGCGAAGAGCTTGGATGAGCCATTTCTAACGCTTCACGCGATGAGTCGAAATAGCGCAAGCGATCGATTCGATTATGTTGCTGTAGTTACAGTTAGAGCAGAGAAGTTTCAGGGTGACCTCTACACCAAGATTCGCCAGCGCTATCCCGCGCTGGCACCCATCCGCGTACGTACCGAGGCCGAGATTCGCGTCCAGATCTAAAAAGGGGCTGAGCTAACCGGGTAGACCTCGCACGTTTATCCGAGGCGCAACCAACAGATCGCGTTAGCGTTGGCTTTGAAAGGCCTCGCCATCGCGTTGTTTCTAAATGTTCGCAATGTACGTTTAGCTCGATATAATAATCCCACTACTCAGTGGCATGTCGGAGAGCAACTGACTAAGACTGAAGTGAATTAGATTCACCTAGCTTTTTGATTACTCCCGAAACCCAAGATGGCGCGATTATGGCGCGATGGTGTGTTGAGAGGTAGCAAGATGTAACGAACTTTGACGGCTGCGGATTCGGTAAATACTGCTTCATCTCACTTCGTCTCGCCTTGTTGATGCCCCTCAAACCGACTCATAATCTGTTGGTTCGGGGTTCGAATCCCTGCGGGGGCACCAAATGATCAGTGTCAAGAGATCCTTGACGGTGAACAGTACCCGAAGAAAAGGGATGGGAAGCATCGCTGCCTCTCATCCCTCTAATAGTTTAAGGCGTTGCCGGTTTTAATTCGGTCCGAACCTCTGCCGGTACTCACCCGACGTGATGAACGCCTTAACCATTTCGGCGTTGACGAAGTTGCCGTTGAAAGCGTTCAGCTTGGCCAGCCAGAAGTTGAATCCCGACGTGTCCGGATCGCGACGCAGGTAGCCGAAGTATTGCATTAGGACAAAGGCCGAGTTGAACTCCGCCGCAACCTCCTCCGGATAATCGATTGCCTTACGAACGACGCGGGCGCGGCTTTGCGCTTGCGTCGCCCCCAGCAGGTACTCGTTGACCAGGTCGGAACGCCTCGGCGTGAGGTCCACGCCGGAGCTGGTTTGAATAGTAACTATCAGCGCATCAATAAAGTCGGACCCGTTCTGCGATGCCGGATACTTCGTGAGAAATTCCGGCCGCGTCACAAAGTCAGCAAAGAAAGCCGATTTGTTTGCCTCAAGCTGTGCGTCGAAATTCGGTTGGCCGAAAATCAGGTTTTGCTGGAGCGCCTGAGTATCAATCTCGAACCGGCCGTATACCGGGATCGCACCGAGCGCTGCCTTGGGTGCAAGATAAGCGGTCAATCCCGTCTTCTGGAACTCAGCGGAAAGGAAAAAAGCGGCCGAGGCGTTGATCCTCTTGACTTGAATGCATTGGGCGTCCGCGCCGCAGGATGTAATGGTGCCGGTCCAGAACGTTAGACCGCTAGAGTCAGGCACTCGATTCAGGAAATCAAAGTATTGCTCGCGGACGAAAAACTGTGCGTCGTCAATAGGGTTGGTCGCCGGGGGCGGCGTATCGTTGTCTGTAATGGTGATGATAGCCGTGCTTTGGGTTCCCAGGGCCGCGCCGGTTGGGTTACTCAACACGAGGTTAATCGTCTCGGGAGTCTCCTGAAAGCCATCGTCCGGGATCAGAATTTTGAAAGTCCTGCTCAGTTGCCCGGCAGCGAAAGTGAGCGTGCCTCCGGCAAACAGATAATCCTTGCCTTGGGTAGCCGGCTGGGGCGTGGTAGCGGGAGCGACAGGTGGATCCCCGTCAAAGATAGCGTAGTTAACTGTCGACGTGCCGCTTATGTCCCCCGAACGCGTGACGGTGATGTCAACACTCAAGGCGGCTTCATTGATACTGGCACTGGGGCCACCAAACTGGACCGACGTTAACGCCGGAGTTGAAGATCTGAGTGAGCCGAAAAGGCCGTGCCTCTCACTGTCGTAGCCAGCATTGAAATAGAGCGCGCTGGTATCGCCGCCTCCCACGCCATTCCCAAATGCTATGGCCCAGAGGCCCGGGATCACAACGGGATTACCTAGTTCATCGTTGAGCGTGCCAAGGAAAGCACCCGTCGTGATGTTGAAGGCGTTGATCTTGCCGTCGCCGAAGTTCCCTACCAGGAGTGCGTTTCCAAACGCGCCGAAACCGGCGGGCGAAACAGTCAAACCCCAGGGCGAATTGAGCGGGACATTGGAAATCAAACGACCCAGGAAGTTACCGTTCGTATCGAACTTACTAATGAATCCATTACCTGGACCCGGCAGGTCCGTACCGTCGGCTGGATCTATCTTCGCATAGGCGACGAAGAGGGTGCCTCCCAGATTCTGAATATTGAAAGGAGCAAAATCCGCCGGAATGGCCGGATCCGTGAATGTTCCGGCCAGCGTCGTCAGGGCAAAGCTGCTGTTGTGAACGTCGATCTTCTTATTGGCAAAGTCTGCGGCGTAGAGAAAGTTCGCCGTGCCGTTGTTGCCGAGAGTGAGGCCGGTATAGACGTGGCCCGGGTGACTCGCCAAAATGCTGGCAACGGTCCCGGCCCTCCAGGCGATGATGTTCCCGGTGATGGAAGAGAAAATAAATCGTGCCGGACCGGTGCCGCCACCCGAGGTAATCACAAAGTCGGTGCCTGCATTGGAGACGGCCCCGGTTGGCAGGCCGCCGGGAATAGTGACGTTCAAGGCATTCTTAAAAAACGGACTGCCGCCAACGTCGCCGCCGTAAAGCGCGGCGGTGCTGGTTCCGCTGTTAGCAACCCAGAAAGGACTGGTCGCCAACTGCGCGAGACCCCAGGGATTGACCAGCAAAGGATCCTGAAGTTGGGCGAAACCCGAAAGATCTGAGACGAGGTTTGTCTGGCGATAGTTATTGGTCACAAATTCGGGTTGCTGATCTTGTGGCGCATCGCTTACGTGACGCCGCACCGCGCGCGAAGAATTATTTGCCGACGTTAATAACCCTGGCAGGATCAGGAATCCCACGAATCCAACGAGCGCCAGGCAAGCGAGTCTTCTGGCTTGGGTACCGAAGCACAATTGACGCATGAAATGTCTCCTCCGATATTTGCGAGTCAAGATAGGATTACCGCGCTGGTGAAATGGACTTTATCTGAACTCCTTATGATTAAGGAAGGCCAACTCTATGACGATGAAACTACACTGTCAAGCGCATCCCCGGCAACCGCAAATGACAGGAAATGCATTGATTGAAATCAGGAGTCGCGGGCTAGTCGCGCGCTCAACGGGTTCTTACATTTAAGTCTTCGTGGTTGTTGACTGATAGTTATCAAACTCACGATGGAAACCTTGCCTGGTGGTCGCCAAAGTGCGAGAAGTCTTGTGCTATACTTTCGGCCATGGAGCAGCAGGAATTGAGCGAGAAAATCAAGAGACTTCCTCATGATAGTGTTGCTGAAGTTGGAGATTTCGTGGACTCCCTGACGCGGCGTGACGGCATTCTCGATCGAAAGAGTCTTCATCAGGCGCTTACTAATTACGCAGTTCAACACGCGGGTACGGATGCCGACCTGGATTCCGACCTTGAGACCGCTGCCACCGATCACCTCCAACAAAACTCAGAACAATGAAACGGGGCGAAGTCTACTGGGTCGATCTCGCTCCTCGTTCAGGATCCGAGCAGCGTGGCCGACGTCCGGTGATTGTGATCTCGCACGATGCTTTTAACCAGACGCAAGGCTGGCGATCGGTCATCGTTGTTCCACTCTCAACTTCCGCGGCACAAGCTGGGCGCGGACCCTCTGCGGTACTGCTGCCTCAAGGCGCAGCCGGACTCGACAGAGACAGCGTAGCGCTCTGTCATCAAGTGACGACTTTAGATCGCTCTAAGCTCACCCAACGAATTGGCGAGTTGAATTCAACGGAACTGAGACAGCTTGAAGATGGGATCAAGGCTGCGATGGACTTGCGGTAGCTGAAGAAAGATTGTTGGTGAATTGTCAGTTCGGGACTTACAGAAACCCACAGAATCTTAGTTGGAAGATGGCGCGATTTTTTGGAGTGCGGCGACTTGGCGCCGCTTTCTCGTTTTCGCAACTCGTGATCGGCCAAAACCTGCATCGATCGCCGTTCGCCAAATTGCTTCGGGGTTGCTGGTTTGCTACGGTCGTCGTCATGTCCGAGCGTTCCCCCGATCAAATACATGAGCAGACACGCGAATTGCTCGACTCCCTTTATCGCGTGGATTCGGGACGAATCCTGGCAACTCTGATCCGCTTGCTCGGTGATTTTGATCTGGCCGAGGAGGCGATGCACGAAGCCTTTGCGGCTGCGCTGAGTCTTTGGCCGCAGAGTGGCGTACCCGGCGCACCACGACCATGGTTGATTTCGACCGCCCGCTTCAAAGCCATTGATACTCTGCGTCGACGCGCGAAATTTGATGCGTCTCAAGACGAACTCGCACGACATCTCGAAGCGCAATTGAGTTCCGCGGCCAGTTCCGAAACTTCCGATGACGGGGACAGCGTTGAGGATAGTGTTGAGGATGATCGGCTGCGGCTAATCTTTACGTGCTGTCATCCATTGCTACCGCCGGAAGCGCGCGTTGCACTCACCTTGCGTGAGGTGTGCGGGCTGACCACCGAGGAGATAGCACGCGGCTTCCTCATCACTCCGCGTACGGTGGCGCAGCGCATTGTGCGCGCGAAGACAAAGATTCGCGAGACACCGATTCCGTACGAAGTGCCACCGCCCGAGGAATTGCCGGAGCGATTGGGCGCCGTGCTCCACGTTATCTATCTTGTCTTCAACGAAGGTTACTCGGCTGCGGCGGGAGCGGAGGTAACGCGGGCCGACCTAACTGGCGAAGCAATTCGACTGGGCCGGTTGCTGACCGAACTCCAGCCCGAACCGGAAGTCATCGGTTTGCTTGCCCTGATGTTGTTACAGGAATCGCGTCGCCCCGCGAGAACCTCTCAGACCGGAGAGCTGATTCTGTTGGAGAACCAGGACTGCTCGCTCTGGAACCGTGAGCAGATCGCCGAAGGGTTGGCCTTGCTTGAGAAAGCGCTGAAGTCGCAACGCTTCGGCTCTTACACACTGCAGGCTGCGATTGCGGCCGTCCATGCGGAGGCGGAATCGATCGCCGCGACCGACTGGCGGCAGATCGTTGCGCTCTACGACCGTCTGCTACGAATTCAGCCTTCGCCGGTGGTACAGCTCAATCGTGCCGTGGCAATTGCAATGCGCGATGGTCCAGAGGCCGGTCTGACGCACATCGACGCGTTGCTGGAGGATGGCGAATTGGCAAATTATTATCTGGCGTATTCAGCCCGTGCGGAGATGTACCGCAGGCTTGGCCGGACATCTGAGGCCCGGTCCTCTTACGAGAAAGCTCTGGCGCTGACCCAACAGGAACCGGAGCGGCAATTCCTGCAAGAGCGAATTCGACAGTTGGGATAAGATGAGCTGCGAAGCAGCGCTCAGAGTTAAGCCCAAGGCGAGTCAGCGAGCCTTGGGTTAAATTCGCGAACAATGCTGTAAGAGCCGCGGAGCGGCGACAGAGTCAATTGAACCAATTCCTTCGCTGCTCCGCAGCTCCAAACAAATCTCAATGACGTCACCCAGGGCTCGCTGACTCGCCCTGGGCTTACTTATGGCCGCCGCTCCGCGGCTCGTCGAGTAGTTTCATTCGACAATCCCTGTTACCGATCACGAGACTCCGATCGATCCTGGCGAAGCAGTAATCGAACGCAGAGCGTTTACCAACTTCATGACGTCGTCCGCCGAGGTATAAACAGACGGGGTCACGCGAATGCAATCGCCGGCAGCTGGGCCCGTGCGCCGGACCGTCAGCACGCCGAATTTTTCGGCCAGATGCCTGACGACCGAGTCGTTCGCACTGGTTGAAGTCACGCCATCAAGACGGAATGAGGTCAGCGCCGCGACCATGGCTTCGTCGTCCGGCGTGAGAACGGTGAGCCCTTTCATCTTTCGGGCCGGTGCGACCCAAAGGTTTCTCAGGTATCGAAGCCGAGCCTCTTTGGCTGCGGTTCCGATTTTGTTGTGGAAAGCGATCGCCGCCGGGATGGTCATGTGCGCCGCAAAATTTAGTGTTCCGGTATCGATGCGCCCGTCAATGTCCGAGACGTCGGTCGGTTTTCCCATGTAGGGGTCGATCGCATCGATCCGATCCTTCTTGATATAGATGACGCCGCAACCGATTGGTGCGCCCACCCATTTGTGCAGATTGACGCCGATGAAATCGCAGCCAAGTCCCTTTAGGTTGAGCTCTACCTGGCCGACCGAGTGGGCCGCGTCGAGTATCACGTCAGCGCCGCGATCTCTTGCCATCCTTGCGATCCTGGCAACCGGAATGATCAATCCAGTCCAGTTGTTGAGGTGCGTCAACAGCAGCAGCTTTGTTTCCGGATTGGCTGACAGAGCTTTTTCGTAAAAACCAAGGATGTCTGCTTCCTGAAGCGGCCGATCAATCGTTGGTTCAGGAAACGTCAGCTTCACCGCCTTGACGCCTCGGCGAACTTCAAGCCAACGCATCGCGTTCTTCATCTCCGAGTAATCCAGGTCCGCGTACAGAACTGTGTCGCCCGGCTTGAGTTTGTTATACCCGCCGATCAATGCCTGCAGCGCTTCGGTTGCGCCTCGCGTCAAAGCAATTTCGTCGGGGCCAACATTCAGAAAGCCCGCCACCGTGTCTCTCACACCGCGGTACGTTTCGGACCACCGGGGCCGGGCAAAAATCGTATTCTCCTTATTTATGAACTCCGTGAGCTGCTTGTATTCAGCGAGCACCGGATTAGCCATGATTCCCCAATAGCCGTTTTCAAGATTGGTTATTTTGTTTGTGACGTCATAATTTTTCGCGACCGCCTTCCACGCAGTCTCGTCGTCCGGTCGCAGTGGACCAGCCGGCAACCCATCGCCAATCGATCGGTCAAAGCGCGCGGCATACTCTTCCCAGTCTCGTCCGTTTGCGGGTAACGCGCCGCCAATCGATATCACTCCCGCCGCCGCAATACCGCTTCCCAAAAACTGTCTTCGCGTGACCGGTTGTTTTCTCATGGTCAATCTACTCCGAACGCCAATTCACTTTGCGGAGCGGTTTGTGGATTGGTTTGATCATGATGATTTAGACCTCGGAAGCAGAGATGATACCGCGAAGCGGAAGGATCATGAATGTGAGGGGATCAAAGATCAGGGGTCAGGCTTGCGGGGATCAAAGATCAGGGGTCAGGCTTGCGATTTTGCGATTCTCAGAAGTTTCATAGGCATTGGTCGCGCAAAGGAGAATCGCAAAATCGCAAG
>DNNE01000217.1:8928-9213 GCA_003487805.1 Blastocatellia bacterium | reverse complement strand
AAGCCTGACCCCGATTGGTTCTCCCGAATGACTGGTGTCAGCAACCCGTTGAGATGTATTTTAATCAAGTAGCCACACTCCAGTCTTCGGAGGTCATCGGATGAAACGGGTTTGCTTTCTCTTCCTGCCATGCTTTTTCCTGCTCACCTACACTTCTCTCACCGCACAACCCAAGGCAAATCAGAAGGAGCAAACTCAAAAGACTGTCGCGGCGGATAAGACCGCTAAAGATGCCGAACTTGCGCGCCTCTTGGAAGAACGCCGGGCGAGCGTGCAGTCAATGCT
>DNNE01000217.1:0-8639 GCA_003487805.1 Blastocatellia bacterium | reverse complement strand
GGCGAGCGTGCAGTCAATGCTCATCACTCTGGCGTCGGATTCAGTAAAGTTCTCTGATGCGATTGCCCGCGCTCGGACACTGGCCCTCGTAGCAGATCTGCTCTGGGACAACGACAAGGAGCGAGCGAGAGCCTTGTTCCGCGCCGCGTGGGAGGCCACCGACGCCGCCGAAAAGGCGGCGGACGAACAATACTGGGCGGGCTTGTACCGGCAGCGACACACCCAAACGAGCGGGTACAGTGCCGTTATTCCGCGACCCGCGGTGCGGCGCGAAGTCTTGCGACTGGCCACCAAACACGATCGAAGCTTGGGTGAAGAATTTCTGCGCCAACAACAGAAAGATGACGCCAGTAAGAGCCAGCGCCCAGGCCCGCTCGGTTATTGGGATGCGTCGATGATACAAAGAATGGAGGCTGCTCGGGATTTGTTGGATGCTGACCTGACTGAAGCGGCTTTGCAATTTGCTGCTCCGGCGATCGGCGTCATTAACTACGCAACCGTCGACTTCCTTTCATCGCTGCGCGAAAAGAACCCGGCAGCGGCTGACGAGCGGTACGCTGCCTTGCTGGCCTTGGCCGCGGCGAATCCATTATCCGACGCCAACACGGTTTCAGTTCTCTCATCTTATCTGTTTACTCCGCACTTGTTTTTGGGATTCACGGCTGGGGGCGCCAGTATCGAAGGTTATCCAGGCCAAACGCGACCGGAGGTTGCGCCAACTCTGCAGCTTGCTTTCTTTCGCACCGCGGCGGGCATTTTATTGCGGCCGCCAGCGGTTCCGGGCCAGGAGCAAGACTCGGCTGGGAATGATGGTCACTATCTGGTGATCAAACAGTTGATGCCTTTATTCGAAGAGCGAGCGCCGGCTGCATTGACCGCAGCCCTGCGTCAGCAGTTGGAAGCGCTGGCTCCGCTGACGACGCAGGACACTCGAGATCGCGACTTCTCTGATTTTCGCAGCGCAATGCGCCCGGCTAAGAAGTCAGAGGACTGGGAACAAACGTACCTCAATCAATTGGATCACGCAAAGACTTCCGCCGACCGTGATCGAATCAATCTCAAACTCGGTGGTCTCTATGCGGAAAGAGGCGATGCGCGCGCGCGCGACTATGTCGAAAAAATCGATGATAGTGAGTTGCACACTCGCGCCCGCTCATTCATCGACGCCCGGTTAACCGCGAATGCCATGGCCAGGAAGGACACGTCGCGAGTTTCGGAGTTGTGCCGCACCGGCCAGTTCGTTTCTCTGCTGAAGGTCTACTTCTTAAGTCAGACTGCCAAACTATTGCCCCCATCCGAGAACGAAAAGGCTTTGACGTTAATCGATTTGGCAACGACTGAAGCGCGACGCATTGACGGTTTGGATCCGGACAGCCCGCGCGCATTCTTTGCCATCGCTAATGCGATGTTGGTCGTCAATCGGGCGGCCGTCTGGGGCACCGTAAGCGACGCGATCAAAGCTTCAAATTCTGCCGACGGTTTTGGCGGCGAGGATGGACAACTCCTTGTCTGGATGACCGATAATGAAAAGTACAACTACTGGTCCTGGACTGAGTCAGCGCCTGACTTCGACGTCGACAAAATATTCGGAGAGCTGACCGATTTCGACTACGAGAAGGCAGTTGGATTGGCGAAAGGCTTGTCAGGCGAAGCCCCGCGCGCCGTCGCGACGATCGCCATCGCGCGCGCCGTATTCGATCAAAAACGAGATCGAACGGCCAAAGCGAAATAAGTGCTGACGCGCGCTGCTCGAAACCTCTCGCTCAACGTGGCCTGAAGAATAGGACTGGTTTGGTCCAGCGCAAAGTACTTGCCTGTTATGTTCATGCCTCTAGCTCAAGTAATTACAGCTGACGGAACCTATCCCAGACGTCAGGGTAATCAGTTTGGAGATCTTACTTGGCGTGACATCCACTTCACCGCCGGGCAATATTCGTTTGTCTTGATCTGAGCTCTTCTTGGCATCATATAGAATTCCCACCCCCGCGTATCCTCCGCGGCCAAGATCGGTCCCGGGAAAAGCAACATTAAGCCAGAAGGCACCAATTGTTTTGTCAGGGGTATTTCTGATTCTGAAAGTAAGTTTGTCCAACCAATCTTCGTCCGCTGTAAAAGGCTTGCATGTCTTTTTCGCAGTTGCCGCGCAACCTTATTAAACCGTTGAGCTAGCAAACGAAGCGTATCTAAAGTATCAACGGTCTTGCTGGACGCTGGTAATGCTTGCTCATAGACTTGGATGTAACCCTTAATTTGTTGTAGCTCATTGAGCATAGGCCGAAGATCCGAAAAGTGAAATGCTTTCTTGAAGTGGTAGCTGTGGTCTACTTCGCGAGGTTCGGGAATACAAAACCGGGTCAGGCTTGCGATTTTGCGATTCTCAGAAGTTTCATAGGCATCTGGTCGCGCGAAGGAGAATCGCAAAATCGCAAGCCTGACCCCGATTGGTTCTCTAACTATTCGGCGCCACCTGCTAAATGATTGTGAGCGAGCTTCTCAAAAAAACTGTTCAATTCTGGTTCGTAGGCCAGATAAGGTAATCGTGTGGCGACGGGAGATAGGTCGATCAGCGCCGCTAGCCAGATGACAAGATCTCGAAACCCTGCTTCAACTCGCGTTCGGGATGTCTCACCGTGCAGGCCCGAATTGAAAAGCTCGACCAAGCGGTCCAGCTCCTTACCTAGGCGGTCGAGGTTACTCGGATCACTGCCTGGCACTTCACTAAGAGTGCGCTCGATGAAGGCCCACAGCCGGTTCCGGTATTCAGCACGACCAACTTTGCGACCTTTCCAGAGCGCGCTTTGAGGCGGAAACAAATAGTCTGCAAGTGCCTCAAGCAGGCGACGACCTGAAAGTGCGGACTGCGCAAGATCCTCTTCGGTCTCCGCTCGTTCCAGCGCGCGCGCTGCAGAGGCGAATGCGTCAAACAGTTTTGGGTGAAGCTCCTCAAGGCTCAGGCTGAGGTCGGAAGCCCAGTCCTCGTTGAACCCATCGAATCCAACAAATATGCGTTGGAAATCTGCTGCCCGTCTAAAGTGCTCAGCTGTGTCGTAAGTGTCGAAGATCGTGCGACGTGCTCCGATGTCTTCGTAATCAACCTCGAACCCATTTCGCTCAAAGATTTCACGCTCGGCGAGATCAGGGTCTTCGTTGTCCCCCATCACGTAGAACATGGAGCAACGCAACCCCTGCAGCCGATATCTTTCAATTAACGAGTTGCGGAAAAGGCCAAGGTGAAGTGGGGTGGCAAAATCAACATCCATGGCCCCGAGATAAGCAGGGTCAGTATACAGCTTGGCATGAAGTGCATCGGCGGTCGACGGCGTCATATTCTGAAACACGCAGCAGCATACTGTCGCCTTGGAGTAGGTTTCTTCAAGCCTATCACCCACAAGTCGATCGTAGTTCGTTGGCCGGTAGACCGATCGACAAAGCTTGACCAGGTTGGCAATCGTCGGTGTCGCACTGCGGGCAGCGGCTCCGTACGTCGCGACGTCACCGACGGAAACTCGCATGTGCCGGCCAGCGCGCTGCAACACGTTTGCTCCTACCAGTCTTTCGAGGATTGGACACCAGGATCCCAGTGATGGATGCGCAGAATTGAATAAGAAAGCGATGTTCATAGCGCAATCAGAGTACAGCAAACCGAGTCGCGCCTGCGATTTCTGCAGATCTTCACTTTATTTCAAAATCAAACGACCGAGTCCTGCGCGTCCATCCTCGACCGCCGACCTCGTTTGCGCCCGCGATGAAAAAGAGGTACAAGACGCAGTATTACAGTATCTCCAGGGAGTGTCCATGAAACGAACCACACTTTTCGCCGCCGGCGTAGTCGCCCTTTTGACGTCATTAGGCCTCGCGTTCCAGGCCCAATCAGACGGCCCGTATAAAGTACTCAAGACCGCAAAGGTCGGAGGCGAGGGCGGCACGGATTACATCTTCGCGGACCCAGTCGGCCGGCGACTGTATATCACGCGCGGCGCGACGCAAGCGCAACTGGCAACGGACACGAGGCCCGAAGTGCCGGCCTTCGAAAAGCGTCTGACGATCTTCGATCTGGACACCCTCGCGCCGGTCGGCACGATTCCTGGCGTTGGTGGCAACGGCGCGACCGTGTGCCCGAACACCGGGCATGGCTTCACCAGCGACCATCCAGATTTATCGATGTTCGATGTCAAGACGATGAAGCTCATTAAGACGATTGCCGTGCCGGCAGGATTCAGGGCCGATGGCATTTACTGCGACACCTCAGACGATCGAGTCTACGTCGGCAGTCATCCGACCAAGAGCCTAATGGTGGTGGACGCGAAGGATGGGGCGGTACTCGGCAACATCGATCTCGGCGGAACGCCCGAGCAGACCATCGCTGATGGCAAAGGGACTGTCTACCAGGTTCTCCAGGAGCGGCCGGGCGGCGTAGCGGTGATCGACGCGAAAACAATGAAGGTGAAGGCGACGTTTCCGTTCGGCGAGAACGGCGGGTGCAATGGGTTGGCGTTGGATATCAAGAATCAGATTCTGTTCGCGGCGTGCAGCGCCATCGGCCCGGCCCCGCCGCGTGGCACGCCTGGTCAGCCGCCGCCGGCGGGACCTCCGTCGACACCCGATCCGAATGCGAAGCCGCCCCAGACCTTTGTCGTCCTGAGTGCGAAAGACGGAACCATCCTCGCGAGGCTGCCGCTGGCCGGCGGCTCCGACGGTGCGGTGTTCAATCCTGCGACGATGGAAGCGTTCAGCACCCAGGGCAACGGCACGATGACAATCATCAAGGAGAAGAGCCCGACCAAGTTCGAGGTCGAACAGAACTTGAAGACGTGGCCCTCAAACGGCGCCCGCACGATCGCGTTCGACAGCAGGACGGGTCATCTGTTCGCGATGGCGTCGGAAGCTGCGCCACCGCCCCCATCTCCACCGCCCGGGACTCCTGGGGGACCCGGCCGCGGCCGCGCCGTTCCCGGCTCCTTCACGATCATCATGGTTGGAATGAAGTAGTCTCAGTTGGTCATCGGAAAGTTTCATTTTGTGATTAGTTCATGCCGAGGCGTCTGCCTCTACACTTCTATTTAGTCATCGCCCAATCGTCCCTGTACTCTTCGGTCGGGCCCCACGATCGTTCCGACATCACAATGGAACGATCAAGGGGTCAGGCCTTCGATTCTTCGATTCTCATCGCGCGTGCGCTGCTTGGCAGTTCGTTGACTGCTCAACGCGGAATAATCGGCAGCCGCACGAACGACGGATGTGCTTTGTCATGCAGAATCCGCTGCCTGACCACGACGTAGCGTGTGTCCCGTTCGTTATCTCCGCCGGTGTTCAGATTGCGGTCGTATTTCGGGAACGCCGCGGAGGCGACGACGACGCGCAGACGATGTCCGCGGGGATCACGCGGGAGGTGAACCACACGCTGGTTAATCGTAAATGGTAAATCGTGAATAGAAGTCCCTCGTAAATCGTGAATCGTAAATCGCAAATCGTCAATAGACGAACGCGTTCCCGCAGGGGACGAATTCAATAGCCTGGCATTACCCTCGAGACTTCCATCTTTCCGGATCGCGACGTGAGTGGAAGACGGCGATGACCTTGACCTCATCCACCGCGAGCTCATAAAAAATTGCGAACGGAAAACGGTGGACGACACAGCGTCTTAAACTTCTGTAAACATTCGGATACTGATGGGGATTAGCGACGATTCGTGAGAACGCATCATCGATACTCTGCATGAACTCAAGATCTAAGTCTTCACGCTGATGAGCGTACCATTCGCGCGCCTCAGCGAGTTCGGTGTCGGCGCCTCGGGAGTGAACCGAATGATCATCGGCGGTTAGCGGAAGTTCATGAATTCAGCTTTTATCTCTTCCCAAGTCCGTCCCTGGCCAGGGTTTGCTCTCGACGATTCCAAACGACGATCGAGCTCCCGTTTCTGCGCATCAGTTAACTCGAACGCCTGATTTTCCTCGGCGATGGTGTCCCAGATTTCTTCGACCAGAGTGATTCGATCAGGAATGCTGAGCTTGCGGGCGGCTTCAGTTAACTGATTTTGCATGCGCCGATTATACCAGAGGATAATTGCAGAAGGATCTTATGAAGCTCACGCCTTCAGCATGAATACCCGGTCGCTATCGCTCCCGGTACTGACCTCTTTGCGCACGGCCATTCAATTTCACGGCTTCGGCGTTATGATGGCGCGGAGAAGGGAAGAACGAATGGGAGGCTTGGCGCGGCTGAGGATACTTTAGTAGCCATTTTCTTTGCTCCCCTACTGATTGTTTTACGGACGTGAACGCGCGAGGTATTGACTAACGAACCATTCCCCAACGTTTTTCCTCAGGAAATCGTGAAAAAGACGCTAGGAAACACGAATTTCCTAATTAGCAAAGCAGTTTCCCTAATTTTCCTCGTGGTTTTTCTAATTAAGGCCGTGACTTCGCTAATTAGCGGACGGCATTTAGAAAGTTAACCAAACGGCTCGGAAAGTTAGCTGCGCCGTTAAGAAAGGGTTCCACGTCGTTTGGAAAGCTTTCCGAGTGATGAAGAAGGGTTTATTTGTCGCTCAGAAACCTTTCTGAGCGGCTCGGAAAGTTAGCGACGTCGTTAAGAAAGGTTTCCGCGTGGCCGGGAAAACTTTCTTAGTGACGAAGAAAACAGGATTTGTGAGTTTGAAGGCCAGGAAATCGAGTGGCTACGACGGGTAAAGATTTTGTGTAAATGGTCATTGAACAGAATGACTTGGACAGATGAATCTGGGGTCAGGCCTGCGATTCCGGCGATTCTCCGATTGGGAAGCTCGGTGTGACGGCACGTCTGAATATGAATAAATAGGCCACCGCCTCGAGAATAAAGATCGCAGTAGAGGCAGCCGGTGGGGCTGCGAGATAGTAGCCGGGGATTGAGCGTAGCGATACCCCCGGATCAGAAGGCAATTGCGTTTTGACCCTGCAAGGGTCACAGAGTTAGGCTGGCACCCCTTCGGGGTGCGAATCCTGATCGATCTGTCCCGGGGGTCTGCGCTGCGCTTCGACCCCCGGCTACTTTCTGGCAACCCTTCGGGTTTGCGAGAATCGCAAGATCGCAAGCCTGGCCCAATTTTCTTGAGCCGTCTTTTATGCAGGAGTGGGACGTTATTGTCATTGGCGCCGGGGCGGCGGGTCTTTTTTGCGCAATCGAGGCGGGCAAACGCCGGCGCAAAGTCTTAGTAATTGAACACGCCGACCGGGTCGGCAAAAAGATTGCCATCTCCGGCGGCGGGCGTTGCAACTTCACCAATACCTCGGTCAGCCCCGATAACTTCGTTTCCCGGAACCCACACTTCTGCAAGTCAGCGCTCGCCCGCTACACACCCGCGGACTTTATTTCACTGGTTGAAAAACACGGCATCGCTTATCACGAGAAGAAGCTGGGCCAACTCTTCTGTGACGGCAGCTCGCAACAGATCATCGACATGCTGCTCCGGGAGTGTCACGACGCTGCCGTGGAGATTCGCTGCGGCTGCGAAGTCCGTCAGGTGGACCGCCACGAACCTTCTGCAGAGCGCTCGTTCATGCTGCAAACCAATCAAGGCACTTTCCACTCCTCTTCCGTGGTTATTGCCACTGGCGGGTTATCTATCGCCCCACTGGGAGCGACCGACTTCGGTTATCGCATTGCGCGACAATTTGGGCTGCGCATTGAAGAAACACGCGCCGGCCTGGTGCCTTTAACGCTGCCGGCACAGATTCAGAAGCAGTTGGCGGCGTTAAGCGGAGTCTCGATTGACGCCCTGGTCACTTGTCCCGAGTCTCCATCGTTTCGGGAAAACATTTTGATTACGCATCGCGGCTTGAGTGGGCCGGCGATACTGCAAGTTTCAAACTACTGGCGCCCCGGCGAGTCGATCTCAATCAACCTGTTACCCGATGAAGACGTAATGGAGGTCATTTCGGCGGCAAGAATAATCGAGTGCGATTTAGCACCAGGTTCTGCGCCGAGCGCGACGAAGACAGGAGGACACAGCTCCCGGATTGAGCTGGTCAATCTCTTATCACGTTACTTGCCGCGACGGTTTGCGCAGGCCTGGTGCGATCTTTATGGAGCGTCGCGACCGCTCAAACAGTACAACGGCAAGGAACTTCAGGAGATTGCGGATAACATTCACAGGCTCCAGCTTACGCCGGCCGGAACGGAGGGTTTCAGAAAAGCTGAAGTGACAGTCGGAGGCGTCTCTACCGCGGAACTCTCGTCACAAACAATGGAAGCCAGGCGCGTTCCCGGGCTCTACTTTATCGGCGAAGTGGTGGATGTGACGGGCCAACTGGGTGGCTACAACTTTCAGTGGGCCTGGGCCTCGGCCTTCGCCGCCGGTCAGGTTGTGTAACTGAGTTATCGAACAGCAACCCGAAGGGTTGCAAAGAAAGTAGCCGGTGGTCGCAGTCCGCGGAGACCACCGGAAAGTCGTTAGTCATGACCGCACCCCGAAGGGGTTGCAAGAAAGTAGCCGGTGGTCGTAGTCCGCGGAGACCACCGGAAATGGGAATTAATTGGGTCGCACCCTGAAGGGGTGCCAGATCCTTCGCTGTAAAGATCTTTTAGGTTGACCTGTAATCTAGACTTCAGATTATGGGTTCAACCTTCTTCAGCCTGCACTATCACATCGTCTTCTCGACCAA
>DNNE01000177.1 GCA_003487805.1 Blastocatellia bacterium | reverse complement strand
GTCAGTACCGAGAGCGATAGCGACCGGGTCATATTGGTCGAGATCGTCAAAGTGTTACCCGGTCGCTATCGCTCCCGGTACTGACCTCACCTCTCAAATTGAGAACATTACCAGTAAGTCCCCCGTTTTGGCACAGAACGGACCACGGGTATCATCGTCAGACCTTGATCATTCTCGAAACCAAACGCTTAAGACTGCGCCATCTGGCGCCGGACATCGACGCTGAGTTCATTCTCGAACTGCTCAACGATCCGTCGTTCATTCGCTACATCGGCGATAAAGGCGTGCGCGATCTGGATGCCGCGCGACGTTACATCGTCGATGGACCAGTGAAGAGCTATGAGGCGCACGGCTTTGGTTTGTATCTGGTCGAATTGAAAATGAATCAAACGCCGATCGGAATCTGCGGCGTACTGAAGAGAGAGACTCTTCCGGATCCGGACATTGGATTTGCTTTTCTGCCCGCTTACTGGAACCAGGGCTACGCCTGCGAATCCGCCGTGGCCGTAATGGACCATGCGCGAGAGACACTTAAACTCGCACGCGTTCTGGCCATCACTTCTCCCGATAACGAGGCTTCGGGGAAACTACTGAACAAGATCGGTTTGAGATTTGATCGTCTGGTTAAGCTGACCGAAGATGCACCGGAGATTAAGTTGTTCACCACGGACGCAAGAAGATGAATCTTGCTGATCTCAATGAACTCTACCGGCATATGGAATGGGCAGACGCCAATGTGTGGCGCGCCGTGCTCATTTCTCCGGAGGCGCGCGCCGATCAGAAGCTCCGCGAACTCTTTTATCATCTGCATCTGGTTCAGCGCGCGTTCCTGCGCGCCTGGCGCGGCGAACCGCCTAATACGCCATACCCGACATTTGACGAAGTGAACTCCCTGGTGCTTTGGGGCCGCAGTTACTATCCGGAATTGGGCGCGCATTTTGCAGCGCTGACTGATAAAGAAATTTCACAACCAATGAAGCTCCCGTGGGGAGACATCGTGGAACGTGAACTCGGGCGTAAGCCTGAGGGCGTTAGCATAGCTGAGACGATGCTTCAGGTGACGTTGCACAGCCAGTATCACCGCGGCCAGATTAATGCGCGCCTGCGGTCCGTGGGCGGCGAGCCGCCAAGAGTGGACTACCTCGTTTGGGCTTGGCTCGGCAGGCCTACAGCCGATTGGGATCAATCTGACAAATGACGATGAACAATAGCAACAAAGGAAAGCCCGCTGACGGGTCAATCCAGATCGAACGCGTGCGGGGCATATGTCTGGCGCTGCCTGAAACGTGGGAAAAGATCTCGCACGGCGAACCGACGTGGTTTGTCGGCAAGAAAGTGTTCGCCATGTTTTCGAACAACCATCACGACGATGGTCATGTCGCTGTGACGGTCCCGGCGGCAATCGGAATCCAGGAAATGCTGATCAAGAAAGCGCCGAAAAAGTTTTATTGTCCGCCTTACGTAGGATGCCGGGGTTGGATTGGAATAGAAGTCGATCGAGTTAGCGATAAGGAACTCGCTTTGCACATCCACGAAGCCTGGAAGTTGATCGCGCCAAAGAAATTAACGGCCGCCAATGAATAATCTACTATCCACGAAGTCACACTAAAGCACACAAAAGGGCTGCTGGTTTTCGTGATAATTCGTGTGATTTCGTGGATCGAATCATCGCCCCTGCGCCTCTAATCTATCCGGCAGGACAAAAGTCTGGCGCGCCAAATCTGACTTAAGCGTCACCTCTTCGTAATAAGACTTCAGGATATTGTTCTGCCAATCGAACAGATCACTGTTCGTCTCCATGAACTCCTGCCAGGTCTGCTCGCCCGCGCGACGGGCCATTCGTTCATGAATCAGGAAGACATAGGCCCAACTGATCGTCTCGTGATAGAGAGTGGCTTGGCCATTTGCAGCCGCAAACCGCTTGAGAGATTCAGAGAACCTGGCGAGTGTTTCCAGCACTGAATATCTGAGCAGGTATGACCAGACCACGCGGACGTGTTCCTTATGGTGAAAACATTCAGCTCGAAGCGTGCCGGCTTCAAAGTTGCGAATGAATTCCTCGTCTGACATGGAAACTATCATCTCTTCCCTTTCACTGCGCGCTTGGGTTTTCGCTTCACTTGCTTGTTTTCAGCTTCCAGCAATCGATGACTCGCATCAGCATCGAGATCCAGGCGATAAATCTGTTTCAGATCGACGATCCGGCGCCGGGTTTCTTCGCTGAACGGATGGCGGCCGTCAAACGCGTGCAAGACAATGCCTTCCAGCAGATCGCCCAGCGTTAGATCGTGGTATTCAGCCAGCGCTTTCAGGACCTTGAGCAGACGTTTTTCGATCCGGATGCCAGTCTGCACGCGCTCGACGAGTATCCCTTTCCTGATTCCGGCACTGACCTGTGCCTTCGTCTTTTTCATGACGCTCCTTCACCTCGCGTGGTTTGCTTCTTTTTTTTGTGTACCAATGTACATAAGTATCACGATACCGTCAAGAATAGAGAGGGGTGGCGATAAAACCGCAGTCTGCTGAGGTTGGGGCGGGAACGCGTCATTGCTAAGGTTGGTGTATAGTGCGCCAGCTTGACGTGTTCTTACTGGGGAGGGTAACCAATGCCGCGAGAAGATCAATTTATTCCACACCTGATTGTCAGCGACGGAATGGCTGCGTTGAAATTCTATAAAGAAGTGTTCGGCGCCGAAGAGGGGCACAACATGATGGCGCCCGATGGCAAGCGTCTGATGCACGGCGAACTAATGCTCGACGGCCACAAGTTTTTTGTCAGCGACGAGTTTCGACCGGACGAAGGCGGCTCATGCAAAACGCCGCAAACACTTGGCGGGACCAGCGTGCGCATTACCTTGATGACGGACGATCCCGACGCCATTGTCGAACTTGCGGTCGCGCGCGGGGCGACAGTCATCATGCCGGTCCAGGACATGTTCTGGGGAGCGCGCTATGGCCAGTTCCTCGATCCGTTCGGTCACAACTGGGGCATCAATCAGCAGTTGCAGGAGCAGACACCGGAAGAGACTGAAAAAGCCGCGGCCGATTTTTTCGAAAAGCAGTGAGGTTACAGAATCGGGAGCGAGCGACCGGATCTTAAACTGCACTCAGTATGCGGTAGCGTCCGAGTTTGAGCTTTGCGAAGCCTAGCGCCTTTGCGTGAGATGACTCGTCCATAAGAAACTTCACGCAAAGGCGCAAAGCCCGCAAAGAAAACCACAAAGTAAGACAGTGTCAGTACGCTCGCGACTAGGTCGCCCAGTCGGGCTCGAGTGATCACGACAAAAAAACTGCGGCGCCGAAGCACCGCAGTTTTTCATTTTAGAACTGGCTTAGGAAAAGCTCTTATCGTTGTGGCGCCGGAGGCGGCGCGCCTTCGGGAACGACCCACAATTCGACAACCCAGCCCTCGCGTGCAGGGCCCATGACCGTCGTAACGCGATGCGTATCGATACCGCGCGTATTGACGAGGTAATCGACGATCCTCTGGGACCGCTCTTGCGCCTGCGCCCCGCCGGCCTTACGTGACGGATAGACAATCACGTAACCCTGCGATCCTGGTTCCTGTTGCAGCTGAATCGCATAGTTGTCCAGTCGCGCCTTCTCGTCATTCCGTGCAATGTCATAGTACTCGTCGAACTTGCGCGGCTTGTTCATGATCGGAATCGATACCGAGCAGCTCGCGGGACACGGCATGCCGAAACCAATGATGTCCAGGGTCGCGCGCACGGTTTGACCCGAGAGACCCGTCGTATCGACAGTGATGCTCGACGTTCCCTGACCGCTCGTGATGCGACCGGCTGAGATGGTCCAGTTGAAGCCGGGCGTAATACCTGGCGTGCCACCACTGACATTCGCAGTGAAAGTCACCGGAGCATTTTCGCTGGCAGCTTCCGGACATGAAACCTCTACTGTCGGACAAACCGGCCGCGGCGGCGGCGGTGGCGGACATTCAAGCACCACGACTGAAATCGACGAAAAAGCTACGCAGCTAAGATCGCGACCGTCGTCAACTTCGACGACAGCTTGATAGACGCCCGGCTGTGTTCCCGCGAGGTCCCAGTTTGGACTGGGGCCGTCACCTCTCAGCCGGCCTCCATTCACGGTCCAGCGATAGCGCAACTTAGCGCCGTCGCTGGCGCGCGCGGTCGCTGCCAACTGCACGTGGCCGTCCTCGCAGGCTTTGATGACCATTGGTTCCGCCGCTAGTGAAAGCGTCGGCGGTCCTGATCGGGTTTCGTATTTCTTTTTCTTCGGTTTCGCATCCACGTGAAATGAGAGCAGGGACGCGACCATTGCGGCCATTATGAGGCCAAGCCAGAGACTTTTTCGCGACATTGTTGTTTACCTTTCAAAATGAGACGTGGCCGGGCAACGGGACACGTCTGCCAAAGTTTTCGGGAAGTTTAGACTCCCGGCACCCCAAAATCCAGAGATGATAACCAAGTGAAAGGTCGAATAGAGTCTCATTTCCAACGGCATCGTGGCCGAATTATCCGCGCAGTTTCAGATCAGGGAATCATTACTGCGCAAAGCGTTGTTTGTATTCAATCGAAGTGATGAACGCGGCAAGGAGCAGCAAAGCAAGAAGTCAGGGTCGGGGCCGCGGACTCATTGCGCGGAGACGTTTACCACAAAAGTTTGGTCGACGGCCACAAAGATCGTCCGCCCCTGGTATTGCCCTCAGGTACTTGACGTGCAGGACACTGCTCGCTGTAGAGTCTTAACAATGCAACGTGTGACTGTGCGCGTGCCGGCGCGCGAAATCAAATTCGAAATAAGAATTGACTCCGGTCTAATCAGCGAGATCGGCGAAGCCGCGCGCAAGGCGCTGGGCCCAGGCGCACGTCGAGCAGCGTTGATTTCGAACCGTAAAGTATTTGACCTGTTTGGCGAGAAAGTCTTGCGCGCGCTTCGCTCGTCAGGCTTTGACGTGAGCGTTTGGTTGATGAAAGACGGCGAGCAGCACAAGTCGATGCGCTCGCTGGAACAGGCGCTGACGTTTTTCAGCAAAGAAGGATTGGAGCGGAACGACGTCGTAGTTGCGCTGGGCGGCGGAGTCGTGGGCGATCTGGCGGGCTTCGCGGCGGCGACGTATTTGCGCGGGGTCGCTTTCATCCAGGTTCCGACAACATTACTGGCGCAAATCGATGCTTCGGTTGGTGGCAAGACCGGCATCAACACAGCAGCCGGGAAAAATCTGGTTGGAGCTTTTCAACAACCGCGTCTGGTTCTGATCGACACTGACACTCTGCAGACTCTGCCTCAGCGTGAACTGACGGCGGGTTGGTGCGAAGCGATCAAGCAGGGGGCGGCCGGTGATCGAAAGCTGTTCGATAGAACTGTTCGATTGCTTCGTAGCGCCGGCACGCACGCTTCCAACGTGCAGCATGCCCGAGGCATGCGTATCAATCTTGCCGCCACGATCGCGGCGCACTGCCGTTTCAAAGCTGCGATAGTCTCCGGCGATGAGCGCGAAGCCATTGATCGCAGCGATAGACGCTCGCGAAAAATTTTGAATTTCGGTCATACGACGGCGCATGCCCTGGAAGCCGTTACGAATTACCGGCGCTTTCGTCATGGTGAAGCGGTGGGCTATGGAATGATGGTTGCCGCTGAGATCTCAAAGAGTCTAGGCATGCTGAAGCCTGACGAGTTAGAATTGTTGCGCGGCGCGGTCCGCGCGTGCGGCCCATTGCCGCAAGCAGACGACATAGAAAGTGATGAACTGATTGGCGCAATGAAAGGCGACAAGAAATCCGTCGGCGGACAAATTAAGTGGGTTCTGCTGGAAGCGGTTGGCAGAGCGCGAATCGTCGATGGCCGTGAGGTCAACCGGCGCGCGTTGCGCAAAGCTTTGCATGATGGTTTGCAAATGGATGTCAAAGAGACAATTTGACAAGGAGCGAAGCTGTGCGATCCCGTCGCTTACCGCTCCGGGTTCTGACAGGACGCTCGATAGACGACTATGAACACTCACAAAGTTAGTAACATACACGGGGAACAGGGCGGCGCGCGTCTGAAGCTAGTCGTCTTTATTATTATTTTTGGCGCGATCCTTTACGCGGGTTACCTTTACGTACCCGTGGCCGTCGACGCGTATTACTTCAAAGATGCGATGCAGAACATGGTGAACCAGGCGACGGCGGAGGGCAGCAGCACTTCCTGGGTGAGAGATCAGTTGGTGAAGAGCGAGCGCGATTACCACGTTCCCCCGGAGGCCGTGATTACTCCCAGCGTTGAAGAAAAGCGGATAAAGGTGCGCGTCCAATTCACCCGCCCCATTTCATTCCCCGGCTATACCTATAACTACGATTTCGATTACACCGTGCAGAGCAGTACGTTTCTGACGAAGTAGAGGGCGCATCGAGATCGATCAAGTAGCGGGCGGCTGGTTTTGTTGCTGGTTATGTAAACGACAGAGCTTAACTGCCTCCCGCTTTCGTGAGATAGAATATTCCTCCGTGGTCTACTGGCAAAAGTTCGATCCCACTGAGTTCAACCTGGAATTTGATGAGGATGAGCTGGCGCGGCACGGTATTACCGCTGATGAAGTCGTTGAGGTAATTTGGAATGGGTTCGACGTGCAGCGAAATAAACGTATCCACGGCGGTTATCAACTGGTTGGTTATACTGACGGTGGTCGCAAGCTGAAATTGATTGTTTACGAAAGGCGCAAAGCCCTGCTTCGCGTGATTACTGGGTGGGATGTATGAGAGAACTAAAGAAAATATCAACGACCGAGGTTGAGCGGGTTCTGATGGCCGATGCCGATAACATCGACGCTTGGGAGGCGCCGATAACAGTGCCACCTACCAGTAGTCCACGCCCTGATTGGTATGGGCAAAAAGAGATTGCCATTGGCATGACTGTGGCGGGCCGCGGAAACAAAGTTGATGTCCAAGAGTTTTACGACTTCATCACCAATGAAGCGAGGGGCGCTACCACCTATGCGTTCAACCCAATCGGGATTACGGGGGCGGCCGTCGACTTCTATATTGTAGTTGGTGCAGTTGCTTCCGTTGCCTCGATCGCTAATGTGCTCTGGACGGCATACGATAGGTTCATCGCGCCCAAAAAACCTACGCGTGATTCGGTGTCCGTTCATATCATGATCCCGCGCGGTGCTGGAACGATAAATCTAACACTCGGAGAGAACGTTTCTACTGAGCAGGAATTCGTCGATCAACTGGAAGGCATTGTCGCTGACGCTCAGATACCAGAAGTACGCCGCGGGCATGCGATCAAGATCCGAGAGTTGGAACAATCTGATTCGTGGCTAAAGCTCAACGGCAGGGACAAGCGTTCCAGTTAGACAACCGACTGAATAGCGGCGGAGGTCGCAAATGCTTGCAGTTGCACGAGTGCGGCCGGAGCCTCGCCCAGCCAGGTCGTCGGACAGACGCCGCAGCGTGTGCATTGATTGACAGAGGGACAGGGAGCGGTTGAGCGAGCTTCGTGCGCGCGTTCGTCTTCCTGCTGCATGAATTCGCGAGAGATGCCCGAATCGACAATGTCCCACGGAAGAATTTCATCGTAAGCACGACGGCGGCTGGTGTGAAAGTGCAAGTCAATAGCGGTTTCGCGAATCGCCGCATTCAAATCGTCATTCAGCCGTGCGGTGGCTTCGATTACGCGGGAAATCCGCCGATCGCCTGACGAGAATAAAGCCTGTTCGTGAGCAATCCGCGCGGACATGGCGCGCACTTCGACGTTGGGAATACGCGCGAGTTTCTTGCTGACAAACTTCAGGCGACGCTTCAATTCTTTCTCTTCACAGATTGGTTCCCACTGAAATGGCGTGTTCGGCTTCGGCACGAATCCGTTAAGCGATGGAATGATTTTGCCGGCGCGACCAAAGCGCTTGCCGGCTTCGAGCATGCGGTCCTTGATGCGCTCAACCAAAACGATCATCTCTTCCAGATCTTCATCCGTTTCCGTCGGCAAGCCGACCATCATATAGAGCTTGATGGTCAACATGCCGCGATCGAACACCGCGCCGCAAATGTCGACGATCTCATCGTTGGTAAGATTTTTGTTGATGACCTTGCGAAGACGATCCGATCCGGTCTCTGGAGCGACCGCGATTTGCTGATCGCGCGATTCAACCAGCGCGTCAAGCAGCTCGTCAGAAATTTGATCGAGACGCAGGGAAGAAACCGAGATGCGATAATCCATTGCGCGCAGGCCCTGGAGGATTTCGCTAATCTCCGGATGATCGCAGACAGCAGTCGAAACTAAGCCGATCTTATCGGTCTTTGAGCGCCACGCCCGTGCTTTTGCCAGGATGTCGCGCGCGGGCACGACCCGTGGCGGCCAGTAGTTGTAACCGGCCCAACAAAAACGACAACCCTGCGAGCAGCCACGTGAAATCTCGATCAAAAAACGATCGCCCATCTCAGCCTGCGGCGCGAAAATCGTTGTCGAGGGTGCGAACACTTCATCACGTCTCAACTGATCGATCAGCTCTTTTTGCTCGCGACGAATAGCGCGGCGCAAGCTGCCCTCCTTCGGATTCTCAGCCGAAATCGCGCGGCCGACGCGCGCGGGAACGCCTTCTTCCGAGGGTGTATACGCAGCGACCGTCCCATCGTCGTGGTAACTGACTTCATAAAAGGAAGGGACATAGAACCCGCGGCCCTGGCGGGCCAGCGCTACCAGAATTTCTTCTTTGGAGTCATGCTCGAAAATCACATCGACGAGTTTTGGCCCCAGGATTTCACCCTCGCCCACGGCAATCACATCGGTGAAGTCAGCAATCGGTTCCGGATTCAAAAACGACGATGCGCCGCCCATCACGATTAAGGGATCATGTCTGGTCCGGTCTTTCGACCACACCGGCACGCCGCTCATCTGCATCATGCGGGCCATGTTGACGTAATCGGTTTCGAACGAGATCGAGAAAGCGACTACGTCAAAATCGCGAACCGGAGTATGTGATTCGAGTGAAAGCAGAGGCGTGCGCGTTCTTTCGTACTCGCGCATCTCGTCAATTGGAGCATCCGCGCGATCGCGTGCGGCTTGATCGTAGCCGGAGCCATTACGAGGATGTTTATGTGGCGAGCCCTTGCTGACGCGCGGGCTAGTGCCCCTCATGCTACTGACACTGTCCGGCAGGAAAACTCTTTCGCATGAAACTTCAGGAATGTTATTGAAGATTTCATACATCGCCTGAAAGCCAAGGTTCGCCATGCCGATCGAATAGACGTTCGGATAACAAAGCGCGATCCGCAATTGCGCTCCGCGCTTGAGGACCCAACCGTCTTCAGCGGCGAGTTTAGATTTGTAGCTTTCGACGATCGTTTTCATAAATTCGCTTTTTCCCCTCTCCCGTTGGGAGAGGGGCCAGGGGTGAGGGTCTGAGCGAGACAGAAAATAAAAAGAGTCTCTTCCTTGCTAAGCCCTCACCCAACCCTCTCCCAAAGGGAGAGGGCTTAATACCTATCCGTGCTGAACTGTTTCCAAAAACGCTTTGAGTTTCCGGGAGCGCGAGGGGTGGCGCAACTTTCTCAGCGCCTTGGCTTCGATTTGACGAATGCGTTCGCGGGTCACGGCGAAGTGTTGGCCCACTTCTTCGAGCGTGTGCTCCGATCCCGTCGTTCCCAGGCCGAAGCGCATCTTGATAACTTTCTCTTCGCGTGGAGTAAGCGTGGCCAGTACTTCGTCAGTGATCTCGCGCAAGTTTGACGCGACCACCGCGTCCGAAGGATTCAGGATTGATTTGTCTTCGATGAAATCGCCGAGATGTGAATCTTCTTCTTCGCCGATCGGAGTCTCGAGCGAGATTGGTTCCTGCGCAATCTTAAGGACCTTGCGCACCTTCGAAACCGGAATGTCCATCTTCTTCGCGATCTCTTCGCTGGTTGGTTCGCGGCCCAGCTCCTGCACCAACGCACGCGAAGTGCGAATCAGTTTGTTGATAGTCTCGATCATGTGCACCGGGATGCGAATGGTGCG
>DNNE01000178.1 GCA_003487805.1 Blastocatellia bacterium | reverse complement strand
TGGGCTCTTCCTCTTGATCCGACTCGGCGGGTCATTCACATGGGCGACATCAACGAACTCGGGAACATCGTGGCCGGCGCATTTGCACACCCGGATGAGGCGGGCAATGGGCAGTATCTGCCACTCGTCGGTGATTTCATGAGCTTCAATGAAATCGTTGAGACCGTATATCGACAAGGGCATAACTTTTCATACAAGCAGGTCCCAAAGGAAAGCTTCGCAGGTGCCTTTCCTGGAGCAACCGAAATTGCCGAGATGTTCAGTTACTGGGAAGCCCATACTTATCTGGGTTCGGATTCGTCAGATCAAATTGCTCTCGCCAACAAAATAGCAGGCCGGGAACCGACCCGCTTTTCGACCTGGGCTGAAGAGAATTTTCCCAAACAGCTCAACGCCACTGACGGCGCACACTGAAATTGGTTAGGTTCTTGAAACCATCGAAAGGAAACGCGAGATGAAAATCTTAACCTTGATTGCACGAGTTCTACTTGGACTGGTCTTTGTTGTGTTCGGGCTTAATGGTTTTTTGAATTTTCTCAGCATGGGCCCGATGCCGACGGGATTGGCCGGGCAATTTATGGGCGCCCTCTTCGTTTCTCACTACTATTGGGTGATTGCGGCGCTACAAGTCCTGGGCGGCGTGTTATTACTCGTGAACCGGTTCGTTCCCTTGGCGCTGGTGCTGCTCGGACCAGTAATCGTGAACATCCTTTGTTATCACCTGTTCTTAAACCACGCTGGTGCGCCTCCCGCCATCGTTGTAACAATCCTGTGGTTCATTGTCTTCTATTGGAACCGCCAACACTTCTCCGGAATATTTGCGCAGCGGACGTGATGACAGAGGAGAGCAGAATCTAAATCCTGGGAGTTCAAAATGAGCAACGAGTCGAATGACGAAAGGCGATATGACTTCATCGTGGTGGGAGCAGGGGCGGCCGGTTCGGTCCTGGCGGCTGAATTGTCCGCCTCCGGTGCGCAAGTCCTCGTCATCGAATCTGGAGGACCCGACAACGCACCGACGATCGCGGATCCAAGCGTGTGGTTTTACAACGTCGCCGGCCCGCTCGATTACCACTTGCCCATCGTTCCTTCACCCCGTTTGAACAATCGCAAGTTCAATATGGCCCTTGGCCATGTACTTGGTGGCGGCACCAGTATCAATGCCATGGTATGGATGCGGGGCATGCAACGGGACTACGACGCGTGGGCAGAGAACGGAGCCAGAGGTTGGGCCTTCGCCGACGTGCTTCCGGTCTTCAAAAGTCAGGAGGATTGGGAAGGCGGCGCGAATGAATGGCGCGGTGCCGGCGGGCCAATACATATACGCCGTCCAAAAGATCCTCATCCAACCGCGCCCGCCTTCATCGACGCCGCACGACGGATGGGCATGCCCATTCTGGATGACGTGAACGGACCGATGCGCGCCGGCGCCGGCTACATCAATATGAACATCGCCGCGGACGGGACTCGCGTGAGCGCCGTTCGCGCCTTTCTGCGCCCGGCGCTGTCGAAGTCGAATCTGACTCTGCTGCTCAACACCCAGGTCGTGAAACTGAACTTTGAAGGCACCCGTTGCGTGGGCGTCAAGCTAATGACAGACGGCGCGGTAAAGGACATCGCGGCCGATAAGGAAGTGATACTTGCCGCGGGCACCATCAATAGTCCCAAACTTCTGATGCTCTCAGGCGTCGGGGAAGCGAAGGCGCTTCGCAGCTTTGGAATCGACGTCGTCGCGGACCTGCCTGGCGTTGGTGAGAATTTGCAGGACCATGTGCTCGTGTCCGGTGTCGTGTTCAAGTACAAGGGCAAGATGCCGGATCGGCCGGCCGGCAGCAATGCCGTCGAGGCAGAGGCTTACTTGTCGAGCGATCCTTCGGGTGAGACAGACATTAGTCTGGTGCTTCATCAACTACCTGTGGTTACGCCCGAGGTAGCGGAGCGCTATGGAACTCCTCCACCGGACTCGTTCACAATCGCGCCGGCCCTGGTGCAGCCGACGAGCAAAGGCGCCGTCCGTTTGGCGAGCAACAACTTTGAGGATGCCGCTGTGATCGATGGCAATTATCTCGGCACGGATCACGATTTTGCGGCCGTCGTGCGCGCGATCGAAATCGCGCGTGAGCTCGGGAGTCAGCACGCCTTCGACAATTTGCGCGAGAGCGAACTCGTTCCGGGGCCCAGGGCGAGCGCCGAACAGATCCAGGAACTTGCCCGACTTGCCTCGGCAAGTTTTGGGCACGGAGTTGGCACTTGCAAGATGGGCGTGGACAAGCTTGCTGTGGTCGACCCGGAGCTTCGCGTGCACGGCATTCTGGGTTTACGCGTGGTGGACGCGTCCGTGATGCCACGGATCATTACGGGGCCGGGGACAAGCGCGTCTACCCACATGATCGCGGGCCGCGCCGCCCAGCTGATTCTCGGCTGAGAACAGGGGACCGCATGACTGGCAATCCAGATACATCGCTGACCATCGACACCCATCACCACATTTTGCCGGACTTTTTCTGGCGCGAGACAAATGATTCTCATGTTCCGGTGGGAGGGCTGGCGCCGCTGGAGTGGTCCAAAGAGGCGATGAGCTCTTTCATGGACGACGCCGGGATCGACGTAGCCGTGATGTCGGTGAGCACGCCTGGAGTGCACCTTGGCGACAGCGATAAGGCCCGGTCTTTGGCGCGGCGGTGCAACGAATTCGCAGCCGAACTCGTTCATGCAAGACCAGACCGGTTTGCAAGTTTCGCTTGCCTCCCACTGCCGGACATTGATGCCTCATTGGAAGAATTGTCATACGCAGTCGACGTCCTCAAACTCGACGGTCTTGTTCTCTTCACGAACTCCCGGGGCGTGTACCTCGGAGACGCTACTCTGGAGCCGGTCTTCGAAGAGCTTGAGCGCAGGCAGTCTGTTGTCTTTGTGCATCCCAATCCATCGCCAGACGCGGCAGCGCACTCGTTAGGGCTACCCGACAATCTGATTGACTTCCCGACTGATACCAATCGTGCAGTCGCTCAGATGCATTACACGAACCGGTTCGCCCGCACACCAAACGTGAAGTACATCTTCTCGCACGCCGGAGGGTCGATCCCTTATCTCGCCGCGCGTTTTGCAATTATCGACGAGATGGATTTCATCCCAGGTGCAGAACAACGAGGTACCGCTGCTGACATGTTTCGCCGGATGTATTGGGACACGGCTCTTTCTGCAAGCGATCCAGTGCTTCGCATGCTGCGCGACATAGTGGGAATTCATCAGGTTCTGTTTGGTACTGATTTTCCGTACCTCCGTCGAGACCTGGCCGTAAACGCGAAGCAACGGATATTAGAAAGCTCCGAGTTGAACGATTCGGAAGGGCGCGGCGTTCTCGGAGGCAATGCGTCACGCCTTTTTCCGCGATTGAATTCCGTAGATCGCGAAATGTGATTTGTCTATGCGGCGCTCGCAACAGTGGCTGGGATTCTCGATAGCGACTCTTATGTTAGCTCTCGGCCCGTTTGTGAGTGACAAAGATTTCGGATTAGCGTTATGGCAGACCAAAGCACAGCGCGGCCAAAGCCGCAACCAATCCTGGCTCCAGAGGAGCCAAATGTTTATAGAACCGCTATTAACCTGGGATCCGCGCTCCAGCGGAGCGCAATGTTTCCGACGATGAGTGGGAAATCGAGCACGTTTCGCTCCTCTGGAGCGATGAGGAATCTCTTGGAGGTCATGCTTTCTATAAACATTTCGCCCCTACAGGGCGAGGAAGCTGCGGCCGGAAAACTTTGTCAGAAAGATGCCCCGGACGGCCGCATTGCCGCGGTGTATCTCTTTTTCGACAAGCTACCCTGAGTTGGACTCTAACGTGTGAAGAGCGACCTTCTCGAAGTCCTATGTTGGAGGCGAACCGAAAAACTGTATGAACTGGTGTAGCTTGCCCGAGTTCAGATCGGGGGCACGCAATGGCCTGTAAAATTGATCGAGTTCTTAGTCCCGACGGCTTCATCGTCTTGCGCGTGAGCGGACGAATTGACTGTGCATCCGTCGACGTGTTGCAGGAATTGACAGAGAGCGAGAAGGCAGTCAACGACAGACTGGCGCTAGATCTTGAAGAGGTGACGGTGGTGAGTCCTGAAGCCGTCAGGGCGCTTACCATTGCGGAGGGCACCGGAATCGAACTTCGAAACTGCCCGGCCTACATTCGCGAATGGATTTCCTGCGTGAGGGAACACGGACTGCCCGAGTGAATCAATCGAACTGAAGGAGAAAGGGGGACGAATGGAGGCAAATGATCAAGCGAACATAAAGCTTGCTCGCGAATATTTCATTAGAGCTGACGGGGGACGTCCAGACGTCCTTGAGCTGTTCCACGAAGATGCCGAACTCTATTTCCCTAAATTCGGATTTGGATCGGGACGGAACTCATTTCTTGAAATGGTAAAAGGGTTCGAAGGTTCTTTGGAATATATTCAGCACGATTATGACAGTTTCACTTTCATTCCTTCGGGCGACTATCTGATCGTGGAAGGCACTTCACATGGCAGAATCTCCGGAAAGTCCTGGGCAGGTGGCACGACTCCGGGCGGACGTTTCTGCAACATCTTCAAGTTTCGAGAGGGCCGAATATCGAGCCTGCACATCTATCTCGATCCCGACTATGCAGGCGAGGATGAGGCGCGGTTTCGCTGGGGTAAGAATCGTCAGTGGTGACATTGCTGCGCCTTCGTAATGCGAAGACAATCGTGAAGGTTTGCCGGTAGGTCGATATGCTTGTCGAAGTTTTCTACCCTAGACCGGAACTGAAAAATGGGAGAGGCCCAAGCTAAGGGCTCTTTCTGCGAGCACTGGTATTTTCACGGGATACCTAAGACAATAAATGCCAACGCCAATTTTTGGAATACGTGGTTCGATATCAGTTACTTAGCTGACTGTTCGTTGGGGTCATTCGGGAAGAGTTCCAATTGGCGCCGCCCTTTCGGATAAAACTATTCTGGATTTAACGAGGCTCAGCTTGACTATGACCAGCGCTCAAATCGCCGCCAAGGGTTTGAAGCCTGAGCAATACCTCACCTTGCTTGAGCTGTCGAAGGCCATCGCCTCACATCGCGACTTAACGAGGCTGTTTCATGATCTCGCCTGTCGACTGCAGATGCTTTTCAAGTTTCGCAGTCTCGCGGTGATGTTTCATGATAGTTCCCGCAACCTCATGCGGTGCCACTTTCTGGAGACGTGCGCGCCGACAAAGTGGCAGGCACCCAGCGAAGTCCCAATGGAAGGTTCGATTGCCGGTTGGGTCTGGGAGCATCAGGAACCGGTCGTCGTTCACGATATCGCGTTGGAAGATCGGTTTCCATTTGCGAAGACCATACCAGATCATCCGATTAAGGCGATCTGCAGCTTTCCCTTAACGACCGCCAATCACCGGCTGGGAGTGCTTAATTTCTGGAGTGAAGAAGCCGGCGTCTACGATCAACTCGATCTTGAATTCACCGGACTCCTGGCAGGACAAATCGCAGCAGCCATCGAAGCGCAGTGCCATCAGGAGAAGCTGGCGCGCGAGCGTGACCGCTCGCGAATGCTTTTAGAGATCAACAACACGCTCGTCTCGAATCTCAATTTGCGCGAACTGCTTTCAGCTATCTCCGGTTGTGTCAGGCGAGTGATGCCGCATGATGTTGCCGGTCTCGCACTTCATGATGAGCGAATCGACAAGCTGCGAATCACGGCGCTGGAATTTCCCGAGCACGAAGATGTGTTTATTGAGGATGAGATCGTTGATCTGGAGGGAACTCCCGGGGGACGGGCTTTCACCTCTCGTCAACCTGTCGTAAGCGGCGGGGAAATATCAACCGATCCCCTAGGGAAACGGACTGGAGTTAAGTCAGCCTGCGCAGTTCCGCTGATCTCGCATGACCGCGTGCTCGGTGTTCTTGGCGTCGGGAGGCTTAGCGAGAACGCCTTTAGTCAGGACGATGCAGAGCTGCTCACTGAAGTGGGTAAGCAGGTCGCGATCGCGGTTGAGAACGCCCTGGCCTATCGCGAGATCGATGCGCTGAAGAATAAGCTGCAGGAAGAGAAACTTTATCTCCAGGAAGAGATCCGGACGGAATACAACTTCGAAGAGATTGTTGGCACGAGTCCGGCCCTTAAGCGGGCACTGCAGGATGTGGAGACAGTGGCCCCTACCGACTCGACAGTTCTGATTTTCGGCGAGACTGGAACGGGGAAGGAACTCATCGCCCGCGCGCTTCACAATTTGAGCGGCCGACGTGAACATACGCTGGTCAAAGTGAACTGCGCTGCTATTCCAACCGGACTGCTCGAAAGCGAGATGTTCGGTCATGAGAAGGGCGCCTTTACCGGCGCCGTTGAGCAGCGCAAAGGCCGCTTTGAACTGGCGCATCGCGGTACGATCTTTCTCGATGAAGTTGAGGAGATTCCGCTTGAACTGCAGCCGAAATTATTGCGCGTGCTTCAGGAGCATGAGTTCGAGCGGTTGGGCAGCGGCAAAACGATCCATGTAGACGTACGGGTAGTAGCCGCAACCAACGCGGATCTCGCTCAGATGGTGGCCGAGAAAAAGTTTCGCAGCGATCTTTACTATCGGCTAAACGTCTTTCCGGTCTCTTTGCCGGCGCTGCGGGAACGAACTGAAGATATTCCGCTTTTGATCAACTTCTTTGCGCAAAAGTTTGCGCAACAGATGAAGAAACCAATCAAAACCATTCCCTCCGAAACCATGACAAGCCTGACTGCGTATGGTTGGCCCGGCAATATTCGCGAGCTTCAGAATCTTATGGAGCGGGCCGTGATCCTTTCGCGCGGCTCAGCACTGGAAGTTCCACTCGCGGAGTTAAAGCGTCCAGGTAATGGCGATCCGGTTATGAGTTCAACCATGTTGGAGGAAGTCGAGCGCGAGCATATCCTGAAAGTCTTACGCGAAACTGGCTGGGTGATTGGTGGTCCTGCGGGTGCCGCTACCAGGCTGGGCTTGAATCGAACGACTCTAAACAATCGAATGCGTAAGTTGGGTATTACTCGGCCTCGCCCGGCGTAGCGCACGAGTTCGGTTAGCGGTCCCGTTAACGCTATAGGAGACAAGCTCATCTCTGGTATCATCCTGGTCGGCTTTAAGCCCGGGCTTAGGAAATTACGCCATGAGAGATTACACAGTCGAACAGACATCTCTTAACTTCAAATGGAACTACAAGAGAATGATGTCCTTTGTTCCTACGCCCGGCACACCCTCTTTTGCGGCCATTTGCAAAGGCTTAACATCTTACGAACTCGACGCCTCGCGAATTACCGTCGATGCTCCGACAACCCGCTTTGGTGACGTAATGCTGGGAATTGCCTTGTTGGGGAATCGAGCGGCGTTGAGGTTCACCCCTAGCTTCCTCGAACTCTACGTAACGAGTCTTTACGATGGTGATGAGGAGAGACTTCTGGGCATCGTTAATGCAGCATTGACAGCTTTAGAAGAAGCAGATTCCGATTCAGCGCAGGGGGAAGCTCATGTCAGATTAGCGTGTCACCTGAAGCTTGCGCCTTTGGAAAATTTCGCTCTTCTCCGTGACCACCTGAAGATATCCGATACTATAACCGATCTCATTCCGGAAGCCGCTGTCTATCAGATTGAAGTCCCGAAGGAGTCGAGAATTAAGGAGCTTCGAGTTGTAATCGCTAGGTCCGTTGCTTATGAAGATGCCTTGTTCTTGGATGTCAATATTGTTTATCCGGGGCCGTTAGAAACCGCCGTGTTAGCGAGACAGGTTGAAGCAGATTTTAATCTAGTGGTAGAGAAAATTGGTCTGAGGGAAAAGGTGAAAGTACAATGACGCCAGCAGCAGCCCTCAACAATTCAGCCTTTGGTCAGCGGTGGCCAAGAGAATCGACTAGCTTCAGAGATCTATTCCCGCGAATTGAGAGCGAAGAACTTAATCCCAGGTCTTTGCAGGCTAGGTATGCCCCCGAAGAATCGCCCTTAGACATTCTTGAGGACCCACGTGAAGAAGGTGAGTCACAAATCAGTACTGTTTCATTGCGCCAACGAGTACGTAATACAGGAATCGAGCGAACTGAGAATAATCCTCGTGTGATTGCGCTGAGTGAGGTGTCGAGGCACGTCCTAGGAGAAAACGGATCGCGTCGATTTCAGGACTTCAGCAACTACCAACCAGGGTGGAACCTTGGCCAAGGCGCAGTTTTGTCAGCCCGTTCCGTGACAATTACTGATTCTTTCTTAACTCGCTTACCGGAACTCGCTGCTTACGAGCCAAGCTTGTTTTTAACTCCTGAAGGAAACCTTGAACTAGCATGGGAAGACAGAAGTGGCAGCGCCGTAGAAATTGAGTTCTGGCCCGACAGAATAGAGTATTACGTCGAGGCACTCAATGAAGAAAGAACATTAAGGTTGGAAAGTTTTCATCAGTTTATCGAAAAGATGAGGTCTTTGATTCGCTAGATGCCTCGCCCTAAATGCCCGCCAGAGGAAGATATCGTACGCGCGCTTCATGACGCTCAATGGGATCGAGCGAATGATCGGAAGAGCTCTACAATATTCAAAGGAAAGAACATTTCGGTAAGTAGACTGTCGGTCCTGGGCTTGCGGGAACTGTTTGGGATATTCCACGCGAAGCTTGATGGATCGCCGAACGGCGCTATCGTCGCAGTAGGCGAGATTAATGTCGGTGAGCTGCAGAGGATTGGTCGTCAATATCAACACCCAATGGAATTAACAGTGGAGGAGGATCCTCAAGAAGACAACCTCGCCCATGCAGTGATACCACAAGACATCACGAGGGGCTTGGCGAATGTAATAATTAAGACTTTGAAGATCCACAATGAGGTGGGAGTGAATTAATTGGTCCTTCGCTCGCTTTAGAGCACAAGCTATCTTCTAACTCCCAGAATCGTGGCACTTCCAAGAATTTGATTCCATTTCTCTTCGAGCCTATCTTCTATCGGTGAATTCAATATGCGACGAGCAGCAATCCTCCCTCTGGGTTACTGACAGCCTATTGACTCATGGATCTGCTAACTCATGGAAACTCGTAAAGGCTAAATCTCGCCACCCTTCGCCGGTGGCCGAGAGTATCCGGTAAACCCTGGCAAGCATCTGCGGGCCGGTTCGCTCGACGACGATAGTTCGTCAATTGACGAACTATCGTCATTGAGGCCCCGTCGTAATTCAGGCCACTTCCTCGGCTAATCAAAACAAAAGAGAAAATTACTCCTCGCAGACGGAAACTGTCTCTGGTAAGCATGTTGCTTTGTCAGAGCGGGCAGAAGCAACAGGACTCGAAGTAAATGAGGTCGCGACTCGCTGGGTGCGAAAGATGAAGCCTTCAACCGGACACATCCTTTATGTAGAAGACGATCAAGATACTCGCGAACTGGTGACGTACGTCCTGGCCCAGAGCCATTACAAGGTTACCCTCGCCGCAAACGGGGATGATGCATTGATGCTGGCGCGGACGAACAACTTCGATTTGTATGTGATCGACAACTGGATGTCCGGCGGCTCAGGAATTGACTTGTGCAAGAAGCTCCGCGAATTCGATACCTGGACGCCAATTCTGTTTTATTCCGGCGCTGCGTTTGAACGTGACAAGCAGCAGGCATTTGCTGCCGGTGCGCAGGGGTATTTGGTCAAGCCTGCTGGTCCCGATGAGTTGATTGCAGAAGTCACTCGGATCGTCTCAGCAGCCAATAGAACCAAAGCGGCCGCGACTCATTAGAGAGAGTTGAAGGAGGTGAACCTTGCGCTCGCCATTAGAGATCTTTCGTCAGGGCCAAGTCGTTAAGGCAATCGATCTCGCTTGAAAGGTAGAACGCCGCTTTGACCGGGTAAGGTCACGTGACTTTATTCGGTCACCTCTTTTTCATGATCCCCCGATTGCTTTGACGTCGTAGACCCTTTTCTTCGCCATGTTACGAATACTAGAGATAGTTGACGATTCCATCCAAAGGGCGTGGCCGGAATGTTGCGTAAGCTCGTCGTTCATGAACGTGCGGCGAAAAAGGAGGAGGCTATGACTGGAGTGAGAGTTCTGAAGCGGGGAAGAAGTAACAGGTCAAAGAGCTCGCCGGTTGATCCTTCTGAGAAGACGGATCGACAAACCAATCGCGAAATCGTCGGCACAGTCAAAAGCTGGATAGCCGAGCTGGATTTACGAAGGATCTCGCGCCGAACGGAAGCGCTGCGTCTGCTCAAATCATGATCGGCGAGGAGCATGAGCTTCTTTGCTGAAATGGACTTCTCAAGTTCCGAGAGAGCACGGGTCAGACATGGTAGTTATGCCAAAAGGATTAAAGCACATCTTATCGAAACCGAAGCTGGTAGTTCCGACGCTAATTGTCGCCATCGGGTTAATTGTGGGCGTTGTCGTCGTAGTGGTTCGATCAGACAAGCCGGCTCAGGCGGCACCGCGCGCGGTCGAGGTTGAAGTGGTGCGAGTCGAGCAAAAGGACGTTCCGGTTTACAGCGAATGGATCGGCACCACTGAAGGAATCGTCAACGCCGACATTAAGGCGGAAGTAACTGGTTACCTACTAAGACAGGACTACAAAGAGGGGTCATTCGTAAAGAAAGGGCAGTTGTTGTTTGAGCTCGATCCCAGGCCGTTTCAAGCGGCCGTGGATCAGGCTAACGGTCAGGTCGCCCAGTTTCAGGGTCAACTCGAGCAGGCGATCTCGCAAGTTGCTCAGGCAGAGGCCCAAGTCGCGCAAGCCAACAGTCAACTCTTGCAATCGCAGGCGCAACTCGCTCAGGCGCAAGCGAATCAGGTCAAGACTCAACTCGACGTGAACAAGTACACACCACTCGCCGAGCAGAAGGCAGTCACCCAACAGGATCTGGACAACGCGGTACAGGGTAATGTCGTAGCCAAGGCACAGGTCGAAGCCGCCAGGGCCGGAGTCGAAACAGCACGCGCGCAACTCCGGGCGGCGAACGCTCAGATTGGGACAGCCAAGGCCTCGATTAATACTGCGAAGGGACAGATTGAAAACGCCCAAGCGGCGGTGAGAACGGCGCAACTCAATTTGGGCTTCACTCGCATCATCTCGCCAATCGATGGAATTGCCGGTATCGCTCAAGGGCAGGTCGGAAACTTGATCACGACGACGAGCGCTCCGTTGACCACGGTTTCGACCGTCGATCCGATCAAAGTCTATTTCACTCTCAGCGAGCAGCAGTACCTGAATTTTACCAGGCGCAATCTCATTGAAGCTCGACACGGCGCCAGTGTGGTGCAGATCGAACTCGAACTAATTCTCTCCGACGGATCTTCTTACCCCGAAAAGGGAAGCTTCTTCTTTGCGGACCGCCAGGTTGATCCAAAGACCGGCGCGATCCGAATGGCAGGAATATTTCCGAATCCGGGAAATGTGCTGCGGCCGGGACAATACGGTCGCGTCCGGGCGGTGACGGCAACGAAGAACGACGCTTTGCTGGTTCCACAACGCGCCGTCAGTGAGTTGCAGGGAAGTTATCAGGCGGCTGTAGTCGGCGGGGATAACAGGATTGAAATGCGCACGGTAAAGGTTGGCGAGCGCAGCGGATCACTGTGGGTTATCGAAGATGGATTGAAGGCCGGCGAAACCGTCGTCGTCGAAGGCACGCAAAAGATCAAACCGGGAGCGGTCGTGCAGCCGAAGCCGTACACAACGACTAACTGAACCTTTCTGCTCCAGAGGCGAACGATGATTTCGAAGCTCTTCATTAACCGGCCGATTGTTGCGATGGTGATCGCCATTGTCACGGTTATCGGTGGACTCGTGGCAATGGCGGGGCTGCCGGTGGCCCAGTTCCCGGAAATCGTACCGCCGCAGATCATTGTCAACACGACCTACACCGGTGCCGATGCCGTGACGATTGAGCAATCAGTAGCGACGCCGCTCGAACAGCAGATGAGCGGTGTTGACAACATGCTCTACATGCAATCGACGAATGCGAATGACGGCACGATGACACTGACCGTTACCTTCGACATCGACACGAATCCCAACATCGATCAGGTTAACGTACAAAACCGTGTGGCCCAGGCGCAGCCAAACCTTCCGGCGGACGTTAATCAATTCGGTTTGAATATGCGCAAGTCAACCGGCATTCCTACGCTGGCCATCGCAATCTATTCGCCGCATCAGACTCACGATTCACTCTTTCTCGCAAACTACGCGAACATAAATATCAACGACGCACTCTATCGTGTTCCTGGGGTGGGTGAGGTGCGCCTGTTCGGCGCCAGCGACTACGCGATGCGCATCTGGGTCAAACCGGATCTGCTGGCCAAGCTTGGGTTGACCGTTCCCGATCTTGCCCGCGCGGTCCAGCAACAGAGCACGGTTAATCCCGCCGGCCAGGTTGGCGCTGAACCGGCGCCCAAGGGAAGGGAGATGACCTACACGCTGCGCGCGCAGGGTAGACTTCAAACGCCGGAAGAGTTCGAACAAATCGTGGTCCGTATCAATCCAGATGGCTCAGTCGTGCGGCTGAAGGACGTAGCCCGAATTGAACTTGGCGCGCAGAACTACCAACAAGTCGCGCGTTTCGGCGGGCAGCCTGCCGGCATCATCGCCGTATTTCAGGCGCCCGGGTCGAACGCGCTGGCAGTAACCGATGGTGTGAAGAAGACCATGGAGGATCTGAAACAGCGGTTTCCCGCCGATTTCGATTACGCGATTGGGCTCGACACGACTCGCTCGGTTACTGAAGGCATTAGTGAGATCGTTCAGACCTTGCTGATTGCTGTTTTCCTGGTCATCCTCGTAGTCTTCATCTTCCTGCAAAACTGGCGCGCGACGCTGATCCCGATGATTGCGGTGCCCGTCTCGCTGATTGGTACGTTCGCGGTCTTTCCGCTGCTCGGCTTCTCAATCAATACGCTATCGCTTTTTGCCCTGGTGCTGGCAATAGGATTGGTGGTCGACGACGCGATCGTCGTGGTGGAGGCCGTCGAGCACCACATCGAGGAAGGCATGAGTCCGCGCGAGGCGACGTTTAAGGCGATGGAAGAAGTATCCGGCCCGGTCATCAGCATCGCCCTCATCCTGGCCTCAGTCTTTATACCCGTCGCGTTGGTCAGTGGAATTCAAGGGCGTTTGAACAAACAGTTTGCCGTCACGATCGCTGTGTCGGTTGTGATCTCAGCCTTCAACGCCCTGACGTTGTCGCCGGCGCTGGCGGCACTGATGCTGCGGCCACGCAAGGAAGCGCGTGGTCTCCTGGCTCGCCCCTTCGCTGCTTTCAATCGCTGGTTTGCGAAAGCTACACGTGGCTATGTCAGCTTGAGCCGCGGACTAATCCGCAAGGCATTGATCGCGGTGTTGATTCTGGTCGGTTTTGCGCTGGCGGATGGCTTCGTTGGGAACAGATTGCCGACCAGCTTTCTGCCCGAAGAGGATTACGGTTTTCTTTTCCTCAACATTCAACTCCCGCCCGCAGCTTCGCTTGAGCGAACGGACCAGGTCTCGCGCAAAGTCGAGAAGATTCTTAAGGAAACGGATGGCGTGCAGTTTGTCACGAGCATCAATGGGTTCAGTCTGTTGAATCGAGTCTCGGCGAGCTACAACGGTTTTTGCTTTATCTCGCTGGCGCCGTGGAACGAGCGCAAGCATACCGCGGCTGAGATTCTGAAGACCATTAACGGCAGGCTCGTGAATGAAGTGCCTGAGGCGATGGCCTTTGCCTTTAGCCCACCCGCGATTCCAGGGCTGGGAAACTCAGGCGGTTTTTCATTATGGCTGCAGGACCGCAGCGGCGGGTCGGTCGAACTTCTAGATCAGAATTTGCAAAAGTTTCTCGCGGCCGCGAGGCAGAGACCTGAGTTGGCGGGAGTGGGCTCTCAATTCTCGGCGAGTTCGCCGCAGATTTACGCCGATGTGGATCGCGACAAGGTGCTCAAACAGGGAGTCGCCGTAGCCGACGTGTATCAAACGATGCAAGCCTACCTGGGCGGGCTCTTTCTAAATCAGTTCAATCGCTTTGGCAGACAATGGCGCGTCTTTCTGCAAGCCGAAGGCGAGGAGCGCCTAAGTCCGAAGGATATCGACCAATATTACGTCCGCAACAACGACGGCAACATGGTGCCGCTTTCATCGCTGGTGACAACGCGCCGGATTTCCGGGCCCGAGTATACCAACCGCTTCAACGTGTATCGCGCGGCCCAGATAATTGGATCGGCGGCGCCCGGGTACAGCTCGGGACAAGCGATGGCCGCGCTCGAAGAAGTGGCAAAGCAGACGCTGCCGCCGGAAATGGGTTACGACTGGTCCGATCTTTCGTATCAGGAGAGACAGGCCTCAGGAACAACAACCAGGGTGTTTGGTTTGTCTCTGGTGTTTGTGTTCCTGATTTTGGCGGCGCTCTACGAGAGTTGGTCACTGCCGTTCTCCGTCCTGCTGACCATCCCGATTGCGATCTTTGGCGCGTTTCTCGGCATCTGGCTGCGCGGCTACGACCTCGATGTCTATGCGCAGATTGGACTAATCGTATTAATCGGTCTCGCCGCGAAGAACGCGATCTTGATTGTTGAGTTTGCCAAGGCTGAGTTGGAAAAGGGTCGTGATTTGATTGATGCATCTCTTGAAGGAGCACGCTTGCGCTTGCGGCCCATTCTGATGACTTCATTCGCTTTCATCTTTGGATCCGCACCATTGTGGTTTGCATCCGGTGCAGGCGCGGCCTCCCGACGAATCCTGGGTACGGTTGTGATCGTTGGCATGTTGGCCGCTACCGCCATCGCGATTTTCATTATCCCCGCGACTTTCTATTTGGTGGAAAAGTTCACTATGAGGTTTAGCAGGCGGCCGAACGAAACAAAAGGCGATTCATCGGAGCCCGCGCCTTTGTTAGGAGATTGACGAAGGATGATCCGCAAAGCGCCAAAGGCGCGAAATGTAATAGCCCAGGGCAACGCCCTGGGTTGGGAATTGACGAGTTTGCAAAGCGCTGAAGGCGCGAAATATCAACCGTCAGTTAAGACCCGTCGATTTAGTCTCGTATCTACTATTTCGCGCCTTCAGCGCTCAACGAGACTCGGGGTCTCAACCTGGGCCGTTGGCCCAGGCTTTTACATTTCGCGCCGTTGGCGCTTTCGCTTAATCACCGTAACGCTAATCGCAAGTCTCCTGATGGGCACCGGCAACGCTCAAAAAAAATACGAGCGTCCGCCGATCAAAACGCCGGACACATTTCGCGGTGCCGATAGTGCCGCGCCCCCCGATCAGACTTCCATCGGCGACCTCAAATGGTTTGAAGTCTTCAAAGACGAAGAGCTACAGAAGCTGGTCCGGACCGCAATGGTCCAGAATTACGATCTGCGGTTGGCGGTCGCGCGTATCAATGCCTCGCGCGCCAATCTGGGCCTAGCGCGATCTGATCAATTTCCGCAGTTTGAGGCTGGTGCTGATCTTACAACTACACGTACCTCTCGCAACGGCCAGTTAGGCGCCTCAGGCCAGGGCGGTCGAACGCGCAGTGTTGGGAGCGTGTTACTAAATCTTCTCAACTTTGAGCTGGACGTTTGGGGGCGATTGCGCCAGCAGACCAAGGCTGCGCGTGCGGACTTGCGAGCTTCCGAGGAAGATCGCAAAGCAGTGATGACGACTGTCGTGGGTGATGTGGCTACCGGCTACTTCAGTCTGCTCGAACTCGACAGCGAACTCGATATTGACAAGCACACGCTCGCAACTCGAGAAAACTCGCTCAAGCTCATCACCCTAAGACAGCAAGGCGGCTTGGCCACCATGCTTGATGTTCGCCAGGCAGAAGAGCTGGTCTATCAGGCGTCCGAGACGGTTCCCGATACTGAACGCGCAATCGAACAGACTGAGAACCAAATTAGCTTCCTGCTGGGTAATAACCCCGGATCGATTACCCGAGGTCAATCTCTTACTCAGCAACAGGTGCTACCGGCGGTGCCGGCTGGTCTACCATCTTCATTGCTGGAGCGACGTCCGGATATTCGCGCCGCCGAGAATAACCTCGAGGCGCAACACGCGCTTGTTTATGCCGCTAAGGCCGCATACTTCCCGCGGATCAGTCTGACCGGGTTCCTGGGATTTCAAAGCAATCAGCTTTCGAATCTGTTTACTGGTCCCAGCGGCGCCTGGAGTTTTGTCCCACAGATTACGCAGCCAATATTTACCGCCGGCCGGCTCAAATCAAATGTGAAGTTCGCGAATGCGCAACAGGAATTCGCGCTGGTTCAGTATCAGCAAACGATTCAGACCGCTTTCCGCGAAGTCTCTGACGCGCTGGTGCAGTATCGCAAAGTGAAAGATATCCGCACCCAGCAGGAACTTTTGGTGACGACCTTGCAAGACCGGTCGCGGCTGGCTTACTTGAGATATCAGGGCGGCGTCGACAGCTTGCTCAACGCCCTGGATGCAGATCGAGATCTCTTCAACGCAGAGTTGAGCCTGGCGCAGACCAGACGAAACGAATTGTTGGCGATGGTCCAACTCTACAAAGCGCTGGGCGGCGGCTGGCAACAATAGTAGCTTCCGCACGATATAGCAGGCAGACAAAGAAAGGTAACCAATAACATGAGGACGAATCTGAATGACTACATAACGTTGGGACGTTCTGGATTGCGAGTGAGCCCATTGTGTCTTGGAACAATGACCTTCGGCACCGAATGGGGATGGGGGGCGGAAGAGAAAACCGCTCGCGAGGTTTTCGATCGCTACGTAGACGCTGGTGGAAACTTCATTGACACAGCCGACCTCTACACAGAGGGCCACAGTGAAGATTTGCTGGGCAAATTCATCAGCGACCGGGGCGTGCGCGACCGGGTCGTGCTGGCGACAAAGTTTACCTTCAACGGTGATGCGGGTAATCCGAATGCTGGCGGAAACGGGCGCAAAAATATTTACCGCGCGTTGGAAGGCTCACTTCGACGGCTGCAAACTGACTATATCGATCTCTATTGGCTGCATGCCTGGGACACCGTGACACCCGTCGAAGAGGTAATCTCCACCCTCAATGATTTAGTGCGCGGGGGAAAGATCCGGCACTACGGCTTTTCGGATACGCCGGCCTGGTACGTCGCACGTGCGCAGACACTCGCGGAAAAGGAAGGCAAAGAACGTTTGGTCGCTTTGCAACTCGAATATTCTTTGGTCGAGCGCAACATCGAGCGCGAACATATTCCTGCGGCGCAGGAGCTTGGACTCGGGATTACGCCCTGGAGTCCGTTAGCGGGTGGCTTCCTTAGCGGCAAGTACCGTCGGCAAGAAAATACGGGAGTCGGTGAGGGTCGACTGGAGAAAACCAAGGACAACCCGGCTTTTAACCAATTCAGCGATCGCAATTGGGGCATCCTCGATGAACTGGTCACTGTGGCCAACGAAATCAGCAAGTCGCCGGCGCAAGTTGCTCTGAATTGGGTGGCCACCCAACCTGGCATTACTTCAACTATCATTGGCGCTACGAAGATGGCGCAACTCGAGGACAATTTGAAATCGATCGAGTTTGAAATTCCCGCGGAGTTACGCAAGCGACTCGACGATTTGAGCGCTCTCGAACCTGCTCATCCCTATAAGATCTTCAACCCGGAGATGCAGGGGATGATGAGCGGCGGCACGAGGGTGAATCCGTGGTTGGCGGCGCGAGTTTACGCGCCTCCCTCGCAGCAGCCGCTCAGCGTGAGGGCGCAGGCTCCCAAAAAGTAACGGCCCAAACCGGAGCGCGTAGATCAAGCGGGTCTGGGCCTTCTGCTGGGAGCACTCGTGGGCAAGAATTGTATTCATATTGATCAGATTCATACAGAGACACCGCTCACCTCTGGATGCGAAGAGTGTCTGCGGGCTGGCTATGATTGGGTGCACCTGCGACTTTGTCTTACCTGCGGACATGTCGGTTGTTGTGATGACTCAAAGAACAAACATTCCACCGTGCACTTTCAGTCAACCGGCCATCCGGTCGTCGAATCTCTTGAGCCGGGTGAGAACTGGCGTTGGTGTTACGTCGACGAGATCCTCCTTCCTTCCGGAGTCGATGAAGCCGGCGCTCATGCGTACGTGAGCGAGAACGTAATGCCTGATAAAGTTCAATCACCTCCCGGGCCAACCAATGACGGGATGTTGTCAGCGCGTCAACCGCTACCTTTGGTCGGCGAAATTTCGGCGAACGGTCACAGTCGAGGAATGTTCAAATCGATTTGCCAGCGGGTGCGCCGCTGCAACAAGAAGAATTTCGAACTCACGCTGGAGTTAGCTGTAGAGATCGCACGCGAAGGTCGCGAAGGCCGCCGGATTGGAACCCTCTTTACTTTTGGAGATGCCGATGAAGTGCTGATGCGCTCGCGCCCGCTCATTCTCGATCCACTTGCGGGGCATACTGAGGAGGCGCGACAGATTCGAGATCCAAACCTTCGAGGCACGATAAAAGAGCTCGCGCAGCTTGACGGTGCCTTTGTGGTTTCGGACCAGGGCGTCGTCGTTTCCGCTTGTCGCTATTTGGATGCGGCAGCGTCAGATGTCGCCTTGCCTTTCGGAATGGCGAGTCGTCACCTGGCGCTTCGATCTCTCAAGTTACCGACGCCGTCGCTATTGTTGTTTCCGAGAGTTCGATGGTGAGAGTCTTTGACGACGGCAGGCTGGTCGCGGAGATCATCCCCGAACTGTGACTAATGGATCACTACAACGTACAGCTTCCCGCGCCTTATCAAGAAGAGTTTGTGGGTGACTTAGCGGTGCTCACCGCCAAAGCTTGACCGTCTGCAAGGATTCGAGGCGGAGCTCCTTTGGGCATAATCGGCAGGCAGGCTCAACTCACTCGACCGGTCGTTTCGGTTTCGGCAAGTACTTCGCTGCCTTCTCACATTCTTCCGTCAGTTCAACCACTTTCTCTATGAAGAGATGTAACCCGTTAAGGCTTACGTTCTGCTCACGCTTCATCCGGCAGAGGACAGCCGCGCTGTCGCTGTCGAGGTAGCTGAGTCCGTCGAGTTCGAGAGTCACAGGCTGCTTGGTCCGCTCACTGACGTCTCGGCAAAGCCTTTCCAGCAACTCAGCGTCAGGAAGATGAAGAGTACCTTCGACCTTGAACACCGTCGGCGCAGTCCCAGCGTCTCTCGCAACGCTCTCAGGATGACAACTATCAGGCTGATAAATGTTGTCTCCACCTTCGAGCGCCGCCGTTTCGCTCCTTGACTTGTTAATTTGAGTAATGCGCGTGAGCATGATTACCTCTTGCAGTTCTACGCCGCAGTCATACGAGACATTGCAAGTGCCTTGCCACGCCTGGCCGGGGCCGAGGACAATTCTGAATCGGGATTTGCGGCCGAACCATGTGCGAGGGGCCGCAAGTTGGTGAATTGCCGTCCGAGGAGACTGTTTGCGGTGACCGTAGTTCGCCACCTGACCGTACCTCGCCATGTATTTACCGTTCTCGCCTGCGACATGCGCTTCGCGTCGCGCGAGAACACGCGACTCGGCCAGCCCGAAGTCGGGGTGGGACTGCATCCCGGCGGCGGCGGTGCGGAACGCCTACCACATCTGGTCGGCCGCGGCCGGGCGCTCGAGATCGTTCTCGGCGCGAACGACTTCGATGGCGACACGGCTGAACGATACGGATACGTCAACCGGGCACTTGCAGACGCTGAGCTGGACGGCTTCGTTGACGCGCTCGCGCGCCGGATCGCCTCTTTCGACCGGCGTGCCATCGGGGCGGCGAAGAATCTCATTAATCAGGTCTCGTTGCCCTCCGCCGAAAGGCTTCTCGACGCCCTCACCTCCTTTCAGACCGCGCTGACGTGGCCTGAAGCGCAGCAACGAATCCAAACTCTGTTGGATCGCGGACTGCAACGGGACGCCGACTTCGAGACTGGGTGGCCCGCGGCGCTCGGCACGCTCTTCGAGACGTAGACACCGTCTTGCGGTGCGCAGCATAGCCGATGTAGTTGAAAAGAAAAGAGGAGAATAAAATGACAGCGAAATCTACGATGCGATGGAATGGAATGGAATCGGATCGGATTTGGATCACCATGTCGGCTGAGCGATGTTGTCGCGCGACCGCTTAACTCACGGCGGTCCCTCTGAACTCCCGCAGCCTGGCGTTAACGAGTTCGACTGAGGCTTCCAAATCGGTAAGAGTCATCTGCCCCTCGCTGAGGTCGCCTTCAACAGCGATCTGTTGCAGTCGCAAAGCAGCCTGTACGGCACTGCCGTTCGAGAAGTAGCAGATGGCACCTTTCGCTGTGTGCGCCGCTCGTTCCAGTGCCAGGCTGTCGTTCTCCCCTAGCGCCTTGCGAATGGCTGCCAGCAGTTGAGGCCACTCCTCGAGAAATATCTCGATCAGCTCCCCCGCCAATTCCGGATTGCCATCAGCGCGGGCCAGCAGCGCCGAAAGGCCCACGTCGTCGTCGGCCTGGTCGGTATCGATACCACCAATTTCCACACCGCTTGAATCTGATTTTGAGATCACGTTTTCCATGGTGCGCAAGAGCTCTTCTGCGTTTATCGGTTTTGAAAGGTAAGCGTCCATACCTGCAGCCAGACAGCGTTCGCGGTCTCCCTTCATCGCATACGCGGTCATGGCAATGATCGGAGTGCGGAGTCGCAAAGGCGTTTCGCGCTCGCGAATTTCGCAGGTGGCCTCAAAGCCATTCATCTCCGGCATCTGTACATCCATCAGCACAACATCGAACCGTCCTTGCGCGTGCATCTCCACGGCTTGCCTACCGTTGGTCGCCACTTTTACCTGGTGGCCGCGTTTGGTCAGCAGGGCAACCACCAAATGCTGATTGATCGGATGGTCCTCGGCGAGCAGTATTCGCCAATGGGGCCCGCTTGTCTCCCGCCCCCGAATTGGTTGTGCGCTTGCTTTAATGTTCTTTGGCGACTTTGCGTCGAGAGCTGCCTTGGCGGCGCCAAATTGCAGCGTAAAGTGAAAAACGCAACCCGGGTTGATATCGTTTTCGTGTGTGGGACTTGGGCTTTCCACCCAGATACGCCCGCCCATAAGAGCGACGAGCTGTGAACTGATTGCCAAACCGAGTCCGGTGCCGCCGTATTTGCGCGTGGTCGAACCATCAGCCTGCGCGAAAGCCTCGAAGATCAGTCCCTGTTTTTCAGGTGAGACACCGATGCCGGTATCTCGCACCTGGAAATGCAGTCGGACATCTGTCCCAGTATGGTTCTCGTGCTCCACCTGGACTGCGATCTCTCCGGACTCGGTGAACTTGATCGCGTTGCCGACGAGGTTCACGAGAATCTGGCGCAGACGAGTACCGTCACCGAAACAGTATGCGGGCACATTCGGCGCGACATAAGAGGTTAGTGTCAATCCTTTCTGCTCCGCACGAACGGCGAGTGGGCGCAGTGTTTCGGTAATCGCATCAGTCAAGTTGAAATCAATCGGATCGAGTTCGAACCTGCCTGATTCAATCTTAGAGAAATCAAGAATATCGTCGATGATGACGAGCAACGAGTCCGCGGATGTCTTGACCATGCCCAGATAATCACGCTGCTCAGGCGCGAGGTCGGTGTCGAGCGTAAGCTCGGTCATGCCCATGATTCCGTTCATCGGCGTGCGAATCTCGTGGCTCATGTTTGCCAGGAACTCTGACTTCAACCGCGTTGATTCGATCGCCGTATCGCGCGCGCCGATGAGTTCAAGCTCCAGTTGCTTGCGCTCGGTAATGTCGGTGTGTGATCCGGACAGGCGATAGGGCTTTCCATACCCGTCGTGCAGGATGGCAGCGCGGGCCAGAATCCAGGGGTAGGTCCCGTCTTTATGGCGCAGGCGGTGCTCTAGTGAATAGTGAGAGGTCCGCCCGTTCACGTAGTCGTCAATCGTAACCAGGGCGCGCGCATGGTCATCCGGGTGAAGAGCCGCTTCCCACGACGCGAATTGGTTTTCGAATTCATCATCTTCATAACCGAGCATGCTTTTCCAGCGGGGCGAAAAATAGACCTCGTTGGTCAGCATGTTCCAATCCCAAAGACCATCGTTCGAGCCTTCTACGGCCAGTTCGTATCGCTCGTTGCTGATCCTCAGTTCCTCTTCGACTCTGATGCGTTCGGTGATGTCAGTGTTAGCGGCCAGCGTGCCAATGATTTGGCCGTCAGTATCGCGATATGGTGTGGCATTAATCTCAAGCCACACGACAACGCCGTCCTTGCGGATTATCGGCATTTTGTATCGTTCGGAGGCGCCCTTAGCCCGCTCACTATTGCGCTTCTGCATTTCAGGCGCGGCTTGGGGCGACATCAGGACTTCATAACCCCGTCTGCCTATCAACTCATCCTGGTCATAACCCGTAATCTCGATCATTCGCGAGTTTACGTAGTTAACGACGTCATTGAGATCGGTGATGATAATTCCTTCGCCCAGATTTTCTGCCATCATACGAAACCGTTCCTCGGAATTTCGCACGGCGATTTCCGCCTGTTTGCGATCTGCCAGCTCTAGATGCAGGTGCGAGTTGGTCTCTTTGAGTCTTAGTACGATGATGCAGATGAAGATCAGCAGGCCTATCGAGGACAAGTAAAGGAAGACTCGATAAACATTGGAGGCTTTCTGAGCGGAGACATAATTGACGTTATAGGTTCTGATAATTTCTTCGGCGCTCTCTCCGGTTTGAACAGCCAGAAGACTTTGCACGAATGTGTCGACTTCAGGTTTCAGCCTAATAATCGTTCGTGCATGAGCAATCACATTAGCTCGATCCAGTTGCTGAACCTTCGTTAAGTCACGACCTGGCAAGCTGGCGATAGAATCAAGTTGCGCATTGATGTGTGAAGCAAATTCGTTTTCCGAGTACAAGTTGTAAATGAGAACGTCTTGAAGAAGGTTATCAATTTGCTCGGTCAATTCCTTCTCAGAGCCCTCAGCTTTCAAGGTGTCCGTCAGCTCTCTGCTGGCGACGGGGAAATAGCGGACCGAATTATTGATTACAGAATTGGCGGATTTGAACTGTTCAATGAGCGCTTCTTTTTTTCGCAATTGAGCATCAAAAACTTCAATTGATTTCAATATGTCAACGCGACTCGGATAGCTGACAAAGTCAGGTATCTTTGCCAGTTGATTTCGAAGTTGCTTCTCGGTTGTAAGATCGGCGTTGATGTGATCGTACGAAGCTAAGAGGCCGAACCGCGCTTCCAAAATATGCTGGTTGAGGGTCGCGTCAACTTCCTCAAGTTGCCGCAGATTACTACTGAAGTTGTCGTGCTGATGGACATCAACAGTGCGCATCTTCAGGAAAAGGAATGTCAATGCGAGGATGATTCCCGCCCACAGGGAAATTGTTCTCAGCTGGGAAAAACTCACAGCGCCCTCCCTTTGTATTCACCACTCAAGGTCTTCAGAAAACTGGTTATTTTCAGAAGTTCCACTGACGATAAGCGGCGACCAAGCTGATACTTGGCCATGATGGCGACTGCATCCTCCAGGGTGACAGCAGAACCGTCGTGAAAGTACGGAGGTGTTAGAGTTACGTTGCGAAGACCAGGGACCTTGAAGACGTGGCGATCGGCTTCGTCGCCTGTAACGTTGAACCTGCCAAGGTCCGCCTTGGTGGGCTTGCCACGATCCCCAAAATAATTACCCATTACGCCAAATTTCTCGAACATATTACCGCCGACGTTTGCGCCCTGATGACAACTCGAGCAACCGTAATCCTTGAAGAGCCGATATCCATCCCTTTCTTCTTGAGAGAGAGCATGGACGTCGCCCCTAAGGAATCGATCAAATCTGGAATTTGGCGTCGATAAGGATCGCTCAAATGTCGCGATTGCATCCTTGATTGTGTCAATGCGGATTCCTTCAGGATAAAGGAGAGCGAACGCCTCGCGGTATTCCGGGGAGAGGTTTAGTTTATTCAAAATTTCAGGCCAGCTGGAATCCATTTCATTAAAGGCATGAGTTGGCCCATCAATTTGAGCTTCGAGAGACTCAGCGCGGCCATCCCAAAATTGTTTAGAGTTGAGTCCGGAATTAAACACCGTCGGAGCGTTGATTGATCCGGCGCGGTTGGCGACGCCTAATGAGTGGACCAAGCGGTCTGTCCCACCGGTGGAGAGCGAGTGACAGCTTGCGCACGAGACCAGGTTGGTGCGCGATAGCTGTGGATCCTCAAACAACTTCTCACCTAGCAAAACTTTCTCTTCGTTTAGAGTGATCGTTAGGGGGAGCGGTAGTATGGGTTCGTCTACCGCATCGTATTCAAGCCTTTCATTCGTTGGTACGGCTAGCACATTAGCGGTTGGCGTCTTCCACCAGAACCATCCAAAGATCAAAGAGGCAGTCACCAGGATCAAGAGAATAAGACTAAGTCGTTTCATGTTGTTTTCGATTACCGAAGGAAAGGGGAAAACGGATCGCATCCGTTATCGGGTCGTTCATAGCGAAGTGTGAAGCAGGATTCAATGCCGACAAAAAAGACTCTCAAGTAACAGTCGGAGTTGCTTAGTCGGCCAACAGATAACGCTACCGCTCGCCTTCGCCATTAGGGTTCTCATCTCGAACTTCCAGCTTAAAGCTCAGGCTGCCAGCTCGGACTTGCTCAGCCTTTCCGCAAGTTGCGGCTTAATCACAGCCTCGTAACACTTTGGACAAATGCCATGGCTAAACTTTGCTTCTGAATGTTCGCTGATATAGCACTCTACGCTCTGCCAGTAGTCCTTATCATCGCGAACATGCTTGCAATAGGAACAAATCGGGAGGATGCCCTGAAGCACGCGAACCTGCCCGAGGGCTTCTTCGAGTTCCATTACGCGCCCAGCCAGCTTCTGTTGTAGATCGAGCACCGTTACTCCGACGTTCACGCGCGCACGGAGTTCGTCACGATCAAAAGGTTTCGTAATATAGTCATTCGCGCCGGCAATCAAGCCTTCCACGATGTTTGCTTTACTGCTTTTTGCGGTGAGGAGAATGATGTAGGTGTGTGATGAATTCGCCCGCTGCCGCACGCGTCGGCAAATCTCAATACCGTCCATCCCTGGCATCATCCAGTCGAGAATGGCGAGAGAGGGTGGGTCCTCTTGTTCGAGAACAGCCCAGGCTCCCGCTCCCTGTTCGGTGACGACTACTTCATGACCCCAACCGCTTAGAGTAAGTTCTAGCAAGCGGCGTGACACTCGCTCATCTTCGGCGATCAAAATTTTCACGGTGGCTATACCTCGCAGAATTCGTTCAACGATTGAGTGGGTTGAGGTCTCGACGGTTCAAGCTTCGCCTCGGCGATCAAGATTCGGATCTGGTTTTGGTTCGCTGTTTGTCGGCCATAAGTTAGGTTGGACTGGGCTGATTGTCTGGAAAAAAACTGCGGCAAAAAGACCGCACTTACGCGGAAAGCTGGGGCACTGTGGTCAAAAGCTTGTCACAGCGCGTCGTGGACGCCGACAACACACTGTTGAGCAAGCAGCATACCAACGAATTGAGGCGGAAGTAGGAACAGACGGATCAGCGGAGGCGCCATGGAACGGTCGAGGGTTCCAAGCCGTTCGGAGTATTGGCGTCCCGTACGGGAGTCG
>DNNE01000040.1:16911-17408 GCA_003487805.1 Blastocatellia bacterium | reverse complement strand
AAAGCGGCGTCAAGCCGCCGCGCTCCAAAGAGCGGCCACTATACACGATTCTGCTGACCAAACGGCAGCAAAGATGTATATTGGCCCAACTCAACCATGACGGCATCTCAAACAAACCCACCCAACATTATCTGCTTCGCCACCTTCTTCAAAGGCGGCGATTTCATGCGCGAATGCAAAGCCGCGGGCTGCAACGTCATCCTGGTCACCAAAGAGAAGATGCTCCACGAGGATTGGCCGCGCGACGTGCTTGACGAAGTGTTTGCCTTGCCGAACGATGCGCCGGTCGAGTTGTTTCTCGATCTTGTCAGTCATATCGGCAAGACGAGAATGCCCGATCGCATCGTGGCGCTGGAAGAGTTCGATGTGGTGATCGCCGCGCTGGCGCGCGAGCATCTCTGCCTGCCCGGCATGAGCAGCTCTGCGGCCAAAGTCTTTCGCGACAAATATGCGATGGCGGTCAGAGCGCGCGACGCGGGACTGGCGGGTCCTGAATT
>DNNE01000040.1:15746-16610 GCA_003487805.1 Blastocatellia bacterium | reverse complement strand
TTGATTTCCCCCCCGCCATAAATGATCAGGAGATTGGCGAATACCTCGAACGAGTTCCACCGCCGTGGGTGCTGAAACCTCGTTCAGACGTTTCCGCAATCGGCATTCGCAAGTTGGAAACCGCGGATGAAGTCTGGGCCACGATTGAAGAGCTGAATAAACGAGAAGTTTTGCGCGAACGAGCTTCATATCATGTGCTCGCCCGTTTTATTCCCGGCGAAGTATTTCACGTCGACTCACTGATCTATGACAGTCGAGTCGTCTTTGCCGGAGTGAACAAATATGGGCGGCCGCCTTTGCAGGTCGCGCATGGCGGCGGCGCCTACATCTCGCAGACGATCCCGGATTCAGCGGACAAAAAGAACTTACTCGATATCAATCGCCGTCTGATCAAAGCAATGCGGATGCAGACGGGGGCGACCCACGCTGAATTTATCAAGAGCGAGACGGACGGCGATTTTTATTTTCTCGAGATCGCTTCGCGGGTCGGCGGCGCGTACATCGCGGATGTTTTGGAAGCGTCGTCGGGAATCAATCTGTGGCGCGAATGGGCCAAACTGGAAGTCGCTCATGCTCGGCCCAGACTAAGACCGCGTAAGGAACATGCGGGCATCATTCTGTCTTTAGCGAAGCAGGAATATCCTGACACGAGCGCCTACGATGATTCGGAGATCGTCTATCGCGTTAAGAAAAAGCATCACGCCGGATTAATTGTCCGATCAAAAAGCCATGAACGCGTGAGCGAGTTGCTGGACGATTATGGACGCCGGTTCGAAAACGATTTCATTGCGGTACTGCCGCCCCTGGAACGGCCGGAGTGAAAGATATTGTTTCATTGAACCATTTTTTCATTGATTCAATGAA
>DNNE01000040.1:0-15441 GCA_003487805.1 Blastocatellia bacterium | reverse complement strand
CATTTTTTCATTGATTCAATGAATCAATGAGCCAATGAACAAATAGGCCTCCCCTCTCATATCTTTTCGTAATCCAAACCAACTAATAGTCTGAAGCGTCTAACGTAGCGTTCCGATTTCCTTTAGATTTCACTTGTCAGTAACGTGAGCAAACCGAACATCCAACCGAATTGTATGAAGCTGGTCGCGATATTCGCTGCCTTCCTGCTTACGACTCTGACTGTCCAATCCCAGGAACCGCAAACCGTCGACACCATCAGCATCGACACCAACCTCATCAGCGTCCCCGTGATCGTCAGCGATCGCGACAATCGTTATGTGCCGGATTTGAAAATCGGTTCTTTTCACCTTTTCGATAATCAGATCGAGCAAAAGATTACGTACTTCGACACCGGCGAAGAACCTTTGAACGTGGTGCTAATGCTCGACACGAGTTTGAGCACCAGTGGAGTACTGAACGACATCAAGAAAACCGCAAAGGAATTTCTAAAAGCACTGCGACCGCAGGATCGCGCGATGATCGTGACGTTTGATTGGCAGACCCAGAGGCTCAGCACGTTGACAAGTGATCGCAAGGAACTGGAAACGGCAATCAGGCATACGAAAGTCGGCAAGTATCCCGGCACCGTCTTGAATGATGCGCTCATGGATGTCTCCGCGCACGTGCTGCAACCGATCAGGGGCCGCAAGGCGATTATCCTCTTGAGCGACGGCGAGGATCGCGACAGCGGGATTACGTCGGAAGATTTGCTAGCTTCAGAGTCTGAAACCGACGCGATGATCTATTCGATCTATTATCAGTCGGAGTTGCAGCGCTTCCTTGATAATCGTCCCCGCCGTGGTCCGGGTGGTGGTCGCGGGCGTGGCCGAGGACGTGGTGGCCCATTTCATCACGCCACTCCGCAGCACCCCGGTGGCCCACAAGGCCGTGGACGTCCGCCCTGGCGTCAGGATGAAGGCATCGAGTTGATGCGTAAACTCTCACAGGTTACCGGCGGCCGGTTCTACCAGGGGGAGACGAAGAAACTGAAGGACACTTTTGCGCTGATTGCCGAAGAGCTGCGCCATCAATATCGTCTCGGCTTCTATCCGGACTATTTGAAGCGCGACGGCACTCCTCATGCTTTGCTCGTGAAGGTAAACCTGCCTGATGTGTCGGTGAGATCTCGTCACGAGTATCTCGCCAGGTAGCATTCGTCTTTACAACGATCCTCGCTTCCCAGACAATGCGAATGAGGTCAGTACCGGGAGTGATAGCGACCGGGTCGCAACGGATCAAACGATCAAGATCCCCGCGAGACCCGGTCGCTATCGCTCCCGGTACTGACTCCACAATCGTCAAAGGGCGAAAGTCGCAACGTACTAATGCCTGTTCCCTCCAACTGGTTCGAAAGTTTTTTTCACGGCGTCACGCTCGACCTGTGGCGCAAGGCGATCCCGCCGGAACAAACAACGGCTGAAGCAGAGTTCCTGATCGATCATTTGAACTGCGACGCAGGCGCCCGCGTGCTCGATGTGCCGTGCGGCAACGGAAGATTATCTTTTGAATTGGCGCAGCGCGGCTTGCGAGTAACGGGAGTTGATATCTCGGAAGAGTTTATCGAAGAGGCGCGAGCGATTCAGAATCAGTCTGGCCCGCCCGCTACCCCGACTAGTCGGGATTCTGACTCGTCGACGCGGGTTGAGTTCTTACTTCGCGACATGCGTTACCTCGAAGATCAGGCAGTCTATGACGGTGCCTACTGTTTCGGAAACAGCTTTGCCTTTCTGGAACATGCCGAGATGGAGAAGTTCCTGCGCGCGATCGCTCGAGCATTAAAGCCGGGCGCGCGCTTCATCATCGAGACCGGAATGGCGGCTGAGTCCGTCTTGCCTGACTTTGAAGAACAGAGTTCGCACGAGCTGGGCGACCTCGCGCTGACCATCAAGGAACGATACCTTGCCGAAGAAAGCTGCATCGACAGTGAATATATCTTTGAGCGCGATGGCCAGACCGAATCACGTCTGGCCAGAGAATGGATCTACACAGTGGCCGAGATTCGGCGGATGCTAGAGAACGCCGGATTCTCTATTCTCGATCTTTACGGCTCGTTGAAGTGCAAACCTTACAAACTGGGATCGCAGGAGCTTTTTATTGTGTCAGAAGCCCGGTAGCGGTGCGCACGCCTCTGGCGTGCAGCAGGCCAGCGGCCTGCGTACCAAGCTACAACCTCTTGATCGCCCAGATGTCCACCTCAAGCGATTCGGCGTAATTCAGCACCGGTTCACCTGCCCGCGACTTCAAACCCAGCGACTCAATCATCGTCGAGTCCCACGAGTTCATCGTTGCTTTTTGCAGCGGCCACGGCTGATGAAAGATGCGCGCGCGATACAAGCCACCGTCTCTTTCGCTGTAAAGGCAGTAGCGTTCAGTGAGAAAGAACTCTAATGAATCAGGATGCGAGAAAGGAATTGTCTCGCCAATATTCCATGAGCCGTTGAAATTCGCGAGCGGCCTATCAGTTCGTTCAACAGCATAGTCAATCATGTCGCCGCTCTGCTTCAGATCGATTTCCGCGTTGTAATACGGCAGGTGATAAAACGTACGGGCGCCCATCACTGCCGAGGCGCTGTTACAATCAAGCGAAAAGAACCAGACACCCGGCACTCCGTCGTAGTGAACGTAGGTCCGCATGTTCAGCTCATGAAAAGCACTTAGACCGGGCAGCGCTGGAAGATACGGCGGCAACGCCCTGATGTCCCACATCGTGAACGGAATGATTCCAATCCACGCCGTGCCATCGAAGGTATCGATCTCAAGGCCTTGCGGAATCAACGGGCGCAACTCGCGCTCTTCAATTCGCCAGTGCATGAAGAGCAGCTTGCCCCAGGCCTGATGCATGAGCGGCTGCCCTTTGGGCCGCTCGCGAATTGCCAGTCTCTCGAGATCGGTCAGGTGTGATTTGCTCATCAGAAGTTGTAGAGATAAAGAACGCTCAGCGGGTTTCGTTTGCCACTCGCTTCACGATGCTCACTGCTTACGAGGGGAAGCTTTCATTTCACAGAACTGCTGCACCGGCTGGAACAATTGTTGGCAATAGCGATCGCCGGAAAGATCAATGCGGCGACATTGGTCCATGCGCCACTGGGCGCCCTTCATGAATTCAGTCGCTCTCGGCACGTCATCGCAAAAGCCCGGCGTCGCGCGGCTCGCGTCCAAACAGGTGCGCATGAAAATGCTCGCTGAGAACGCCGATGACATTCCCGGTTCCTTCTTATAGCGCACGACACTTTCATCGACGCAACCCTGATTGTCGCTGTGGCCACCAAAGTCACGGCCTTCCGCGACGACCTCCTTCGCGCGAGCCATCAACGCATCTTTGTTTTTCATCCACCAAATGGCGCCGGCGCCGACAACGCCGATAATAAGCAGCACCACGATAATCGCGACGATTAGTAGAGCTTTCAGCCAACCTGGCATGGAGACCTCCGATCAAGCGAGCCACAGATTTTCACAGATAGACACCGATTAAAACCGAACGGTTTGGTTAGTCTTATCTGTGACATCCGTGTTTATCTGTGGCGGCTTCATTCGTCTTACTTCAAGTGCTTATCCAGCCAATCCAGAACGGTCTTGTGCCAGAAAGCAGAGTTGGCCGGCTTCCCGACCCAATGTCCTTCATCAGGAAAATCGACGAGCTTTGATTCAACGCCCATCCGTTGCACCGCGGTGAAGAGCTGCAGGCCTTCGCCTTCCGGTACGCGATAATCGAGCGTGTTCGTGATAATCAAGATCGGCGTCTGAAAGTTCTGCACAAAATTGTGCGGCGACCAGCGTTCGTACATCGCTTTGTTGGTCCACGGTGTGCCCTTGAATTCCCAGTCAGTGAACCAGAGTTCCTCGGTGACGCCGGTCATGCTGGTGAGATTGTAAACGCCGTCGTGCGACACCAGCACCTTGTAATGAAAGCGCGGATCGTTGTTGTGGCCTTCGATCCAATCGATCATGTAGCCACCGTAACTCGCGCCCGCGGCGCCGATATGGTTCTTATCGATATACGGAAGATTCGCCGCCATGGCCACGCCGTTACTGATGTCCGTGAAAACCTTGCCGCCCCAGTCACCGGAAATATCAGCGACAAACTTTTGTCCGTAACCAGTTGAGCCGCGCGGATTCGGCAGGAACGCAACGTAACCGTCGCCCGCGTAAATTTGCGGGTTCCAGCGATAACCCCAGTTGTCGTTCCACGCGCCCTGCGGGCCACCGTGAATCAAAACAACCAGCGGATATTTTTTGCGTGGATTGAAATTCGCGGGCTTCACGATCCAGCCGGCAACCTTCGCGCCCAGGCCGCCTGTCCAGGTCACTTCCTCTGCCGGTTGCAGTTTGAATGAAGAGACAAACGCATCGTTGGTCGTAGTCAGCGTGGTGACGCCGCTGCCGTCAGCGTTCGCACGATAGATCTCGCTCGGTTTAGTCATGCTGCTGCGAGAGAAAACTAAAGCGTGGCCATCATTCGTCGGATGAATGTCGCCGTTGACGCCTTCGCCGACAAGCTTTCGGACTGGCCCACCAGTCACGGCCACCGAATAAATCGGCGATTTTCCCCGCTCTTCAGCCGCCAGGTAGATCGTCTTACTGTCCGGCGCGAAAGCAAACTCATCAACCCACGAATCGAGCGATTCACTCAACGATCGCGATTGATTTGTCCTTCGATCGTAGAGCATCAAACGGAAGCGATCGCTTTCATAACCGGGTGTGGCCTGGGATCGATAAGCGATAAAACGGCCGTCGGGAGAAAACTGCGGCGACCCGTCATAGCCATGATTGGCCGCGGTGATGTTTCGCGGTGTGCCACCGCGCACCGAAATCAACCAAATATCGGCGTTCGTCGAAGTCGCTTCAACCTTGTCGTGATTGCTGACGACGGCGAGCTCTTTCGAGTCCGGCGAAAACGCGTAATCCGTTGGTCCACCGAGGCTGAACGGTGGGGCATCGTAATCGCCCGGTGTATTGTCTTTTGCTTCCCCGCCCCCCGAAGGGACAACGAATACATGCGTTCGCATTCCTTCTTTCCACGCTTTCCAATGGCGGAATAGGAGACGGGTTGCAACGTGAGCTTTGACTTTGCTCGCCGCCACTTCATCGGCTCGCCGTTTGTTACAGGCGTCGTCCAGACACTCGGGATAGATGTCGGAAGCGAACGCGATCCAATTTCCGTCTGGCGACCAGACCGGATCGCCGGCGCCGGTTGAGAGTGTCGTGATCTTCTTAAGCGCGCCACTGGAAACATCGATGGTCCAGATTTGATCTTCACCATCACGCGCGGAAATAAAAGCGAGCCTGTCGCCCTCGGGCGACCACCGCGGACTGGAAGACGAATGTTCATCGTTAGTCAGCTGGCGCGGCTCTCCGCCACTGAGCGGCACCAAATAAATCTGCGTCGTGCTTTTGTTAGCGACCTTGTCTACATCAGTAATCGTGAAGGCGACGAAATCACTTTTGGGCGAGACTTGCGGATCCCCGACGCGGCGGACCTTCAACAAATCGTCAATCGTAAAGCGACGCTCCTGCGCGGATACAAGCGCTGCGAACGCAAACAAACTAATAACCAGGACAGCAAAGAGACGTTTCATGTCGTACCTCGTAAGAATTTCTAGTTGTGCGGGAAAGCTTGAGCCTGATTATCGCATGTTTGATGGACCGGCGCGACTGGCGTTATGCAGTCAGAACCGGGAGCGATAGCGACCGGGTCGCGGTCAACTCAACACATTACCCGGTCGCTATCGCTCCCGGTTCTGACCTCATTGGTTTAGAATCGCGCCAATGGAATCGATCACCCTGCGGCCGGTTGCCGAAACGGACGAAGACTTCCTGATTGAACTCTACAAGAGCAGCCGCGGCGACGATCTGCGCGGGCTTGGTTGGGATGAAGATCGGATCAGTGAGTTTCTCGAGATGCAGTACGTAGCTCAGCGTAATCTTCAGACAGATCATGAGCACACGAGCGATCAACTCGTGCTGATGAGCGGCAAACCAATCGGCCGGTTATCCGTCGAAACACGCGCAGATGAAATTCGCTGCGTCGATTTGGTGTTGCTTGCCGACTATCGAAATCAGGGCGTGGGAACGCTTCTCATTCAACAACTTCAGGAGCAAGCGCGACCGGCTAACCTTCCGCTGCGTCTACAGGTGATCAGATTCAATCGCGCCGTTAATTTGTTAGAGCGCCTGGGGTTCAGGCGCACCAGCGAAACGGGGACGCATTTTCAAATGGAGTGGCTGCCCGGGTAGCTACTAACCCGGGTCCCCGCGCGGGCATCCCGCGTGGGGTGGTCGATACGAAGGGCTAGCGTGTCATACGGTGTGCGAGGTAGAGCAAATCGAATACTTTACAGGACGCGGAGGGCTATCTCTTCTTAACTGCTTTCTTCACGCTCCTGGTAGCGGTCGTCTTTCGCGAGGTCTTCGCGCGAACCCGCCGGCCTTTTCTACCCTCACGCTGAATGATGCCGGCCTTCTCGAGATACTCATAACTTCCCCGCACCACGTTTCGCGCGATGCCGAGTGAATTTGCGAGTGTGCGCTCACTGGGAAGCAAGCTGCCAACCGCCAATGCGCCCTCGCCGATCAAGCTGCCTAATTGATCCGTGAGTTGTCGTGTCATTGATTCGACACTTTTCCTGTTGATTCGAATTTTGAGAGCCAATCGATTGTCCTCCGTGTTTTTGAGTGGGGCGTATTCTAGTGAGTCGTTGATTGAGTGTCAACGAAAGTGCGTTACAGAACCGCGAGCGGTAGCGAGCGGATTCAGAAAGCTACTTTGAACAAAGAGCATTGATCTGGGTCCAAACGACAGTCGAGTGCTTGATCCGCTCGCTACCGCTCGCGGTTCTGTAACAAGGCTCCATGCCTGCGAAGAATTTCCAGCGTGCGATCAATCGGCAGGGCTTCGACGGTGTGCCCGCGCCCGGTGGTCATGCTCGCGCGAAAAAGCGAGTTGTAAATTGCTTCTTCAGTCGCTTCGATCACTGCCAGGAAAAGTGGCGACATAGCTTCATTTGAAAGCAGCTTTACGTTCGTTGTTTGATTGCGAGCGTTGGCAGAGTTTCGAATGCGAAGTTCAGGAGCAGTCGAAAAAGCAATGGCATAATCGCCGCTGCCATTCGAGCCGGCGGCGCCTGTGCGCGCCAGTCCCATCATCGATCGCGCCGCGAGCCTTTGCAGGTTTCGATGATCGATCGGCGCATCAGTCGCAATTACAATCATGATCGATCCGTCTGCAGTGTTCGCCAAACTCGAATTTGTCGAACCGAGTTCTTCCTTTAAGTAATATTTGCCCAGCTCACGCCCCACCGGCGCGCCGTTAATCGTTAGAATTCCGCCGAAATTCGACTGAACCAGCACCCCAACTGTGTATCCGCCGAGAGACGCCGGCAGCTTGCGCGATGACGTTCCGATGCCGCCTTTGAAGCCGAAGGCAACCGTGCCCGTACCTGCGCCGACCGCACCTTCGTCAACCAACCAGGAGCCACGCGCGTTCTTGATCGCGGCGAAAACTTCTTCGCGGCCAACGTGACGCCCGCGAATGTCGTTCAGATACCCATCGTTCGTCTCGCCAACAAGTGGATTGATCGATTGCACGTCTTCATTCCCCGGCAGTCCAAGCATGTAATCAATCGTCGCGTCAGCGACCCGCGGCACATTCAAGGTCGAAGTCAACATGATTGGGGTTTCGATCTCACCGAGTTCGTTCACCTGAGTCGAGCCCGCCAGCTTTCCGAACGCGTTGCCAATGAAAACCGCGGCCGGGACTTTTTCGCGAAAGAGATTTCCACCGTGCGGCAGAATCGCGGTCACGCCGGTGCGTACGTTGTCGCCCTGGATCAGAGTTGTGTGGCCCACCGAAACGCCGTCGACGTCGCTGATCATGTTGTGGGGGCCCGTCGGCAGGATGCCGACAACGATTCCGAGTTCGCGGGCCCGCATTCGCGGCGGAGTGCCAACATCATGCGAAATGCCAACCTGAGCAACAGTCCGCCCAGTCATCGCGATCGAAGTGCAAAGCATCACGACGCACGCGAGAAATACAGCCAGAACCATTCTTGAATTGGGTTTACGCATTCGTCTCAATCCAGATCGTATCGGAAGATTTATCAACCTTACCGCTCATGAGCGATCGACAAAAGATGTACATGGCCCAACACTCAATCGCAAACGGCGGAAAGCCAAGAAAGCCGAGCACCGGCATCTCGAAAAGCTTCACGTTGCCAAAGTACGGCACGGTGTAAGTCCATTTTGAGATGGCCCAATAGTTAAAGAACTCCCAAAGAATTCCGCAAACGAAGCCGCTCCCGAGCAGCGACCACAGACGTCGCCAATCGCCTCGCGCCAGGTCGCCGGTAATTGATGGCCAGCCGCGCATTGCATTAATTGGATCGAGCAAGAGTATGAATGCGAGCCAGACAATCGGCGCAAACCACGGCGATGGATAGATCAGCGGCACGATTGCTCCGAGCGCGCCCAACATTATCAGCAAAACCAAAATCGGTTTCCGTATCTCGATCTTCCGTCCGGTCAAACTCTTGAAAATCGTAACTCGGAACAACTCGGCTGTGATGAACAGAAGCGGAAAGATTGTGGCGAAGGCCCAATCATAACCGGCACGGCGTAGCATGAGATTCGGTTCGAGATTGTGATAGTGCCACCAAAGCTCAAGATCGGAATTCCAAAATCTGGGGGCGTTATAAAACTCAAACAACCACCAGCCTGCGATCGAAACGACGACGATGACAAGCAATTCGAGCCGCTCTGTCGTTAACAGCGATCGCCCTTTAAATTTGCGAACGAGCGCATCGACGAAGAGTATGTAGCCGGTCCAGACAATCGGCGTGAACCAGCGCCCGACAAATTGATTGCCACTGAAGAGCAACGCTTCAGCTGCAACCATGATCGCCAGCCCCAGGTATCCATAGACGGGCAATCGCGCGCTGGTGCTGCGAGTTTTCACGGTCGTAGTATCATGAGCCGCGCGCGAATTGGCAACGGTGGCTGGAGCAGCAACGTTGCAAGCGAGGACGCTTGCGCTCCAGTCGCAAGGAATCGTTCAGTGTCAAACAGATCAAGCGGCATCCTCCTTCATCCTACATCGCTGCCGTCGCCGTTCGGCATCGGCGACCTTGGCGCTGAGGCGCGCGCGTTTATCGACTTTCTTCATGAGTCGGGACAGACACTGTGGCAGACACTGCCGCTTGGTCCAACCGGATACGGAAACTCACCCTACCAGGCGATTTCGGCGTTCGCCGGGAATCCACTGCTGATCGATCCGCGCCAATTGATCGACGATGGCTGGCTGGACCAGAGCGTCATTAACGTCGCCCATTTCTCACCCGGACGAGTCGAGTTTGAAATCGTGCGCGACTTCAAAGAAAGGTTGCTTCAGCATGCTTTTCTTCAATTCAAAGACGGCGCATTAAGTAACTATGACGGATTCGAAGAATTCTGCGACGATTCGTCGTGGTGGCTTACGGACTATGCGACCTTTCGTGCTTTGAAGGACATGCATGGTGGCTCCTCATGGGCTGATTGGCAGCGTGAACTATCTCAACGTGATCCGATTACACTCAGCGCTATTAAATCGACGCTGGCTGAGCAAATCCTCGAGCAGAAATTCTTCCAATTCATCTTCTTCCGTCAATGGAAAGCGCTTCGCAGCTATGCCCGCGAACGCGGAGTGAGGATCATCGGCGACCTGCCGATCTTTGTGGCACATGATTCGGCTGATGTGTGGGCCAATCGCGAATATTTCAAGCTGGATAAAGATGGAAAGCCCACGGTCGTGGCCGGCGTACCGCCTGATTATTTTTCCGCGACCGGTCAACTCTGGGGCAATCCGCTTTACGATTGGGAGCGATTGCGCGCGGACAATTTTCAATGGTGGATCGATCGGGTGCGCTGGTCACTCGAACTGTTCGACCTCGTTCGCGTCGATCACTTTCGCGGTTTTGCTGCCTGCTGGGAGATTCCCGCCACTGATGTCACCGCCCAAAATGGCGAATGGGTCGAGACGCCCGGTCGAGAGTTATTCGCCAGTCTGAAAAAAAGGCTTGGCGATTTGCCGATCATCGCAGAGAATCTCGGAGTCATTACGCCGGATGTCGAGAGTCTGCGCGAGGAATCTGGCTTTCCCGGCATGCGCGTTTTGCAATTTGCTTTTGGTGGCAACGCAACTAACGATCATCTGCCGCATAATCACACGCACGGGACGGTCGTCTACACCGGCACACATGACAACGATACGACGATCGGCTGGTTTGAAAATCTTGACAACGATCAGCGCAAGTATTGTTTGCAATACCTGGCAAGCAACGGAAGCGAGATCAACTGGGACATGATTCGCGCCGCAATGGCTTCAGTCGCCGACACTGCGATCATTCCGATGCAGGACGTGCTCGGACTTGCGAGCGACGCCAGAATGAACCTTCCGGCAAGCACGACTGGCAACTGGAGCTGGAGAATGCCGTCCAATCCGATCCCCAACGAGCTAATTCAACGTCTGAAAGTGTTGACGGAGATTTACGGAAGAAGCACTGATTGAATCGCGTCGGTAACGCTGAGCGCCGCCAGGTGCGCAATACTTATAGTCCGAATCGCCGTTCAACTTTCTTGTCTCCGCGAGGAGCGGAACGGTCTCGCTCCTCGCGGAGATGCTTGAATAATATAGCCTGGGTGGCTATAAACATCCGGATCCTGACGGAGCCGTGCGTTAATCGACTCCAAATGCACATAACCGTTTCATCAAAGAAGGGCTAAGAAATGAAGATCACAACCAAATTGATGTTCTCGCTTTTCGCGGCAACGCTGCTCTGCTCCGCCTGTGTGAAAGGACCTGAGACCGGCCGCGGCGCAAAAACCGGCGGACCGGTGCGCATCGGCTTTTCGATGGACACTCTCAAGGAAGAGCGCTGGCAGCGCGACAAGGCCCTGGTCGAGCAGCGTTGCAAGGAAGTCGGCGCTGAATGCGAAATTCAGGTCGCCAACGGTGACGACGCCGTGCAAACCAAACAGTGTGACAACCTCTTGACCAAGGGCGTAAATGTTTTGATCGTGGCCCCACACAACGGGCAAATTGCTGCCTCAATTGTCGAGGCCGCGCACAAACAAGGCGTCCCCGTGATTAGTTACGATCGCTTGGTCAGAAACTCTGATGTGGATCTCTACGTCGCGCACCAGGTCGTGAAGATTGGACAGATGCAAGCGCAGTACGCGCTCGATCATGCACCGAAGGGAAACTATGTCTTGATAGGCGGCTCGCAGACCGACAACAACGCGCTCCTGCTGATGGAAGGTCAGATGAATGTGCTGCAACCGGCGATCGATAAAGGCCAGATCAAGATCGTGACCAAGCAGTTCGCACGCGAATGGCTGGCCAGCGAAGCTCTGCGCATCATGGAAGACGCGCTCACGAAAAATAACAACGACATCCAGGCCGTAGTCGCTTCGAATGATGGCACGGCGGGGGGGGGGGTCTCTGCTCTGCCGCCGCAACTGGTGGGTCACGTTTTGGTCACCGGACAAGATGCTTCGCTTGATGCTGTGCAACGCATCGTCGATGGCAAACAGACTATGACGGTCTACAAACCGATCCAGCCGCTGGCATTCGCCGCGGTTGATTCGGCAGTAAAACTCGCGCGCGGCGAAAAGGTCGACGCGAAAGACAAAATAAATAACGGCAAGATCGACGTGCCTTCTCTGCTCTTCGAACCGATGGTCCTCGACAAAGACAACGTGATGCAGACGGTCATCAAAGACGGCTATCACAAACTCGAAGATGTTTATAAGAACGTGCCGAAGGATCAGTGGCCCAAGCAGTAACTCTAAGCAATGCAAATTGAAAAATGAGAATTGCAAATCGCAAATTCAGCGCGACGGACAATTTTCAATTTGCACTTTGCACTTTTCAGTTCTCAATGTTTTCGATCCAAAACGATGATTTCACCTCTTCTTGAGATGAAGGAAATCACCAAGTCTTTCCCGGGCGTCAAGGCCCTCGACGGCGTGAGCCTTGATCTTCGTACAGGAGAGATTCACGCTCTCGTCGGCGAAAATGGCGCCGGAAAATCGACCCTGATCAAAATTCTCGCCGGCGTCTATCCTCACCCTGAATACGGCGGAGAGGTTGTGCTTGAGGGCTCAGCGCGCCGCTTTGCGAGCGTGCGCGACTCTGAGCAAGCGGGTATCGCGGTTATCTATCAGGAACTTTCGCTGGTCAAAGATCTCAGCGTCGCCGAGAACATTTTTCTCGGACGCGAGCCGCGCCGTTTCGGCATCATCAACTGGGAAGAGCTTTACAGTCGCGCGCAAAAACTTCTCGATGATCTTCATCTGACAATCGATCCTCACAGCCCGGTGCGCAACCTCGGGATCGGGCAACAGCAATTGGTTGAGATTGCCAAAGCGCTTTCGCAAAACGCTCGCATCGTCGTGCTGGATGAGCCGACAGCCGCGTTGACTGACGCTGAAGTTGAGACGTTATTCGGAATTCTAAATGACTTGCGCGCGCGCGGCGTCGCGATGATTTACATCTCGCATAAACTCGACGAAGTCTTTCATATCAGCGATCGCATAACGGTGCTGCGCGATGGCAAGACGATCGATACTACGCCGACAGCTGAAACCGATGAGCCGCGCGTTATCGGCAAAATGGTCGGTCGCGCTGTCGATCAAATTTTTCCTGACGCTAAACACGATCGCGGCGAAGTTGTGTTTGAAGTGCGCAATGTGACGGTCGAAGATCCGTCGGTTCCTGGCAAGCTCCTGGTCGATCAGGTCGGATTTACGGCCCACAAAGGTGAGGTTTTGGGCATCGCCGGCTTGATGGGATCGGGACGGAGCGAGCTCCTGATGGCAATCTTCGGCGCCCATCCGGGACGCAAGTCAGCGGAAATTCTGGTTGACGGAAAGCAAATTCAGATCGCCAAACCAGCGGACGCAATCAAACACGGCATCGGCTTTGTCACGGAAGATCGCAAGCGTTATGGATTGATTCTCGATCAGACGATTCTGAAGAATATGACGCTCGCGTGCCTGCGCAGAGTGTCAGGACGCTTCGTAACGAATGAAGACGCGGAAGCCGCTGCCGGCGAGCGGGCCGCAAGCGATCTACGAATCAAGGCGCCATCGGTTTTCACCGTTGCCGGCACACTCTCTGGCGGTAATCAGCAGAAGGTGGTGCTGGCAAAATGGCTGTTGACGAACCCGCGCGTGCTGTTTCTCGACGAACCGACGCGCGGGATCGACGTGGGCGCGAAGCAGGAAATTTATGCGCAGATTAATCGCCTGGCTGAGAGCGGCCTCGCGATCGTTTTGGTTTCTTCAGAGCTGCCTGAAGTACTCGGCCTGTCCGATCTTGTTATCGTTTTGCATGAAGGACGCGTGACGGGCGAATTCACGCGCAGTCAAGCAACGCCTGAAGCAGTGATGTCGTGCGCAACGGGCCACGCGCGCAGAGCAGCGTAGTGTCGAACGAATTATTCTGATCGTTTAGACGCCGGACTTGTCCGGCTATGTTCTTAGCGATGCATCTTTTCAAATCGAAAGAGCAGACTCTCGTTCATTACTTCACGGGAGTAACCTATGCGCGTGTCCCGATATTTCGACGTGATGAAATTTGTTCATTATTCATTGAAGCGCTTTCCGAGACGCGTCTTAAAGATCCATTTAAGCTAATCGGCTACGTCTTGATACCGGATCACTTTCATCTATTGGCAAATCCTATCGAACTAAACATCAGCAAAGTTGTTGGAAAGCTCAAGGGAAGATCTGCTTCAAAGATCTTGAAGTATTTTCGAGCGGGGAACGAATCGGAAATACTCGGCCGACTCAAACTCGCGCGGCCGCTGGCCTCAGGCCAGACTCACGCGGTTTGGCTTCAGGATTTTTCGTCGATCGATATTTGGAGCGACAAGTTCATTCGACAGAAGCTTAACTACATACACCTGAACCCTGTCCGTGCCGGATTATGCGATCATCCAGCCAAGCGGCGTTGGTCCCGTTATCACGCCTATCTGCCGCACGAACCGGGAAGGGTTCCCATTGAAATCGATTGGCGTTGGCTATGGACCGAAGAAGAATTTGCTAAGGTGGCGGACAAGTCCGCCGTCTAAACGAGTTTGAGATTTAAATATGACTGATCAATCCAACACAGCCCGTCTCAAACTTCGGACGTCCGCGCTGCGCGCCTATACCATGCTGCTCGCGTTGATCGCGATCTGGCTGTTCTTTCAGTGGGCCACAATCGATCAATACCACCCTTACGGACTTTTTCTGGGAGCAATTAATTTCTCGAAGCTTTTGCAGCAGACCGCCGTCACCGGAGTACTGGCCGTCGGCATGTTGATGGTCATCGTCAGCGGCAACATCGATCTATCTGTCGGCGCGGTGGTTGGGCTCGCGGGCGGCATCGCGGCGATGGCCCAGGGTTGGGGATTGGTTCCGTGTCTGGTTGCGGCAATCGCGGTCGGCTTGCTGATTGGCGCGTTGCAAGGGACGCTGGTCGCTTATGTAAATATCCCGTCGTTTATCGTCACCCTCGGCGGATTGCAGGCCTGGCGCGGCGTGATTCTTAAACTGACGAAGGGCGCCACGATTCCCGTCGAGCTGCCGTTCTTTCGATCCCTGGGCCGCGAGTTCCTGGATCGAAGAGTCGGACTCGCCCTGGCCGCAATTAGTATTGTCGCGATTGCCTGGACCAATCTTCGCCGCAATCGCGCGCGACAGCGTCACGGATTGAAAACGCTGAGCCCCTCGGCAATCGTCACGCGAATTGTAGTGCCATCAATCGTGATCGTCGCGTTCATCATTCTGATGAATAAGGCCGGCGGGTTGCCGATTCCCGTGATATTTCTGGTCGCGGTCGCGCTGGCTGGAGCCTTCTTAACCGCGAACACCACGTTCGGCCGTTATCTATATGCGATCGGCGGAAATCCCGACGCGGCGCGCTTGTCGGGAATTAATCTCAAGCGATACATCCTCGCAGCGTTTTGTTTGATGGGTGCGTTAGCGGGTTTGGCTTCGCTGCTGCACACCGCGCGCGTCGGCAGCGCGTCGCCTGATGCCGGCACACTGATGGAACTCGACGCGATCGCGTCATGCGTGATCGGCGGCACCAGTTTGATGGGCGGCCGCGGCACGGTGTTCGGCGCAGTGCTCGGCGCGCTGATTTTATCGAGCCTCGACAACGGCATGTCGCTCTTGAATGTCGAGAACTGGGCCCAGTACGTGGTGAAGGGCGGAGTGCTGGTCGCGGCGGTCGGCTTCGATATGTTCGGAAGAAGAAAGGGTTGATTTGGAGTGCGGCGGCTTGACGCCGCTTTAGCGCTGCAACCCAACCGCAGCCAAATTTGAAGCGCCCCTATCGAACAACGACAACCAAAAGCGGCGTCAAGCCGCCGCACTCCAAA
>DNNE01000014.1:46673-47986 GCA_003487805.1 Blastocatellia bacterium | reverse complement strand
ACCCTAACCCTCTCCCAAAGGGACAGGGAACAAGACGAGTAAGAGCGCGAAGAGAATCAAGTGAAAGGAAACTGCAGGTGAAACAAAAACTTTTCAAGTCGATGGCCCTCGTCGCCATTTTGATGTTCGGGATCTTTCTGTTGACGCCGTCACTTCGGTCACAGCAAAAGTCAGGGCGAAGCACCTGGACCTGGAACAACTCAGACGACGGCAAAAAGATCGAAGTTAAGGTCGAGAACAAAGTCGATTTCAATGATGACTACTCAGATGTCTCGGCAATCGACAGTGACGGCGCGTTTCGCATCTATGACAGCCGCGGTCCTCGCACTTATCGCCTGGTGGTGACGCGCGGGGCGGGCGGTGAACTGCGCCGCGATTATTCAGCTGATGGGCAGAGCCGTTCGTTTGACGCGGAGGGACAAGCGTGGCTGCGCAGAGTTCTATTGCAGGCTGTTCGCGAGGGCGGTCTTGATGCGCATACCCGCGTCGAACGAATCCTCAAACAGCGCGGCACCCGCGGACTGATTGAAGAGATCACTTATCTCAAAGGCGATTATGTGCGCCGGATTTATTTTGAAGCGTTGCTGCAAGCTCCGGGTGTAAGCACTCAAGATCTGAAGAGCGCGTTACGTAACGCTTCGACCACCATCAAGAGCGATTACGAACTGTCGCAGTTACTGCTGCAAGTAGCAAAGGTCTTCCTCGCCAATAACGATTTAGTCCCGGAATACTTCGAAGCCGCTTCCCGGATTGGGTCGGCTTATGAACACGCTCGCGCCTTGACCGGCGCGCTCACCCGCGACGATCTGAGCAAACAAGCGCTGGCCGCGCTCGCGCAATCTGCCGCGGCTATTGACTCTGACTACGAAAAGGCCACGCTGCTGATTAAGGCGGCCGTGCGCTATCAAGCCGACCTGACCTTGCGCACCGAATGGCTGCATGCCGTGCGCACCATCGGCTCTGATTATGAACATCACCGCACGTTGAGCGGCGCGCTCAAAGCAAATGAACTCAGCGCCGAAGCCTTGTCCGGCCTGGTTGAGTCGTCAGCACGCATTCAATCGGATTACGAAAAGGCGTCGTTCCTGCTCGAGGCGATGAATCACTATCGCACTGACGCGCGTCTGCGATCGGCATTCGTTGATGCGGCGAAGACCATTGGGTCTGAATACGAACGCGGCCGCGTGCAAAAGCGATTTGATAGGGCGGACTTCTAGACCTTCGCGTTGACTGAAGGAGTTAAGAAGATGCAGATCTTTTGGCAGGACTTGCGATACGGCTTGCAGATGCTTTGGAAGAATCCGGGATTCACG
>DNNE01000014.1:0-46376 GCA_003487805.1 Blastocatellia bacterium | reverse complement strand
AGGAAGAATCCGGGATTCACGACCATCGCAGTGCTGACCCTCGCGCTGGGCATCGGTGCGAACACGGCGTTGTTCAGCGTGGTCGATACGGTGCTGCTGAAGAAGCTGCCGGCCGTTCAGGATCCTGATCGGTTGGTGCTCTTCAATTCGGTCTCGACCAAACAGTTCACGCCCGGCAGTCATAACGGGACCAACCGAACTGACCCGGGTACCAACCTGACGACTCGCTCCTCTTTTCCATATCAGACCTTCGTGCGTTTACGCGAGCAACGCGGCGCCTGCTCGGACATCGTCGCGTTTGGCGCGATCGGTTTGAACGTCAATGCCGATGGATTGGCGGATTTCGCCAGTGCTCAAGCGGTAACGGGAAACTACTACGAGGTCCTCGGCGTCCGGCCTTTTCTGGGCCGCATGATCACTTACTCTGACGACAACTCCGCGGCTAGTCCGGTGGCGGTCATCAGCTATCGATACTGGCAGAAGCGGTTCAGCGGTAGGTCCGACATCATTGGCAAGCAAATCAATCTCAATAATGTGGCTTTCACGATTGCTGGTGTGGCGCCGCCCGGTTTTGAAGGCGCAATGGACCTCGGTTCGTCAATGGACGTGGCGATTCCGTTGGGATGGGAGACGCAGGTCGATGGTGATCGTTCTGAATTCATGGGCGCTGGTGACTGGTGGCTCAGGTTGATGGGTCGATTGAAACCGGGCGCCACGATCGAGCAAGCGCAAGCGTCGCTTGATTTCGCGTTTCAGCAATCCGCACTTGACCACCGCGAGGCTCGGCAGATCCAAAGGCGAGCGCGAGGGCAACAACCGATCAGTCAACTTGATCCCAAAGACTACCCGCATCTCGGAGCCATATCCGGAAGCCGAGGCGAGATGAGTGGCCGGAAGTTCTTTGTCAAACCACTTCGCCTGTTGCTTGGTGTCGTTGCGGTGGTGCTGTTGATTAGCTGCGCTAATGTCGCGAACCTGCTGTTGGTACGCGCGTCTTCGCGACAGAAAGAGATTGCCGTGCGCCTGGCCATGGGCGCGAGCCGCTGGCGCCTGATTCGACAATTGCTGACTGAGAGCGTGCTGCTATCAACACTCGGGGGAACGGTTGGCATCTTAATCGCGCTATGGATCAAAGACAGTCTCATAAGTGTGGGCGAGTGGGCCGGCCGCGAGAATTCGATGAACCCGCGTCTGGATCTGCGCGTCCTCGCGTTTACTTTCGGCCTCTCGCTTTTGACGGGAATCGTATTCGGCCTTGTTCCAGCCTTGCGAGCAACCCGGCTCGACCTGACACCGGCACTTAAAGACACCGGCCGTGGTTCCAGCTCTACGACCCGCTCGCTACTGACCCGTTCACTGGTCGTGGCCCAGGTCTCACTTTCACTCTTGCTTTTGATCGGTGCGGGACTGCTGGTGCGAACTCTGATTAATTTGCAGAAAGTCGAACCCGGATTTAACGAAGAGAATCTCCTGCTCTTCAACATCGATCCCAGCCTGCTGGGTTACAAAGACGACCACCTCAGGAATTTCTATCAACAAGTCTTTGCGCGGGTTGAAGCTGTGCCGGGAGTCCGGACCGTTACTTTCTCGCGCGTGCCTTTGCTTTCGCAAAGCTCATCTAACGGCACTTTTGATCTGCCGAACGCCAAACCGGGTCCTGATAACCGGGTGCCGCAAACCGCAGAAGTCTATTTCCACGAAGTGCGGGAAAACTTCATGGAAGCAATGGGGATCCCTCTCTTGCTCGGGCGCACGTTCAGCGCTAAGGATGATTTGAAAGCGCCCAAAGTCGCGGTTGTAAATCAGACTTTTGCAGAAAAGTATCTTCCCGGAGTCAATCCCATCGGCCAGCGATTCAGTATGGACATTGCGCGGCCGGATCCGATCGAGATCATCGGTCTGGTCAAAGACGCAAAGTATACGAGCCAGCGCGACGAAATTCCCGCGACCATGTATCGGCCCTGGTTGCAGACTCCGGGAGCAATCAACGTGATGACGTTCGAGGTGCGGACGACAGGCGACCCGAAGGCATATGTCGGAGCGATTCGTCAGGCTGTGCGCGAGGTTGAACCCAACCTGCCGCTAAACAACATCAAGACGCAGATCGAGCAAGCGGATGAAACGCTTTCGATGGAGCGCTTGTTCGCGAAGCTGATGGGCCTGTTCGGCCTCCTGGCGCAGCAACTCGCTTCCATCGGCCTCTATGGCGTGCTGGCTTACTCGGTGTCGCGGCGAACGCATGAGATTGGGATTCGCATGGCGTTGGGCGCAAACCGCGGCCGGATGCTGACGATGATTTTGCGACAGGGTTTGACGTTGACTTTGATAGGTGTAGCGCTCGGACTCGGTGGTGCTTTCGTGCTGACCAGGTATCTCGAGAGTCTCAACAGCATGCTCTTTGGAGTGCAGCCGAGAGATCCTCTGACCTTTGGCGTTACTGCGGCGCTGCTCACCATCGTGGCGCTGATCGCCTGCTTATTACCAGCGCGTCGGGCAACGAAAGTCGATCCGATGGTCGCGCTACGTTACGAGTGAGAAAAAAAGTATGACCAGCCTACTATACGATTTCCGTTTCGCGGCGCGAATGCTGCGTAAGACTCCAAAATTCACAGTTGCGGCAGTCCTCTCGCTGGCACTGGGTATCGGCGCGAATACAGCAATCTTTCAATTACTTAATGCGGTGCGTTTGAAAACCCTCCCGGTGAAAGCGCCGCAGGAACTCGCGCAGGTGGGACTCTCCAACGCCGACGCAAGACGCGGCAGCTACAACTCTCGATACAACGCGGTCACCAATCCGATCTGGGAACAGGTACGCGATCACCAGCAGGCGTTTTCCGGAATCTTCGCGTGGGGGCCTGGCAATTTCAATTTAGCGCAAAGCGGTGAAGTGCGTATCGGCAAGGGACTGTGGGTCAGCGGCGATTTCTTTAGCGTGCTTGGCGTCCAGCCTTTCATGGGCCGCGTTTTGAATTCAAGTGACGACGTTCGTGGCTGCGCCGCGCCGGTCCTGGTGATCAGCCACGGCTTCTGGCAAAAGGAATTTGGCGGAGCCTCCGATGTCATCGGTCGAAAGCTGACTCTTGCCGATCATTCGCTCGAGATCGTAGGTGTGACCCCGCCTGGTTTTTATGGACTAGAAGTCGGTAGGTCATTTGATTTTGCGTTGCCGATCTGCGCTGAGGCGACTTTGCGTGGAAAGAACAGCCGGCTTGATTCAGGAACAAACTGGTGGTTGATGGTTACCGGCCGCCTGAAGCCCGGTGAACCGTTGCCGCAGGCAAACGCGAGTTTGCAATCAATGTCACCGGGGTGGTTTCAGTCTTCGCTGCCGGCAAACTATCCGGAAGCCAGCGTCAAAGACTATCTCGGTTTCAAGCTCGAAGCTTCGCCGGTCGCAGCCGGTTATTCGCTGTTGCGCGAGGACTATGAGCATCCGTTGTGGCTGCTTCTGGCGATTGCTGGAGTAGTGTTGGTGATCGCGTGCGCGAATCTTGCCAATCTGCTCCTGGCGCGCGCGAGCACGCGTGAACGTGAAATGGCCGTGCGCCAGGCAGTCGGAGCCTCACGCGCGCGCCTCGTTCGTCAACTACTGGCGGAGAGTCTCTTACTCGCCGGCATCGGCACGGTGCTGGGCGCCGCACTGGCCCAAGTGCTGAGCGGGTTGCTGGTCACCTTTATCAGCACCGCCTCAAATGCGATCGTCCTTGATCTGAGTTTCGATTGGCGATTGATTGCATTTGCCGCAGCCATCGCTGCGGTCACGTGTGTCTTATTTGGTTTGACGCCGGCGCTGCGCGCGACGCGCGTGCAACCGGGCGCCGCCATGAAGGCCAGTGGGCGCGGCTTAACCGCCGGTCGAGAGCGATTCAGTTTGCGGCGCACGTTGGTCGTGGTCCAGGTCGCACTCTCACTCGTGCTGGTCGCCGGAGCACTGCTCTTTACCCGCAGCCTGGGCAAGCTCGCGAGTGTGAACCCCGGATTTCAACAACAAGGAATTCTGATTGCGCGCGCAGACTTTGGCCGCTTGAATTTGCCCAACGAACAGCGAGTGGCCTACCGCTCGCAACTCCTTGACCGTCTCAAGGCGATACCGGGAGTCGAGGCCGTCAGCGATACCAGCATAGTGCCGCTTAGCGGCAACTCGGTCGATAACAATGTCTGGGCTGAAGGCCAGCGAGAGCGAATGGTGAATTCATCGTTCGCGTCGGTGGGCGCATCTTATTTCGACACACTCCGCACGCCGTTGATAGCCGGGCGCGACTTCAACGCTTCCGATTCAACCAACTCGCTCAAGGTCGCCATCATTAACGAAACCTTCGCGCGCGATCTTTCATTTGGCGCCAATCCGGTTGGCCGAAGGTTCTGGGTAGAAGCGACGCCGGGTAGTCCCGAAACGGCTTACGAGGTTGTCGGTCTGGTGAAAGACACCAAGTATGAGGATCTGCGCGAACCGTTTGGCCCCATCGCGTTCTTACCCTCGTCGCAGGAACCTCATCCCGCCGCAAACGGCCAATTTCTGATTCGGTCGAGCTTGCCCGAAACACAAATGGTGGCAACTGTTAAGAATGTTCTGACGAACGCCAATCCGAACCTGAACATTAGTTTTCAGAATTTCAAGTCAATGATCAGTGATTCGTTGCTGCGCGATCGTTTGATGGCCACGCTGTCCGGCTTCTTCGGATTTCTGGCGCTCGCTCTGGCCAGCGTTGGGCTCTACGGCATTCTTTCGTACGGCGTTGCCAGCCGCCGGAAAGAGATTGGAATTCGGATGGCGCTCGGTGCTCAAGCGCGCAACGTGCTGACGATGATTATGCGCGAGGCAGTGATGCTCGCATTGGCAGGAATAGTCGTGGGATTGCCGTTCGTTTTTGGCGTGACGCGGTTCGCGGCGTCGATGCTGTTTGGACTGACACCCACGGATCCATTCTCGTTGACCGCAGCCGCCGTCTTTCTTTTCGGGGTGGCGATGGTTGCCGGGTTTCTGCCCGCGCGGCGGGCGACAAAGATCGATCCGCTGGTGGCGCTGCGTTACGAATAGCAAAAACCGCAAAGGAGAATTATGGAAACATTTTTCAAAGATCTCCGCTACGGCATTCGCAGTTTGCTGAAGCAGCCCGCGTTTACCCTGGTTGCCGTAAGCACGCTCGCGCTGGCTATCGGCGGCAACAGCGCGATGTTCACTGTTGTGAATGCGGTCTTGCTGCGGCCACTGCAATATCCGGAAGCAAGTCGAATCGTGGTACTCGAAGGCATTAATCCGCCGCGAGGAATCACGCAATCCAACATGTCGATTCCGGATTTCGCAAACTGGCAAAATCAGAACCAGGTCTTTGAGCAGATGGCCGGCTTCATCGCCGGTGGTGTGCTCCTTAATAATGGCGATGAGACAGAGCGCGTGCATGGCACGGCTGTGACCGCTGATTTCTTCAACCTGTTTCGGACTCCCAGTTTGCGCGGCCGCACTCTGCAACCTGATGACGCGCAAGCCGGACGCGATCCGGTCGCAGTCCTCAGCTTTGGATTATGGCAGCGCCGCTTTGGCGCGAACGCAAGCATCGTCGGCAGCAAAGTCACGATTAACGGAAAGGCGACGACTATAGTCGGCGTGATGCCGCAGGGCTTCGACTATCCGAGCCAATCAGAGACTTGGGTGCCGCTGCCTCTGGATCCCGCAAAAGAAGCTCGCGACAATCGTTTCATCAATGTCATCGGCCGTCTCAAACCAGGTGTGAGTGTGTCGCAGGCTCAGGCGCAACTGGACACGATCAATCAGCGCCTGGCTCAAAGCTACAACGAAACCAACCGCGGCTGGACCGTCAAGGTAACCAGCCTGCAAGACCGTCTGGTCAGCGACGTGCGACTCTCGTTGCTGGTGTTGTTGTGCGCAGTCGCTTTCGTCTTACTGATCGCGTGCGCGAACATCGCGAATCTGCTGTTGGCGCGCGCCACCGCGCGACAGAAAGAGATGGCTGTGCGGACAGCTTTGGGCGCGAGCCGCTTACGAATAATTCGCCAGCTGCTAACCGAAAGTTTGCTGCTTTCATTTTTCGGCGGTGGGTTCGGTTTGCTGCTCAGCTTCTGGCTAACCAGGCTGCTGATTGTCCTCAGCCCGGCTAACACTCCGCGCTTTGACGAGATTCGACCGGACACACGCGTATTCATCTTCACGATCGCGCTTACCTTACTCACTGGTTTGATATTTGGGTTGGCGCCGGCGCTGCAGGCTTCGCGCTCCGATCAATCTGAAGCACTAAAGGAAGGCTCGCGCGGTAACGCCGGCGGCGCGCGCAGCAATCGGGTGCGCGGCCTGCTGATGGTCGCTGAGATCGCCATGTCTTTCATGCTGCTGGTCGGCGCTGGTTTGCTGATTAAGAGCTTCATGCACTTGCGCGAAGTGACGCCGGGATTCAACGCGGACAACGTGCTTACCATGCGCATTTCGGTTCCGCCCGGAAAGTTCCCGGCGGGCGAGCCGCGCCTTCAATTTTTCCAACAGGCGATCGATCGCGTTCATTCACTTCCGGGTGTCCAATCGGCGGGAATGGTTTTGAGTCTGCCTTTGGGCGGCGACACGTTCAATGTGTGGCGTGGCTATATTCGCGAAGGACGACCGGCAACGCCTGAGGAAAACGGCGATGCAGCTTTCCTCGCCGCTACGCCCGACTACTTCCAGACTCTGCAAATTCCGCTGATGGCCGGTCGCAATTTCAACGACCGCGACGTCGAGAACTCGACCAAGGTCGTGATCGTCAACGAAACGATGGCGCGCAAGCTGTGGCCCGGCCAGAGTCCCCTTGGCAAGCACATCACCATCTGGCGCGACGAAAAATTTCCGCGCGAAATAGTCGGGGTGGTCGGCGAAACAAAAGCATCGCTTGATAACGAACCCGGAGAGCAAATGTACGTGCCGTACGGGCAGGATGCGAGCTGGGGCAGCATGTCGTTTGTAGTTCGCACGAGCGGCGATCCCGCGAATGCCGCCGCCGCAGTCAGAAACGAAATTCGATCGCTCGATAAGGGCGCGCCGGTCTTTAACGTGCGCCCGATGAATGATGTGCTGGCCACCTCGGTGGCGCCGCGCAGAACGCCAATGTTGCTGCTGAGCGCGTTCGCGGGCGCGGCGCTACTGCTGGCGATGATCGGCATTTACGGAGTCACCGCTTACTACGTTACGCAGCGCACCCAGGAGATTGGTATTCGCATGGCGCTCGGCGCGCAGATGAGTGACGTGCTCAAACTGGTTTTGAAAGGCGGGATGGCGCTCGCGCTGTTTGGAATCGTTGCCGGATTCGCCGGGGCTTTCGCGGTAACGCGTTGGATGACGACGCTGTTGTTCGGCGTCAAGCCGACGGACGTGCTCACCTTCATCGCGGTATCGATTTCCCTGCTCGTGACGGCGTTGCTGGCTTGCTACATCCCGGCGCGCCGCGCGACGAAAGTCGATCCATTGGTGGCGCTGCGTTACGAGTGAAGACATTGCCGATTTTCGATTGCCGATTGCCGATTGAAAAAGCCTTACGGAATCTGGTCTTGGTCAGCTGATCTTGAATGAAGTGGGCAGTGCTGCGCCGACCCTAAATCGGCAATTGGAAATCGACGATCGGCAATGAGTAAGGGGAAATCATGCAAGGTTTGATTCAGGATTTACGTTATGGCTTTCGGATGCTGGTAAAGAGTCCAGCAGTTACGCTGGTGGCGATTATTGCTTTGACGTTGGGCATCGGAGCCAACACCGCGATCTTCAGTGTGGTCCATGCGGTGCTGCTGCGCTCGCTCCCTTATGCGGAAGGTGACCGGTTGGCGATTGTCTGGGAGAACCGCCAGAGCGGAAAAGGCAATGCACAGAACGTAATCAACCTGGGAAACTTTTTTGATTGGAAAGAGCAGAGCAGCGTCTTTACCGACATGGCCGCATTCTTTGATCAGAATGCAAACCTCACCGGCGACGGCGAGCCCGAAGAAGTACCCGCGCAGATTGCCACCACGAATCTGTTTTCTCTGCTGGGCGTCAGTCCGATCAAAGGACGCACTTTTGCGCCTGACGATGGCAAGCCGGGCCAGGCTCGGGTCATCGTGATCAGCTACGATCTTTGGCAAAGACGTTTAGGTGGCGACCCAAACATCATCGGCCGCAAGCTAACCCTCAACAACCAGCCGAACGAAATCATCGGTGTCCTGCCGCCCGACGTTGGGTGGTACGTGCAGAAGGGATCGATGTTGAGCCGCGCGCCGCAGATTTGGTCGCCCTGGCAAATCTCAAACGAGTTACGCCGGCGCAGCGGTCGATTCGCGCGCGCGGTCGCGCGACTGAAACCGGGCGTTACTTTCGAGCAGGCGCAGAACGAGATGAACATGATCGGCGCCCGGCTCGCGCAGCAGTATCCGGAATTCAATACCAAGTGGGGCGTGACCGTCGTCCCATTACGTACTCAGTTCACCGGCGAGATCCGCAAACCACTTTTGATCCTGCTTGGCGCCGTAGGCTTTGTCTTGCTGATTGCGTGCGCGAACGTCGCGAACCTGCTGCTCGCGCGCGCTACCTCGCGGAGAAGAGAGATTGCCTTGCGCGCCGGTCTCGGCGCCAGCCGGTGGCGAATCGCGCGACAGCTTTTAACTGAAAGTGTGCTGCTGTCGGTCATCGGCGGCTTGCTTGGTCTGCTGCTCGCGTGGTGGGGGACGAAGGCGCTGCTCGCACTCAGCCCGCCCGAGCTGATGGATCTACGAACAACCGCGGTCAATATACCGGTGTTGATTTTTACGGTCGGGCTGACGTTGCTTACCGGAATTGCCTTCGGCCTGATTCCGGCGTTCGAAGCCTCGCGCTTCGATCTGAATGAGCCGTTGAAAGAAGGCGGCCGGAATGTCATAGGTGGAACGCGCGCGCATCGGGTGAGAAGTATTTTTGTCGTGGCCCAGGTGGCCATGGCGCTGGTGCTCCTGGTCGGCGCAGGTTTGCTTATGAAAAGCCTCAGCCGGCTCGAATCAGTCGAACCCGGTTTCGATGCTAATAATCTACTAACCCTTCGAGTCAACTTGCCGCCACGGAAGTATGACAGCGATGCGAAGTTGATCAGTTTCTTCAAGCAAGCGACGGAACAGATGCGCGCGATACCCGGCGTGGAATCGGTGGGCGCCATAAACACGCTTCCATTCGACGGCCCTCATTCAGGCACAAACCTGGACATCGAAGGCCAGCCTAAACGCCCACCGGGTCAGGACCTCGGCACCGGCGTTTGCGTGACGGACGCAAATTACTTTCAGACCATGCGCATTCCGCTGAAGCGTGGACGTCTCTTCACCACGCAGGAAGTGTTAGAGATGCGTCATGTCGTGGTCGTTAATGAAGCATTCGCCCGCGAGAACTTTCCCGGGCAGGACGCCCTCGGCCAACGAGTCACGATTTACATGAAAGAGGAAAACCCGCCGAGTGAAATCATCGGCATCGTCGGCGACAACAAACACAGAGGTCTGGACAGTGAAGTAGAGCCAATGGCGTTTTGGCCGCACGCAGAGCTTGTCTATTCCTCGATGACGATCGCAATTCGCACGCGTGGGGACAGCCCGAACGTCGCGGCTGCCGCGCGCAACGTAATTCATCAGCTCGATCCCGATCAGCCGATTGGTGAAGTAATCACGATGAACGGCCTGATGGCGAGATCTGTCGCGCGCTCGCGATTCAACTCGCTGCTGCTGGCGATCTTTTCTGTCGTCGCTATGGTGATGGCCGCGGTTGGGATCTATGGCGTGATGTCTTATTCGGTTTTGCAAAGGACACACGAGATTGGTGTGCGCATGGCGCTCGGCGCACAGCGCGCGGACGTGCTCAAGCTGATCCTGAGGCAGGGAGTCCTGCTCGCCATCACCGGCGTCCTGGTCGGCCTAGCCGGATCGTTTGGTTTGACTCGTCTTATCTCAACGTTGCTGTTCGACGTGGCGGCCACAGACAAGATGACCTTCGCCGCAGTGTCGATCGGTTTGCTGGCGATCACGTTTGTCGCCAGCTACATCCCGGCCTGGCGTGCAACGCGGGTCGATCCGCTGGTGGCGCTCAGATACGAGTGACTTCATTTTTCAGAGAGGTGAAAACCCGGCAGAAGAGAGCCTGGCTGGAAATAACGAGAAGGAACGGAATCAAATGCAAACACTTTTTCGCGACCTGCGCTACTCGATTCGTATGCTACTTAAGAGTCCAGCCTTTACCGCCGTCGCAGTGCTTTCAATCGCGCTGGGAGTGGGTGCGAACACCGCAGTGTTCAGTGTCATCAACGCCGTACTTCTCAAACCGTTGCCTTACAAAGAACCGCAGAACCTGATGCTTCTTTGGGGCAGTGGCGAAGAAGACGGGCGGCTGCACGATCGCAACCAGGTTTCGGCGACTGATGTCGCGGATTTTCGCAAACAGAGTAGCTCCTTCGAAGAGGTAGCCACGTTTACCGGCTGGAACCCAATCATGTCCGGCGATGGCCCTGCTGAACGGATTCCCGCGATCCAGGTTGGCGATGGCTTCTTCAATGTAATGAAAGGCACGCCGATGCTCGGCCGCGTCTTCACCGCGGAAGAGCAGGAAGACGGCAAAGATTTTGTCATCGTCCTTAGTTATGGTTTATGGCAACGCAGGTTTGGCAGTGACGCGGCCATCGTCGGCAAGAAAGCCCTCCTCAACAGCCGGCCTTATACGATTGTCGGTGTGATGGGCCCGGACTTTCATACGCTCCCTTCGACTCTGGTCAGGCCTGAGGGCGAATTCTATCGTCCCGTGGCTGAGTCCTATGACGACTCACAACGCGACGCGCGACATCTGCGCGCGATTGCGCGACTGAAGCCGGGCGTCACTATCGGCCAGGCTCAGGCAGAGATGACCGTGCTGGCCCAGCGACTGGAACAAGCGCACCCCTTAACGAATAAAGGACGCGGGATCCACGTCACTTCCATCACCACAGACACGGTTGGAGAAACGAGTCGCGCGCTCTGGATAATTTTCGTTGCTGTAGCATTTGTCTTGTTGGTCGCCTGCGCGAACGTGGCGAATCTGCTGCTGGCGCGTTCAACTGCACGACAAAAAGAGATCACCATTCGCTCTGCAATCGGCGCTGCCAGAAGTCAATTAATAAGACAACTAATGACGGAGAGTTTGCTGCTTGCGTTCCTGGGAGGCGGACTCGGTCTATTGATCGCTTTGTGGGGAATACGAGTGTTTGAAAAGCTCGGATCGAAGATCAATCCAGTGTTCAATAGCTTTCACATTGACCTTCGTTGCCTGGCGTTTACGTTGGGCGTGTCGATACTTACGGGCCTGATTTTCGGGCTCGCACCCGCATTGCAAATGTCTCGCCCGAATCTTACTGAGTCGTTGAAGGAAACGGGCCGGGGCGCGGGTGGATTGGCAAAAGGCAATCGGCTGCGCAGCGCTCTGGTGATCTCTGAAGTCGCGATGACTCTCGTGCTCCTGGTAGCCGCCGGCTTGTTGGTGCGAACGCTTTTGCAACTTGGCCAGGTGGATAAAGGTTTCAATTCTCAAAATGTGCTGACGATGAATCTCGGCTTGCCCAACGCCAAATATCCCAAGCCGGAAAACCTCATCGCTTTTTATAAACAGGCAACCGAACGCATTGCAGCGCTGCCTGGTGTTAAGGCTGCCGGAATCACCAGCGTGCTCCCCTTAAGCGATAACTTCGATGGACGGGGACTTGCGGTGGAAGACCATCCAAAGCCTCGCGGCGAGGAGATCAGCGTAGATCTCTATGTCGTGACGCCGGGTTATCTGCGCGCTATGGAGATTCCTCTGCGAAAGGGCCGGGGAATTATTGAGCAGGACAACGCCGACGCAATGAAGGTTGCGTTGATTAACAAGACGATGGCCGAGCAATTGTGGCCGAGTGAAGATCCGATCGGTAAGCGCATAAAATTTCCGGTTAATGAGAAGAACCCACAACCTTGGCGAACGATCGTCGGCATTGTTAACGATGTCTCGCAATATGCTTTGGATCAGAAACCGCCAATGCAGATATATCTGCCGCATGAACAATTTCCTACGTCCTTCAACACGATTGTTGTCAGAACTGAACACCAGCCGGAAGAAATGGTCGCCGCTGTCCGCAACGCCATCCTGTCAGTTGATAACGAACAAGCCGTTTACGACGTCGCGACTCTGCAGGAACTGCAGTCCAATTCAATTCTCTTGCGGTCCTTTTTTATGTTGCTTTTGATCGTGTTTGCGTCGCTCGCGTTGATTCTCGCAGTTATCGGTATTTACGGCGTGATGTCTTACGCCGTGACGCAACGTACCCAGGAGATAGGAATCCGCATGGCCCTGGGCGCCGGCGCCGCTGATGTGCTGTCGCTCATATTACGGAACGGCATGACTTTGGCAGCGGCGGGAGTGCTAATCGGATTGGCGGGAGCTTTTGCGCTGACGCGATTGCTGGCCGTGTTGCTGTTCGGAGTCAAGCCTACCGACGCGATCACATTCGCGTTTGTTTCTCTGACTTTAATCGCCGCGGCTTTGATTGCTTGCTATATCCCGGCGCGACGCGCGACAAAGATCGATCCGCTGGTAGCGCTCAGATACGAATGACGGTTTTTTTTCAGGGGATGAGGGTTTAGGTCGGCGTGGCTTAAGCCCTCACCCAACCCTCTCCCAAAGGTAGAGGGCTTAACAGAAAGGCAAGGCCCAAAATGTTTCATGACTTGAAACTTGGAATCCGGACGTTGGCAAAAGCGCCGGGCTTCACTGCGGTAGTCGTGTTGACGTTGGCGCTCGGCATCGGGGCCAACATCGCGCTCTTTTCGATCGTGAATGGGGTCTTGCTTAATCCGCTGCCTTTCCCTCAGCCGGATCAGTTGGTGACCCTCGATCAAAGCAAACCAAATTTTGAGAATGGCGCGCTCACGTACCCGAATTTTCGCGACCTGCAAAAAGAGAATCGCTCCTTCGCATCGATGGCCCTCTCACGCGGATTCGTTTTCAGCCTGATCGGCGCCGGCGAGCCCGAACGTGTCAACGCCCGGCTGGTCACCGCGGATTTCTTTTCGGTATTTGAAATGAAGCCGGTCATGGGACGTGCGTTTGCATCGACTGAAGACGAGCCTGGCGTCGGCCCGGTCGTGATCATCAGCGCGGACCTTTGGGACCGCAAGTTTGGATCGGCGAAAGACATTTTGAGTAAGAGCCTGACTCTTGATGACAAGACCTACGCGATTGTCGGCGTCATGCCCGCGAGCTTTCCCCTCTTTCGCGGCACTGACTGCTATGTCCCGATCGGCCAATGGAATAGTCCCGCGCTCAAGAGTCGTAGCGCTGGCCTGGGGCTGCACGGCTTCGGCCGGCTCAAAGCCGGTGTCTCGATCGCGCAAGCGCAAGCCGATCTCAGCGGCGTCATGGGACGTCTGGCCGCAACTTATCCGGACACCAACCGGGGCAACGACGCCAAAGTCTCTTCGCTTAAGGAAAGAATGCTCGGCGGCATCGGTCCCACGTTGTGGCTGCTGCTTGGAGCTGTCGGATTCGTGCTGCTGATCGCCTGCGTCAATGTCAGTAACCTTTTGCTCGTCCGCTCCACTGGCCGGATGCGCGAATTCACTATTCGAGCCGCGCTCGGCGCCGGACGTTGGCGATTGCTACGGCAATCTCTCGTTGAAAGTCTGTTGCTCGCTTTAGTTGGCGGCGGACTCGGATTGCTGGTAGCCAACTGGGCGACCAACGCCGCGCTCGCGATGTTGCCGACCACTCTGCCGCGCGCTTCCGAAATACACCTCGATAACCGCGTCTTGATTTTCACCGTGTCCCTTTCGCTGCTCGCCGGGATTCTGACGGGACTTGCTCCCGCGCTGAAGACTTCGCGCCGGCATCTTTCGGAAACGCTCAAGGAGGGCGCACGGGGAACCAGCAGCGCACGCGGACGGACGCAGGGACTCCTGGTCACCGTCGAGATGGCGCTGGCGTTGGTGCTTTTGATCGGCGCGGGATTGATGATTCGCAGCCTCAACGCGATCTGGAAAGTCGATCCGGGATTTCGCCCTGACAATGTGTTGACCTTCGCACTCAGTCTGTCTCCGTCAATGAAGACGGCCACACCTGAGGCCACTCATGCGGCGTTAACTGATCTCAGCGATCAAATCGCCGCCACGCCAGGCGTGCGCGCGGTGTCATTTTCGGCGGGAGCAATTCCCTTGGCTGGTGAAGACGATCTCTTCTTTTGGATCGACGGCCAGCCAAAGCCGGCAAGTCAGAGCGAGATGAACATGGCGCTCGTTTACCGGGTCGAGCCCCAATATCTGGCGGCGATGGGTATTCCGCTCAAGCGAGGCCGGTTCTTTTCCAATCAAGACGATCCGAAATCTCAACCAGTCGTAGTGATCGATGAGGTCTTTGCGCGGAAATACTTCGGCAATGCCGATCCCATCGGCAAGCGGATAGTTCAGGACGGTTCTGACCCCCAACAAATAGTCGGCGTGGTTGGTCACGTCAAGCAGTGGAGTCTCAATGCCGACGAGAGCCAGACACTTCAGGCCCAACTGTACGAACCGTTCCGCCAGGTTCCGGTCAGCTGGGCCGGAGTCGGCGTAGTCGTTCGCTCGGAAGGAGGCCCGGCAACATCTTTCGATTCGATTCGCACAGTGATTCAAACGCACAACAAACAAAACGTGATCTCGAGACCGCAAAGCATGAACGAAGTAATCGCGACCTCGCTGGCCCAGCAACGGTTCATGATGATCCTGCTCGACTCGTTCGCAGTGACGGCGCTGCTGTTGGCGAGCCTGGGCTTGTACGGAGTCATCTCGTATCTGGTGGGCCAACGCACCCACGAACTGGGAATCCGCCTGGCGCTCGGGGCGCAACGCAGAGACGTCCTGCGGCTGGTCCTGAGTCACGGAATGAAGATGGCGCTGAGCGGCACGGCGCTGGGCCTGGTCGCGGCGTTGGGCCTGACGCGACTGTTGTCACAAATGCTCTACGGCGTGAGCGCCACAGATCCGTTTACGTTTGTCGTGATCGCAATGATCCTGATTGGCGTGGCGCTGCTCGCATGCCTGGTACCAGCGCGTCGCGCGACGAAAGTCGATCCACTGGTCGCGCTTCGTTACGAGTGATGTCATTGCCGATTGCCGATTGTCAATTGCGGCTCGGACCGAAACGCGGCAGTTCAAATCGGAAATCGGCAATCGACAATCGGAAATAATTTTATGGAAACATTAATAAAGGACATTCGCTTCGGGATTCGCGGTCTGATTAAGCGGCCGAGCTTTACTTCAATCGCGGTAGTCACTCTGGCGCTGGGCATCGGCGCCAACACCGCAATCTTTAGCGTCGTCAACGCGACGCTGCTGCGGCCATTGCCATTCAAGGATCCGGAACGCATCGTCATGATGTGGGGCTACCTTCCGAAACTCGCGCAGACGAGCGATAGGCTTCCCTCATCTGCCGCAAACTATCTGGGCCTGATAAAGCAAACACAGACATTGCAGGAACTCGCGGCGTTTCGGCAATGGTCTTGGCAACTTACGCATGCCGGAGATCCGGAACAGTTGCAGGGTGTGCGCGTCTCGGCAAATTTCTTTGAGGCGCTGGGAGCCGGCCCGGCCCTCGGACAAACGTTCACGCCCGAGCAGGACCAGGAAGGCGCAGCGCCCGTCGCGATCATCAGTCATCGTTTTTGGCAGAGAGAATTCGCGGCCGACCAGAACGTGTTGGGAAAGGGTTTGACTCTCGACGGTCACACCGTGACTGTCGTCGGAGTGATGCCGCGTGACTTCGAGTTTCCCGGCGGAGCCAACATGGTTCCCGGTCTTCAGTTCGCCACCAGGAACGATATCTGGATGCCGCTGGCGATGACGGATCAAGAGCGAAACAACCAGGGAAGTCTGAACCTCGCTGTCATTGGCCGGCTGAAGCCCGGCATTACGATCAATCAAGCTGAAAACGAACTGAGGACCATCGAAACCAGTTTGCCGCTTGGGACGATCGGCTACACCGTTAACCTCGTTCCGCTACAAAAACAGATGGTCGGCAATATTAAGCGACTGTTGCTGGTGCTGCTGGCAACGGTCGTGTTTGTGCTGCTCATCGCGTGCGCGAATGTCGCCAACCTTTTGTTGGCCCGCGCTTCGTCACGTCAGAAGGAGATGGCCATTCGTGGCGCGCTCGGCGCCGGACGCTGGCGTGTAATCAGGCAACTGCTGACTGAAAGCATGCTGCTGGCCTTACTTGGCGGCTTGCTCGGATCTCTGCTGGCGATTTGGGGAACGCCGCTGCTCGTCTCTTTGATTCCTGATAAAGTTCCGCGCATTCATGAGATCAGTGTCGACCTTCGCGTCCTTGGATTTGCTTTGATGATTTCGATCATCACCGGCATCGTGTTCGGCCTCACCCCCGCGTTGCAGGCATCGCGCATTGATCTGAACCAATCACTCAAAGAAAGCGCCAGAGGAACAACCAGCGGCCTGCGCCAGAATCGACTGCGCGCATTTCTGATTGTCTCTGAAGTTTCACTGGCAGTAGTCCTGATGATCGGTGCGTCGCTCTTGACCAGGAGTTTCGTGCGTTTGCTCGAGGTCAAGCCCGGTTTCGATCCCTCTCATACGCTGACTATGGAAGTTTCACTGCCGACGCTGCCGCCGTCGAAATATGCGAACGACGAAGCGCAGGAGAACTTCTTCCGGCAAGTCCTCGATCGTCTCAATCACTCACCCGGAGTGGCCGCTGCCGGAGCAGTCTTGAGTTTGCCGCTGACCGGAGCCGAAGAAAGCACTGATCTATTTATCGAAGGGCGGCCGAAGCCCACTGCCGAGCAAAGACCTGAAGCCGATTACACGGTTGTGACTCCTGATTACTTTCGGGCGCTCCAGATTCCTCTTCTGAGAGGACGGCAGTTCACTGACCACGACAGCAAGGATGCTTCCGGAGTGATCATTATTAATGACGCGCTCGCTCATCGATACTGGCCGGATGAGGAACCGCTGGGCCAACGCATCACGATTGGTTTCGAAAAAACTCCGCGCGAGATTGTGGGCATCGTGGCCAGCGTCAAACAGTCGACCTTGAGCGCGAACGCCAGGCCCGCGATGTACATTCCGCATCTCCAACTGGCCAGGGGTGGCATGACAATCGTTGTCAGAACGAATGGCGATCCGATGTCGCTGGCTAATGTTGCGCGCACGGAAATCCACACCGTGGATCCAGCGATACCTGTAACCAATATCAGGACCATGGACGAAATCTTTTCGGCCTCGGTCGCGCAACAACGTTTCTCGATGCTGCTGGTCGGAGTGTTTGGCGCTTTGGCGCTAACGCTTGCGGCAATCGGGATTTACGGCGTGATGGGTTACACAGTCACGCAGCGCAAACACGAGATCGCTGTCCGAATGGCCCTGGGCGCAAAAACAAACCAGGTCTTGCGACTAATTCTCAAGGACGGCTTAGTCCTGGCATCGCTGGGGGTTGTGATCGGGTTGGCAGGAGCGTTTGCGTTGACGCGCTTGATGAGCAGTTTGCTCTTCGACGTGAAACCGACTGACGCGCAAACCTTCATAGCAGTTTCAGCGCTGCTGATATTCGTCGCGCTGCTGGCCTGCTTTGTGCCCGCGCGACGCGCCAGCAAAGTCGATCCGTTAATCGCGCTGCGCTCTGAGTAACGTCCTGGCTAGGAGGATGGATATGGAGTCGTTAATCAAAGACCTTCTCTACGCGATTCGAGGCGTCGCCCGGCGGCCGGGCTTCACTCTAATTGCCGTCATTACTCTGGGGCTGGGCATCGGTGCGAATTCGGCGATCTTCAGCGTGGTCAATGGCGTTCTTTGGCGGCCACTACCGTATTCGAATCCTCAGCAGCTGGTAATGCTCTGGGAAAACCACAAGGCGCGAGGCGGCCCTGAGCGCGAATGGCTTTCGCCGGCCGATTTCCATGATTGGCGAGACCAAAACAGTGTCTTCTCTTATCTGTCGGCGCTGAATAATTGGGCGCCTACGCTTACCGGTCGCGATGTACCGGAACCTCTGGTGGGCGCCACCGTTTCACACGACATGTTCGCTCTATTGGGCGTCGCGCCGGTGTTGGGACGCAGTTTTCTTCCGGAAGAAGATCAGCCGAATGCCCCGAACGTTGTCGTTCTGAGTCACGAACTATGGCAACGTCGTTTCAACTCAGATCCGGCGATCGTCGGCAAATCCGTTTCGCTCGATCAGGAGAGTTACTCCGTCATTGGGGTCATGCCCGCCGGATTTCGATTCCCTGTCATTCCCAACGCTCAACTCTGGCGAACTTTGCAGCCGGGGCTTAACCCGTCCTGCAAACGTGGTTGCCTGGTGCTGCGCGTGATCGGGAGGCTTAAGCCGGAGACTTCAGTTGAAAAAGCTCAAGCCGATACAAGCACGATCGCAGCACGTCTGGCCACGCAATATCCGGATTCAAATTCGAAAGTCGGAGCCACTCTGGTCCCGCTTCACGAACAGTTAGTCGGTAATATTAAGAGGCCGTTGCTGCTCTTGTTGGGCGCGGTTGGATTCGTCTTATTAATCGCCTGTGCCAACGTCGCGAATCTTATGCTCGCGCGCGGGGCCACCCGCGAACGAGAGATGGCCCTGCGATCCGCTCTGGGAGCTAGTCGCGGCCGCGTGATTCGCCAACTCCTCACCGAAAGCGCTGTACTTGCATCAGCGGGCGCGGCCGCCGGATTAGGGCTGGCGTTTTGGCTCTTGCGATTGTTGCTTAGTCTAAGTCCGCCCGGCACGCCGGGGCTGGAAAAGATTGGCATCGATATTTACGTGCTCGGCTTTACCTTGCTGGCTGCGGCACTGACCGGAGTGCTCTTCGGTCTCGTCCCCGCGCTGCAACTTTCAAAGGCGGACCTTAATCACTCTCTCAAAGACACCGGCAAAGGCGTAACCGGCGGCTCCCGAGGCGGACGCCTGCGGAGCGCGCTGGTGATCTCAGAGATCGCGCTCGCGCTGATTCTGTTGATCGGATCGGGGCTGTTGATGAAGAGTTTCATCCTGCTTCAGCGCGTCGATCCGGGATTCAATCCGGATCATTTGGTTACCCTGCGAGTAATTCTTAACAAGACTCCCTATCCGAATATTCCTCAGGTAGTGGATTTCTATTCGCAACTCCTTGATCGAGTTAAGGCGCTACCCGAAGTTCAATCAACGGCGCTCGTCTCCACCTTGCCTTTGAGCGGCGCCGAAACGGACACAGATTTCCTGATTGAAGGACGTCCGCAGCCGCCTCCGAACCAGCAGCCGGTCGCCTGGTTCAACTCAGTGAGTCCGGATTATTTTCAGGCGATGGAACTACGCGTGATCAAAGGACGGTCGTTTACTGCGCTCGATAACGAAAAATCGCCGCTGGTCGTGATCATTAGTGAAACGATGGCCAGGCGTTATTTCCCGAACGAAGAGCCTTTGGGCAAAAGGATTGGCCGGGGTCCTGATCGATGGCGCGAAATTGTCGGCGTCGTCAGAGACGTCAAGCATTTTGGTTTGGATGCTGACACACCACCGACGATGTATTTTCCTATGCGCCAGGTTCCGGCTCGCGCGATGAACCTGATAGCGCGCACCGCCGGAGATCCCCTAAGCCTGGCGCCGTCGTTACGCGCACAAGTATGGGCCGGCGATCACAACCTGGCGATCGCGGGCCTCGGGACCATGAAAGATCTGGTTTCGGCATCGGTCGTGCAACAGCGATTCATCCTTCTCCTGCTTGGGTGCTTTGCAGCGTTGGCCCTGCTGCTGGCAACAGTGGGCATCTACGGAGTGATGTCGTATGCGGTCACTCAACGAACTCATGAGATCGGCATTCGCATGGCCCTCGGGGCACGGATGGCCGACGTTCTCAAGTTGATAGTTCGAAATGGGATCGTGCTCACGTTGATCGGGGTCGCGATCGGCCTGACGCTCGCCTTTGCGCTCACTCGCTTGATGACAAGTCTATTGTTCGGAGTGACGCCGACCGATGCGATGACGTTCGCAATGGTTTCGGCAGGCCTGGTGCTGGTCGCCTTAGTCGCCTGCTACATACCCGCGCGACGCGCAACCAAAGTCGATCCGCTGATCGCGCTCAGGTACGAGTGAAGGCATTTGCGATTGCCGATTGCCAATTACCGATTGAACAGCAATCGCAACTTACTTTCCGAAGAGGGGCGCACTGGGTAGCAGCCGAAAGCATTTGGAAATCGGCAATTGGCAATTGGCAATGTAATCATGGATTCACTAATCAGGGACATTCGCTACGGCGTTCGCAGTCTGTTGAGGCGTCCGGGCTTTACGGCGATCGCGGTGGTCATACTCGCGCTGGGTATTGGCGCGACTACGACAATCTTCAGCGTCGTCGATGCGCTGCTGTTGCGCGCGTTGCCGTACCCCGATGCCGGGCAATTGGTCCTGCTGCGCGAGGTCGGCGCCCAGGGCAATCAGATGGCGCTGGCCGGACCAGACTTCGAAGACGTACAAACCAGCAGTCAAAGTTTTTCCTCCCTGGCCGTTTCGTCAATTAGCTTTCCGCTGGTCGTAACCGGAGCCAATGAGGCGTCGCGCTCGCGTATCGCTTTTGCATCGCGCCGGTTCTTTGAAGTGATGGGTGTGCAACCTCTGCTTGGGCGGGTCTTCCTTCCCGAGGAAGAAAAGTATGGCGGACCAGTCGCAGTGATTCTAAGTTATGGTTACTGGCAAAAAGCGTTGGGAGGGCGCTCTGATTTCAACGCCGCAAAGCTGAACGTGGATGGCGTCAATTGCAACGTCGTCGGGATAATGCCGCCGGGTTTTGATTACCCAGCCGACACTGAAATCTGGATCACGACTAATACCGATCCGCCGAGTACTTCGCGGGCAACGCACAACTTGCCCGTGATTGGGAGATTGCGCGCAGGCGTTACGCTCGAGCAGGCCCGCGCCGAGCTGAGCGGCATCGGCAAGCAATTGCGGGAAAGGTATGGCGAACAGATGGACGCCGTCGATTTTGCGTTGCTCCCATTGCAAAACTTTCTGACCCGCAATGTGCGCCAGGGTTTGTGGCTCTTGCTCGGGGCGGGCTCGTTGTTATTGGTGATGGCCTGCGCTAACTACGCCAATCTCCTGCTTGCCCAATTCACCGTCCGGCAACGCGAATTTACCGTCAGGTCAGCGTTGGGCGCATCGCGCTGGCGGTTGGCGCGGCAACTAATCATTGAAAACGCACTCGTGACTTTACCAGCGGCCGCGTTGGGCGCTCTGTTGGCAAGCTTTGGCGTCAGCCTTGTCTTGGCGCTCGGCGCAGACATGTTGCCGCACGTCAACGCGATTGCCGTGGATGTGCGGGTGCTCGCCTTCTCGTGCGGATTAGCCGCGCTGATCGCAGTTGCGTTGGGCCTGCTCCCGGCGTTGCGATTGGGGAAGCAGGATCTGCAGTCAGGTCTGAAAGAGGGCCGCGGACAATCCGCGGATATAGCGAAGAGGCGATTGCGCAGCGCGCTCGTAGCTGTGCAAATTGCGCTCACTTTGATTTTATTCGCCGGCGCGGGTTTGCTCGGCCGCAGTTTCCTCAAGGTGATGCAGATCAATCCGGGCTTCAAGACCGAGAGCGCCATTGCGATGACCCTATCGCTCCCTTCAACCATTACCCCGGAGCAAGACGAGCAACTGCGCCAATTCTATTCGCAACTGCTTGAACGGTCAGCGCTGCTTCCTGGCGTGATCGCGGTTGGTGGTATCAACGTCTTGCCGCTTGCCGATCGCGGCGGCGGCGGGAATTCGCCACTCGTGTTGCCGACTTTTTTGATCAACGACGATCCGTCGCAAAAGGGATACGCAATATACCGCGTCGCCAGCTCGGGTTACTTTGCGGCGATGAATATTCCTTTGTTGCGCGGGCGCATGTTCGATCAGACGGACACTACAACGTCATCGCACGTGGCGGTCATCAGCCAGTCGCTCGCGCGCCGGTATTGGCCCAACGAAGATCCAATCGGCCAGCGGATTCAATTCGGCAACATGGATCAGGATAAGCATTTGTTGCACGTCGTAGGCGTTGTCGGCGACGTGCGCGACGTCACGTTGGAGCGCGAAGCCCAGCCAACCGTCTACGCCTTTTCATTGCAGCGCCCGCAGTGGTGGCAGGTTTCGCGTCTGGCCATCGTAGTGCGCGCGCAGGACAGCCCACAATCACTGATCCCCGCGTTGCGGGCAACTGTGCATGATCTGCGCGCCGATGTGCCCACGAGTTTCAAGACCCTCGACCAGGTATTTTCCTCGTCACTCAATAGCCGCCGCTTCAGCCTTGTCATCTTTGGGATCTTTGCCATCACCGCGTTGCTGCTGGCAGTTGCGGGAATCTACGGCGTGATGTCCTACGTGGTAACGCAGCGGACGCACGAAATCGGCATTCGCATGGCTCTGGGCGCGCGCGCAGCGGATGTGCTGAAACTGGTCGTACGAAATGGAATGGGGCCGGTGCTGCTCGGTGTGATGTTGGGACTGGCAGGCGCCGTCGGACTCACCCGATTGATGGTGAGTTTCCTCTTTGGAGTGACGCCAACCGATGCGCTGACGCTGGCGACTGTCTCAGTTGGTCTGATTCTGGTCGCATTGATCGCGTGTGGCATACCCGCGCGTCGCGCGACGAAAGTCGATCCGCTGGTCGCGCTCAGGTACGAGTGAAGACAATTGCGATTGCCGATTGCCAATTGCCGATTGAACAGCAATCGCAACTTACTTTCCGAAGAAGAGCGCCTGGATCGGCAACCAAAAGCAATTGGAAATCGGCAATTGGAAATTGGAAATGTAACCATGGATTCACTATTCAAGGACATTCGCTATGGCGTTCGCAGTCTGTTGAAGCGTCCGGGCTTTGCGGCGATCGCGGTCATCACGCTCGCGCTCGGCATCGGCGCGAACACAGCAATTTTCAGCGTCGTCAATACGCTGCTGCTCCGGCCATTGCCCTTCAAAGAACCGGACAAACTAGTTCAAGTTTGGGAAGCGAACTACAAGCGCGGCCGGAACGAGATGCCTGTTTCGTATCCGAATTTTGCGGACTGGCGCGATCAAAATCAGGTCTTCGAGCAGATTGCTGCGTATTCAGATACGACATTCAATCTCACCGACACGGGCGAGCCTGAGCGGATTCAGGGCGAGATTGTGTCGCCCGCTATTTTCCCTTTGCTCGGAATCAAGCCGGTGCTCGGCCGGGTGTTATTGCCGGAGGAAGATCATCCTAACAAAGTTTTCTCGGTGGTGATGACCGAGGGGTTGTGGCGTCGGCGCTTCAACTCTGATCAGCAGATCATCGGCAGGACAATCAAACTGGATAGCGAAAATTTTACTGTCGTCGGTGTCATTCCCAACGTCACCGATCTGTTTGAGCTGCAATCTGACACAGAACTTTGGGTGTCCGTCTCTCAGAGCTTTGGTTTCGATAATCGTTACGGTCACTACCTCGACGTAGTGGCGCGCTTGAAGCCGGGCGTGACGCGCGAACAAGCGCAAGCGAATATGGATACGATAGCCGCCGCGCTGGCGGCGCAGTATCCATCTTCCAATGTAGATCATGCGGTGCGGCTCGTTCCCCTCCAACAACAGATCGTCGGCGATTTCAGGCTGGCAGCACTGGTGTTGCTCGGCGCGGTGCTATTCGTTTTGTTGATTGCTTCGGCCAACGTCGCCAATATGCTGCTCGCGCGCGCGGCCAGCCGTAAGCGAGAGGTCGCTATTCGCACCGCACTCGGCGCCGGCCGCTGGCGCATCATCCGCCAGTTGCTCACCGAGAGTCTGCTGCTATCAGCTCTGGGCGGTGCAGTGGGCCTGCTGCTCGCGCTCTGGGGAGTCTATCTGCTGGTCGCGTTCGGTCCTGCTGATCTGCCGCGCGCGAGGGAAGTAGCGGTGGATGGTCGAGTGCTCGGCTTCACTTTCGCTGTCTCGCTGTTAACGGGAATCATCTTCGGTTTCGTTCCCGCACTACAAGCGTCGCGTCCGGATCTCAACGAGACGCTGAAAGAAAGTGGTCGCAGCACGACGGGCAGCGCCGGTCATCGTCGGGTGCGAAGTCTATTGGTCGTTTCTGAAATCGCGCTTTCGCTGATGTTACTTGTCGGCGCCGGCTTGTTGATGAGGAGCTTTGTGAAGCTGCAGGCAGTCAATCCCGGTTTCAATCCAAACAACGTGCTCACGATGAAAATCAGCCTGAGTGGGCCGAATTATCAAAAAGGCGCCCCGATCATTGCCTTTCACGATCAACTGGTCGCGAAGATTAAGGCGCTGCCCGGCGTGCAGTCCGTTGCCACTCGATCACATGTCCCCATCGCGGCCGACGACGGTTATGCGAATTTGAGTTTTGCGATCGAAGGGCGATTGCCAGACGCAGCCAACCGGTTGACCGCTTTCTACAACGCGGTCAGTCCCGATTACTTTCGGACGATGGAAATACCTGTGCTCAAGGGTCGTCCGTTCGAAGCGCGTGACGATCAAAAGGCGCAGAGTGTGATCATCATCAACGAGACGCTCGCGCGACGCTATTTTTCCGGCGAAGACCCGATCGGCCGACGCATGACGTTGAATGACGAGGATCCGAAGGAAGAGGATTGGGCCACGATTGTCGGAATAGTAAGAGACACCAAACCTCGCGCGGTGGATCTTACTGCCAGCCCCGTTGCGGAAATGTATATGCCGTTCGCTCAACAGCCTCAATCATCAACGGCGCTGATGATCCGAACGACAAACAATCCTGAGAGCATCGCTGCCGCGGTACGGCACGAGGTCCAAACGCTCGACAAAACTCAGCTGGTTCACAGCGTCAGAACCATGGACAGAGTGATGTCAGAAGCGGTCGCGACGCCACGCTTTCGCACGTCATTGCTGGGAGTCTTTGCCGTGGTCGCTTTGATTCTGGCGATGGTCGGCATTTATGGCGTGATGAGTTACGCAGTCACGCAACGGACTCACGAAATCGGAATTCGCATGGCTCTGGGCGCGCGCGCAGCCGATGTACTGAAGCTGCTGGTGCGGAACGGAATGTGGCCGGTGCTGCTTGGTGTGATGCTGGGATTGGCAGGCGCTGTCGGACTCACCCGCTTGATGGTGAGTTTCCTCTTCGGCGTGACGCCAACCGATGCCCTGACTCTGGCGACTGTCTCAATTAGTCTGATCCTGGTCGCCCTGATCGCATGTTGCATACCCGCACGACGCGCGACGAAAGTGGATCCGCTGGTCGCCCTCAGGTACGAATAAGAAGGAGAAATAAAATGGGAACAATTTGGCAGGATATTCGCTATGGACTGCGCATGCTCCTGAAGTCGCCGAGCGTCAGCATCGTGGCGACGATTGCACTCGCGCTGGGAATTGGCGCGAACACCGCAATCTTCAGTGTCGTCAATGCGGTCTTGTTGCGGCCGCTGCCCTACCCAAACTCTGACGCGTTGATGTCTGTCTTTGAAAAGGACCAGACGCGCGGTGTGGTTAACGGGTCCTATTCCTATCCAAACTTTTTCGATCTGCGCGAGCAGAACCACGTCTTCGATCACATCGCCGCCTATCACGATAACGACTTCATCATGACCGGACGCGGCGAGCCCATACACCTCCAGGGCGGCATCGTCACTGCCGATCTGTTTTCGGTGCTGGGAACAGCGCCTTTGCTTGGCCGGGCATTTCTTCCCGATGAAGACAAGCCCAACGAAACCGGGCGAGTAGTAGTGCTGAGCGAGCGGCTGTTTGCCAGTCGCTTCAATTCCGACGCGGGCGTACTGAATCATCCGATCACACTCGACGGCAAGAGCTACACGGTAGTCGGCGTGATGCCGCACGGCTTTGAGTTTCCGGTTCAAAACGAACCGCTCGATCTATGGACCACAATCGCGGACGACGCTTCCGGCACTGCTCCAATAACAAATCAGCGCGGCGCGCATTTTCTGCGTGTGATTGCGCGCCTCAAACCCGGCGTCAGCGAAACTCAGGCACAGGCAGAGGGCGATACGATCGCGGGAAGATTGGAGCAACAGTATCCGGACACGAATACTCACAAAGGCATTCGCGTCGAATCGGCGCTGCGAGCTTTGGTTGGAGATGTGCGGCCGGCGCTACTCATCCTGCTTGGCGCGGTCGCTTGCGTGCTCTTGATCGCCTGCGCCAATGTCGCGAATCTCCTGCTCGCTCGGGCCATGACGCGCCACAAGGAAATGGCTGTGCGGTCCGCGCTGGGCGCCAGCCGCATACGGGTCGTACGGCAATTACTGACTGAGAGTGTGCTGCTGTCGTTCGCCGGTGGTCTGCTTGGTTTAGGTCTCGCAATCTGGTGGTCGGACTTATTGATCGCGCTTGGTAAGAAGGACATTCCGCGCGCGCTTCAGGTTGGAATGGATTGGCGAGTACTTGGATTCACCCTGGGCGTTTCGCTTTTGACGGGACTTGTTTTCGGTTTAGTTCCGGCGCTGCATTTATCGAAGACCGAATTGACTGAGTCTTTGAAAGAAGGTCGCGGCGCCGGTGGCGGGGCGAGAAAAAATCGAGTTCGCGGCGTGCTGGTTGTGGCTGAACTGGCCATCGCAGTTGTCTTACTGGTCGGCGCTGGACTGTTAATTCAAAGCCTTTGGCGGCTACAACATGTGAGTCCGGGCTTGCAGCCGCAAAACATTCTGACCTTCAACGTGTCCTTACCGGATGGGCGTTACCCATCTGAAAAGCAGACGCGGTTTTATCGGGATCTGACGACGCGCCTCGGCTCGCTGCCGGGCGTGCAATCAGCCAGCGCGGTTCTGCCATTGCCGCTGAGCGGCTCTCGCTTCAGCATTTCTTTTCAGATCGACGGGCGGCCCGTCGCGCCCAAAGATGAACCATCGGCGGACATGTTCGTCACTGAGCCAAATTACTTTCGCACGATGGGCATTCCGATTATCAAGGGAAGAGATTTCGAGCAGCGCGATGAACACAAATCAACTCCGGTGATTATCGTGACTGAGAGTTTCGCGCGTCAGTATTTCCCGGGCGAAGACGCTATTGGCAAGCGGATTGAGCCGGGGATTAGCACTTACGATGAAGACAAATCTGTAATGCGCGAAATCGTGGGGGTCGTCGCGGACATCAGGAACCGGGCGCTTAACTCTGAGCCAAAACCCGCCTATTACATGCCGCAGTCGCAAGTACCGTTCAACCAATTAGTCGTGGTCGTAAAGAGCAGCAATGATCCGCACTCGCTAATCAGCAGCGTCAACCGCGAAGTGAGCGGGATGGATCAGGAACTGCCCGTCTTCAGCGTTAAGACAATGGAGGAATATATCTCTGCATCGGTCGCAGCGCCGCGCTTTAATACGACGCTGCTCTCGATTTTTGCGGCGGTTGCTCTCGTGCTGACCATCATCGGCTTGTACGGTGTGATGAGTTATTCGGTAGCCCAACGCACGAACGAGATCGGAATACGCATGGCGCTCGGGGCGCAGACGCGTGACGTGCTGAGTTTGATTGTCAAACAAGGCATCACGTTGGTTTTGATCGGATTGGCTTTGGGAATGGTCGGGGCTTTGGGGTTGACGCGACTGCTCGCGACTCTACTGTTCGGCGTCACCACGAAGGACCCGATAACGTTCATTTCGATCGGGGCGTTGCTGTCATTCGTAGCCCTGCTCGCTTGTTATATCCCGGCGTGGCGCGCGACGCGAGTCGATCCGCTCGAGGCGCTTAGATGTGAGTGAAGGTTACAGAACCGCGAGCGGTAGCGAGCGGGATCAGGGCTCACGCTGGGCCATTCTGCGAAATGGAATTCGTTTGAAAGGAAGTACTGTCTTGATTCCGCTCGCTACCGCGCGCGGTTCTGTACCGTGCTTGTTGCTCGCGCCAAACGCCTGACGGGCATCGGTCACGACTACAAAGCACAACGAAGAGGTCAACAACATGTTTGGAGTGTTGAGACAAAACCTAAGTTACAGCACACGGATGCTCCGGAAGAATCCCGGCTTTACCGTGACGGCGGTGCTGACACTCGCGCTGGGAATTGGCGCCACGACTGCGATTTTCAGCGTCGTCTATGCGGTCTTCGAGCCCATGCCGTATCCCAAGTCTGATCAACTCGTGATGGTTTGGTCCACGGCGAGAGGCAACCGGAACTCTGCATTGAACGGGGATTATCTTGACTGGAAAGAGCGCAGCTCATCATTCCAGGGCATGGGTGCATGGTCAGGCGCCTCGTTTAATGTGGGCGGCGGAGACAGGCCTGAACAGGTCCCGGGCTCACAGCGAACGCCAGGCTTCTTCACCATGGAAGGATTGCCGATGATGTTGGGGCGCGATTTCCTGGCTGAAGAGGGTCAGCCCGGTAGAGATCACGTCGTCATACTCAGCCATCGATTATGGAGCCGCCATTTTGCCGAGGACCGCAGTCTCCTCGGCAGAGAGATCCAGATGAGCGGAGAGCCTTACACGGTCGTCGGTATTCTGCCGCCCGGCATACACGATCGCTTCAACTCACAATTGTGGGTACCGCTGGTGGTTCAACGAGAGCGGATCGATCAGAGTCCGCGGCCGGTTCTGGTGATGGGTCGTTTGAAGGACGGCATCTCGGTGGGCCAGGCTCAGGCAGAGATGAGTGGCATAGCACAGCAGTTACAAAACGAACATCCAGGTTCGAACATCGTCCGCGGAGTAAGCGTCGAGCCATTGCATCTTGATTTTCTCACCGACGCGACGCGGCGAAATCTCTGGATGCTGATGGGCGCAGTTGGTCTCCTCTTATTGATCGCCTGCGTGAACGTGGCAAATCTCTTGTTGGCGCGCGGCACCTCGCGCCAACGAGAAGTCGCGTTGAGGGCGGCGTTGGGCGCATCACGTGGCCGTCTGTTCGCTCAATTTCTAACTGAGAGTCTGGTCCTGGCAGTGCTTGGCGGCGCATTTGGCGTTCTGTTTGCGCGAACAATTATTGATCTGATCGGAATGGTCATGCCGCCGGTCGGGACGATGCTGCCTTCCGAGGCGGACATTAGAATCAGTATTCCGGTTCTGCTTTTTACGATTGCGATTACCTTTATTGCGGGCTTGCTCTTTGGATCAGCGCCGGCGTTGCAGGCGAGCAGGCTCGACCTTAACGAAGTGCTCAAGTTGGGCGGACGAACTGGCTCTGGCGGGGGAAGACGCAGCGCTCGCCGCGTCCTGGTGATCGCCGAGTTTTCTCTGGCCTTGATTCTGTTGGCAAGCGGCGGCCTCGCGCTCAAGAGCTTCTGGAACCTGACCCGGATCGATCTCGGCATTCGCACCGACCACGTCCTTTCGTTTCGCTTACCGGTGCCCGATCAGCGTCTCAAATCGCCGGAAGAGATGAAATCCTACTACCGGCAGATGCTCGATCAGATCGGAGCCGTACCGGGAGTAAGAAACGTCGCGGCGATGACCGGTGTCCCCGCCGGCGGTTCAGGTTACGGCGCGCGGTTCACCATTGTCGGTCAGCCGGTGGCCAATCCTTCGGAACGTTCCGGCTCTCCGGTCCAAATGGTAACCCCGGGATACGTAGACACACTCGGCATTCGCGTGACGAAAGGCCGGAGCGTTGATGAGCATGATACAGACGCGAGTCCGCGCGTCGCCATGGTCAACGAATATTTTGTTAACCGTTTTTTGCGCGGAGCCGATCCGCTTACTCAACGGATCTTGATGGATGTGCAGCGACCAGGATCGCCGCCCGCTAAACCCGTCGAATGGCAGATCGTCGGTGTGTTTCACGATATACGCGGGGCGGGAGCTCGTGAAGACAATTCCGAGATAGACGTTCCGTTCTGGCAGAGTCCCTGGCCGCGAGTTTCAATGGTTCTCAGAACTGACGGCGATCCAAAATCAGTGATCAAGAGCGTCAGCGCAGCGGTCAACTCAGTCGATCCGGATTTGCCACTGGCCGGCGTCAGGACAATTGATGAGATCGTCAGCGAGTCTCTGGCTATTGATCGTTTTAGCGTCGTTTTGTTTGCGAGTTTTGGCGCCCTGGGTCTGCTGCTGGCCGCGGTCGGTATCTATGGGGTGATGGCTTTCGGCGTGGCGCAACGCACTCACGAATTTGGAGTGCGTATTGCACTCGGAGCCCAACGACCAAGAGTCATAGGTTTGGTCTTAAAAGAAGGAACGGTCCTGGCTTTCATAGGCGGTCTGATCGGGCTCGGCGGCGCTTATCTGGTTGGCCGGGCCATGCAATCAACTTTGTACGGAGTTGCCGCTCTGGATGTGCGAGCGTTCGGCGCGGTGTTTCTCTTATTACTACTCTCAGCCTGGTTGGCATGTTTGCTTCCGGCTTTACGGGCCAGCAGAGTTGAGCCGCTGGTTGCGCTTCGACATGAGTGAGAGGGCTGATGATTCTCGAACTCGCAGATGCGAGTCAACCATTGAATCATTGTTTCATTGAATCATTGATTCATTGTTCGTTTCGCGAATTGATGCAATGAATCAATGAGCAAATGAATCAATTCTTCGTCGAATGAAATGAGAAACCGATGACAAAACTAATTCAGGATTTGCGATATGCGATTCGCACGATGGCCAAGAAGCCAGGCTTTACGTTGATTGCAATCATGACGCTGGCCCTCGGGATCGGGTCGAGCACGGCAATCTTCACCGTGATTGACGCCGCAGTGATCAAGGGGCTGCCGTACAGATCACCTGAGAGGCTCTATCACATGTGGGAGCGCACCCCGCAGAAAGAATTCGATCAGCGCGAGTTCTCGTATCCCGACTACCAGGATTATCTGCAAAACAAGGTGTGCGACATCGCGGCCTATACAGGCGGCGGAACAATTCTCAATGGCAATGGCGAATCAGAAAGGGTCTTTGCTCCGGCGGTTTCGGCAAATTTCTTTTCTGTACTCGGAGTCGACGCAATTCGTGGCCGCGCGTTTCAGGCAGGCGAGGACGATCCGGGCGGCCCACACGTCGCCGTCTTGAGCTATGGACTTTGGCAGCGACGATTTGGCGGCAGCGAAGGAATAGTCGGACAACAAATAGATCTCGCCGGCGTTAGCTACACTGTGATTGGTGTCCTGCCGCAAAGCTTTCAGTTTGCAATGAGACCGGCCGACTTATGGCTGCCGTATCAACCAACGCAAAACCAATTGACGCGGCGCTTCATGCATGGGACCAATCTGATAGCGCGCTTGAAACCGGGCGTGACAGCGACCCAGGCCCACGCTGATCTGAGTCTGATCACCACCCGCATCGCGGAGCAATACAAAGATTCGCACGCGGGAACTGCTCTTAAGCTAATTCCTTTACAGGAACAAGTCGTGGGCCAAGTCAAACCCATCCTGATGATTCTGTTGGGAGCTGTTGGCTTCGTCCTGCTCATTGCTTGCGCAAATGTTGCCAACCTCCTGCTCACGCGATCGCTCACCCGGCAGAAGGAAGTTGGGATTCGAGTTGCTCTGGGAGCCAGCCGTTGGCGCGTTGTCCGGCAACTACTGACTGAGTCAGTTTTACTTTCATTGGCCGGCGGGGTAGTGGGATTGTTGCTCGCAAATTGGGGCACGACAGCACTCGTCAGTATGCTGCCACCGAATCAGACCAGCGCCTTGCCGTTTCTGCAAACGCTCAAGATCGACGTGCGCATGCTCGCGTTTTCATTCGGTCTTTCGGTGCTGACGGGAATCATTTTTGGACTCGCTCCGGCGTTACAGTCATCGCGATTGGAACTAAGCGGCGTACTGAAAGAAGGTGGACGCAACCCCAGCGGCGGCGTCAGCCAGCGTTTGCGGAGCGGTTTGGTGATGACCGAAATCGCGCTGGCCGTAGTGCTGCTGGTCGGCGCGGGAATGCTTTTGAAAAGTATGATCCGGGTCCTCAGGACGGATCCCGGATTCAATCCTGAGAACGTGCTCACGATGACCATCGTTCTGCCCGCTGCGAAGTACACCGACGCAAACAGCCAGATAAACTTTCAGGATCAATTGCAACAACGCGTCCACGTGTTACCTGGAGTTGCCGGCGTAGGCACAGTCGACATTTTGCCTCTTCAACCGGGTAACACAACCAGAGTAAATGTTGAAGGCGATCCCATTCCGCCACCCGGGCAGGAACTGAATGCGAACATCCGCACGGTCAGCGACGATTATTTTCGCACCCTGGGCGTGCCCTTGATTTCGGGACGCATGTTCGACGCGCGTGACAAAGCCAACGATCCGCCGGTCGTCATCATCGGCAAAACGATGGCTGACCGAATCTTTTCCGGACGAGAACCTGTCGGCCGCCGTTTGAAATATGCAAGCGTGGACGCGCCGCCGATTTCGATTGTAGGTGTCGTGGCTGACGTGAAGATCACCGGACTCGATCAGGAAACCAAACCTGTTATCTATTATCCGTTTCGACAGAACGCCGCGCCCTTTGCGAACCTGGTGGTTCGCACGAGTTCCGATCCGGCAGCTTTGGCGGGTTCAATTAGAAACGAAATCCGCAGCCTGGAACCAGCAGCAGCGATCTTCAATGTGCAGGCGATGCCTGAGTTGATAGCCAGCTCTCCGGCGGCGTTCATGCGTCGTTTTCCGGCAACGCTGATTGGGGTCTTCGCTGGATTAGCGTTGTTGCTTTCTTCGATCGGGATCTATGGAGTGGTTTCCTATTCAGTCAGTCAGCAAACTCATTACATCGGCGTGCGCATGGCACTGGGTGCGCGCGCTTCCGACATTCTGAAATTAATTTTGAAGCAAGGTTTGATCATCGCGCTGGCCGGCATTGCCATTGGATCGCTGGGGGCCTATATCCTGATGCGATTACTGCAAAGCCTGCTGTTCGAGGTTTCTGCTAACGACGCCTCGACGTATGCAGTGGTAGCAGGAGCGTTATTCTTAATAGCTCTGCTTGCCTGTTATCTGCCGGCGCGGCGCGCGACGAAAGTTGATCCACTGGTAGCGCTGCGGTACGAATGAAGCTGTTGCAGCGGCTTTGCCGCCCGATGTGCGGAAAGGCTCTGCCTTTCCGATCGACAGTTTTTTTACACGAGGCTCCGCCTCGAAATCGGCGAGGCCCAGCCTCACCGACAATTCAGAAACAGATTTGGCCGGTCAGGCAAAGCCTGACCGCACATCAAGCGGCAGAGCCGCTCATGGTACTGACTCCATAGCCAGGAGAGAGAAGCTATGAATACAATTTTTCAAGATGTGCGCTATGGCGTGCGAATGTTGATTAAGACGCCGGCTTTGACCTTTGTGGTGATACTGGCGCTGGCGCTCGGCATTGGCGCCAACACGGCAATCTTCAGCGTCATCAACGCGGTGGTGCTGCGGCCGCTGCCCTTTGACCACGCGGAAGAATTGTTGTTTCTGAACGAGCGCAGCCCTGTGTTGGATGAGATGTCGATCTCTTATCCGAACTTCACCGACTGGCGCAATCAGAATCACGTCTTCGAAAAAATTGGCGTCTATAACCGTAACAGTTACAACCTCACCGGCTATGGTGAAGCCGAGCGCATCCTGACGGCACAAGTGTCCGCCGATTTGTTTTCGGCTTTGCGGGTCAACGCCGCTGTGGGGCGGTTGTTCACAAACGAAGAAGATAAGCCCGGCGCTTCGCCGGTGGTCGTGCTTAGCTATGCTCTGTGGCAGCGGCGCTTTGGCGGTCAAACCAACATCGTCAATCAGTCGCTCACCTTGAATGGAAAGAACTATGCGGTGATCGGTGTGATGCCGCCGGATTATGCTTTTCCGAGTCGCGTTGAGATGTGGGTGCCGGTGGGCCAGCTCTCCGGCGATCCGAATTGGCAACAGCGTGGTAATCATCCGGGATTGTACGCGGTCGCGCGGCTCAAGCCCGGCACTACGCCGGCGCAGGCCCAGGCGGACATGAACAACATCGCCGCCAATCTCGAGAAGCAATATCCGGATTCAAACTCCAGCAACGGAATTCGGATTCGGTCGATGATGGAAGTCCTGGTCGGCAACACCGTTCGCGACACGCTTTGGATTCTGTTTGGCGCCGTCGCCTTCGTATTGCTGATCGCGTGCGCGAACATCGCAAATCTCCTGCTTGCTCGCGCGACTGCGCGGCGGAAAGAAATGGCAATTCGCGCAGCGATGGGCGCCGGTCGTTGGCGCATCGCCCGGCAACTACTTACAGAAAGTTTGTTGCTGGCGATCATCGGCGGAGGGCTCGGCCTCGTAATCGCGACCCTCTCAATCAAATTCATTCTTTACGTTAGTCCGACGGCCATTCCGCGTTCGCGCGAGATCACGCTTGATTGGAGGGTGTTGGCATTCACACTCGGGGTTTCCCTGCTGACGGGAATTCTTTTCGGGCTCGTCCCGGCTATCCAGGCCGGTGAAGTTGACGTTCACGAAACTTTAAAGGAAGCCGGCCGCGGCACTTCGGCGAGACACTGGCTTCGCAGTTCGCTGGTGATCGTGGAAGTCGCCACGACGATGGTCTTATTAATCGGCGCCGGCCTGATGATTCGCAGCTTCTACCGGCTGGAGAATGTGAATCCCGGATTCTCTTACGAACATCTGACGAGTTTTACTGTAGCGCTGCCACAGAAGAAGTACGCGACCGAACAACAGCGCAGCGAATTCTTTAACCGCCTGGTGGAAAGCCTTCGCACCTTGCCCGGTGTGCAGTCTGTGGCCGCGGCTTCAGGACTGCCACTCGGCAATAATGGTTGGCAGACATCGTTTGTGGTTGACGGCAGACCACAGCCGCCGCCGGGACAAACTCCTTTGATGGAAGCGTGCACGGTCACGCCCGATTACTTTCGCACCATGGATATTCCACTGTTGCACGGGCGTTACTTCACTCCACAGGACAATCGATCGTTTATCGCCGGACGCGATCTGAGCAAAGCCAACGAGGGCGAACGTCTGATTGCAGGATCGAATGTGATCATTGTTGACCAGGAGTTCGCGCGGGTTCATTGGCCCAACGAAGAAGCTGTCGGTAAGCGGATCCGGTTCGGTAATGATCCGAAGGCTCCCGTCCTCGAAGTCGTCGGCGTAGTCGGCCGCGTCAAGATGGAGAGTCTGAGCGATGACTCGAATCGGGTGCAGGGTTATTTTTCATTTTCACAAATTCCATTCGGTGGCATGACGGTGATTATCAAGGGCAACGGAGATCCTAATCTGCTAATTGCGTCGGCGCGCGCGCAGGTAAAGGCGGTCGATCCCGATCAACCGATTTACAACATCCGCACCATGGACGAGATTCGTGGTGAGTCGGTCGCGCCGCAGCGTTTGAATTTGATGCTGCTGAGTATCTTTGCCGGAATCGCGTTGGTGCTGGCGATTGTCGGTATCTACGGCGTAATGTCTTATGCCGTCACCCAGCGCACGCATGAAATCGGTATCCGCATGGCGATTGGTGCACAGCCGCGCGATGTCTTCCGAATGATCATGGGCCAGGGAATGTTGCTTACCGTCGCGGGCCTGGTTGCCGGGCTGCTCGGCGCCTTCGGTCTTACGCGTCTGATGGCGACCATGCTCTTCGGCGTCAAACCGACAGACCCGGCAACGTTCGCCGGGGTCGCTTTGTTGCTGACTCTGGTCGCACTGATTGCGTGTTACATTCCGGGGAGACGCGCCACGAAGGTCGATCCGGTAGATTCGTTGCGGTATGAATAGTGGCTTTGCACAAAAAGATGGTCGAGCGTCTCATTCACAACCGGTTTCAGCCGGGTGATTGGGAATCTCAGGAGAAAGGGGAAACCTTTTGAACGGTTTCCATTTCGCAGCGTTGCGCAGTTCACCTGGCTTAAGCCAGCTGTGAATGAGATACGGGATTGGCCCGAAAAGAATTGTTCCGATGCCGAAGATTCTAATCGCCGATGATCAAGTTGACGTGCTCGCCGCGTTGCGCCTGCTACTCAAAGGTGAACATTACGACATCGTAACCGCTTCATCGCCCGCCGCCGTTCTGAAAATAGTTGAGTCGCAGGATTTCGATCTGGTCCTAATAGATCTTAACTATGCGCGTGACACCACGTCCGGCAGCGAAGGTTTGGATTTGCTTCCGCGGATTCACGCCATCGATGCCACGCTGCCAGTGGTTGTCATGACCGCCTGGGGCAGCGTCGATGTCGCGGTCGAGGCCATGCGTCGTGGCGCGCGCGATTTCATCCAAAAGCCCTGGGACAACGCGCGTCTGCTCGCAGTGCTGCGGACGCAAATTGAATTGGCCCAGGCGCTCAGGCGCGGTCAGCGACTCGAAGCTGAAAATCTCACCCTGCGAGATGACAGTGCGGTGGCGAAGCTTCCTCAGATCGTTGCGGAATCGCCGGCCATGAAATCTGTCTTGAATGTAGTGCGCCGAATTGGCCCGGCTGACGCCAATGTCTTAATCACCGGCGAAAACGGAACCGGCAAGGAAGTCATCGCGCGATCTCTGCATGCGGTTTCCAGCCGATCGGGAAAACCTCTGGTGTCGGTCAACGCCGGCGCTTTGGCAGAGAGCCTGTTCGAAAGCGAGTTGTTCGGCCATGTGCGCGGCGCGTTTACAGATGCGAAGACCGATCGTATCGGCCGGTTTGAATTAGCCGATGGAGGCACGCTGTTTCTTGATGAGATTTCCAACGTGCCGCTCAACCTGCAGGCAAAACTTTTGCGCGTGCTGGAGACGGGCGAGTTCGAACGGGTTGGCTCTTCGAAGACTCGCAGAGTGGACGTACGCGTCTTGTCCGCCACGAACGCAGATTTGAAGAGCGATGTAGCCGCAGGAAAATTTCGGCAGGACCTGATCTTTCGGCTCAACACGGTCGAGATTCATTTGCCGCCGTTGCGCGACAGACGTGAAGACATCGCTCCTTTGGCCGATCATTTCCTGCGACAACACAGCGAGCGGTATCGCCGCGGCCGCATGGAGTTTACGCTGCAGGCGATCGAAGCATTGCGCCAGCATTCATGGCCGGGCAATGTCCGTGAATTGGATCACATTATTGAGCGGGCGGTGTTGATGAGTTCCAGCAGCACCGTGACGGCAATGGATCTGGCGCTACAGAACACGCCGGCCGCGCAGGTCTCGGCCCGGCTGGAAGAAATGAGTCTCGAAGACGCCGAATGTTTATTGATCAAAAAAGCGCTGGCCCGATTCGAAGGGAACGCCAATCGGGCCGCTGAAGCGCTCGGTCTAAGTCGCAGCGCACTCTACCGGCGCTTACAGAAGTATGGGTTATCATAAAACCCGTGAGTACCCCACTAAAGCCATCGAAGGACTCGACATTTTCTCACCTGGACCCCGCCTTACGCGGCAGTCATCTTAAATTCGAAGGCAGAGTAACAGCGTTGGCGCTGGCCGCGGGATTTCCTGGGGTGGCCTTGTGCGCTTTGCTCCTATGGTTCGATGGATACTCGGGCCGCGTCCAATGGACCGTGGATCTTTTCCTCGTTTTCTTTTGGTTAGCGATTTCTGTAAATCTTAAGCACCGCGTTGTCAGGCCGCTGCAAACACTTTCAAATATCCTCGCGGCGATCCGGGAAGGCGATTATTCAATTCGCGGCCGACGTGCCGCCACCGGAGATGCCCTGGGCGAGGTGATGCTCGAGGTAAATGATCTGGGCGCCACACTTCGCGGGCAAAGACTCGGAGCGCTGGAAGCCACCGCCCTGTTGCGTACGGTAATGTCCGAGATCGATGTCGCGGTCTTTGCCTTCGACCTCGGCCAGCAACTGCGCCTGGTAAATCGCGCCGGAGAAAAACTGTTGGCCCAACCGGCGATGCGGCTGTTGGGCCGTACCAGCGAAGAGCTTGGACTAGCCGCCTGCCTCAACGGTCACGCTGATACGGATCCATATACGATGCAGATGGTGTTTCCCGGCGGCGTGGGACGTTGGGAAATTCGTCGCGGCACTTTTCGGGAAGGCGGCATGCAGCATCAATTGCTCGTGTTGACTGATTTGAGTCAGACGCTGCGCGAAGAAGAACGTTCCGCGTGGCAGCGCCTGCTGCGGGTGCTGGGTCATGAGCTGAATAATTCGCTCGCGCCGATCAAGTCGGTGGCCGGCAGTCTCGCTGATTTGGTCCAACGCGAGCCGCGACCTCCCGATTGGCGAGAAGACATGCATCGCGGTCTCGAAGTTATCTCCTCGCGCGCTGATTCGCTGGCGCGATTCATTGAATCGTATTCGAAACTCGCGCGTTTGCCCCAGCCTCGTTTCGAACCTCTCAACATTGGTGAACTGGTCCAACGCGTTGCCACGCTTGAGACGCGCTTGCCGGTTAAAGTGCTCGACGGCCCCGACATTGTCCTCCGTGCCGATAGCGTGCAATTGGAGCAATTGCTGATCAATCTGGTTCGTAATGCAGTTGACGCCTCGCTCGAAACAAATGGCGCGGTCGAAGTCGGCTGGGCCCGGCAGAACGGTCAGGCGATCGTATGCGTCAAAGACGAGGGGCTGGGACTCGCCAACACCGCCAATCTTTTCGTGCCGTTCTTTAGCACCAAAACTTCAGGCTCGGGCATCGGGCTCGTGCTCTCTCGCCAGATTGCGGAAGCACACGGCGGCGCTCTCACGCTCGAGAATCGCGACGATGTTAATGGGTGCGAAGCGCGTTTGAGACTGCCCTTGTAAGGGTAAGAACATACTGACTAATCAACCGAACCTTCGTGTCTTTTTCGTGATTCCTGGTTCGTGTGATTTCGTGGTTTGGTGTTGATTCGCTAGCAAAACACACCACGAAAAAGCACGAACACAAAACCAATCCACACGAAAGTATTGATGCATCTAGTATGTTATTGCGACTCTCCAGCGATTCGAGCTGAGCAAAAGTCCGCAAAGAAAAATCAAATCTACGCAGCTCTTAAGAGAACGCCTGCGGAAGACGCGATCTTTATCGAGTTTCAGTTGGCACGCTTCGTGCGCACCAAATCAATGGCGAGTAACTTAATAAGTGTGTAGAACGAGGAGTTTCGAGATGACACAAATGCGCGCAACCGTCTTTCACGGCAAAGACCAAATTCGAGTTGAAGAGATCGAGCGGCCTCATGCGGGCGTGGGCCAGGCAGTTATTCGCGTCACACTCACGACCATCTGCGGCACGGATTTGCACATCCTGCGGGGTGAATATCCGGTGCAGCCTGGTCTCGTGATCGGGCATGAGCCGGTCGGCGTGATCGACGAGCTTGGCGAAGGCGTAACCGGATACAAAGTCGGCGATCGCGTTCTGGTAGGGGCGATCACGCCCTGCGGACAATGTCGCGCTTGCCTGTCGGGTCATCTCTCACAGTGCGGCCACGGCGAAGGATATGAAGCGCTGGGCGGATGGCGATTCGGTAACACGATCAATGGCGCGCAGGCTGAGTATCTACTCGTGCCTTACGCGCAGGCGAACCTCGCAAAAATTCCCGATGAGTTAACGGACGAGCAGGTCGTGCTGTTAGCTGATATCGCTTCAACCGGCTTCAGCGGCGCGGAGTCGGCCCAGATCAAGATCGGCGACGCCGTAGTCGTGTTTGCTCAGGGTCCGATCGGCTTGTGCGCAACCGCCGGCGCGAAGTTGATGGGTGCTGCGCTCATCATTGGCGTCGATGGCGATGACGAACGCCTGCGCATGTCCCGGCAGATGGGAGCTGATGTCGTACTCGACTATCGCGCTTGTGATGTGATCTCAGAAGTGAAGAAACTGACGCGCGATGGGGCAGACGTCACGATCGAAGCGCTGGGCACGCAGCAGACATTCGAGAGCGCTTTGCGATGCCTGCGACCTGGCGGCACGCTTTCGAGCCTCGGTGTTTATTCCGGCAAGCTGCAAATGCCTTACGACGCATTCTCAGCCGGACTCGGCGACCATCGGATCGTCACGACGCTCTGCCCGGGCGGCAAGGAACGCATGCGCCGCTTAATGGAAATCGTTCGTCGCGGCCGCGTCGATCTCACTCCGCTGTTGACGCACACTTTTCCTCTCGATGAAATTGTGGAAGCCTATCAACTGTTTGGTGAGCGCCGCGACGGCGTGCTTAAAGTCGCCATCAAGCCATGATCAGTTGCTGTTTTCTTGTAACGCAAACTGTTAGTTTGCGCGCACGCAGTAGTGATGCAGTTTGATGGTGGCACGCGCATCTTGCGCGTGGTTCACGGGCGGGAGGCCCGTGCCACTCTCTCAAGACACCTACGCGCGCAAGCTAACAGCTTGCGTTACATCAAAGTGCGCAAATCTCCTTCCGCCTGCGGAGAATCTCTCAGATTGGGTTATCTGAACTTCCTCACTTCTCGCGAAAAGTCACTGAATTTCTAAGGTTTTCGGGTAAATACCTGCGGCTTGAGGATTGCTGAAGTCTGGCTTGATGACATTGAAAATGAATTTCAATATTACCGGACCCGGAACAAAGAGAGACGAGACAAAACCAACATGACATTAGATTCAATTCCGCACGACGTGATGGCCCGCATTGCTTCGGTTAAAGCGACTGACGCGCATGGACTGCGTTTGATGGAGATGGGGCTGGTGCCCGGCGCGCCGGTCCGCGTCGTTAAATGTGCGCCGTTGGGTGACCCAATTCAAGTATGCATTCACAATTATCACCTCGCCTTGCGCCGCACCGAAGCGAGGTCGATCCAGGTTACCGTAGAAGACTAGCGCCGCTCCGGCTAACTCGCATCGTTCAATCATTTTTATGAGCGCAATTCTGGACATTCCCGTTATCAATCCACCCGCTTTGATTTCCAATGCGAAGACTGCTCGGCCATTGACGATCATCGTGGCGGGAAATCCTAACGCTGGAAAAACCAGTCTCTTCAATTCCCTCACCGGGCTCAGGCAAAAGGTCGCCAACTATCCAGGCGTGACAGTTGAAAGCAAATCCGGCCAATGGACCATCTCGCCCGATCTGCCGCCGGCCCGCTTAATTGATCTGCCGGGACTCTATAGCCTGAACGCGACTTCGCTTGATGAAAAAATCGCCAGTGACATGCTCGTCGATCGTGGGCGCGTGGACGCCGACGCGATCATCATCGTAGTCGATGCTACTAATCTGGTTCGCAATTTGTACCTGGCGATGCAATTGATCGAGACCAGGCAAACGATCGTTATCGCGCTCACGATGTTTATTTGGCAGAGCGAAGTAACTTGAAGATCGACGTAGAGAAGTTGAGTGCCTCACTGGGCGTTCCAGTCGTCCCGGTGGTCGCGAAACAACATCGCGGATTGGATGATCTCGCGAAGGCCGTACTTGATACAGTTGCCTCTTGCCCTCTCCCTCTGGGAGAGGGTCTGGGTGAGGGTTTATGCGCCGTCAGTCCCTCACCCCTAACCCCTCTCCCAAAAGGAGAGGGGAATAAGCAAACGAAACTAATCCAGCGCTATGCCCGCATCGAGCGCATCGTCTCTGAGACAGTCGAAACTGTCAGTGAAGACAAGCAGAACGTAAGCGAACGCATCGATCGCGTCGTGACACACAAAATATTTGGGCCGGTGATTTTGCTGCTCGTCATGTTGCTGGTGTTCCAGGCCATCTTTTCCTGGGCCAGTCTCCCGATGACTTTGATCGACCATGTATTCAGCGCTTTGGCGGCCACGATTCGCGCGCATTTGTCGGCTGGAATATTCACGGATCTACTGACCGATGGAATTATCGCGGGGGTTGGCGGAGTCGTCGCTTTTCTGCCTCAGATCCTTTTGCTGTTTCTCTTTATTTCGCTGCTCGAAGATAGCGGTTACATGGCCCGTGCGGCGTTTTTGATGGACCGCCTGATGCGCGCGTTTGGCTTGCACGGCAAAGCGTTTGTACCGTTACTGAGCAGTTTCGCCTGCGCGGTTCCGGGGATCATGGCGACGCGCACGATCGAGAATCCAAAAGATCGCATCGCCACGATCATGATCGCGCCGTTTATGAGCTGCTCCGCTCGCCTGCCCGTCTACACTTTAATCATCGCGGCTTTCTTTTCCGGGAAGACGGTGCTGGGCGTTCTCTCACTCGGGGCAGTGATCATTCTGGCGATGTATCTACTGGGAGTCGCGGTCGCGATCATAGTTGCTTCGATCTTGAAGCGCACAATTCTCAATGCGCCGCCGCCACCTTTTGTCATGGAGCTGCCGCCATATCGCGTCCCTGACTTTGGAAACGTAGCGCATGCCCTGTTCACGCGTTGTTCAGTTTTTCTAAAGCGCGCCGGCACGGTAATTCTCTCGATTTCGATCCTGCTTTGGGCCTTAACGGCATTTCCGCGTGCACATGTGGATCAGGCAGGTGGCACTCCGAACGCGAGCACGCAAATTGAAAGCAGTTTCGCCGGACGCGCCGGCCGTCTGATCGAACCGGCGATTAGGCCGCTCGGTTTCGATTGGAAGATCGGTATCGGCTTGATCTCATCGTTCGCGGCGCGCGAGACGATCATCTCGACCCTCAGCATTGTCTATAACGTCGGCGAAAGTCCCGACACCAAATCTTCATCACTGGTCGAGGCATTACGAAACGCCAGGCGAGCGGATGGATCAGCAATCTGGACCCCGCTGACCGGAATCTCTTTGATGATTTTCTTTCTGCTGGCCTGTCAATGCATGTCCACGGTCGCGATCGTGTGCAGAGAAACGAATTCGTGGCGCTGGCCGCTGTTTATGATCGGCTACATGATGATACTCGCGTACGTCGCTTCCTTTGTGACGTTTCAGGGTGGCCGGTTGCTCGGATTTGTTTGAGAAGAAAAATGTTGGATGCACAAACAATAGCGGCGGCCATCGTGCTCTTAATCGCCTCGATCTACGTCGGTCGCAGAGCCTGGTTACGCCTCTCATCACTGATTCTCACAAAGCGCCGGCGCGCGTCGTCGTGTGGCGAAGCCTGCGGCGGTTGCGGCCCATCAAAGCTCGTTAACCTGAATTCGGTGGCCAAATTCTCAAACCAGTGATGGGCGCCGTGCGTCCAAGGTAACGCGCGTCAAACTCGAACGAAAATCCTGGAAGCCGCGCAACCTGGTAATTATCCCTCGTTAAGGAGTAATCAAATGTTTCGAACTCGACTTGGAATCGCCGCTGTAATTCTCGGGCTGTTAATGTTTGGCGCAAGCGCACTGGCCCAGCAGACTCAGCAAAACAGCAATGCAGCGGCGCCACAGCAACGCGGCGCCCAGATGCGGCGCATGATGAAGCGACGGCGCGCAATGGGCGGCGGAATGCGGGGGCTTCGTCAACTGAATCTTACGGATCAGCAAAAGCAGCAGCTGCGCTCAATCCGACAGACGCAGGGTCAAGGCGCACAAGCGCAAAGACAAGAGATGCGGCAATTAATGGAGAAGCGACGCGCGGGAACGCTGACGGCACAGGATGAGACTCGCGCGAAAGAGTTGCGACAGCAATTGATGCAATCGCGAGGGGGCGTGCGCACGCAGATGATGAATGTGTTGACGGCCGATCAAAAAGCGAAGATGGAAGAAATGATCAAGACTCGCCGGGCCAATCACGAAAAACTTAATCCACGCAAACGACCTTTGCCCTAATGCACAGGTTCCGCGTTAATTCGAAGCGCCGCCAGAGAGTGATCTCGGCGGCGCTTTTTTTGTTGCGATCAGATTTACTGATTAGGTAAGGCCCGGAGTATGTCGAAGGGCGCGATCAATTTCGTTGGTATCGCTGATACTACCGATGGTCCGATCAATCTCTATTCGCGGATCGTCGCAAGATTGTCGGTCATGACAACCGAATCCATTAGAATCCCTGACGCTCTTCCTTGACTTGAATCTCGAACCAAAGTCACACGACTTGGATGACCACTCCTCTTCATGTTGCTGGTAATCATCGCGACGATGTTTTGTGCAAGTCCCGTATTGAGATCATTAGCTTGGATAATGATCGCCGGTCGGCGTTTCGCAGTGCGAAGATTTGAGTCAGGAAAGAGCACCAGCACGACATCGCCGCGCTTATAGGGCATCGTAGGCCCCCATCTCGGGACGGTCCCAGTCATCGGCGAAGGTGTGCAGGCGAGCCAGAAGGTTTGCCGCGGCAGCTTCGTCTAATCCACGGTCCGACAAATCTATCGAGTTCTCTGAAACGAAGGTTACGATCACGCGCGCTTCTTCAACGTCAGTTGGAGTTTCCGACAACTCAATCTTACCGTTCCGGTAGATTCCCTCAATACTCCTGGAGTTGGTTGACATAACCTTTCCTAATTAATCCGTCGATTGATCTCCGCTTCATCAGCTTCATTAAGCAACAACTCGACAGCTTCCTGAAGCATCGACCCGGCCTCTTCATTCGTCCGGCCCTGACTGGCAACGCCCAACTCGGGACAAGTCGCGACGTACCACTTGCTCTCCTTTTCAATGACTGCTGTTAAGTTGGGTAATTTCATTAGCCATGCACCTTCGCTCGCTGTTGAGTCTAATGCAATGCGGATTTAAGTCGCAACGAAGTCTGCGGAACGGACTATTTTGAGAATGGCCCGCACGGCTAACTAGAGTTTACTTGTTGAAGGCTCAAGGCGAAAGCACGCCCGAAGATCTCAGTCTTCCCCATCAAAACACGTATAGCAAACGCGCTTGATTGCTTCATAACTTAACAGCTCGATTTCAGGCGTCAGGTAATCAGGTTGCGCGCGCTCATCGCGCAGCAAATCGGTTGTCAGGTATTTCTTGTTATCATCCGGAAAGACGGTCGTGACTACTGCATCGCCGCCCATTTCATCTTGAATCATCAAGGCGCCGATAAAGTTTGCGCCGGACGAAATGCCGACGCCGAGACCTAAGCCCGCCGCCAGTTTCTGTGCCATCAGGATCGCATCGCCATCATGTACGCTCACAACTGAGTCGAGTCGGTCCAGATCCAGGATGGACGGAATGAACTCATCAGATATTCCCTGGATGCGATGATGGCCGACTTTGTGACCCATCGACAGCGTCGGTGACTCGGCCGGCTGCAGGGGATGAAGTTTGATTGCGGGATTCCGTTCGCGGAGATATTTCCCGGCGCCCATGATCGTTCCACCGGTGCCGACGCCCGCGATGAATGCGTCCGGCCGCAGTGAATGAAAATAGAGCTGCCACCAGATCTCGGGGCCCGTCGTTTTCTCATGCGCTTCACAGTTCGCTTCATTCGCGAACTGTGATGGCAGGAAGACGTGCGGTTTGTGCTCGGCCAATTCTTCGGTCATGCGAATGCTGCCAATGAAACCACCTTGATCGCGACGCACCGGAACGATTTTCGCGCCCAGACTCTTGATTAATGAAACGCGTTCCTGCGACATCCAATCAGGCATGAAGATCACGACCTGGTGGCCCAGCGCGCGGCCGATTGCCGCGAAGGAAATTCCGGTGTTTCCGCTGGTCGCCTCCGCGATCGTGTCGCCGGGATCGATGCGGCGTTGCTGGTAGGCTTTCTTCAAAATGTGAAAGGCCATGCGGTCCTTGATGCTGCCGGTCAGGTTGAGATGTTCGGCCTTTGCATAGATCACCCGCTCTTTCCCGCGATACAAAAAACGAATCGCGAGCAACGGCGTGTTGCCGATCATGTGCTTGAGTTGTTTACAGCGATTCGGGACAGTGCCCGGCGCAGGCGGACCGAGTTCACGGTTGAGTGAGGAAGCAATTGTCGCCGGGCCGGTTACCGGCGGCGTCAGAGCGTGCGACACAGCATTTCTCCTTCTTCGCGTCGCTGACAATCAAAACACATCGAGGCAGCCGGATCAGCAAGCAATCGCTGCTCATTGATTCGAACGCCACATGCGAATAATAGTCCGTCCATGATTGCCACCTTCGCTTCTTATCAAAATCAAGAACTGCGTTCACGATCTGAGCAAGGCTCATTCCCTAAAGGCATGACTTGAAATCAAGGCGTTATTAGGACCAGCTGACTGCTGACTGCGACCTTTCACATGACAAATGGGAAAGTTTGCGCACAGCACTCATACGAGCTGAGCATTTCCCCCAATTTCGATGCTCGATTTCCATCGGCACGGGCATTGCTCAATTCCATCTGGGTCCATGTCCCCAATCCCGATTTGAAGAGGAGATAGTTATGAAGAGTCTGTTCTTACTTGTCGCGCTGCTGTTTGCCGTCGCGCTCAGCAGTAGTTCCGCCGTTGTCAGCAAAGCGTCGAACCCTGCCAAGAAGCAAAAGGCGGTCGCGCAGTTCAATGATCCCGTCAGGCTGCAGGGCGTCCGGCTCAAGGGCGAGTATCTGTTTGTGCACGATGACGCCGCGATGACGCGCGGAGAAGCCTGCACGTTTGTTTACAAGGGCGATGCCGAGATTGCCAGCCAGCTGGTTGTTTCTTTCCATTGCACACCGGTGCAACGGCAGAAGGTCGGCGGCTTCGTGATTCGAACTGAGCAGCTGTCGCCCGACGTTAATGAGGTGCGTGAATTTCAATTCGGCGGCGAGACCGAAGCGCATGCGGTTCCCATGAAGTACCTGGCGTTCGTGTTTTGAGATTTGAAGTCGGCCGACCTGAAGGCTGTTCAGGACTCGTAGTGTCAGAACCCCGAGCGATAGAGAGGATCAGCTATTCAGATTGAGTAATGAAGGTAGTTGTACAGTTTACCTCCCTCTCCCT
>DNNE01000154.1 GCA_003487805.1 Blastocatellia bacterium | reverse complement strand
CCGTCGTCTAATTTGATGGAGAGTGTACGGTGGATCAGAAGCAGACGGTCGCCCGCCTTCTCGAGAAGGCAAAAAAATACCGCGACTTCGCGCGGTGGGTAGGCGATCGGGAAACGGTCCGGCGCATATTGGCCCTGACAGCGGAGCTGAAACAGAGAGCCCGCGCTTTGGCAAAACTCAACGAAGATCTCACAAACGAAATCCGCGACGACATCTAACTTATTAGCTTACTTGCGAACGGAACGAACCTCAGTGTTGATTGTTTATTCTGCGCTGCAACACTTCTTGGATTGTCCGGATTTCGTGCACGCCACATTTAGTGCATACGATGAACGCAGCCCATCTCAAGACACGTTCGCCAAGATCGATAGCCCGTGCGCATCCTTATGTAGTGGCTGCAGCCGCGACCGTAGGAGCTCTGGCTATATCGGCCTTGGTGAACCGCCACCTGGCCAAGAATGCTGAAAACGACAATCCCCCCGCTGGTCAATTCTTGGAAGTAAATGGCGTTCGGCTTCACTATGTCGAACGTGGCTCAGGCGCCCCGCTGGTCCTGCTGCACGGCAATGGCAGCATGATCCAGGATTTCGAATCCAGTGGTTTGATCGATTTGGCCGCTAAGAATTATCGCGTCATCGTTTTCGATCGTCCTGGCTTCGGTCATAGTGATCGGCCGCGTAACGTTGTCTGGACGCCGGCCGCGCAGGCTGAGTTGATTAACAGCGCTCTCCATCGGTTGGGCGTCTCACATGCAATAGTCTTAGGGCACTCGTGGGGCGCGTCCGTCGCAGTCGCGCTGGCGCTCAAGTATCCGACGCTGGTCCAAGGCCTGGTTCTTGCCTCGGGATATTACTATCCGACTTTGCGTCCCGATGTGGTTGCTTTATCCGCCCCCGCGGTGCCTTTAGTGGGCGATATCTTGGGCCACACCCTCTCGCCGATCGTAAGTCGAGTGATGTGGCCGCTTTTGATGGCCAAAATCTTCGGTCCGCGCTCCGTGCCGAGGAAATTTGAGGGCTTTCCGAAAGAAATGGCCCTTCGTCCTTCTCAGATTCGCGCGTCAGCCGCGGAGTCGGCACTTATGATTCCAGACGCATTTCACTACCGGGACGAATACACAAATTTGAAAATGCCCGTCGTCATCGTCGCAGGTGATGAAGACCGATTGGTCGACATTGATGCGCAATCGACACGGTTGCACCGCGACGTCCCCCAGAGCAAGTTTCACCGCGTTCCCGGAACCGGCCACATGATCCATCAGACTGCGACCGGTGTAGTCATGTCTGCGATCAACGAAGTGGCGGAGGATAGGTGAACAGCGAATAGATGCTGGATCTTCGGATCTGGCACCGTGTCCACTCGAACGTCGCCTTTTCCGTGCCAGCAAAGCGCGCGCATGACTCTCACCTATTAATCGCCTGCAGCAACCGGCGAAGTTGGAAACTGTTCCTCCTGTTTAGCGAGATACTCACTCTGGCGGCCGCCAAGCGAACCGTTCAAAAGCCGGCAAGCGGCAATGTGTGGTAGTTCGTTAAGGTGCCACTGGCACGCTCTTTTGAAATACCGCGCGGGTCACCGCGGCACCCGGCCGGAGGCGCCACATATGTTCAAGAGGGCCGCCCCTTAATCTAACCAAGCTGATTCTTGGAACTGAGCGGCATTAGCTACGTTCTGCTGCTATGAAAGTTATTTTTTTAGACATCGATGGCGTACTCAATTGCAAGGACACGCCGAACCCGCGCAAGTTTCCCTACATCGTGGACGCGGGTCTGCTGTCTCTCCTAAAAGATCTTCTGGCGCATACCGGCGCGAAAATAGTTTTATCCTCCTCATGGAGGACCGATCCCGTTGGCCTCCTTGCCGCAAAATATTATGGAGTCCCCTTTGTTGACGTGTGCCCCGACCTGCCCGAAGTCTCCCGTTGCGAAGAGATGCTTAGATGGCTGTCCGCACACCAAGAGGTTCATCGGTATGTCGTGATTGATGACGAGAGCGACTGCCTCGACGACTTACCTCTTTTCCAGCCGAGCAGCAGCACTGGCCTGACCATCGAAATCGTGGAGGGTGTTGAAAAGTACCTCGCCGGAAAAACCGATGATACACTGAGGCAGTCCGCTATTGTTCGGCTTGGTCAGAATATTCATTCGCTCTTTAAGAGGGACAAGAGTTAGCGAAGGCGCGGCGCCGTGGATTGAGTTTTTGCACTAGGCGTCGCGCAGAGCAAGCTGATCGAAGCCGCAGAGCTTAGCTGCTTAAAGTTCCGCGCCGGCGGCAGTAGCCATCAAACCCTATGGTCCGGCGGTCATGTTCTCGTCGCCGGCACCACTAAATGGTTCGGTGACGGCCGCCGGCAATGAGCCCGTCGATTTTGGGTATGTGTGTACAAGTGGACATACCGGATCTTCATTTGGGACTACGTTGAAGCTATCACCGTTCGTGTTCGGCCTTTTCGGTGACTGAGAGTGTTGTGCTCCCGCCTGATCCAACCCCGGTGCATTACATGCCTGAAGCTTATTCACGTCCCGAGCCATCGCTCCTTCCGATCGAACAGCCCCGTTGCCCAAAGTGTCAGAGCCGCATGATGCTGGCCCGCATCGAACTTGGTCCTAATGGTTCCGATCTGCGAACCTTTGAATGCCCGAAGTGCGAGCATGTCCAGAAAATGCTGGTCAAGGACCTGTTGCAGTCGGCCAACACGGGCTGGACGGAAGGTGGGCTTAGATCACCGAACTAGGGCGGAGGGCATCGTGGGTTTGGCTAAAAGGCCTTGGACACAAGAAGACAACGCGCGCCTTAAAGAATTTGTAGCGCAAGGCGCGTCAATCATCCGTGCCGCCGCGGCGCTCCATCGCAACATCAAGAGCGTCCGTATACAGGCGCGAAAGCTCGGTGAGCCGTTTCCGCCAATGCGAGTTTTCCGCAAAAAGCTCGCAGATGTGCCCTCCAGTTCCTGGCGCCAGTACTAGCTTTAATCCCTCTAATCCATTTGAACAAATTCAAATCTCCGTCGTCTAATTTGATGGAGAGCGTACGGTGGATCAGAAGCGGTCGGTCGCCCGCCTTCTCGAGAAGGCCAATAAGTACCGCGACTTCGCGCGGTGGGTAGGCGATCGGGAAACGGTCCTGAGGATCTCACAAAAGAAATCCGCGACGACATCTAACTTATTGCCTTGACCTCCCGGCCAGGGCGGAACAACTTTTAACAAGGGTATTAACAAGGGTATATCGGGTCCTCCCTCTATCGAGTCCGCGCATGGCACCTTTGAGACGTCCCGCCATGGGCGCTATGGCCACGTTCGATTAGGCTCCAGTTGCAATCGCAGTTGCCGCCACACGCCGGACCGCGACGAACTTTTCCGCCTGCCCGGTGCACTCGAGATAATTCATCGCGGTATCGAGAGCCACATCCGGGTAATCGAAGTCGCCGATCGGCCATGGTACAAGATACGCTCCGAGAAACTCTCGGAATAAAGCGCCAGAGGAGAGTTGGCGTTCCACTTGAGTCCACGGGCTTTCTTCTAACCGAGCGACTTGCCAAGCGATTGAGCGCCAGACGCTTTCGCCCCCAGGAGGATTTGATCCCTTAGATGCCACTGCACAGCATCCTTTGTGAAGCGACGTCCTAACTTTTGTTGGGAACCGAGAAAATCCGCTACAGTTTTCTTGTTATTCTCTTGCAGCGTTGGAGCTCCGCCCTGACCGACGAATCCATAACGAACGCGCTTATCGCACGACTTCGGACAACATCGGCGTTGGACGACCATGATGTCCAGGCGGTTCAATCCTTGCCGGTTGTGGTCAAGCACTATCAGCCGGGCCAGGCCATTGTTCGAGACGGTGACAGGCCAGCGGAGTGCTGCCTCATTTCTAAAGGGTTTTGCGTCCGGTCCAAGATGACGTCAAACGGCAGGCGGCAAATTCTCTCGATATACATACCCGGTGACATACCCGACCTCCAAAGTCTGCATCTGAATGTGCTGGATCATGATCTCATTACGCTCACAGAATGCACCTTGGGCTTTATCAGCCACGTTTTCCTTCGAGAGATTACCCGCCGAAGGCCGAACGTCGCAGAAATCTTCTGGCGTGATACCCTAATCGACGCCGCTATGTTTCGGGATTGGATCGTCAATGTAGGACAGCGCCCGGCGCCAAGCCGGCTTGCGCATATTGTCGTTGAACTCCGAGAACGCTTGAAGGTCATCGGGCAGGTTCAAGGCGCATGGTTCGAAATGCCTTTGACACAGGAACAAATTGGGGAAGCCATGGGAATCACCCCCGTCCACGCCAATCGGATCGTGAAACAATTACGTGACGATAACGTCCTGGAATTTCACCGTGGCAGTGTGAGGGTCATCGACGAGCAGAAGCTTCTGGAACTAGCCGACTTTGACGGTCTCTATTTGCATCAGAGGCCATCTCTCTAGGGCAAACGAATGCCACGGTTTCACTTCTACATCGTAGAGGACGGTCGCGTCATCACAGACGAAGAAGGGCAAGAGCTTATCGAAAGAGATGCCGTTCGCAGGGAAGCAGTGGAAACCGGCGCTTCAGTTGCCAGGGATGCGTTCATGCAAGGGAGCGCGAGCCAGGGCATCGTAGATGTGCGAAAAGGTGACGAGCTGTTCTTAAAAAGTGTCCATTTCCCTCACAGTCGAGGGGTGAAACAAACTTCAGGCCCTGGCACTTTTGCACGAACTGTATCGCGACCAATTTGCGGCAGGCGTGCGGCGCCCTAGAGTTATGGCGCCGCACGCTTCCAAGCAGCTTGGG
>DNNE01000070.1:9948-15088 GCA_003487805.1 Blastocatellia bacterium | reverse complement strand
GAGGTAAACTGTACCACTACCGAGATTTGCATTTCTTTGACCTCAGACCCGAACTGCGGATAAATCTTCTGCACCTTGCAAGTTTTTTGCTACAAACAGTTCGTTTTACTATGACAGGAGGAAATGTCTGGTGATTCATAGACTTCTTCAGCATTCCCTGTTTCGACACCACGAACTGATCTACCGTGTCGCGCTAACTACTGGTGTTGACCCGCGCGGTAAATCAGCATGCGAAGAGGAACGAATCGCACCTCGCGACTAATGCGATTTCTTCGTCAGCGCATGCGGGGTTGACTTAACGTTCAACGCACCGGCGCGCCGCCGAAACTCGGACGGGCAAACAAGATGTTTGTTCATCCGTTAGCGGGCTCGAAACCCGACGCATTCAACTTTCAAGCCAGATAAAGGAGAACGCTATGTATTGTTCTTGTTGCATCATCCCCCGCGATGTTTTGGAAAAGCTTGCGGCGGATCCGGAACTGTCAGCAGAGATCCGCAGCGCTGCTGACGCTACGGCGAAAATTAGTTCCCAGATTCGGAAAGTACGTGATGAGGCTGTGGCGCTTACGAGCATTACAACCGCACTGGGTGCTGTTCCGGCCGAGCTTGCGCCGGCGCCCCAGGTTACCGTTTACGATTGCAAGCACGGCCAATCGCTGCCCGGGACGCCGGTGCCGAATCCCGGTAGCTCCAGCGACGCAACTGCTAAGCGAACCTTCAAGGAAACAACCCTGGTTGCTGAATTCTACAAGAAGATCTTCAACCGCAACTCGATCGATAACGCCGGGATGACTTTATTGTCATCGATCCACTATGGCAACAAGTACAACAACGCCATGTGGAATGGATCGCAAATGATCTATGGCGACGGCGACAATCAAATCTTTGTCGACTTCACCAAAGGCAACGACGTGATCGGCCACGAATTGACTCATGGCGTGACTCAGCACACGCTCCAGCTGGTCTATTCGGGCGATGCCGGCGGGCTTAACGAAAGCCTCTCGGATTGCTTTGGTTCGATGTTTCGACAGTGGCAGGCAAATCAGGACGTCAATCATGCGGATTGGTTAATTGGTCATGACATCATGGGTCCCGCGGCAATTGCGAAGGGCTTCACCTGTCTGCGCGACATGGCGAATCCGGCAGCGGCCCATTGTCTCGCTGCGCAACCGACAAAGTATTCGCAAATCACGCCGGGCATGGATCCGCATTACAGCAGCGGCCCGCCCAATCTCGCGTTTTGCCTCGCCTGTAAGAAGGTCGGCGGACACAGCTGGGAAAGGGTCGGACAAGTCTGGTATCGAGCCATGACCACTCTGGGGCCCAAGCCAAATCTGAAGATGAAGCCGTTCGCAGACGATACCCGCAAGCTCGCTAAATCAATGTATCCGGCCGATCCGGCAGTTTGGGCCGGCGTGGACTATGGATGGAAGCAAGTTGGACTTTAATTCCATTGCGTGATGAAATAACGAGCAATGGCAGATCAATTAAAAGTTGAACGCACTGGGGGCTTTGCCGGGTTCGGCGGTCCCCATCTCAAGAGCAGGGGAGAGCTCTCAACAAGCGAGCTCTCTCCCGCCGATTTAGCTGCGCTCGATGCATTGTTTCACGATGACACTCACGCCGGCGCGGCCAATCCGGATGGCTTTGTGTATCGGATAACCAGGAATGAACAGACTATCGAGGTCCCCGAACACAAAGTTCCTGAGGCCGTAAAGAACGCTGTTCACGATACTCTGGAATAAATCCTCCAGGGCTTTTTGCGCGCCTTTAACTCTCGCAAGAGATCCTTTCTCTTCTCTTAATCCTAAAGTCAGATCTATTGTTCGCGAAACGTGGGTGCTTACTAGCATCGCCAGCGTCTCCGCTGGTATGATGCGCCTTCATGTCGCCCTTGGCGCGGACTTATGAGTAACTCAGATCGGTTCACCATTGTCTGTCCCTGCTGCGAAGCTACGCTGAATGTTGATGCTGAAACCGGCGCGCTGCTTTCGCATGAGGAAAAAACGAAGCCGCTCGGCTCGTTCGAAGACATGGTGAAAGACCTCGACAAGCAGAAGCAGACGCGCGAGCAAATCTTCGCGCAGGAGATGAGTTCTCATAAAGATCGCGGCCGTTTGCTGGAAGAGAAATTCCAGGAAGCCAAGAAGCGCGCTGAAAAAGACACCCGCGTCTATCGCAATCCACTTGATCTTGATTGAGCCATATCAGTCAAAAACAGGAGACTAACAATGAAGCGTCTTACTCTTCTCTTCATTAGTTCTGTATTCATCACGGCGGCCGTTTGTGCGGCCTACGGTCAGACCAAAATGCCGCAGATGAAATTCCGGGAGCGCACGCTGCCGAACGGCCTGCGCGTCCTGAGCGTGATCGATAAGTCGAGTCCCACCGTGACAATTAACGTCTGGTATCACGTCGGATCGAAGGATGATCCCGATCACCGTAGCGGCTTTGCTCACTTGTTCGAGCACATCATGTTCAAATCAACCAAGAACATGAAAGCCGAAATGATGGATCGCCTCACGGAAGACGTGGGCGGTAACAATAACGCGACCACGCAGGACGACGCGACCATCTATTACGAGACGATTCCGGCGAATTATCTCGAGACGCTTTTGTGGGCCGAGGCCGAACGGCTGGCGTCGTTGACGGTTGACGATGAGAACTTCAAGTCAGAGCGCGCGGTGGTTGAGGAAGAGTTTCGGCAAAGCATTCTGGCGCCGCCCAACGGACGGTTCTTTTATGCGATGGATGTCAGATCATGGAACGCGCATCCGTATAAGCGGCCGGGCATCGGCAGCATCGAAGATCTTGACGCCGCGACCGTTGAAGATGTGATCAAGTTTCACAATACTTATTACCGGCCGGACAATGCCACGCTGATCGTAGTCGGGGATTTTGATCAGAAACAGCTCGACACCTGGGTTGACAAATATTTCGTGCCGATACCTAAACCGAACTTGCCTTTGCCGCGCGTCAACGTGACGGAGCCTGCGCGTACCGGCGAGAAGAGATTTATGGAATACGCGCCTAACGTGCCTTTGAAAGGCGTGGCCTTTACCTATCTTGTTCCTTCTTCAAAGAGTGATGATGCCGCGGCGCTGAGAATGGCCAGCACGATCCTTTCGCAAGGCCGCTCGTCGCGTCTGTATCAGTCGCTGGTCTATCAACAACAACTGACTACGACCGCGACAGCCGGCGCCGATCTGCGCGAGGACGCTGGAATGTTCACGTTCACTGCTCTTACGGTAAACGGCAAGAAGCCTGAGGACGTTGAAGCGGCACTTCGTGCGGAGATCAAGAAATTACAGGATGCGCCGGTGTCGGCCGCGGAACTCGAAAAGGCGAAAAACCAGATCGTCACCGGCCAACTGCGACAGCGTGAGACGAGTCTCGGCAAGAGCAATGCGCTGGGGCGTGCTGCCGTTTTGTTGGGCGATCCGAATCGCGTCAACACAGAATTGGATCGATTGCAGTCGGTGACTGCTGCCGATATTCAGCGCGTCGCGCAGAAATACCTGACCGACAATAATCGCTACGTCATTTACTATCTGCCTGAGTCGGAGCGGCCGAAGACTTCCGGCAACAATCCTTCGACGGATGCCGCGAAGGGAGGAGCCTCGAAATGAGAAACAAAGCTTCAAACTGGATCCTGGCAATGTTGGTGCTCGCACTATGTGCGATGAGTTCCGCCGCGCAGACCGCGCAGGCGACTCCGCCGCCGCCGACCGCGCCGCACTCGACCGTTTTCCCCAAACCCGTCGAGAAGAACCTGCCGAACGGCTTGCGCGTGATCGTGATCCCGCGGACCGAGATGCCGCTCGTTACGGCGCAACTGCTCATCAAGAGTGGCGGTGAAGTTGACCCAACCGATCTATCAGGTGCAGCGGATATGACGGCGTCCCTGTTAACGCGCGGCACCAGCACGAAGAGCGCCACCCAAATCGCTGAAGCTATCGAAGCTCTCGGCGGTACGTTGAACGCCGGGGCCGGATGGGACGCGTCTACCATAACCACGAACGTGATGTCGCCGCGCATCGGGCAGGCGCTTGAGATTATCGCGGACGTCGCGCGCAACCCGAGTTTTAAAGACGAAGAGATTGAACGCCTGCGGCGACAAACACTGAATGGCTTGCGCAGCGCAATGGCAACTCCGGGGTCCATCGCGCGATTCGTCGCGGCGCGCGTTGTCTTTCGTGACTCGCCCTACGGCCATTCGTTGTCGGGCACGCCTGAATCTTTGCCGCGCCTCAAGCGCGACGACATCGTAAAGATTCACTCGATGTACTACCGTCCGGACAACGCCATCCTGGTCATCGGTGGCGATATCACCGCGGCCAATGGTTTCGAATTGGCGCAAAAGTACTTTGGCGATTGGCAGAACCCGACCGTAGCTCTGCCGAAGTTACAAATTACGACGCCCGAAAGTACCGCCAGCGGTCGTCGCATTCTGGTAATTGATCAGCCGGCCGCGGGCCAGACAGCAGTGCTGGCCGTTCGTACCGCAATCAATCGGGACAGCCCGGACTATTTTCGCGGTATTGTCGCGAACGCGATCCTGAGCGGTTACTCGGGCCGTTTGAATTGGGAGATTCGCGTGAAACGCGGCCTCAGCTATGGCGCGGGTAGTTCGCTCGACACGCGGCGCTCAGCCGGCTCGTTCATGGCGTCGGCGCAGACGAAAAACGTATCGGGTGCCGAAGTCGCTTCGTTGACGCTGGCTGAGATTTCGAAACTGGCCACGGGCGAGTTGCTCGATTCCGAATTGTCGACGCGAAAAGCGAGCCTGCTTGGTGGTTTCGCGCGCAGCATGGAAACTACCGGCGGCGTCGTGGGGCAATTCGGGTCGCTCGCAATGTACGGCGTGCCGCTCGATGAGATTAATCGCTACATCGCAAGCGTTCAGGCGATCAAAGCTGCGGACGTAAAGGGCTTCGCGGCTTCACGACTGAACGCAGATAGTACGAGCGTGGTCATCGTTGGCAACGCGAAAGACTTTCTGCCTGACTTGCAGAAACGATTCTCGAACGTCGAAGTAATTTCGGTGGCTGATCTGGATCTGAATAGCGCCAGCCTCAAGAAAACAGTTGGTAAGAATTGACTGACCTTAAGAACTGACGTTTAGAGGCGGGCTACTGCC
>DNNE01000070.1:7108-9647 GCA_003487805.1 Blastocatellia bacterium | reverse complement strand
GAGGCGGGCTACTGCCCGCCAGATTCTCAAGAGAGGCGGGCAGAGTAGCCCGCCTCTAACTAAGAGCAAAGGACAGTCTCGGCGACGCAAGAGTAACGGCTTAGATGTCTGGCTGGTTATCGCGACGTTTTCACTGGGACAGCCTGCGAAAGCAGATGCTGCTCTCTTCTCTTGGCCTTATTCTGGTTGGTCTAATCGGGCGCTCACTACCTGTCAACGGTCAAGGCACGGCCGCTCCAGGCTCACCCATAACCGTCACTCGCTTGATCGTGACATACGGGACATACACGAGCCGTATCCGGTGTTGTTTGCTTACGGACAAAGAACGGATCGTGGTTCGTGACCGCGCAACGTGGGAAAGCGTCTGGACCAGAAACCCGCCCTCGACGTTTGTGCTCGGCGAAGATGGCAAATTTAAGTCGACATTTCCACCCTTGCCTGAGATTGATTTCGCGAAAGAAACGTTGATAGTCGTCTCGATGGGCCAGCAGCCTACGAGCGGATATTCGATCACCGTAGAAGGTGCGAAGGAGTTCGCGGACCGGATCGAGATTGAAGTACAAAGTGTAAGCCCCAACCGTAACCAATGTAGTCTATTAACGATGTCAACCACGCCAATTGACGTCGTGCGGTTGCCGAGGACTGACAAAACTGTTGTCTTCCACGAAACTGAAGTTGTAAAAGATTGTAAGTAGAAACCCACTAGATGCACCGTAACCTTCGCTCCTTCCTCGATCTTCTGCGCCGCGAAAATGATCTCGTTACGATTGATGCTGAAGTCGACCCGTACCTTGAGCTTGCTGAAATCCATCGCCGGGTAATTGAGCAAGGCGGTCCGGCGCTCTTGTTCAAGCGAGTGAAGGGAAGCCGCTTTCCCGTCGTTACAAATCTGTTTGGAACCGGGAAGAGAATCGACCTGGCGTTTGGCGCAAAGCCTGAGCAGTTCATCAAACAATTAGTGAGCGTGGCGGAATCGCTCTTGCCGCCAAATCGAGCGGAGTTGTGGAAGCATCGATCTCTGGTGCGCGATTTTCTGAAGCTGGGCACGCGAACTGTTTCTCGCGCTCCGGTTACAGAAGTCATTGAGCAACCGTCGCGTTTGGATCAACTGCCCGTGCTGACAACGTGGCAGGAAGACGGCGGACCATTCATTACCCTACCGCTGGTTTACACAGAAAATCCAATCACCAGGAAGCACAACCTGGGCATCTATCGCATGCAGATTTACGATGCCGGGCACGCGGGTTTGCATTGGCAGATTCAAAAAGGCGGAGGCTTTCATTATCACGAAGCGGAGCGGATGGACCAGATACTGCCGGTGACGGTATTTCTTGGCGGCCCGCCCGCGCTGATCATCTCTGCAATCGCGCCTTTGCCGGAAGATGTGCCCGAACTGATTCTTGCTTCGTTGCTTGGCGGAGAGAAACTACGGATGGGGAAGAATCCTATCGGTGGCGCGCACCGCCTGGTGGCCGAGTCGGAATTTGCTCTTATCGGCCATGCGCATCCTCACCTGCGGCAAGCTGAAGGTCCGTTCGGCGATCATTACGGTTATTACTCACTAAAGCACGACTATCCCGTTTTTGACTGCAAAGCGATCGCGCATCGCCATGATGCGATCTATCCCGCGACCGTGGTCGGCAAACCTCGACAGGAGGATTTCTTCATCGGCGATTACCTGCAGTCTCTGCTGTCTCCGATATTTCCGATCGTCATGCCGAGCGTGCGCGATCTCTGGAGTTATGGCGAGACCGGATTTCATTCGCTGGCGGCGGCGGTCGTGCGCGAGCGCTACACTCGCGAAGCCCTGGTTGCGGGATTCAGGATTCTCGGCGAAGGACAATTGGCGCTGACCAAGTTTCTGATCCTGACTGACTCGCCCGTCGACCTTCACGATTTCCGTGTCGTGCTTGAACACATTCTCGCGCGAGTGCATTGGGAGACAGACTTTTTCATTTTTGCGAACACGTCGATGGATACGCTGGATTACACCAGCGGCAAAATCAACGAAGGCAGCAAAGCGATTCTGATGGGTTTGGGCGAGGCTGTGCGTGAATTGCCCCGCGAGTTTCGCGGTGAATTGCCGCGAGGAATTTCGAAGGCCGAGGCGTTTTGCGCCGGTTGCTTAGTTGTCCAAGGATCGAAATACGCCGACAACCCGGACGAAGCCGCGCGATTATCAAAAGAACCCGCGTTCGCTGATTGGCCGCTCGTCATTTTGCATGACGATGCGGGCGTCGCTCAATCAGTTAGTGACTTTCTTTGGTCCACCTGGACACGCTTCGAACCGGCATCAGATATCTACGCCGCGGAGACAAACGTCGTGCGTCATCATCTCGCTTATAAACCTCCGATCGTGATCGACGCGCGCAAGAAGCCTTCATTACCTGACGAGCTAATCGTCCGTGAAGACATTAAGAAGTTGGTTGATGATCGGTGGCGTGAATATTTTCCAACTGGCGGCGAGTCTAAGGTTTAGAGGCGGGCTCCCGCCCGCCCGAATCTGGTGACAACCTGGCAGGCAGTAGCCCGCCTCTAA
>DNNE01000070.1:0-6851 GCA_003487805.1 Blastocatellia bacterium | reverse complement strand
AGAGGCGGGCTACCGCCCGCCCGAATCTGGTGACAACCTGGCAGGCAGTAGCCCGCCTCTAAACAAAATTGAGAAAGCGTATTCTAAAAGCATTTCGCGCGGTTCTTCTCCTGACGCTCCTCACGATTCTTTCCTGTCTCGTCTGGGGATTCTTCATCGAACCTAACCGCCTGATTGTTCATCAGGACACGATTCAGATCGAAAATTGGCCCGCGGAACTTAGCGGCTTGCGCATCGCACTAATCGGCGATATTCACACTGACAATCGTTTTATCGATGAGAAGAAGCTCAAGAAGATTGTTGAGCTAACTAATGCGCAAAACCCTGATCTTGTTGTGTTGCTCGGTGACTACATACAAGGTGGCCGTGATAACGCCGCCCACCGCGTTGAGCCGGAAATCACCGCAGCGCAACTGAAAAACCTCAAGGCGCCGCTGGGTGTTTACGCGATCCTGGGTAATCACGATTGGTGGTACAACGGCGAGAAAGTGCGACGCGCGTTTGAGAGTGAAGGAATCCCAATTCTGGAAGATGAAGCCAGGGAGCTAAGCCGGAACGGTAAATCGTTTTGGCTGGTGGGGCTTGCGGATCTCTGGACCAGGCCACAACACGTACAGCAAACCCTAGCCAAAGCGCCAAGTGGCTCAACGGTCATAGCCCTAACGCATAACCCTGATCTTTTTCCGGATCTTCCTCAAAGCGTGCCGCTGTTGTTGGCGGCACATACCCACGGCGGTCAGGTTAACCTGCCGCTGATTGGAACTCCGGTGGTGCCATCGCGCTTTGGGTCAAAATATACCGCGGGACACGTCTACGAAAACGGTCATCACTTGTACGTGACGACCGGAATCGGCACGAGCATTATGCGCGTCCGCTTTCGCGTGGCGCCTGAGATTGTGATTCTGACGATTAATGGCGAGCAATCAAACCGGTAGTCGAACCGTAAACTCTGCGCCGCCCTCTGCGACGTTTGAGGCTGTCAGCGACCCGCCGTGCTCCGTAATCACTCGGTGGGCCAGCGCCAATCCGATCCCATGGCCTTGTGATTTTGTCGTGAAGAAGGGAATGAAGATCCGTTCCAGGTCGGCCGCGGGTATCCCTGGACCGGTATCGCGAATTGAGATTACGGCCCACTGCTTTCCCTGGTCGCGTGCAACGGCATTCGCAATGATTACTCTTCGATCGGTTTGATTTTCGGGAATTGCTTCGGCGGCGTTGCGCAGGAGGTTGAGAAGTGCCTGACGCAGCAATCTTGGATCGGCGCGAACGTCTGGCCCGCCCGCTACCGCAGGCGGTTCTGACACGCTTGCGCTACTGCCTCGAGCGCTCGCGATGACTAGTTCAACACGTCGCGATTCAAACAGTGGCTTCAATTCGCGGGTGCACTCTTCAATCAATTCATCAAGCGAAATCTCTTCGAGCTGAAGTGCCTGCGGCCGGGCAAAGTTAAGAAATGCCGTGGTCATCTCTGAGAGGTTTCGGACTTCCTGCAGCATCGCGTCGGCCGCCACTTGTCCCTGCTCGTCGCGATCGACGCTCTGCAGAAACTGCGCGTAGCCGTGCAGCGCGGCCATAGCGTTCTTGAATTCGTGGGCCAGCCCGGCGGACATCTCGCCGAGGCTCTCAAGATTTTTCTTCAACGCAACCTGCTCACGCAGGCGCGTAACTTCCGTGATATCGGTAATCAAACAGAGCGCGCCGCGCGATCCCGTCTCCGAAGCTGGATCGATCGGAGCAACCGTTGCTCCCAGTCGTTTCGCTGCTTCAGATCCATTCGTGGTTTCGATTTCTTCGCGACGATACAGCCGTCCACTTGAAAGGCACGCGTCGACCATTTCCGCCAACGCCGGGAAATCTGCAAAGACTGTGTTGAAGTGTTGGCCCGGTGCAATTCTACTGTTGTGAAACAGATCCCTCGCTGGTCCATTCGAAACGGTCGCATGACCCTTAGCGTCAAACGCGAGCAGACCTGTCGGCATGCTCGCCACAATGCGATCGCTGAAGGCTTCGGCTGAGTCGGCGCGTTGGCTCGCCTGCTCGCTTAGTCTCTGTAGTTCTTTCTGTTGTTCCTGAAGTTGCGCGATGACCGACTGAAATGTCTCGAGTACAAATGCCGCTTCATTTTGTCGCTTGCCGGAATGCGCAACGGGCGCGCGCTGTGCCTCGCCAATCAACTGGCTGTAGGGCCGGAGCAATCCGCGCATCAGCCAGGCGACGCAAACCAGGCTAATGAACAGCGTAACGACAAATGCTGTCAGCAGGAATGGTCGATAGACGACCGCAGTCCCGGGGGCCAGTGCAAACACCGCAAAGATGGCGACCGTGCCGAGCAGGAAGAGTCCGGCGACGGTGGTCAGGAGAATCTGAAGTCGGCTGGCGTGCATTTGATTAGCGAAATTGCGACGCGTACCAGGCGATGATGCGCGCGCCGAACAAGAGTGAAACAATCGATCCGATTCCCAGAAAGATTCCGAACGGCAGCATCATTTGCATATTTCGGCCGCGGCGATACATCACCACGATTCCGGCGATAGAACCTGTTAGTGCTCCGAGCAGGATCGTGAGAATCGTCAGCCGCCAGCCCAAAAACGCGCCGACCATGAGCATCATCTTCACGTCGCCAAACCCCATGGCTTCGACGCCGCGCAACTTCTCCCACAAAAAGCCCATCAACCACAGAGAGCCGCCGCCGGCCAACGCGCCGATGACCGCGCCGATTATCGACACGAGTCCGACCGGAAGAGTTGGAAAGGCATTCAGGAGCTGCGGCAGGTCATCGAAATGTGCGGGGCCGGCGAGATACGGCAGCAGGATGCGAGCAATGATGGCAAAGATAATTCCGGGATAAGTAATCGCATTGGGCAGAATCATGTGCTCGGCATCGATGAACACCAGAGCCACCATCGACGCCGCGAATGCGAGGTCAAAGGCGAGCGCGAACGACACTCCATCGTGCCAGGTGACCGCGGCAAACAGGATCGCCGTCAATGCTTCGACCGCCGGATAACGACTCGAGATGTGCACGCCGCAATGACGACAGCGGCCACGCAAGATCAGATAGCTGAGGATCGGAATGTTGTCGTAGGCCTTGATTGCCTTGCGGCACTTAGGGCAGGTCGAATTGGGAAAGACGATTGATTGTTCGCGCGGCAGGCGATGAATGACTACGTTGAGAAAGCTCCCGATGATTGCTCCCACAACGCCCAGGAATGCGCAGGCGATCGGTATTGGCACATCGATGGCGCGATCTATCGCCGTCACATTCATTCAGGTGTGCATTGTAACGCGGCTGCGAATCCGATGCCTACTCATTTTTGCAGCTGGCCGTTACAGAACCGCGAGCGGTAGCGAGCGGGACCAAAACTCAACTCATTGAGTGAGACGATGTGCTGCCCTATGAGTTGCGCCTTTATCCCGCTCGCTACTGCTCGCGGTTCTGTAACTCAGTCTTATTCTGAAGTTCGTAGAGAATCGAATGCTTCAACGCCGCATGATGCGCGGCCAGCTTTGCGATCGTGAGGCCGGCACTACCATCGCGAAAGCCGCCCTTGAGGACATAACTTCGAATGAACGCTGCTGGGCCCGCGACCGCGCGTTGCGATCGCGACGTGCGTCTGCCCTCACGATACATCTGCTCAGCTCCGAGAGGCGCGTAGCGTTGTTCGATCATCTGCCGGTGATGAGATGGATCGCGCATCGAATAGTGCAGAAGATCGCCGGGCAGATTCTCAACCCGGGCGCCTTCGTTCATTACAACTGATTCGTGGATAACCCGAGCGCCCCAGCGGCCGCGCGTGCGATTGAAAAAACGCAGTTGATAATCCGGATACCAGCCGCCGCCGCGAATCCATCGGTTCATATAGAACGCCCGGCGCGCGACCCGATAACCATCGGCAAGTCGCGACTCATCCTGCTTACGGACGTAATCGATTGATGCCTGCAGTTCCGGCGAGATGCGTTCGTCTGCATCCAGACTGAAGATCCAATCATGGCTTGCAGCATCGACCGCGAATTGTTTTTGCTTTGAAAAGCCAGGCCAGGGATTTGTCAGGACGCGCGCGCCGCATTCTTCCGCAATTCGACGCGTATGATCCGTAGATTCGGAATCGACTACCAGGATTTCATCGGCCCAGGCAACTGACGAACACGCCTCGCGAATGTTGTCAGCTTCGTTGAGAGTGATGATCGTCGCGGTGATGCGCATTCTGAGTGCGCCGGCCTTGACGGCGCTTTGGATTGATTAAGATGGATTGATTGCAAAGTCAATCCAAAGCGGCGTCGCTCCCGATAAATCGGGATTGCCGCCGCACTCCAAATAGCCTTAGCTAAGGGTTCGGATTCACGACGACATTGTTCACCCGCAGCGTCGACCCGGTTGCCCGTTGCAGATCAGCCAGCGCCTTGTTGTAATCCGTCTGCGCCTGTAATTCATTGGTCCGAGCGGCCGTCAATTCCTGCTGTCGCTGAAGCAAAAGAAAGGTCGTGGAACGCCCGACATCGTAAAGCTTCTGCTCGCCGGCTAACTGTTGTTCCGCGCTCTCGCGTGCCGCGCGCGAAGCGACGACGCGCTTCTGTGCGGTATCAACCGATTGCGCGGCGTTGCGCACATCCATTTCGATCGCCTGATCCTGCGAGCGGTAAGAAGCGTCGAGTTGCTCCTTCTGGATTCGAGCGCCGGCAAGGTTTGCCTTGGCCGTCGTGTTGTGAAGCGGGAGCGAAATCGCAACCCCGACTGTAACGTTGTTCGTGCTAAGACCGGCGAGGTTGCTGAGATCTTTTCCGTAACCACCGATGAGATTTGTCGGGGGCGCGATGCACAGCGGATTTGTGGCCGTGCTACAGGCGGTGCCCGCCAGGCCGGTGGTCGCTATCGTGCCGGTCAAATCAGCCTGCGGTTTTGTCTGATTCTTGAAATACTGAATGTCCAGTCCAGTGATTTCCTTCTGCAAGTTCAGCCGCTTCAGTTCAGGCCGGTTCTTGTGGGCATCATCGAGTGACGCTGACAAATCCACGGGCGAGAGATCGAAAGCCGGACTGTCAGTCGGCGTTAGTTGGGCGGACCAATCAGGAGTTTGCGGATCGCGCAGCATCAACTGTTTCAGACTGTTCTCGGCGATCGACACGCTCTGTGTGGCGACGTAGAGATTGGCTTCGCGCGTCGCGATGTCCGTCTGCACCTGCGCGCGATCCAGCGGCGCTTTGGCGCCGGCAGCGATCTCAGCTTCGATGTTGCGCATGTTTTGCCGCGAGACCTGCAAGCTGTCCAACTGGTTCTGCTGATTGCGGAGGGCAAAAACCAGGTTCCAATAGGCTGCCTGGACGCCGGAAATAATTCCAATGGTTCGTTGTCGAAAATCTGAATCAGTCTGCTCGAGACGTTTTCTCTGCACCCGAATCGCGTGCCGGTTGGCGTCGATGGCCCGGTTCCGGAGTAACGGTTGAGTAAACGACAGCGAAAGATTTGACGAGTAGAACGGAGTGAGCGAACTCCGGGTCGAACTGGTGCTGTTGCGCGAATTGGCAAAGCTCACTGTGTAGTTTCCGCCGCCCGTTGAGAACTGTTTGCTGAGCGTTGGAGTGAGATTGAACGTCGTGTTGCTGGTGGTCCCGGCTGCGCCAGCGCCCCCCAACGAACTCGTTTGCGGAGTTACATTCCTGATCAGCTGCGGCGTCACCGCGAAGATTGGGTCGAACACACCTTGAAGCGATCGGAGTTCCTGCTCGGCAAATCGAACATCGTCACGCGACACTTCAATGTCGTTATTATTCTGCAATGCTTTGCGAATTGCGTCCGTAAGTGACAGCGGCATCATGTTGCTGCCAAGCACGCCGACCCGCGTCAGGTCCGGCAACGGAGGCAACGGCTGCGGCTTGATCTCAGGGAAAGTCGGTTCCTGGATCGCCGGCGTGATTGGCGTCGGTTGCGCCGTCGGCGTTGTGACTGGCGTTCCCGGAATAACGGTCTGTCCCGGTGGCGCAGTCGGCGGAGTTGTTTGCTGGCCCGGCGGCAGCGTCGCGGGATTAACCGGCGTTGGACTTGGCGTTTGCGCCAGTGTGGCGACAGACGTCGCAATGATGAATGCAATCGCAACGCACAATCTCGTAAGTAAACGAGGTAACTGATTCGACATCGAAAATGCTCCTCTAAAACTGATCAGGGTATCTGATGAACGAGCGCAGACTGTGAGCAGACAGGTAGCGCCAGGTCATACCGTACTACGTCGATCAACTCTACGCGGTTTCAAAAACCTTAACAAATGCTCAGTGGCACGGGCGTCCCGCGCACGACTCAACGCACAGGACGCGCGTGCCACTCACGTAACAGAATGCTCGCTTGACAGTGCTGCCAAACGGGCATTATCTTGCAATTTCTTTTCCACGTTTCATCCGGTGAACTGTTTGTTCTCTAACTGCCGCGGTGACGTGTGTAAACAGCAACGGGAGGACACGCGGAATGGCGGTTAAAGTTGGGATTAACGGCTTCGGTCGAATAGGGCGAAATATCTTTCGTACGGCACTCGGCGACGCCGATATTGATTTCGTTGCGGTCAATGACATCACTGACACGAAGACGCTGGCTCACTTACTAAAATACGATTCCGTGTTGGGCAATCTCGAACATGGGATTTCGGCTTCCGAAAACGGGATCAGCGTCGAGGGCAACGAGATTCGAGTTTTCTCAGAGCGTGACCCGTCGGCAATTCCCTGGGACTCGGTCGGGGCTGAGATCGTGATCGAATCAACGGGCCTTTTCACGAAGGCCGAGGATGCGAAGAAACACCTGCGCGGCAGCGTCAAGAAGGTAATCATTTCCGCTCCCGCAAAAAATGAGGACATCACGATCGTCCTCG
>DNNE01000150.1:6432-30627 GCA_003487805.1 Blastocatellia bacterium | reverse complement strand
ACGCTCGAGATGATCAAGATCGAGCACACGCTGTTCGCGCTGCCATTTGCTTTTCTGGGTGCGGTGCTGGCGGCGCGAGGGATTCCCTCGCTCTGGCAAATCGGCTGGATCGTTGTCGCGATGGTTGGCGCGCGATCGACCGCGATGGCTTTCAATCGCATCGCCGATCGGGATTACGATGCGCGCAACCCGCGCACAAAGATGCGCGCCATCCCGGCCGGTGCGTTATCAGTAGCCTTCGTTTTTGCTTTCACGATCGTGAGCGCGGCGATCTTTTTTCTTGCGGCCGCCATGCTCAATCGCATGACGCTGCTGTTATCGCCGTTGGCGCTGGCGAGCGTCGTGCTTTACTCATATACAAAGCGCTGGACGCTGCTTTCGCATTTGGTCCTCGGCTGGTGTCTCGGGATTGCTCCGACCGGCGCATGGATCGCTGTGCGTGGCGCCATCGATAGCCCGGTTCCCCTCCTGCTCTCTTTGATCGTGATGCTGTGGACTGCGGGTTTTGACGTGCTTTACGCGTGCCAGGATTATGATTTCGATCGGCGCGAAGGTTTGCGCTCGATTCCCGCGCGCTTCGGCATTGCCCAGTCTTTATGGATTTCGCGAGCGCTACACGTCACAGCATTCGTTGCGTTGATTGCGCTATACTCACTGACGAAGTTGGGAACCCTGGCCGTCATCGGAGTAGTCGCTACGGGCGCATTGTTGATTTATCAGCACACGCTGGTGCGCGCGAATGATTTGAGCCGGCTGAACGCAGCGTTCTTTACGACCAATGCGTTTGTGAGCGTCATCTTGTTTCTGACTTTTGGTAGTGCGGTTTTCTGGAAACTCTGAGGAAGCTAAAACTATGAGTGCAACTTTCAATCTTTCGATTGCTGATCCGCTGGTCCTATCTATCTCTAATCCTCTCGAAGTTTATTTCGACGGATCGAAATTCCGAATGAACGATGACGAATACTTTCATTTCTGTCAGCTCAATCGCGACCTTCGAGTTGAGCGAACCAGCGAAGGAGATATCATTGTTATAGCTCCCACAGGAGGAAAGGGTGGAATACAAAACGCAGAGCTCCTAGTTGCTTTCGGCAATTGGGCCAAAAGAGATGGCAGTGGGCGGTTCTTCGATTCATCAACTGAATTCATCCTGCCCAATCGCGCGGGCCGCGCGCCGGATCTCAGCTGGGTGCGCAACGAGCGGTGGGACTCGTTGACTGAAAAGGAACAGGAGCAATTCCCTCCACTGTGCCCTGACTTCGTCGTCGAACTTCGATCAAAAACTGACAGGCTGAAAACCTTAAAAGCAAAGATGGAGGAATACCTTGCCAACGGCGCTCAGCTCGGTTGGCTGATCGATCCAATCGAGCGCAAAGTCCATATCTATCGTCCGGCCGCGGAGCCCGAAGTTCTTGACGATCCCGAAAACATTTCCGGCGAACCATTGCTTAAAGGATTTGTTTTAGACGTTCGATCTATTTGGGATTAGCAACGCTTTATGAGTTTTTCACACGACACAAAACTGAGCGACATCTGCGCGAAGGTTAAGACCGGCGAGCGTCTCTCCCTGGAAGACGGAGTTGCTTTATTCAACACAACCGATCTCAATGCGTTGGGAAAACTCGCCGATACCGTGCGGCGGCAAAAGCATGGACGTACGACTTACTTCAACGTCAATCGTCACTTCAATCCGACGAATGTCTGTTATGTAGACTGCAAGTTCTGCGGCTTTTTTCGCACGCCCCGTCAGCCCGACGCTTACACGCACAACATCGAGGATTCGCTGCGGATCGCCGGACAGGCCGTCAATGAAGGCGCGACTGAGCTTCACATCACGGGCGGGCTGAATACGAAACTGCCGTTCAGCTACTTTACCGATCTGCTTTCAGCTCTGAAGAAACAATATCCGCAGCTTCATCTGAAAGCATTCACGATGGTCGAGCTCGATCACTTCGCGCATTTTTACAAGATGGAAGACAAGGACGTGCTGCGACAGTTGATCGATGCGGGCCTCGATTCATGCCCGGGCGGTGGCGCCGAGATTTTCCGCGAGCCGACCCGCTCGATGATTTGCGCGCACAAGTGCGACGCCGAGCGGTGGCTCGATCTCGCGGGGCAAGTTCACGCCGTAGGTTTGAAGACAAACGCGACGATGCTCTACGGCCACATCGAGTCGTTTGAAGATCGCGTCGATCACATGATTCGCTTGCGCGAGCAGCAGGACAAATCCGGCGGCTTCCAATGTTTCATTCCGCTGGCTTTCTATCCACCCGAGACGCAGATGGCGCACTTGCCTGGACCATCAGGCGTCGATTCGTTGAAGACAATGGCCGTTTCTCGTCTGATGCTCGACAACTTTGCGCACATCAAAGCGTACTGGGTGATGCTCGGCAAACGGCTGGCGCAGGTCGCGCTTCACTTTGGCGCGAATGACGTCGACGGCACGATCACTGAAGGCGGCGAATTGACGGAGAGTTATTCTGTCGAAAGTAACAACGAAGTGAAGATGACGAAAGCGGAATTAATTAGCTTGATCGAAGAAGCGGGCTTTGAAGCAGTCGAGCGCGACACGGTTTATAATCGAATTGAAAAAGCAGTAATTGCATAATCATTATCTCGCTCCCGCTGGGAGGGCAACCAAATAATTGAATTCCTCCGCCTAGCGGTCTTCGTGTTGGTTAGTTTTATGTTGGTGTGAGTTCGTGGTTTGCTTTGCAGATGAATACAAGAGAAAACCACGAACTCACACGAAACCGAAGACACGAAAAGACACAAAGGTTCAGCTTATGATCAGGTCTATTATTGCCTCTGAGCGGGAATGAAAGAACATTTATGACCACAGCAGCAACTCAACAACGAACAATAACACTCGCACACTCGCCTGATTCCGACGATGCGTTCATGTTTTACGGCTTGGCGACGCACAAGCTCGAAACCGGCGGCTTGGAATTTGAGCACACGCTCCAGGATATTCAGACACTGAATGAAGAAGCGCGCAAGGGAACCTACGATGTAACCGCGATCAGCTTTCATGCTTACGCCTACGTCGCCGACAAGTACGCGCTGCTGCCGCACGGGGCTTCGATTGGCGACAACTATGGCCCCATTCTCGTAGCAAACGAAGAACTCGATCCTGCAGATCTATCCACTGTAACGATCGCGGTGCCCGGCACTTTGACGAGCGCTTTTCTGGCGCTCAGTATTCACACTCCAAATTTCAAATACGAAGTTGTTCCTTTTGATCAAATCATCGAAGCCGTCACTGAAAGACGATGCGATGCGGGCCTATTGATCCATGAAGGTCAGCTCTTCTATCAGGACCTTGGCTTGCGCAAAGTGCTTGACCTCGGTGAGTGGTGGCACGAGCATACAAACGGACTGCCTTTGCCGATGGGTGGCAACGCGATCCGTCGCGATCTCGGCGAAGAAACAATCCGCGAAGTTTCCAAGTTGCTGAAAGAGAGCATTCGCTACTCACTCGACAACCGCGAAGATGCATTAGCGTACGCGATGCAGTTTGCTCGCGATATGGACGCTGCGCTTGCCGACCAATTCGTCGGCATGTGGGTCAATGAATTAACTCTCGATTACGGTGAGCGCGGCCGCGAAGCGGTGCGGCGACTACTGAGCGAAGGTTATGAACGCGGCATCATTCCTCACCAGGTCGACATTCAGTTCGTCACTTAATCCTTGCAACCGTTGTAATGCAAATCTCGCCTGCACGCCGCGCCGCCTTTGAAATTCTGCGGCGCGTAGAGCAAGAGGACGCCTACTCATCTGCCCTGCTCGCGCGCCCGGACAACGATCTAAATGAAAAGGACCGGGCGCTGTCTCACGAATTGGTGTTGGGAGTCCTGCGCCGCCGGCTGTGGCTCGATCGAACGCTTGAACATTTCGCTGGTCGCAAGATTGATTCGCTCGATCTGGCGGTGACGCTCGCGTTACGGCTTGGCCTTTATCAGCTTCGATTTCTTTCGCGCATTCCGGCGTCCGCGGCGATCAACGAATCAGTCAACTTAGTCAAAGCCGCGCGACTCAAATCCGCGGGTACCTTTGTAAACGCAGTGCTGCGCCGCGCGACGCGAGAACCCGATTATGATCCATCCGCAGCCACTACTGATCCGATCGAGAAAATCGCCATAGAAACATCTCACCCGCAGTGGCTCGTCGCGCGATGGACCGAACAATTCGGTTATGAAGAAGCTGCGGCGATCGCGCGTGCGAACAACGATCCAGCACCGCTTGCGTTTCGCTTCACGGCCAGAGCATCTGGAGAAACTGAGCGCTCAAGGATCATTGATGAGTTAACAGACGCTGGCAGTGAATTGGTTGAATCGCAATTTGTACCGGGCGCCTGGCGAGCGGGACGGACATCTGCGCTCCTCAGACAACTCGGCGACCGTGGCCTCACCTATTTCCAGGACGAGGCGTCGCAACTGGTCACGCATCTTTTGGGCGCGCGCGCTGGTGATCGCGTGCTGGACGTTTGCGCCGCGCCGGGAAGTAAGTCGACGAGTATTGCTGTGCAAGCGCCTGAATCTACAATCGTCGCGGCGGATCTTTACGAACATCGCGTGCGCACCATGAAAGAGCTGGCGACTAATCAGCAGGTCAAGAACATTCTGTTTGTCATTTCTGATGCCACCCAGGGTCTTTCTTTTGGCGAGCGTTCTTTCGACCGGGTGCTGGTTGATGCGCCGTGTTCCGGAACCGGAACGCTGCGGCATAATCCGGATATCCGTTGGCGTCTGCAACCGGCCGATATTGCAGAATTGGCCCATAAGCAGCAGCAAATTCTCAAGACCGCCAGCGCGATGGTTCGCCCCGGCGGCTTGCTGCTCTATTCGACGTGTTCGTTGGAAAAAGATGAGAACGAAGCAGTAATACAAGAGTTTCTTGAGCAGCATCCTGACTTCCTGGTTTCACGGTTCGAGACGCACAGTGATTTACAAACTAAAGGCGGCGCGCTACGCACGTGGCCACATCGCCAGGACGTCGACGGTTTCTTTGTGATGGCGTTTCAGCGGAATGATTGAGTCTTTGTCGACCTGCGCCGGTACGGAACCGCTTGCGCGAGCAAGCGGGTGACCTGCGGACGTTTACCCGCTCGCTCGCGCGAGCGGTTCTGTAACGCCACGCCATCGCTCGCGCCGCGCTATCGCTCGCGCCGCCCTACATGCTAGACTGCGCATTGCTGCCGACGAACTGCTTCAAATAACCCTGAATACATCGTGTCTGCCATCCGCCAAACGCTAACGGTAATAAAGCGAGTTGCCATCGTCGTGGGAATTGCGATCGCCTTCTCGCTTGGCTTGCTGGGCGCAATCTATCTGTCACTCCGCAGCTCGGAAACGCGTGTGCCTGACATTGTCGGAAAAGATCGGTCTGCGGCAGAGAACACGATCAGCGATGCTGGGCTCAACTTTCGCGTCCGTGCTACGCGGCCGACCAGCGAGGCAAAGCCGGACACGGTATTGATTCAACTTCCCCATGCCGGCGAAGTCGTAAAGGTGGGCCAGACGGTCGCGGTCGATATCAGCCGCCCCACGAAAGAAGGCGAAGTTGCGACCCCGGCGAATACCAACACCAATACCGAGGGTGCGACCAACCAACCGGACAATTCGTCGTCCGAGAAAAACGCAAACGCGAACAAAGAAAAAAAGAAGCCAACGAACCGGAATACCAATGCGAATGACAACGGAAACGCCAACCGGTTGTCGAACCGCAATCAGAATCGCAATGCAAATCGCCCGGCAAATAGCAACGCGAACTCGAACGCAACTCCGGTGCACACAAATTCCAACACAGCGCCAGCAAATCGCGCGGGCAGCAACACAAACACTAACCGGCGTCCACCGGTGCGCACTCCGACTCCTTAGTTTTTGACGATGATCGAAATCGCTCCATCAATTCTTTCGGCAGACTTCTCGCGGCTCGGAGAAGAAATCTCGACGGTCGAAAAGGCAGGGGCGTCCATCCTGCACGTCGATGTGATGGACGGCCGCTTTGTGCCGAACATTACTGTTGGGCTGCCCGTGGTTAAGGCAATCTCGCGTGCTACCCGATTGCCCATCGATGCTCATTTGATGATTGTCGAACCTGGCCAATACGCTGAAAAGTTTGTCGAAGCGGGCGCTCGCATGGTCTCGATTCACATCGAAGCCGACCCAAACGCGCACCGCACACTTAGCGGCATAAGATCGGCGGGCGCGCTTGCAGGCATTGTGATCAATCCGGCAACGCCACTGGCTGCGTTAGACGAAGCAATCAAGTTTGCCGACTATGTATTAGTAATGTCAGTCAACCCCGGGTTTGGCGGACAAGAGTTTATTCCCGAGTCTTTGGATAAAGTCCGCCGCCTGAGGAAGATGATCGATGAACGCGACCTAAAGACGCGCATCGAGATTGACGGCGGCATTAACGCGGACAATATTGCTGAGGTAACCGGCGCCGGCGCCGAGATTATAGTTGCCGGATCGGCAATATTTGGCGCGCCTGACCCGGCGGTTGCTTTGAGAGAATTACGGGAAGCCACAGTTCTCTGGGTCTAGCCGGACAAACTTTCGGCAACCAATATCATCGGAATCATCGACAAGCCTCTGCTTATCGTCCATACTGTCGAATCGTTTTTTGGAGGATTTTCAATGTCTTTTCAAGTATCGCGCTCCAGCCTGCGCACGTTCGCGCGGCAAATTTCCCTCGCATTTGCCTTCGGGGCCGCCATCCTTTCGCTGAGCAGCGTGGCCCTGGCACAGCGTGACAACAAGAGCCAGACGCAATCTGGTCTCTCAAACGTTCAGCGAATGGACATTATGCGCTCGAAGTTAGAGGCGATGCGTCGCTCGTTGGACAGCGCAATCTCCGGCATGGCCGCCAAAGACACCAGCGATAAGACCAAGAATGTTGATGATCCGCGCGAGCGACTTCGCGGCCTCAGCAAAGAAGCCGGTTCGGTGTTAAGCGACGTTAACGATCTGCACGGCAAAGAAGACCGTTCGGAGAAATACGACGCGTCAAAACTGGATGGCCTCGAAGCATCGGTCGTTGAACTGAACACCAGAGTGGAGGCCGCGCTGACTCAAACAGCAAGTGCGCGGGCTGCGGGCGATCAGACTTCACCGAACTATCAACCGAAGCCCGAGAAGGGTAAACGGCGCATGCTTGGTTTGTTGCCAGGCAAAAACAAGAACGACAAGTACACAGAGCTAACGGGCTCAGTCGCGCCTGGCCGCGATCGCACTCTCTTCCTCGAAGCTACCAAAGAAGTCCGCAAGGGAAATCACGAAACCGGACGATTGCTATTCACGACGATCATCACAACGTATCCGGATTCGCAGTATCTGCCCATGGCGAAACTCGCGATTGCTGATTCATTTTATCTCGAAGGCGGCACGAGTTCGCTGATTCAAGCGGGTCAGGCTTATCAGGATTGGCTGACTTACTTTCCTACTGATCCGCTCGCCGACGCTGCAATGATGAAGGTCGCGGAAACCGAAATGCGTCAGATGGGTTTGTCGGATCGTGACATTACGCACGCGCGCAAAGCTGAGCAGCGTCTGAAGGCGTTGCTGCAACAATATCCGCAGACCAAACTGCGGCCGGAAGTTGAATCACGACTCCGCGAAGTTCAGGACAACCTGGCCGATCACAACTTCACTATCGCTCTCTTCTATCGCGACCGTTACAACGGCAAGAAGGGCGGTTTGAAAGGCTCGCAGGACCGCTTAAAAGAGATCATCGAAAAATATAAGGACTACTGTCGAACGGACGAAGTCCTTTATAACTATGCCTGGACGTTCACGGTTGAAGAAGAGCCGGACGAAGCCGCCAAGTACTATCAACAACTGGTTCGCGATTATCCGAACAGCCAGTATGTCGATAAAGCCAAAGAGCAACTGAACATCATCGGTGCGGCGATTCCTGAACCGGATCCCATCAAGAAGAGTTTGCCGCCATGTGAGAAGCCTGGCTTCGTGGAGAACATGAAGCAGCAGATCACAGGCAGCGCCAATATCACCACCAGTAACGATGGCATTCTCATTACCAAGCACGGCGAAGGCACCGATTTGATCGATAAGGCGATCCAAAACAACGGGCAGGTTCCCGAGGGCGCGACACCTGTATTTCATTCCACAAAGCCCGCGGCTCCGGCAAACAGCACGACGCCACAGACCAAATCAAATAATCCACCTGATACGAATACGGCTTCGCGTCCACGATCGATTCAATCGCCGACGCCCAAACCTTAACCTGACTTGTTTGCATGACGCCGACCTCAGAAGGCTGGTCTAACGAACTGTCGCGCAGGCATCGCACGGCGATGATTTTCGTTATTGGCTTTCTGATTTTGGATATCGTGCTGCTGGTAATCGCGTACCTCGCAGCTAATCGGTTGTTTAGACCGCGCGATCCATCTCTTACCATGGCGTTGTGGATAGCGATTCTGATTTTTGGTCTCGGCGCGTTTGTGTTGCGGCGAACAAGATTTGCCCCGATGCGATTGAAAGATATCGCGGCCTTGAAAGGTGCGGATGGTTTATTGAAGACGTTGCAGGACACAACGCTTCAAATCGCTTGCATCGGCGGCGCGATCGCGCTTATGGGGTTCATGTTAGTAATTCTTAATGGTGACTGGACCTACATGCTGCGCGCTGCCGGCGTCTCCGCAATCGTACTGATCTACTGCTATCCCTTTCGTAACGCCTGGGAGCGCGCCGCACGACAACTCTCATCCAACTAGGCAAGAAATCGAGCAGCTAATCAGGACGAGGCCCACTGTCCTTTCATCGCTCAATCGTGCCTCATTAACAGACAAGCTGAGTTATGTTGTTCTGCCTAATCCCTTTGCAGATCCACTCGACACACGGATGCGAATGCCCGCTGCCCTATATGAGACGTGAACTGCTTCAACCGGTAAGTTCATGTGAGTACGATCGGACACAAATACAATAACTTGATATGACGGCCGGCACCGATGCTGTAAGAGTGTTGCGGTTCAGATTCAATTTTCTTAATAAGCCTTTGGAGCGAGCCTCCGCAACGGCCGACGGCGTCGGAGTTGCGTTCAGGTGAGTCGAATACAAGAAACCAAGGGGGATATTATGAAGAAGCTACTTACATTGACGCTGTTGCTCTCCTCGTTTGTTTTTGTCGGTTCGAGTAAAGCTGCGAACGTGACGACGGGTACTGCTTTCAACAACCCGCAAATCCGAATCCGGATCGGCCAACGACGCCATCGTCGCGATTGGGATCGCGACCGCGATTACAATCGAGCGTATGGCGACCGCGTTGGTTATGGCCGCACGTTCACCCGTGATGTGGAACTTGGACGACACGTCTATCGCGAGACCTATCAGGTGAGAAATGGTCAAACGATATTAATCAGCCGGGTTCGGTTGTACTAACCGAAGACTGGTAATCTAAAATTGAAACGCCGCGATTCGATTCGTCGAACGCGGCGTTTCTCTTTAGCTTAGTTGTTTGCTCAATTTATAGCGGGACTGGTGGGCAACCGCGGCGCGTGCGGCGGCGAGCTAGTGATTTGTTTGCCGGCACTGCGACGCCGCAAGAAGCTCATTCCGTCTTCCTTGGAAATCAGGCCCTTCTGAATTAACTCATGGATCGCGGATTCGAACGTCACCATTCCATGCGCTCGTCCGGTTTGCATCACGTTAGCGATTTGATGGGTCTTGCCTTCGCGAATCAGATTGGCAACGGCAGGGATGTTCACAAGAATCTCGACGACCGGCACACGACCGTTATGGTCAGGCCGCGGCAACAAGGCCTGGGCCACAACTCCGCGTAAGCTTTCCGAGAGCATCACGCGAATCTGAGTTTGCTGCCCCTCCGGGAAGACATCGATAACGCGATCGATTGTCTTGATAGCGCTGTTAGTGTGCAGTGTGCCAAAAACCAGATGGCCTGTTTCGGCAGCGGTAATCGCCAGCGAGATTGTTTCCAGGTCGCGCATCTCTCCCACCAGGATTATGTCTGGATCTTCGCGGAGCGCGGCGCGTAACGCGGCGGTGAATGACTTTGTATGGCTGGCGATCTCGCGCTGGCTGATCAAGCAGCGTTGGTTCTCGTGCACAAATTCGATTGGATCTTCGACAGTAATAATGTGCGCCTGACTCTCCTTGTTGATCGTGTGTATCAATGATGCGAGCGTGGTGCTTTTTCCGGAACCCGTCGGCCCAGTTACTAAAACCAGACCCTCAGACACATCAATCAGAGTTGCCAATTGTTCAGGCAGCTCCAACTCCTTTATGGTTTTTATCTCCTCAGGGATCAGACGAAAAACGCCCGACACTCCGTGCCGCTGCATAAAAACGTTTACGCGGAAGCGACCCACGCCGGCCAGAGGATAACTGAGATCCAGATCCCACTCTTCACTGAAAAGCTCTTTCTGCCTGTCAGTAAGAATTTCGAAGATCAGACTTTGACATGTTTCGGGAGATACGCTTTTGTAATTAAGCTTAACCATGTCGCCGTGGATACGCATGTAAGGTGCGGAACCTGACGTCAGGTGCAGGTCTGAAGCGCCCTGCTGCTTCATTTGCCTCAGTAGATCATCCAGTCGTGCCATGTTGATTCTCGATTTACGTAATCTGCTGGTTAGCGCTCAGGGTAGCCGCCGCGGAAGAGCGTTTTTGGGTTGTAGAAGCTAAGTGAGTGTCGGAAAGGGAGGCGGCCCTTGCGCAGTTGATCGAGTGATGGTTGGTCTCGAAGTTTTGGTCTGTAGGCCAGCCTTGCGGCTGCACCAAATTCAATATAGCAAAAACGTGCACGCCTCGCATAGCCTTTATTTTACCGCTCGCATTGCAGCAGAAGACCTTCAACTCAAAGCGTAGTTCTTGTGAAGCCGGCTTCCATCGCCTGTTACTCAACGTAACAAAGATCTTGAGTTTAGATTTAGGACCCGCCGGAAAAACGCCCAATTCGGGCCTAAATGGCGTTGGCCCCGCTATTGCTTTTGCTGGAGCGCGGCTAATAGTCGCGCGAAAGCCCTAACGAGGGAGCGAGGTGGAAGTGATACTGATGAGAACTCAAACCAACGCTGAAAATAATCGGGACTGGCGTTCACAAAGTGGTCGCTCACTAATCGAAACGCTGACCGTCGTTGCGATTGCCGCGCTGCTTACCACGATGGCGGTCCCCCAGATGATGAACGCGCGGCGGCTATTACGATCGAATCAGTTACCAAGAGAGATCGCCACGCAACTGCGATTCACCCGCCAGCAGGCAATGACGCAACGGCAAGCGTTCACGTTTCAATATGACAACTCTACCAAGACAATCAAGATCTTCGATCACAATAACAACAACAATGCGACCTCAGGCTGCAACATCACCGGGACTGCAGTTCTTTCCGCGTCGGGTTATCCGAATACCTCGTGCTCGACAACGGTGCTGACCGTGCCCCTGGCAACTGGTCCAATAGCGCCCGCCGATCTCACTTATGGAATTCCGTCTAATATCAACGCGAACTCGAGCACTGCACTTGATGACGGCAACACGATGACCGCACTAAGCGGCACGGTCGTCAACATCACCTTTCAACCGGACGGCACCGTACAAGATGCCACGGGGGGCTACGCGAAGCCGACGCTCTTCTTCTATAACACCCAAGTTCCTACCCAAACGGCAGTCGCTATTTCAGTACTCGGAGCTGCCGGAAGGATCAAAGTCTGGAGGTACAGCACCAGTGCGAGTAAATACGCTGAATAACCGAACTCATTGGCGAGCGAAAGCGGGCCGACCTGATTCAGAGTCCGGTGTAACGATTCTGGAGATGGTGATTGCAATGCTGGTCCTGACCGTAGGCTTGCTGGGCCTCGCCGCATCGATTGGTTACGCGGTCACGGTGAGCAACATGGGCCGCAACCTGACAAACACGAAACTTCTCGTCGTCTCGTTGCTCGAGCAGATGGAAACGTTGCGCAACACTGAAGAGCTTACCTTTGGACAGATTGCGAACGAGGGCTCAGTCGACAACTCAGCTGCCATCCGGGCGTTTGGCGGTTTTCCGAGCGGCTTTCAACCGATTTCGATCAATCCCGGCCCCGATGGAATTTGGGGAACCAGCGACGACCTGATAAATCCCGGGGCGGACAATACCTATGGCACCAGTGACGACTTTACAGATCCGACGTGGGGCCTGAACGGTTTCTCGCGAGAGATAGTCATTACCAGCTTGAATCCGAATCTCAAACGAATTCAGGTGACCGTACGTTATCCGGATGCAGGCGGGCAGATGAGAAGCCTCGTCGGTGTTAGCTATCTCAACAACGATACGCGCTCTAACTTCAGATAGTCAGGCGACCAAAAACGGAGACAGCCATGTGGCCTAAACACAAATTGCAGAATCAAGCCGGCTACTCGATGGTCGAACTGCTGGTATCCCTCGGCATGACCATCGTGATCTCGGCAGCGTCATTCGCGCTGTTTGGCAGCAGTATGAAGTTTGCCAACGCCACTTATCACATCACGGACGCTGAGCAGTCGTTGCGTAACGCGCACGAAGTAATGAACCGCGATCTCACCACCGCTGGCGACGGTCTGCGCGGCATCGGCACCATTACGGCGCCGTTGACTTTTGTCAACACGTTTTTGACCAGGACGCCGGTGACCTGCGGGAATGATCCCAACTATCCGTGTATCGGCATAGTAACGTCGGACGACAGCATTCCTTCGGGCACTGCGGTGCCGAAGGCAACCACCGCGGTCAATTTTCAGCCGAACAGCGATCGTATCTCGATGCTGACCAGAGACACTACTTTTAATAACGGCAACGCAGTTTCGGTGCTCGCAGGAAAGATCACCGTCAGCGGATCGAACACGCTAATCAATGTCGGCTCGGCTAACGTCGGATTGTTTCAGGCTAATGAGATCTACGCGATCGTTTCGCAGAACAGCGCGGCATTTGGCGTGGTCACCGGTGTAGATTCGGGGACCTTCGTACTCACGTTGGCTAACAACGACGGCGGGTTCGGACTCAATCAAACGACTTCAACCGCGCCGATCTCTGTCGTCTCGGGCATCAGCGCAGGCACCCCCCAGAATGTGTCGATCATGCGCTACCAGATTATTCAGTATTTCGTCGACGCAAACGGCCTGTTGATTCGGCGCGTCTTCGGCGTTAGGGGCAGCAGTTTTCTGGATAGCGTAGTCGCAGAACACATCACAAACCTGCAGTTCAGATACTTGACGAATCTTGTCGATGCAAACGGATTTGTGAAACAGCCTTCGCGAGTGCTTGCGTCTTCGACCGAGCAGTCTGCTTTACGCGAAGTCGAAACTGCCATCGGTGTCGAGACCGCGCGGGCGGTCAATGCCGTGACCAATGTCAATAGCAGCAGCAATGCGTGTGGCCCCAGTCCCAACGGAAAGCAATCCATCTGTTCGACGACGGCGACGACTGTCCGCAACCTGCAATTCCGTCAGGCGTTAAGCCCGTGACGAGGACGCCAAAGAAACGCATGCATCGCACCAGAACTACACATCGACTTCATGAGGAACCCGTTATGCGCACCAATAATCACCCAGTAATCAACCGCCGCAAAAACGAGCGTGGCGCCGCGTTGGCCACGTCACTGATCATCATGTCTCTGCTCGCCGCCGTCTCTATGACGGTGTTGGCAGTGGTCACCCACGAGTCGCGCATCGCCGGCAGCGATCTTCAGCGAACGCAGACTTTTTATGCGGGCGCCGCGGCGATCGAAAAGATGACCAGTGATTTCAGCGCGATTTTCGCCACCACCTCGCGTCCGACGACGTCGCAACTGAACAGTATTGCCGCTGCCTATCCAACCGAACTGACGGCTGAAGGGTTTTCGTTTACGAAAGCGGACGGCACGCCCAACCAGTCGATCATAGTCGATCCAAATGCGCCGGCCGGAACGGTTACGATTCCCAGTGGACCGTTTTCGGGCCTGGTCGCGTCGGTGACTCCTTATATCCTGGACAGTACGGTCGTTCAAACAAACACAGGCGCGCAGGTGCGCTTGCAGCGAAAAATCAATAACTATCTGGTCCCAATCTTTCAGTTCGGCATGTTTAGTAACGAGGACATGGAAGTTCACCCTGGTCCGGCTTTCGCTTTCAACGGACGCGTCCATGCCAACGGCAATCTGTACGTGAGCGGCACAACGACGTTCCTGTCAAAGGTCACAACCGCAAACGAGTTGGTGGTTGACTTGCTGCGCAATGGCAACATTCACGACCAGGCAATGAATGTGAAAGTTGGGTCCGTCACTGTTCCGCTGACGATGGGCTCAGTTACAAACGGTCCAAACCTTTCCGGCTCAACGGCGGGTAACCGCGGGTACTTTCCTGGATCACCTAATGGAACTGTTAACTCCGCGTGGGACAGCACCTCAGTGTCCGCGGCGACTGCTGGTATCGCGAATAAATTCGGCGGACAGGTGCTGACGCGTAGCACGGGCGGTGTCCCGCTGCTTCTGCCAATGCAACTCGAAGGCAACATGACCAGAGAGATCATCAAGCGAACGCTGCCAAGTGATTCGACAATCCTGAGCCAGGCGCGATATCAGTACAAGTCGCAGATTCGGATTCTGATCGATGATGAAGGACAGTCAGCGAACGACGCCGCCGGAATTCCGACTGCCCAGGGCGTGAATCTATCGACCTTCAATCCGGTTCCGCTCCCGAATTTGGCTACCAGCACTACCGTAGCGGCGAACGGTGGTGGCCGCGCATTGTGGCGCATCAACGACAACAACACGGGTTTCGCCAACAGTTATAACGAGCAGACTTCGCCGGTGAACTCGTGGAATATGCAACAACAGAATGGCACGGCGGTACAGGCCGATACCGTTCGCGGCATCAAGGCTCCGCCTGCGGTGATCGTGATTAGCGGGGTTTCAAAAGCGGGCAGCAGCAGTCTAATCACTATCACAACTGCTACTAATCACGGATTCTCGACCGGGGACAAGGTATTCATCGCGAACCTCGTTGGCGCGCCCCAGGCGCTTGGCGGTTGGACGATCACAAAGGTAAGCAATACCAGTTTCACGCTGAACGGCACGAACACCTCGACCTATAATTTTAGCTCAAGTTATGTCAGTGGTGGGACCGTGTATTCCTTCACCTCTATTCCGAAGTCCGCGAATGGGGCCGCGATTCCCCCTGGTTCGGGCATTACCGGTCATATCCTGATTCAGATTGTCGATAGCAACGGTGTCGCGCGCGACGTGACTTCCCAGATACTTAGTATGGGGATGACTGAAGGTGAGCCGAACGCCATCGTGTATTTGCAGCGTCCCTTGTGGGCCTCCTTTGTCCAGGGTAGTCGCGACGCCAGTGGTGTGGCACTCAACACCGGGGTGAATGGCGATGCCAACTACAGTAATTGTCTGACCGACATTTTGACTAAGACTCACATTGGAGCTGATGGCGAAATAAAAGTAACCGCCGGGGTTCCAGTGCAAGATGCTACCTATGGCTATCTGACACAAATCGTTGACGATGCCGGCAGCGGGACTCAGCCTCAGCGCTCGGACATGCCGGGAGGCATTCCGACCAGCGCCGGCTGCGCAGCCAGTGCTAATCCGGTTCTTTGCGATCTGCTCACGGATTGGGGCACTGCCAATTGGTCCACAAACAGGGATTGGAATGCCGTCGTTCCGATCAATGTTTATAACGTCCGCGAAGGCCGCATCAACACCGGTCTGGCGGCGAACGCTGTATACGAACGCGGCGTTACGAATGTCATCGAAATCAATATGCGTAATCTGGCGCGTTGGTTGGATGGCGTCTATGACAACAACCTGCTTCAGGGCACGAGTGCCCTGAGCACGAACATCGGCAGCCCCGATGGTTACACAGTTTATGTTTCGGATCGTCGCGGAGATGAGATCCATTCGATGACTGTTGCTGGCCAGACTTTCAACGCCACGAACGGGATGGTTGATAACGAAGACATCTACGGTACGAATGGGAGCCTCGATCCCGGCGAGGATGTGCAGCAAACCGGGGCGATTGTAAAAGACACCAACGAACTTCCGGATCCGGCGGTTCTCGGCGCGGTCTCTCCCGGTTATGGAACGGATATCAACAAACGCGCCATCACGGTGAACGACTGGATCAACCTGGATGCCGGCGGAATCAATCACAAGATGTTTCGCAATTCGGTCCGCATATTCAACGGTGAGAATCTTCAAATCAGCGGCGGCGCCGGAAAGCTTTCAACGACGAAAGGCATCAGCGTAGCTTCAGAGAATATGGTTTACATCTGGGGTAACTTCAACACGACCGGCATCAATGCCGCGCCGCCGGACGGCACGTCGTCGCTGAATGACAACAGCACCACGTACCACTATCTTGGTAATCAGGTACCAACTTCGATCGTTTGTGATGCGTTCTTTCCGCTGTCAAAGACTTTCTTCGACAGCGAGACAGCAATGTATCCGGACGATATGAGCAAGCGACTGGGAGATCGAGCGCCAACGGTTGACCAGGAGACTTCGGTGCGCACAGCGATTATCGCCGGCAATAATTTGTCGGCGCTCGCCGGCAGCCCAGACGCTGGTAACAGCGCCTCAGGCGAATCGCGGCTGAACGGAGGCATGCACAACTTCCCGAGGTTCCTCGAGAATTGGAGCGTGCGCTGGAATTTTGTGGGGTCGTTGATTCCGCTGTACCACTCGACACAAGCAGTAGGTCAATACAACGCGGAAAGCACGATCTACGGACCGCCGACTCGTAATTGGGCTTTCGACATTACGTTTACCGATCCGCTTCGGCTCCCGCCGGGAACGCCGCTGTTCCAACATATCGAGCCGACCGGATTCAAACAGATCCTGTAAGGCCGATCGAGCTGAACGCTGCTATCATTTTCGCAGCGATCACACCGCGCTGGCTTCGTTTCCCGAGTGCGAAGCCGGCGCGGTTTTTTGTTTACTCAACCGTCTGGCTCTCGCTTGACGCACTCGGGGACGCATGTTAGTTTTCGATTTACCGCAATTTACATCGATTGTTAGTCGGCTTTTGATTAAGGCTTGAGGATTAGCGTGACTGCACCTGCGCCCGAACTGAGAAAGACAGCACTCAACGATGCCCATCGCGCGATGGGCGGCCGCATGGTCGAGTTCGGCGGCTGGGACATGCCGGTCCAGTATCCCGCCGGCACGATGGCCGAACACCTGCGGACCCGCACCCACGCCGGACTGTTCGACGTGTCGCACATGGGCGAGATCGATGTGCGTGGCGCGGACGCAATTTCTTTCGTAAACCGCATTACTTCAAACGATGCGACGAAACTGATCGATGGCCAGGCGCAATACTCAGCTCTGACAACGCCCGAAGGCACAGTGATCGACGATTTGCTGGTCTATCGCATGGCTTCAGATCATCTGTTGCTGATCGTGAACGCCGGCACGACGGACAAGGACTGGGATTGGATCAAATCGCATTACCAAAACGAGAACGTCGAGTTGCAAAACGTGAGCGCCGACTATTGCCAGATTGCCTTGCAAGGTCCAGACGCGATCTCAATCCTGCAGAAATTGACTGACGTGCCGCTGGCGGAAATTAAGTACTACCATTTCCGCGAGGGCGACGTCGACGGCGTTCCCTCGATCGTGTCCCGAACCGGTTACACGGGAGAGGATGGCTTCGAAGTCTACGCGGCGCCTGAAAAGGCTGAGCAACTCTGGAAGAAAATTCTCGACGCGGGAAACTTCGGCGACGACGACGGGGTCTTACCGTGCGGCCTGGCGGCCCGCAACACTCTACGGCTTGAAGCGGGAATGTGCTTGTATGGTCATGAGATCGACGAGACAACGACCTTGCTCGAAGCCAATCTCGGCTGGATCGCGAAACTGAATAAAACTGATTTCATCGGGCGCGATGCGTTAGCAAAACAGAAAGAAGAAGGCATCAAACGTAAGCTCGTGGGATTCGAAGTTACTGAGCGCGGAATCGCTCGCGATGGCCAGAACGTTTTTATCAACGGCCAGTGCAATGGCAACGTTACTTCCGGAAGTCCCGCGCCGTTTCTCAAGAAAAACGTCGGCCTGGCCTACGTGCCCGTGGAATTCGCAGGTGTCGGCCAGCACCTGGAAATCGACGTACGCGGAAAGTTGGTGGGAGCAGAGATCGTGCCGCTTCCGTTTTACAAGCGAGCTAAATAGGTTTTCAGTCTTGAGTTTTCAGTTTTAGAATCACTAATATCGCAGTACGCGAAGAACTCAAAACTAAGAACTGAAAACTAGAACTTCTTTTAGGAGCATCAATGGCAAACGTTCCTGACAATCTTCACTACAGCAAAGATCACGAATGGGTCCGCGTCGAAGGAGATACGGCCGTCATCGGCATCACGGATCACGCACAGGAGCAGCTTGGCGACGTTGTCTATGTCGAACTGCCCAAGGCCGGTGAGGACTTCGCAGCCCATGATTCGTTTGGCTCCGTCGAATCCGTCAAGGCCGTTTCGGAAATCTTCACGCCGATTTCGGGAAAGGTGGCTGAGGTAAATCAGTCACTGGCCGATGAACCGGAAAAGGTCAACAAAGATCCGTACGGCGAAGGCTGGATGATCAAAATGAAGATGAGTAAATCGGGCGAAGTTGACAGCCTGCTGACCGCAGCCGAGTACGAAGATTTCACGAAAGCTGAGAGCGAATAGCGTTGCGTTACATTCCTAACTCGCCGGACGAACGCGCCGACATGCTCGAGAAAATCGGCGTCGCGTCAACTGAAAAACTCTTCGAATCGATTCCCGAGAGTCTCCGCCTGCGCGAACATCTTAAGGTTCCCGCGGCGATGTCTGAAATTGAATTGCTGAAGCGATTCGAAGACATCGGCACTCGCAATCAGGCCGCCCAGCGCATTAGTTTCCTGGGTGGCGGCGCTTATTCGCATTACACGCCGACGATTGTGGACCACTTGATTTCACGTTCAGAGTTTTTCACCGCCTACACGCCTTACCAACCGGAAATCTCTCAGGGGACTCTGCAAGCCATATTTGAGTTTCAAACGCTCGTGTGTCAGTTGACGGGCATGGACATCGCGAACGCATCGATGTATGACGGCTCGACCGCGATGGCCGAAGCCGTCTTGATGGCCGAGCGCGTAACCAGGAGATCCAAAGTAATTGTTTCGTCCGCGATCCATCCGCAATACCTCGAGGTCGCGCATACTTACGTGCAACACGCGGGCATCGATTTGGAGCGCGCGGAATTCGACCCGGCGTCAGGACAAACACCAGCGAGCGCGTTTGATGCCATCGATGACCAAACCGCGGCGATTGTTGTGCAGTCACCAAACTTTTTCGGCAGCATCGAGGATGTTTCAACCCTTGCCGACAAAGCGCACAATGCCGGCGCATTATTGGTCGTGGTCGTAACGGAAGCCATGTCATTTGGATTGCTGCGTTCGCCCGGCGCTTGCGGCGCGGACATTGTCGTCGCTGAAGGCCAATCGTTCGGCGTGCCGCTGTCCTATGGTGGTCCATACGTCGGCCTGTTCGCCACGCGTGACAAATATGCGCGGCAGATTCCGGGACGCCTGGTCGGCGAAGCTTACGACAAACAGGGGCGACGGGGTTTTGTTTTGACATTAGCTACGCGCGAACAACACATCCGCCGCGAGAAAGCGACTTCGAATATCTGCACGAACGAAGGACTGATTGCGCTGGCGGCGACGATCTATCTCGAGACGATGGGCCGTCGCGGCGTTCAGGAAGTTGCGCATCAATGCGCGCAGAAGGCACATTACGCCGCACGAGAGATCGAAAAACTCGCCTGCTTTTCGCTTCCCTTCTCTGCGCCATTTTTCAACGAGTTCGTCGTGCGCGCGCCAGCTCCGGCATCACCAATGCTCGACAAGCTGGCAAAAGAGAAAGGCATCGATGGCGGCATAGCATTGTCGCGCTTTGATTCGAAGCGGCCGAATGATTTTCTTGTTTGCGTGACGGAAACAAACACCCGCGAAGAGATTGAGGCGCTGGTTGAGGGGCTTGCTTCATTGAGCCATTGATTCATTTGTTCATTGATTCAATGAGTCAATGAACCAATGAGCCAATGATTACTAAAGTCACAACCCATCCCAGCCAAAACGAGCAGCTGATCTTCGAGCGCTCGCAGCCGGGCCGCGCCGGTTTCAGCCTGCCCGCACTCGACGTGGACGAAACATCGATCGACGAAATGATCCCGCGCGATTTTCAACGCGACGACGATCTCGCCGGCATGCCGGAAGTCACCGAAGTCGATGTGGTGCGCCACTTTACGCGGATCTCGACATGGAATTTTTCGATCGATCTGGGGCTGTATCCGCTGGGTTCATGCACGATGAAGTACAACTCGCGTTTGAATGAAAAAGTCGCGCGCATCGGTAACTTTGCGAACCTTCATCCGCTGGCATCCGAAGCGGAATCGCAAGGCGCGTTGCAAGTGATTTACGAGTTGCAGCAACACCTCGCCGAGATCACCGGCTTGCCCGGTATCTCTCTGCAGCCTGCGGCCGGCGCGCACGGCGAGATGACCGGCATCATGATCATTCGCGCTTTCATCGATGCGCGAGATGGTAAAGAAGCGTCATCCAGGCGCCGCACGATGTTGATTCCTGATTCAGCGCACGGAACGAATCCTGCCTCGGCGCATTTGTCCGGATTCACCGTCAAGACAATTCGATCCACGGCTGAAGGCCTTACTGATCTCGATCACTTGCGCGAGCTATGCGCGCACGGCGACGTCGCCGGCCTGATGTTGACTAACCCCAACACGCTCGGCCTGTTTGAAAAGAACATTCAGGAAATTTGCCGCATCGTTCACGACGCCGGCGGTTTGGTCTACATGGACGGTGCGAACATGAACGCGCTGGTTGGCGTCGCGCGACCCGGCGACATGGGCGTCGACGTGATTCATCTAAACCTGCACAAGACTTTTTCGACGCCGCACGGTGGTGGTGGTCCAGGGTCCGGTCCATGCTGCTGCACGAAAGAGATGGAGCCTTTCTTGCCGGTGCCGCGAATTGTTCGAGTGAACAACGGCGATACCTCAGCGGATTCCAGATCTGAGATTCCAAATTACAGATTGGATTATGCCCAACCGCAATCGATCGGACGGGTAAAAGCATTTGTCGGCAATTACGGAATGATGCTGCGCGCGTTGGCTTACATTCTCACGCACGGATATGACGGGTTACGCGAAGCGACTGAGGCCGCCGTGCTGAACGCGCGCTACATCGCCCACGGTTTGCTGACGGACTACGAAAAGCCATTCGATTCACCGCCGATGCACGAAGTCGTCTTCACCGACAAACGCCAGGCGCGCAAAGGCGTGCACACGCTCGACATTGCCAAGCGGCTGATCGACTACGGCTTCCATCCGCCGACGATCTATTTTCCGCTGATCGTTTCCGGAGCGATGCTGATTGAACCGACTGAGTCAGTCGGCCGTCAGGAACTGGATCAATTCATCGAAGCCATGCAATCGATCGCGCGTGAAGCTGTCGAAGATCCGGAGCTGGTCCTGAACGCGCCGCATACAACTCGCATCGGCCGCCTTGATGAAGCGGCTGCAGCAAGAAAACCGGTGCTGCGTTGGAGACCAAAAGAAAATACCGAACCGCTGGCGGTAGCAGGCGGTTAACCGAATTCCTCTAACTGAACGACGAGAGGAAATACAAACCAATGTCCGCACAACAACAACCATGGTCCGGCATTCAAGTCGAAACCAGTTTCTTTCCGCTCTCATTCTTTCTCTATGCGTGTACGCCGCGGATTGTGATTGATGGTGAAGTGATGCTGCGACCCTGGGGCACGCATTCATTTCAACTCGCGCCCGGGATGCACAACGTGCAAGTTTATTTTCATTACTTATTCATGAGCACGTGCGGCATGGCCCAGACCAACGTGGTGGTCCAACCGAATTGCGTCCACCGCCTTAAGTACGAGATGGGCATCATAATGTTCTTGCCCGGCAGCATTCGAGAGCTGCCGCCTTTTAGATTTCAATGAACATGGCTGACGAGCGAAGGAGCGCAGGATGAAACCCGACACGATCAAGAAAGGCGTACTGGTAAGCATAGCGGCAATTTTCATTCTTGGAGCTGCTGCTGCCAGCACTCGCGCGCAGACGGTTTGGCTGGCTTGCCACTGGGACACTTCGGCCGTTTGGAAAGACAAAGATGGTCGCCAGAAGTTCGAGCGTCGCTTCTATATTTCAGAGCTGGTGTCGATGCCCGTCAAAGATTATCTGAAGACGGACAGCACCGGAGATCGTATCGAAGGCCTGTGCGGTGATTGTCTCGACAAGACTGTTAACAAAGCCGCGACTGCACGCGGCGAACGTCTGGATCCAAGCGGTCAACTCAAGATTCTGAGGAATATCGAGCTCTCAGGCGAAAATATCGGCAGCCCGAATCCTTACAAGTTTGCGCCAAAGGAGAACGTCGCAAAGCTTCTCGCTGCTGACATTAATGAAATGAAGGATGCCGGGCGCATCATCTACACTTTCAACTGGGACCCGACCGGAAAGAACGAGCAGGCTGATGCGGACAACGAGCTGAAGCGCACTTCACCGACCATCGGCCCAACGCCTTCAAAGCCTAACCAATAACGACCCGCTTTCAACAAGAGGAATTATCTTTCGCACTCGCCGCATTTCACGAATCGTCTCTATTTTCTTTGTTGGCGCTCTCGCGCTTGGCTCGATTTTCGCCGATGGCGTAAAGCAAAAGATTCGATTTGCCAAAGGCTCATCGTCGGCGACAGTCTCCGGCGCTGTGGTCCGCGGTGATAGCGATCGCTATTACGTGGGCGCCAGGAAGGGTCAGACAATGTCCGTTAAGATCACGTCGGAAGAAGACAACGCCGTCTTCCAGATCTATCTGCCGGGCGAAGAGAAAGCGCTACACGGAGCCGGCGATGGCGACGACGCCACGAATTGGTCGGGCGAGCTACCTGCCGACGCCGAATATGTAATCGTAGTCGGCGGCACGCGCGGTAACGCAACGTACAAGCTCAAGGTTTCAATTGAGTAGTGGATTTGTCTTCGGGTTCTTTCCGTCGCCTTGGTGTCATTTCGTGGTTCTAACTCACTCAGAAGAACAGGACCACGAACAGGAACGAAGAAAAGTAATCACAAACGGCAGGCTCTTTATGCCTCCCATTCGTTGTTCGCCTTAGAAGTTTGGGCTACTCCTTCAGCCGGAACCTTCAGGAGGGCCAGGCGACTAACCACCCGGCCGTTCATCAAATGCTCGTCAATGATCTCCGCAACATCCGACGATCGTACCTGCGCATACCAAACGCCGTCGGGATAGACCATTACCGCGGGTCCAATCGAACAAAAGCCGACTGAGGCGCACTCAGTAACGACGATGCTGCCGCGCGGATTCTTCCCCTTGGCTTCTCTGCCAAACAGCAAACCGCGCTGCTTTAATTCGCCCTCGAAAGCGGCCAGGACTTCGGCGCTGTCCCTCGCCGAACAGGATTTGCCAGTGCACACGAACACATGATGACGAATCGGCGCGGTCACGACCGGCGCCAGAGCGCGTAATTGCTCGACATTCTCGATAAATTCGGGCGCTGCCATGTTCCTTCATGCTAACACGAAGGCGTCGATTTCCGTTGTGCAGGGCGGTGACTGCAAGCAATGTCGAAACAACGCGTTCTCATCTTGCGGATGTCTTTGCGCGCAGTACGATTCATTGTAAGATTGATCGCGAACGGGCGACCGCCTTGATTGACCGCATCGAAATAGCAGCGCGGTCTTCTCATGCGGGCGCCTGATTTGATATTGCATCGTGAAAAACTTCCGAAATATCACCCAACCCAAGCCGCCGCGAGATTCAAACGGTCTCGTGGTGCACGTGTCTTCATTGAATGATCGATCGACTGAGGTGGTGGTGGCCGACACTGTGCGGATCGGCACAGGTGATAACTGCGATGTCAAGATTAATTTATCTCAGGCGTCGACGAGTGCGACCGATGGCACGGTGATCGAGATCCAGCGCGTCGAAGGCACCTATCGCATTGTCAACGTCGATCCGGGATTGGACGTAAAGCTGAACGGCCGACCGATCAAGCCCAACAAGAGCATCAATGACGGCGATGAAATTTGGATTGGCCCCTCGGGACCTTCGATTCATTTCTTTCCCATCGACGCGACTACCGCAATGGTCCCCGGTCGCCGCGGCAGCACCCATGTCGCGCCGTTCATTGAACAAGCCGCA
>DNNE01000150.1:0-6179 GCA_003487805.1 Blastocatellia bacterium | reverse complement strand
CTCCCCGGTCGCCGCGCCAGCCCCCATGTCGCCCCGTTCATTAAAAAAGCCGCAATGGAAGCTTCGGCCACCGCGCGACGTGACGACGCCAAGATATTTCTCCGCGAATTCACTCGCGAACTGGTTCGCGAAATCAATCCGAGTACCAAGATTATTCTCTTCGCGATCATAATTTTTGCCGTCGTCGGCGCTCTTTACATCGGCTTCGCACAATTCAATGAAGCCCGGCGCGGCAGGCGAATCATAGCCGAACAGCAGGCGCAACTCGCGGCCCAGCAGGCGCAACTCGCACACGCTAACGAGATCCTGAACAAGGTGGCCGATTCGACGGAGCGACTCCAGAAGACTCTTTCGCTCGGCGAGACGCTGCGGGTCAATTACGGCCCGGGCGTTTGCCTGATCTACGGCTCGTATACGTTCGTTGAAGCGGGAACGGGCCGTCCCCTGAGGATGGCGGAATCGCAGAGCAACGAAAGCGGGAACACAATCCAGAATGGCGCTGACCAACCGGAATTGACTCCGGAAGGTAACGGTCAAATCGCTGAGTATCCATTCGTCGGCACCGGCTTTCATACCGGCGACGGTTTCATTCTTACTAACCGGCATGTGGTCCAACCCTGGCTGGCTGATGAGCGCGCGCAGAGCCTGACCAGTACTGTAAATGGTAAGCCGCGCCTGAAAAAGTTGGTTGCGTTCTTCCCCGACAATCCCCAACCAATCACGCTCAAATATAAACAAGCAGCCACCGGAGAGGATGTCGCTGTCTGCACGATCGATCCCAAGGACCTCCCGCCGAAGACTCCGGTGCTGCCGCTCGAGAAAGACTCGGACACAGTCGCAACCGGTCGCATCGTGGTGACGATGGGATATCCATCGGGTCCGGATCGATTGATTGCCATGCTTCCGGAAGACGAGGCGCGCGGAATTCAAAACCGGTATGGCTCAACCGAATCTCTGCTTACTTATCTGGGGCAGACGAAGCACATTCGACCACTGATGACACAGGGCAATATCACTGATCTCGATGCGCGGCGAATTGTGTACGACGCGCGCACCGGCGAAGGCGGATCAGGCGGCCCGCTATTCGGACCCTCAGGACGAGTCATTGGAATTACTTTTGCTATTTTTACCGAGAACACTGCATCGAATTTTGCGGTGCCGATTCACTTCGCAATCAGCTTGCTGGAAAAGTCCGGATGGACCGCGCCGGCCATCCCTGATCCGGAGCAGAAGGACGCCGCAAACGCCGCGCAAGCAGGAGCGAGATGAGACGGCATGTCGGTTGCTGCCCATTTGGATTGATTGCAAAAACACGTATCCATATCAAAAAAATGCAGGAACCGCGCACTTTCGCAACCGTTTTATTGCAGTGACGTCTCAGCGGAACATTTTGAATATTAGATGACCTTTCGCCCTTCAATCATCTTGCTGCTGATGGCGCTCGGTTGCGTCGATGCCGCGGCCCAGGCTCCGTTCATAGTCAGTCCCGCTTCGACCAAACCCGCGACTGCCGTGATTGATACGCCAGCCGACCCTGCGTCAGCAAATGCAAAGACCAGGACCGCTCAGCCTTCTGCAGCAAACGAAATAGCTGACACTGGAAGCCCCGTGGTCCCAAAGACCGCGAACGCGCAGTTTCGTCTTGAGCGTCTACCGATCGGAAGTGGTGCAGAATTGTTAACCATCTTTGGCCGGCTGGATAGTATGCGAACCACAGATGCGGCTACGCCGGAGGCGCCACTTATCAGTGTCGTGAGAGATACACTGGCCGACACCGATCCGGACAACGATCGCTTAAGTTACGTTTGGATGCTGACCTACACGCGACCGAATCTGATGAAACGGTTTGCTTCAGCGATTCCCTTCCTTTATCAGCACGTCGGCAATCAACGCCAGGCTTCAGACCGTCTGCCGAAGCCGATAATCGATCTTGCCAACCCGAAGCAACAAACGTGGAACCGTTTCTTCTGGATGGGCATGCAAAGCATTTTACTCGACGGCTATGGACTGCCGCTGAAGGCTTCTTCGCGCACCTATCGCCGCAACGCCGCTGACTATCGATCGGGTCACATAATGCAGGCCCTGTCGATTCTTGACACGTATGAGCGGCTGCGTTCGCGGTCGCGTACGGAAGGCGAGATGCTCGCGCTTGGTGAGGTGGTCGCGAACGACCCCAGGGCTGGGCGGCCGATCAATGATACGCCAGCCTCCGTGCTTTCCGATCTGACGCCGGCATTCAGACCGGGAGAGATGCTCGAGATGCGCGCCCGCCTGATTCTGTCGCGCCAGACACTTGGCGGATTGGTAGGGCCAGAAACTTTCTATGACACAGTGACGCATCACACCGTCGTGTCGATTGATAACAGCGGCCATAACTGGGAGCTGCTACGACAGCGGGCGGAGGCGGAAGGGCTCTACTTCGAGCCTTTGGCGATGCCCGACGGGCAGGCGACGCACGCCCTTCTTTGGATTGCGAAATCTGATCTCACCCAGCAACCGCAGCGGCGATTTCATGACCGCTTTCTGAATATTGGTGATCCCTGGAGCGACGATCGATTACGAAATTGGAATGGTTATTCACGAGTTGCCTATCTCGATGGCAGCAACCGGCCGGTGCGCGCCGGCGACCCGGACGCACGCGCAGTGGAAATGATTCCATTGGCGCTCTACGGCCTCGATCACCCAAAGATTCCGGCGCTGCTGATCGATTTTCGCCATAGTCTCAACCCGAAGAAGCGCGAAGTGTCTCGCCAGCTATTGAACGACGTCGCCAAAAATGTGTTTTCGCTTTCCAACTTCGGAAATCTTCCGTACTTTGTCGGCCGCGGTGTCTATGATTTCATCACCGGACGGCGCGGGATGGATTTGAATCAGCCGACGCGGTTGGAAAGTTACTCAGAACTAAAAGTGTTGTTGTCGTTCAATTCGTCAATCGATCCAAAGCTCCGCCAGGAAATCGAACGCCGGATACAAAACGTTTCGCTGAACCCGCTCAATAACGACAATGAAACTGAAGTGAGACTGGCCCAGCAACAGTACGCATCGTTGATGGATTATGCGCGCCGGCCTGACGGTTTGCCGGCAAAGATCGAACGCGATCGGCGCGCGGAAATGGTCGCGCTCGAACACGGCCGGCCGGCTCGCTTCTTCTACAACCTCGCGAATGTTTTGTCGTTTGGGCGTTATGTGCATCGCGAGAAAGCGACGCCAGAACTGTTTGCGCGGCTGGAGAAATCGCGACGCCTTGAATATCACACTCAGTTTTTGAACCAGGTGGCAAAGTCTTCGTCGCAAACGGATGTAGCCTGGGACATGGACAAAGTGACGCGCTCATTGCAGTTTCTGGCCGGTGAAGGAGATGAAGCAACCGGGGCGGCGGCGAAGGCCGCGGCGGCGATCTTTCAGAAGACGAGCGATGCTGAGGCACGCCGGCTTTGCCTCGAGGCTCTTTCAAGAATTAACAACCGGACCGCGCGCCACGAGTTAGTCAAGATATATCAACGCGAACAACCACAGTCTGAGTTGCGAGCAGAGGTCGCGGACAGATTGCGGAAAGCCGTCGCGGCTGATGTTCGCGTCAAACCGGCGGAAGCTCGATCGCTGCTGAATCAGGTTGGTCAGCAGTAGCCGGTAGTTTAGAGTTCAGCCTTTAGACTGCAAAGGTAAACCAGGCTCAAGCTTGAACTCTGAACTGATATGGTTGTAACTCGGTTTGGCTCATTCGCCTGACCGCGTGATAATTCTTCTTTAATGGAACGTTCTCTCGATGATCGTGCGTTAATGGAAAAACCCGAAGCGCACGCGCCGGCAAAAAACTCGCGCGCGAAACACTCGGCAGCCTGGCTGCAGACCATAGCGTTTCTGGGCGGCGCGATTCTGCTCGTCTATCTGATTCGCAACGTCGTCGGTGTCGAACCAATCGTCGCGGCTCTCACGCGCGTCGGCTTCGGTTTCTTTATTGTCGTCGCCACGAACGGCGCGCGGCATGTCTTGCGTACGATCTCCATGCGCCTGGCGGTGGCTCCTGAATATCGCCGCTTCAGTTTTCTCGAGGCATTCGCCGCGCGCCTGGGCGGAGAATCGATGGGCTTTCTTACGTTCGCTGGACCGTTGCTGGGAGAAGCAACGAAAGTAGCGTTGCTCCGAAAGAGGGTGCCGCTGGTCCATGGCGTGCCCGCTCTGGTCGTCGACAACCTGCTTTACAATCTGTCAGTCGTGCTGGTGATCCTGGGCGGCGTGGTGCTTATGCTGTTTGCCTATCCGGTGCCGCCGATCGCCCGCGAAATGCTCATTATTATCGCGGCCGTGGCCTTTCTTGGTTTGATAGCGGCGGCCTTGGCAACGCGCAAGAGAGTCACGCTGCTGACCAATATTATCGATCGATTGGCGCGCCGCGGCTTTCGCCCGAGATTTTTGCGCGCCCGGCGTCACCACATCTATCGCGTAGAGCTGACCGTTTACGGATTTTACAAGCGACGTCGCGCGGCGTTCTTTTCGATGATGGCGCTCGATCTCGCCGCGCATGTGACCAGCGTTCTCGAGGTTTACATCACGCTGAAGATGTTGGGATTCGTCCCGCGCCTGGGCGCGGCGTACATCATCGAATCGCTGACCAAAGTAATTAATTTTGCGTTTGCATTTGTGCCGGGAACGATCGGCGTTTACGAAACCGGCAACGGAATAATTTTGCGCACGCTCGGTTATACCACCGCGATTGGCGTCGCCCTGGGGATCGTTCGCCACGCCGCAATCATTTTTTGGACCGTTATCGGTCTGCTCATAATCGCGTGGCGGGCGCTGCCTAACGCCTGGGTGCGCGTGCTCAATCGCAGTCCTCGTCTACAAAAACTTATGGATAGCTTAGTCCTTTCAAATCTCGCGCATCGTCCGGCACGTACGGCCGTCAGCGTGGCCGGCATTGCCCTGGGTGTTTTACTGGTCGTCTTCACGGTTGGGTTGGCCCACGGTCTGCTGCGCGAGCGCGGCAAACGTGAAGCCAACATTGGCGCGGAAATTATGCTCCGCCCTTCGGGAACGATCGCCTTGAGTGGCACGCAGCCATTCACCATTCCGCTTGAACATGCCGCCGAAGTCACGCGCATGCCGGGAGTCCGCACCGCCGTACCCATAGGCCAGGCTCTCGATAAGATCGAAACCGGGTTTGGCTCGCGGCTGATCGAAGGAATTCCGTACGAACGATACGCAGAGCTCAACAACCTAACGATCAAAGAGGGTCGCGGATTGGAAAAAGGCGACGAAGTGATCGTCGATTCCGGCTGGCAACGAGAACAAAATATCGCCGTCGGCTCGACGATTGTGATTTATGAACGGCCTTTCAAGCTGGTTGGTGTTTTCGAGCCCCCGGGCGGCGGACGTCTGAAGATTCCACTGGCGACCATGCAGGATCAAGTTGGCAGCGAGAACCGTTGTAACACGATTCTGGTTGCGTGCGACGATCCTAATCAAAAGGAACAAGTCGCGGCAAGGATCAAAGAAAAGTTTCCCGAGGACCAGATTGTGTTCACCAGCGAGCTGCCGGAGCTTTACCAGTCGAGCGTTCCCGCGCTCAATATCTTTCTCAAGGTGGTTGTCGGTGTCGCTGCGACCATCAGCATGCTGGTGATTCTGCTCGCCATGTACACCACCGTGACTGAGCGCACGCGCCAGATCGGCATCCTGAAATCGCTCGGCATGTCCAAGCGATCCATAGCCTGGGTCATCGAGCAGGAAGCGATTCTCGTCAGTGTGCTGGGCGTCGGCTTCGGCGTGCTGCTGATGTTGCTGGCGCGTTTCTTCGTGATGAAGTCAACGATGCTCATCGTCGATGTCGAAGCAAAATGGATAGCGATCTCACTCGTTGTTGGATTAGTCGGCGGCTCAATTGGCGCGCTCTATCCGGCCATGCGAGCGGCGCGTCAGGATGCAGTCGATGCGCTGAGTTATGAGTAGTTCTCTTTGTAGCGCAAGTTGTTAACTTGCGATTCTTTTCGCGCTTGCCTTCACGGATCGTGACCAGTTTTGGTAGGTGCTGGTCCAGTAACAGTTCCATCTAAGCGCAAAACCGACCACTCTCAGCTAATGCCTTTCAGCTAATTCTAAGTCCGCGCCGCCACACCGGCTCAACTGTCACCACTTCAGGGTAGTGGTACAGTTTACCCCCCTCTCCCTTTGGGAGAGGG
>DNNE01000042.1 GCA_003487805.1 Blastocatellia bacterium | reverse complement strand
CTTGATACAGGCGCTTGCCACCGCGCGCAGTGTCTCGGCATCCGCCGTCTCCATCACGCGCACGTAAGCATCGGCTCGATCCAAATGCAAACTACTTAGAGTGCGAGCTGCGGCCGCGCGTACGATTCGTGATTCATCAGCGAGCGCAATCAACACCGGCGCAAACACCGTTTCATGGTCGATCATACCGAGGCTGATAACGGCGGCAGATCGAACCGCGGGCTCCGGATCGTTAATTACTATCGAGGTCAATGCGAAAACCGAACGTTGCACCGGATGCACAGCCAGCTGTTGGGCCAGCGAAATCCGCGTCTGTTCGTCCGCATTCTCAAGTTGACTCAACACCTGCGCTAGTTGGGTGTCGTCCACACCGGCCGGCAGGTCTTCAAACGAATCGAACCTTTCCAGATCGTCAGGCTCATTCGCAGAAGGATGCGACAGCGACGCTGCTTCGGAGGCCGGCGCATCGAGGAAACTAAGACTCTCTACGGAGCAGGCACTCAAGCTCTCACTCAACAGAGTCGCCGGAATGTCGGAATGGCGGCGGGCGATGTCCAACAAAGCGCCAATGGCGGCGGGCATTTTCAGCGAGCCGAGACTGGTGACTGCCTGATTTCGCACGACTGAATCAACGTCATGCAATGCTTCGATCAGAGATGTGAGCGACGATTGTGATTTGATTTGCCCGAGTGTGCGGGCCGCCGAAGACCGTTCCCAGGCATCTCGGCCGAGCAACATCGTAGCGCTTTGACGGGCCACGAACCCGTATTCTTCCAGGGCCTGTTGCGCGCGTCGCCGGCCGTCATCCGAGGTGTCCGACGATTCGAGCGCCTTGATCAAAGATGCTTCGATGGCGCGTCGATCGTCAGGCGCTCGCGAAGACATAACATCCATACGGTGCGGTTTTCCGACGATCAATTTGCTGACTTCCTGGTCGATTCGATACGCGCCATAGATGACGGTTTCCGGCTCGACCGGTTTTTCCCAAACCTGGACGCCTTCCATTGGTGGCTGTCGTCTCTCAACCAGCGGTGATGGCTCGAGTGCCTGCACGCGCGCTGGCCCGAGATAATTCTTTTCCGAGGACTGCGTACGCGTCCGGCCACGAAGATTGGTAACTCCCTGCGCTTTTTTCCTGGCGCTGATCCGCTGGTAAACAAACAGACCAACCAGCAACAACACGAGCATAGTCGTGATGCCGTAAGCGGAGAAGATTGAGGAGGTCCAGTCGTCGGAAGACTCTGCTTGCATCGCCGCATTGGCGGTGATCGATCCACTTAGGATCAAGGCAGCGGAGGCCAGAGAAAAAATTATCTTTGAGACGACCGGGCGTAATCGCAGGGTCAAGTGTTGAGTTGGCATAGCTTTCACCATTTTCGTTTGTGCCGTTTGCGGCAGGCGTGATAGAGAGACAACGGCGGATCGTGAACATGAGCCCTGGTGAGCGCAGGGCAACTAGCAGCTTTATTCAGCGTCCGTGAACTTGTAACCGATGCCCCAAACAGTCAGCACCAGTTGTGGGTTCTCCGGATTACCTTCGATCTTTGCTCGCAGGCGATTGATATGAGAATCAATCGTCCGGTCATACCCTTCATATGAATAATCCCAAATCTTCTCGAGCAAATATTTGCGCGGGAACACTCGGCCAGGGTTCGAGGCGAACAGACGCAGCAGATCGAATTCCTTTGGGGTGAGGTCTACGTGCCGGTCGGCGATCGTGACCTCGCGACGTACGGGATCGACTCGCAAACTGCCGCGGACGATCGGTGTTTCATCGCTACCGTCTTCGGTTGACGCGCCAGCGCGCGCGCGCCGCAACACGGACTTGATACGAGCTTCAACTTCGCGCAGGCTGAAAGGCTTGGTGATGTAATCGTCGGCGCCCATCTCGAGGCCCAGCACCCGATCCACTACGTCGTCCTTGGCAGTCAGCATAATTATCGGCATCTGCGCCATTTTCTGTCGGAGCTCTTTGCAGACGGCGAGGCCGTCCATCTTTGGCAGCATCAGATCCAGAATCACAATATCGGGCCTGGTCTTTACTGCTGTTTCGACTCCAGCTAAGCCGTCGGCCGCTGTCGTCACCGTATAGCCGGCGCGCGAAAAATATTCTTCGAGCGCGGCTGAAATATTTTCGTCATCTTCAATCACCAGCAACGACGTTGCGGGTGCGGGAGCCGTCGCCACTCCGGTGGCTTCAGCCGAATGAGGTACTCCATCCCTCCCGTTTTGTTTGTCGAACATTAAGTTTTTCCCTCTAAGAAAAAGGCGAGAAGGCGTTTGGGGGCTGGTACGCACCGTAGTACTGGTGCGGTCATTTAGGAATATAGCAGGAGACTTCCATTTTCCTCAAGCACAAAGTTTTGGGCGCTGACGTATTTTGTCACTTGTAGACAATCGAGCCCGGGCCTTCCGCACGGAAAAAGTCGTTTCACACAAAACGCGCCAGGCCACGCAAAATCAAACTAAAGACATTCCCGCGACCGCTATTCGCTAACTGGTTGGCTTGGCTGCGGTCAGTTTGGCTTTGAGCCGCGTCTCGAAATTGTTAAGCGTCGCCGTGAACTGGGACGATGGTCCGGCTTTCTTGATCAAGTCATCAAAAGCGCTCACGCCGCGTTCATCGCCTAACAGGACTAATGCGTTGGCGGCACTCGATAATAATTGAAAGCTTCGCCGCTCAAATCCTTCGTTCAGAGCTCCGGTCAGAGTCGAAAGCGTCCGCGGATCGTCTTTGCCAGTGTTTCCCAGAAGCGCCAAAGCCCCGGCACGTACCTCCGGTCGATTAACCGGCGCCGAATACTTAAAACCAAGTTCCAGCGCGCGCTTGTCGCCAAGGTAGCCCAGACCGCCCAGAGCTGAAGCTCGAATTGTATCGCGCCACGAAGGTGCGTCGACCAACTTGACCAGGGCATCATAAGCGGCAGGGCTCTTTGTTTGTCCCAACGCGACCGCGGCCGCCCGAACCACCGAATAGCTTTGGTCATTGGTTAGTTGGGCATAGGTATCTGCCAGACTCGGATCTTTCGTCGTCGCCAGCGAAGTGACAGCGCGCGCGCGGACTCGCGCATCGGCGTCTTTCGTCGCCGCAATCAAAACATCCTTTTCTTCGCGCGATCCGCTCAGGGCGGCAACGGCTTCGAAGCGAGCTCCCCAGAACTGATCCTTGGTTGCCATAGCCAGGGCTTTGCGAATGGCATCACGGTCGGCAACCACGGTTTTTTCATCATTCATGCGCGGCGTCAGTTGTGACAAAGCCCAGATGCGGCCCAGCACGTCCTTGTCGTTGCCCAGTTGATACAGCAACTGGCCAGTCGTCTTAACGAAAGTCAGTTCCTTGATCAACGTGCCGCCGTAATCAAAACCGACAAGCAATGGCTCTGATTCGACAGTGAACTTGAAGGTCTGCTCTTCCCTGGGTTCGATCTGAACTCGCTCGACGCGAGTGTTTGACGCAGTGCCAATCTGAATATCGACCGGCGTCTGAAAGAAACCGGCCTGAGGGTATTGCGAATCAGGATCTGGTTTTTGTTCCTGCCTGACTTTCAGGATCAGCTGTTTGTTCGCCGCGTCATAGTCCTGGGTGACGCGAAATACGGGATGGCCCATCTTGTACACCCACTCGTCAAAGAACCAGTCCATCGGCTGCCCGGTCGTTTCCTCGATTGCAATCCGAAATTGCGCCGTCTCAACCGGCTGGTGCGCGTACTTGGTTAGATAGTGATTGATCGAACGCCACCAGTTGTCTTCGCCCAGGAACGTCCGCAGCATGTGCAGCACCGCACCGCCGCGTGGATATGCATAAGTGTCAAAGACCGCGTCAGGATTCGCATAGTGCTTCGTCACGATCGGACGACGCAGCCCGCGCGCCCAGGCCGCGTAGTACTGCTCCTGATTCGACTTCACGTCTGAATACAAAAAGTCATCGTGGCCGAGATGATGCTCGTCCCACATCGCCTGGAAATAGGTCGCGAAACTTTCGTTGAGCCAAATGTCGGACCAGTTCCGGCAGGTCACATAATCGCCGAACCATTGATGAGCAAGCTCATGCGACTCCAGGCTGTCGCTCGTGCCGTCAAGCTCAGCCCGGGCGTCGTGAATCATGTTATCGGTCTGCGTCGTGGCGCTAATGTTCTCCATGCCACCGCCAAAATCACGCACTGTGGTCTGCGCATACTTCGCGTAGGGATACTTCACGCCAGTCTTTTCGGAAAAGAATTTGACCATCTCGGGAAGACGCGACGCAGTCACTCTTCCTTCTTCCAATTCGTTTGGATAAACGTTGGTGACGACAGGGATGCCGGCGTATTCGCCCGCGACCGGTGCAAACTCACCGACGACTATTGAAGTCAGATAGGTAGCGTGTGGTACGTCAATCTTCCAATCGAAGGTTCGGGTGCCGTCTGAGTTTTCTTTGGTGCTGATCAGTTTGCCGTTTGAGATAACGCTGAAGGGCTTTTCAACCGTGGCCACAATTTCAGTGGTCACGAAATCGTTCGGGTGGTCGAAGCACGCGAACCAGAAGTGATTAGCTTCGGATTCGCCTTGTGTCCAAACCTGCTTCCGCCGCGTGGGATCGTCGGTGCGGGGCAAAATGAAATTCAAGCCGCCGCCGCCAATCAACGCGGTTCGTTCCGCCGGCGGTTTGTTCGTGTGATACGAGATGACAATGGTGATCTCTTCATTCGGTTGATACGCGCGATCGAGGGTTATCGACAGCTTTTCTTTGGTGCCATCGTAATCAAATTTTAGCGGGCCGCCCTTGGCAAGTTTAGCGCCGGCTACAGTCATAAAGGCCGCATCGAAATCAACACGCTTCAAATCTTTCACGGTTGGCGCGAGAGTTATCGTCTCCGTCCCGATCGCTTGCTCTTTCTCCCAATCGAATCGAAATTCGAGCTTGATGTTCCGCTGATCGTAATCGTGCGGCGGAATGTATTGCGCCGGCGGAAACGGCCGCGCATTTGCGCGACGAGCGGCCGGCGCCGGCGCCGGCGTCGGCGTTGCAGTTTGCGCCACGGCAACGTTGGCAATGACGAGCAGGGAAGCGAGGCAGAGAATGAATTTCCAAAGAACCAATTTGATAGCCGCGCTGTTTGTCGATTTCTGACGAGACATGTGATCTCCAATTATTTTTTGAGTCTGGATAAACGGCGAGCAAGTCACGCCGCCAAGACAGCTTGTTACTGGGGAGTGGGATTCTGTCATTGCGGGTCGGGAAAAGACAAGCGGATCGCGGGAGACGAAGTCAGTACCACCCGCGTGAGCGGGGTGGGTCAGTAGCTGAGTATTGGCCGGGTCATTGAATACTTGTTGAATCTGCTTACAGGTGGGCGGGGAGGTCTTTACCTGGCCAGTTGTGACAACCGCTCGCGTTCCTTCTCAGTCCAATCGCAGAGCGTCTTCTTATCTTGATCGGAAAGTTTGGCCGCCGGATGCATCGGCGTGTATGAAGATAAGGGCATCACCCCGTCCGAAACTTCATCGCAAATCTGCCGGAGCTTTCGATCCTGGCCATTAGCGTCGAGCTTCCCGAACTCGGACATGTTTAGCGCCCGCCGGCCGTCATTGACGTGATTTGATAACCACCACGACAAGGGCGCGACGTTTGTGTACCACGGCCACACCGTTTTGTTTGTATGACAGTCGCGACAGGAGCGATCGAAAATCGACGCGACCTCAGGAGGCATCTGCGTCTTTGCGTTGATTGTTTGCGATTCATCAATCGGAGGATTGGTTCGCGCCGGTCTAATCGCCTGAATGCCGACGACCAGGACGACCAAAAGGATCGCTGCAATTTTCAGAACTCGCTTCATAGATCGATTATATACACGAATGAGACGATTCCAGGGAACCGACCTGCTTGGCTTCGCCCAGAATGTGGACGAGACTAACACGGTACAGAACCGGTCGCGCCAGCGACCGGGTAGTTTCCTCGAGATTACCCACTTGCTAGCTCAAGCGGTTCTGTATCAGATTGACTCTTTGCGCACGATCTGGACTTTTTGGGCAAGCGGATTGGTTTTGTGTTCGTGGTTCTTCGTGGTCTGCTTTGCGAATGAATCAAGAGAGGCAAACCACGAAATCACACGAACCAGGAATCACGAAAAAGACACAAAGCTTCAGCTGATGCAGCCGTAATTAGTCAGCGGCCCGTACATCAATCAATCGCTTGATGCGCGCGCGAAGCGTTGGATCCTTTTCATCTTCGATGATTCGCTTGAGAATCGGCTCTGAAAATCGTCCATACTTTTGAATGGCCGTGGCTGCTTCAGCGCGTACCTTTGGCGAAGAATCGTTGAGCAGTCTGACTTGCTCCTTTACAGATTTCTCCATTTCCGGCGTGATGACTTCCGTGCGTCCGACGAGCACGCGCACCAATTGCTCAGGCTGCGGATCGATTTCGATGGGTAGCGTCGCGTCAGTCGCGCTGCGCGGCAAAATGTAGAAAACGCGCATGCCCGGTTCGAACCAGCTATTCCGCCACGTCTTAATCATCGCGTCGGCCTCTTTATCAAAAAGACCTGCGACAACCAGAGCTTGGCGCAGCTGTTGAATAACCGTGTCTGTGTTCTTATCGAGTACCGGGCGATCGATAGTGGTAGCGCCTGAGAAATTGTCAATCGCCTGGAACCCAATCTGCCCGTCGCGATTCTCAAACACGATCAACTGCGCGATCAAATCTTTTCCGGAATTTCGCAACGCGACGCGATTGTTTTCCAAAGTCACTGCCAACGGCAGATCGAAAGTTCCGACTCCGCGATAAAACAGAAACTTCTCCTGCTCGATCGATTTCCCGGTAGTTGCGCAAATCCGAACGGGCGCAGCATCAGTTTCTCGCGCCGCATAATAATGGTTGTCGGAATAGTCCGCCGGCAGGTTAAACGCGGCCCCGGGCTCGATTTTTATCCGGCCCCAGTTGATTCCAGTGCCAACGTCGCGGGCCTGTGGATACCATTCAGTGATCTTGCCTTTGGGAAATTGAACGTTGGCGGTGACATCCATCTCGCGGTCGGCATAAAAATAGATGACCGGTGTTTCCATGCGAATGGTTGCCGCCAAATCGGCTTTGGACTGTGGGTGCCGCAATCCCGAAGTCGCGGTTTGCATGGTGTGGACGAACTTCGGCAAATCGGTTGAGCCGTTTAGCGGCCGCCACTCCAAGGCAACTCCATCCTTGCCTGCAATCGAAGTAAACGTGCCCCACTCGTGAACGATTAGATGATCGAGCGGCGAGGTCGCCGCGCTCGACGGCCGGCGCAACTTAATCGTTACCGCAAAACCCGCCGTGATTACGATCAACGAGACGATGAGAAGCTTGACAGTGTTTCGCATGATCTTTCTCCTTCCGTACGCGGCTCGCAGGTTGCCGGGCAGGACAAATCTCGGCCCGGTTTTACCATTTTCCTTGATAGCCATGAATTCTGCCGAGCGTCTCGGCCCAAAGTTTTTTCAAAAAGCTATGAACCTTCTTCTGCGGGGGATCCGACCTGATCGACAACTTTGCTTTCCAACGCTCGAGCATCTGCCGGTCCAAATTCAGAACGCCTTCACGAGTGACATCTTGCGGCGGCGTGACCAACGATGTCATGCGATCGTAAACACTGGCCCGGTCAACAGCGCTCACGCGCATGAGTAGATACCAAAGAGTCATCACATCACGGGGCCGGGCTTCGCTGAGAAGGGCTGCGAGCGCCGCTGTCTGGTCGCTTTGATTGTCTGCGAAATCAAATTTGGACAACGCGGTGCGGAACAGTTCGCTCGCGTCTTCAAAGTAAGGAGTTCCAGGTCCAACTCCCCGTTTCATCGCGCAGGCCGCGCCGGCGGGAACGGACGATTCACGATCGATTAGTTGCAGAGAGACCCAGCCCAGGGTGACGTGCAAAATACTGTTCCCGTTCTCATCAACCTCCAGGGTGTAGGCACAGCCGAGGTCCTCGGCGACTCCTGAAGGTGTGTTTACGAAAAACAGTTTGGGCGGCGCTGAGATATGCGCGCTCAAACGCCCACGGGCCAATTCAAGTCGATGCTCCGAAGAACTAGTTTCCAGCAAGCGCACGCGGCTGTTGGGATCGATCTCAACATTTCCGATCGTCGCGACATCGATCTCCGCGCGCGAGGTCGCGTCTGTCTCCAGCCATTGGCCCACACCGAGTTTGCTTCCGTCTTCAATGTTCTGTGAGTCAATCCGCGGTGAGCCGCCCAGTCGAGCCACATTCCATGGCGCACCGCCCGTGTTACTGTTCGATCGCAGCCACACCAGACCTCCGGCAATCACCAGGAGGATCATGGCCGCGATCGCGAGTGGCTTCACAAACCAAAGGCGCATCCGCCTCACGCTCTTGTAATCGAGCTGATCGACGACGCCGGCCCAAACTGAATCGGGCGCGGAGACGATTTGAAGTTGTTCGGCGAACTTCGCGCCGAGTTTCACGTCGTCAAAATCAGCGCGACAAGGCGTGCATGACATCAAATGCTCCGCCACGCGCTGACTTTCGCGCGGCCTCAACTCGTCGTGAAAATACGCAGAACTTAATGATGTAATGTGCTTGCTAAACATATCTTCCCTGTCGATTAATCAGATCTCATTCTTCAAATGACTAAGCCGCCGGCCTAAAGCTTTGTGAGCGCGGTTCAAACGCGATGCGACAGTTCCTTTTGAACAATTGAGCACCTGTGCAATTTCTTCATAAGACAAACCTTCGACGTACTTGAGCAAAATTGGCCAACGAAGCTTCGGCTTTAGTTCAGCGACCGCCGTTTGAACTCGCCCCGCAAGTTCTTTGCGCGCATAACTCGCGCGCGGCGATTCACCACCAGCGCTCGTCTGCAGAAACGAATCAGCCAGCGCCACAAATCGTCTCTGCTTGCGATGCTCGTCATGACAAGTGTTGACCACCAGGCGATAGAGCCAGGTTGCGAATTCCGCATCGCCGCGAAACTGTCCGATACGAGTCATCAATTTGAGAAAGACCTGCTGGGTCGCGTCCCCGGCCGCCATTTCATCGCCGCTCAATGAATAGAGCGCGATCGAATACACGCGGTCTTTGTACTCCTCGAACAGCACGCGCAGTGCTTCCCGGTCGCCTTGCTGACAAGCGGCGATGGTCCGCGAATCTGTCGATTCCTTCACAGGCAGCTGCTCACGGGTCGCGACGATTTGATCGAGCATCGTTAATTAGACGGGCGTGAGTTTAGTTTTCTTCCGTTGATTCAGCAAAAAAGAAAGGCGGCCTGGTCCCGCCTTGAGAGGTGATTGGTTTCTGGTTCCCTCTCCCTTTGGGAGAGAGCCGGGGTGAGGGCTTACCGCCCTCAACCACAGCTTGGAATTCTTTCTTTTCTGGTGCCGGTCTACTGGAAGAAAAAAACCTGGTTCATTGCGGCTAGTCCCTCACCCAACCGTCTCCCACAGAGAGAGGGCAACAAAGCAATCACCGCGTCACATGGACCAGCATTTCCGTTCCTGAGTCTATCCGCAGTTCCTTGCTGCCATTGATCGCCAACGATCCCGCGCCGCCGGCGCCGCCGAGAATCAGACCGATCGCAGCTCCTTTGCCGCCACCCGCGATGCCGCCGATGATCGCACCGGCGGTGGCCCCAATGCCGCTGCGTTTCAGCGTTTGGTTGCCGCGGCTTTCCGATTGGACACCGCCCTCCTGATCGGTGCTCGCTTTGGTTCCGTAAATGCGCGTGACATAGCCATGCAGCACTCCATGCTTCGGTGGATCGCTCGGCAGATCGATCGAGTCAAAAGAAAGATTCATCGTCGTTCGGCCTTTCACCGTTCCTGATTTGACGATCGAGCGGATGTGACCGTGCACGGTCGCTTCGTTGAAGCGTACCGGATCGATCGCTACGGCGGTGAATCGATCGCCCGCGCGGGACTCCTTGCTCGACAAAGTGTCGTTCAAGCGAATCTTCAAATTCGTTCCTACGGGAACGATCGGCGGCGTAACGGTGGTGCGTGGCGGCGGCCGCCGCAGGCGCGGCTTGGTTGTTTGCGCGTTGACGATCGCCGGCAAGCTGATAAAAGCAAGCAGGATTGGCAGGGCGAGTTTGTTATTGAACTTCATAGACTCCTCCTTCAAAAAGCAGATCGCTTCATCGGGTTCGTAGCTTTGACGAGGGAAACGTTTCGATTAGTTCGTTTAGAGTTCAAGCTTTAGCTGGCATCGTGATCGCTGAACTCAAAACTTACGCTACGGCTTCAGCCTTGTTTGAGGTCGCGGCGGCGATCAGGGGCTCTTCAAAGGATCGTCGTCGGTGCACGGTGCCGTCCGAATCAAAGATGTAAGCCGAGGGGGCTTCGCGCATGATGATGTCTTGCAGGCGCATCAGGCCATACAGCAGCGCTTCCGGACGCGGAGGACATCCGGGAATGTAAACATCTACGGGGATCGTGCGATCGACACCTTGCATCGTCGAGTAAGAATCGAACGGGCCGCCAGTCGAGGCGCACGCGCCCATTGCCATTGCCCACTTGGGCTCAGGCATCTGATCGAAAACGCGACGCACAACGGGTCCCATCTTCAGGGTCACTGTGCCGGCAATGATGATTAGGTCGCTCTGCCGCGGGCTCGGACGGAAGACGCCCGCGCCAAAACGATCGATGTCGAAGCGTCCGGCGCCGGTCGCCATCATCTCGATCGCGCAGCAGGCCAGGCCGAAGGTCATCGGCCAGATCGCGGACTTGCGCGCCCAGTTGACGCCGAACTGCATCAACTTTGAATCCATCACCGGCGCGGCCATTTTTTGGCGCACGAAATTCGTGATCGAATCGACCGTGGTTAGGACAAATCCTTCGTCGTGTTCAGCCATAAGTTATTGCCGATTTGCGATTGCCAATTGCCGATTTGTGATTCTGTCTTGCAATTCTCTTCGTGTGATTTCGTGGTTGGTTCTTTTTCGACGAGCGGAAGAGCGAACCACGAAGTCACACGAAGTAAATCTACTCACGCTAGGCCCACTCTAGAGCGCCTTTGCGCCAAGCGTAATAGTATCCGACGATCAGAATGCCGATGAAGACAAACATTTCGATGAGCGCGAACTTCGTGAACGAAAAATCTCTGCCCATAAAGATGATTGCCCAGGGCAGAAGGAAAATCGTCTCGACATCGAAGATCAGAAACAGCATCGCGACGATGTAGTAACGGACCGTGAATCGTTCGTGCGCTCCGGTCTCCGGATCGATGCCGCACTCGTACGGCCGCATCTTGTCCTTCCCATATTTCACCGGCCGCAGAAAGCGACCAAGGATCAGCGGCAACACCGGAAAGGCGACCGCAAAAACAAAAAAGACCATCACCGGCAGATAAGCCGTCGATGGTCCACCGACAGTATGCGTCGTCGTTGCTTGTGGCAAGAACATCATCCTGGTTGCTTAGAACCCGTCCGCGCTTTTCAGAAATGCTTCACTAAAATCGTTGACGCCGAAATATTAAGTGGCGCGCGAGATCAAAGTCAATGAAGAGTTTTGGAGTAGCGAAGGATGCAAGCCCGGAAAAATCAGCCGCGGATTAACGCGGATCACGCAGATCAGAATATAAGCACAAGACTGCGCCTAATTTGTTTTTGCTTTAATCCGCGTCGATCTGCGTTCATCCGCGGCTGAACTACTTCCAATTCTTCGACGCCTCTTCCGCATCTTCAAGCTCTTCCTTGCGCCTCCAGTAAGCACACCGCTCGATCAGCTTGCGCGCATCAGCGAGATCATCTTTCGGCCCACGCCCTTCGGAGCCATCGGGAAACTTGTCCCACGGATAAGGCTTCACCGCATGAAACAACCGCGCTCGATAGAGATGAATGTCCGCCAGGTGAAGTCGCATTGGCCCGCGTTCGGCAATTTCCCAAGCTTCGTCGAGATCTTCTTGCGCACTTTCGCGTCCAGTTTGCTGGCCCCCTTGACTTCGCAGCCAAGCGCGGGTGAAGAGGCCGCGGGGAAGCATGAATTGTTGGCCGGCGCGGCGAAGGCCGCTGACTGCGTCAGCAAGTAACGAGTGACAGGTGACAAGTGACGAGCCGGATAGCATCCGCTCATATAAGGCGGCGCGGCCCAGCGTGAGGTGGTCGAGAGCGATTTCAAAGATGGCTGCGTCAGTGAGCTCGGCCCACTGGAGCATTTTAGCCGCACGCTGGGAGACGGCACGGCATTCCTCAATCAATGCTGACCTCTGGCCGCTGATCTCGAGTTTCTGAACCAACTGCCACGCGGCAATCTCCGATGGGGCGAGCAGGAAGTCGCAATAATGAACACCCCATGCTCCAACGAGACAATCGCGGTTGCTCGTTTGTGTTTTAAATATCGTCTCTGCCTCAGCAAAACCAGTACGTGCATCCTCCGTAAATCCAAGATGATTCCTTGCGTTTGCGAGTGCAACGCGGCGTCCGATTTTTTGCCATGGATCGCCGCTGCGGTCGGCGTAGGTCACGGACCTCTCGGCGTCCCCCACCGCCCCGGCCACCTCGCCCATAGTCAGCTCCAGCTCGCTCAGGTTGCTGGCTTCCACCGCGGCATGTTCCCAGCTTTCTAGTTTGACGCGGCTTTCCAGCCCTGCTCGCATCGGCTCTGAGGCCTCTTTCAGCCGGCCCAATGCGCGTAATCGATAAGCGGTCACCCCCATCAAAGAGGCTTGCATTGGTTCTGCGAATGTAGGGCTCACTTGTCGCCACGGAGTCTTGTAGAAATAGGCGAGAGCCACTAAGTCAGTGGCAATTGCTCCAAGCTTCCTTGTCGTGTAGAAGCCATTACTTCCCGTTCCGTGCCAAATGCGCCGTATAAAAACATCGTCACACGCCTCCTGCTGCAACCCCGCTTGGCAGCCGTGGGCCACGGCTTGGTAGAGCGGCTGGAGGTCTTCAAGCGTTGGCTCATCACCTTCGTGCGTGCTATCGCGGAGATACTCGTAGAGCCGCTTATGCCCGGCCCGCCACGCCTTCGGCTGTTTTGTCTTCAATTGCACCGCGAAGTACTCACGAATCAGTGGGTGGCAATCGACCGAATCATCATCCTTGATACCGACGAGATTGATTTCCTGTAGCCGGCTGAGCGCGATGTTCCAGTTCTTGTCCGAACCGCCGGCCAGCGCATCGTTCAGTCCGGAAATCTTTGGTTCGGCCCGCAAGGCCTTCAGGCAGCCTTCCGACGCGGGACGGTCGAAGAGTCCGAGTAGACGGAGAACCGCTAACTGTGGCTTCGCTTGCTCATCGCCTGTCTCAAACCATTTTTCGTAAGCTTCGATTGCTTTGAAGGCGTGTCCATAAGGCCGGGTCGCATCGTTCTTATATTCCGCTTCCGCGTCTGCCAGCTTCATGCGGTCGCGTCGGCGGATGTCCCTATCTTCGGTCAGCTTCAGGTATTGCCCAATCAGGAACAACGTCAACGCGTGACCATGTACCTCGATGCTGGCTTGTTGCAGTTCCTTGTCATCAGCTGCGATCTTTTTCTCACCGGCTCGCTGTGCCCCGGCATAGTGCAACAGCGCCGCGCCGGCGAGTGGCGAAAGAAATTCCAGCGGGTGATCGATAGCCGACTTGCGGTAGTGTTGTTTGATTTCATCCACTTTTTCACGAGTCGTCACGACGCATAGGCCCGCATTCTGACCGGCGAGTCCCCTCAACAGAGCGGCCATACCTTTGTCGGTGAACTGGCCGTGCATCGGCCCCGGCGGATACTGCAACGGCTCCAAACCATCGAGTACGAGTAGACAACGCTTTGACCCGACAAGTTGCGCCAGCCGAGCTGCGCGTTCTTCAAAGGCGCCGCGGTTTGGATCGGCATCGCCAAAGAACTCGAGGGCCGCGACGATGAATGTTTCCGCCGAGGCGGTACCCTTGTCCCTCGTCCCCTGGCTGTAAAAGGACCAGTCAAAGACGCATTCGGCGCCCCGCCAATCCTTCATCGCGAGTTCGGCCATCCAGCTGGCTACCAGCGATGTCTTGCCTTCGCCACCTTTACCGCGAACGACCACAACATTCTTGTGCGGATCGTTCCAAGCCTCGTCCAGCATCGTCAATTCTTCGTCGCGGCCAATCAACACTTCAGCAGTATGGCGAAGCTTGGTGGGCGGAACCTCAATTCGGGATTCGAGTCGTGGAAGAATTTCGACCAGGTCGCGGAGCACGGCGGAACTGAGACGTTCTTGATTGAGAAACAAACCGCGATCCCGTCCCAACTCAGAGATGCGTTGATAATGTTCTTGTTGAGACTTGTCCCGAGCCGCGTCATAGACAAAGCGGGCTTCGCGAGGACAGCTTAGTTCTTTCAGTTCGAAGTCGTTGGGCCGGTAGATGAAGATCGGACGTTTGTGATAGATCGCCAGATATGCTTCCCACTGCGTATAAGAGAATCCGGGATCGTGTTGTTTCAAGCTGTCGGTCAGCGCCGGCAGTCGTTCAGCGAAGTCCGGGTATTGCTCTAGCAGAGACCGTACCGCCACGACTTCAGCGGCCGCCCCAGTTGCTTTTCCAATCAAATGAACGACGCCATCGCAAGCCTTGATGTAGTCATCGAGTTTCTGGAGGGTAGATCCGCCAGAGACGAAAAAGTCTTCCTGCACTGCCACGTCAAGCGTAGGTCTCTTCAGGTCGCCTGCCAGCAGTTGTCGATACGATTCAAACTCGCTGCTTACCGCAGACAGGAACAGTTTCTTATTAGCGCTCATGAGAGAAACCCTCACCTCACTTAAAAATCGAAAACCCCGCAAAGACCATCTGCACATCCACGCCCGGATTGAAGGTTCCCGTGTAACCATTCGAAATGTGTTGGTACTTGTAGCCGATCGTGAATGAGCGGTGATTGCTGTTCACGATTTGCACGCCGCCGCTGAAATCGAAGGTGAAGTTGAAGCGCGACGAGTCGTTTACCGGAGCTTGTCTGTTGAAGTAGAGAAATCCGCCGGTGGCCTGACCGAATGGTTGAACGCGGCGGTTGCGGCGAAAGTTGAATTTCAAACCGATCGGCGCCGCGCCGAAACCATAGACGCTGTGACGAACCAGTGAGGTGATTGTGAATCCTGGTCCTGCAGTCGTAACTTCCGGCCGCGGGTTTGAGAGTACTGACACCGGAATGACGTCGATGGTCCATTCGAAGGCGACTGTCTTGCTCGTCTTGAGTACTCGTCCGTATCGCAAACCAATGTTGCCAAACTTCGCGTCAGGCGTCTTGCCAATCAGCGTTGTCGAATTGAAAGACATGCTGCCCCAGACTCCCCATTCGTTATCGCGTTTTTGAATTCCTTCGCTGGTTGATTGAGATTTAGTCGAGGAGTCGGGCGTTTGGGCCGAGATGCTCGAGAAGAATGCGAGCAGCAACAACGCTGACCTGACGAGAAGGGTAAGCGTGCGAGGATGATCATTCATTTCTCACTCCGGTTTGGAATCTAAGATTGTGGCCCCATCGTGCGAGGGCGAGGCCATTAGCGATTTAACTTTCGCGACGCATTCTTGATGATTGGTGTTCGAGTGTCAACAAAATTGTCGCGGCTTTCTGTTCGTGATCGTTCGTGTGAGTTAGTGGTTACACACGTCTGACAGAACGAAACCACGAATTCACACGAAACGAATCAGTGAATTCGCGAAAAGCGAGTCATTTATTTTCATCGTGCCGGGTCCGACCTCCAAGCAAATCGATCGCGTGATTCAGGACGGGCTTGATCACTTCAAAGCTTTCGCGCACGGCTTTGGGTGAGCCGGGGAGGTTTACGATCAGCGTGCCTGATCTCAGGCCGCAGACGCCGCGCGAGATCATCGCCATCGGAGTGTTCTTGAGAGTCTCAATCCGCATCGCTTCGGCGAGGCCGGGCGCTTCGCGTTCAATCGCTTGCAGGGTCGCTTCGGGAGTGTTGTCGCGATGACCAAAGCCAGTGCCACCGGTAGTCACTATTAGATTGACATGTTTGAGATCGGCGTAGGCGCGCAGTTTGTGCGCGAGCGGTTCGAGATCGTCGTTGACGATAACCTTCGCGACAATCTCCGCGCCGAGTTCGGTAAGCAACTCGACCAGAGCTTCGCCAGATTTGTCTTCGCGCTCGCCTGCGGAGCAAGCGTCGCTGACAGTGATCACAACTACGCGAATTTGGCTCATTGCTTAGTGTTCTCTGTGTCCTCTGTGGTGAATTCCATCATCGTATTATTAACCCACAGAGGACACAGAGGAAATCATTTCGCTGATGCACTCACTGCATGCAACTCCTGCAACGGATGCACGCTAATTTCTTTTCCATCCATTCGCGAGGCGAGTGCCTCAACCAGCGCCTGCGCGCCGGTCATGGTGGTCACGCACGGCACGTTGTATTGCAGCGCAGCGCGGCGAATCGCTTGCTCGTCATAATGCGAGGCGCGGCCAAGCGGCGTGTTGATGACGATGGCGATCTCACCCTGCTTGATGTGATCGGCGACGTTCGGACGGCCTTCGTTAACTTTGAAAACTGTCGCACACTCAAGGCCAACTTCGCGCAGGCGTGCGGCTGTTCCGACCGTGGCCATCAACTCAAAACCGAGACGCGAGAGACGCCGCGCCAGCACAACTGCTTGTCCCTTATCGATCTGGTTCACACTGATAAAGGCCGTTCCTTTTTGCGGCAGCTCAGTGCCCGCCCCGATCATCGCCTTTGCGTAAGCTTCGCCGAAAGTCTCACCGATGCCCATCACTTCGCCGGTTGAATGCATCTCCGGGCTCAGAACCGGATCGACGCCGGGAAATTTCCGAAAAGGGAAGACCGGCGACTTGATGTAAAAGCGATCGACTCGCAGCTCATCCGGCAAACCAAAATCTTTCAGCTTCGTTCCGGCCATGACGACCGCGGCAATGCGCGCCAGGGGAACTCCCGTCGCTTTCGAGACAAAGGGAACTGTGCGTGAGGCGCGCGGATTTACTTCCAGCACATAGACGCGATCGTCTTTGATAGCGAATTGAATATTCATCAGGCCTTTGACAGCCAGAGCCTTCGCTAGCCTGCGAGTGTAGTGACGCATCGTCTCAAGATGCTCTTCAGCGATCCGCACGGGCGGCAGCACGCATGACGAATCACCTGAGTGAATTCCGGCTTCTTCGATGTGTTCCTGAATGCCCGCGATGACGCAGGCGCTGTCGTCGGCGAGTGCGTCGACGTCGAACTCGGGAGCTTGCTCGAGAAATTTATCAATCAAGACTGGTCGATCATGCGAGAAGTCAACCGCGGTACGCATGTAGTCGTCCAGAGTGTTTTCGTCGTAAACGATCGCCATCGCGCGGCCACCCAGGACATAGCTTGGGCGGACAAGGACCGGATAGCCAATTCGATTCGCAGCTTCGCGCGCTCCTTCGATTGAAGTTGCGGTGCCATTTTCAGGTTGCGGAATTCCTAGTTCATTCAACAGGGCGCCAAAGCGTTTTCGATCTTCCGCCAGGTCGATCGAGTCTGGTGAAGTGCCGATGATGGGCACGCCGGATTCATGCAGACGCATCGCCAGATTCAGTGGGGTCTGACCGCCGAACTGAACAATGACGCCGGTTGGTTTCTCGACATCGACGATGTTCATGACGTCTTCGAAGGTCAGCGGCTCGAAATACAAACGATCGGAGGTGTCGTAATCCGTCGAGACGGTTTCCGGATTACAGTTGACCATGATCGTTTCAAA
>DNNE01000037.1:3119-9522 GCA_003487805.1 Blastocatellia bacterium | reverse complement strand
AATCTCAAGGAAACTACCCGGTCGCTGGCGCGACCGGTTCCGTACTTGCGTTAGCGCTGAATGCGCGCCGAACCACCTTTGGCAAAAGATCTTACCTCTTCCAGAGTTGCCATTGTCGTATCGCCGGGAAAAGTCGTCAGCAGCGCGCCGTGCGCCCAGCCCAACTTGAGTGCTTCTTCCGGCGATTCGCCCGCCAACAATCCATAGAAGAATCCCGAGGCGAAACCATCACCGCCGCCCACTCGATCATGCACTTCCAGGTCGCACGTCGTGGAAACGTGATGCTCGCCGCCGGCCCAGGCGACCGCGCCCCAACAGTGCCGCGTGGTGGAGTAAACTTCGCGCAGAGTCGTGGCCACGATCTGGATTTGCGGATGCTTTTCCACGACCCGGTCAATCATCGCAAAGAATGACGCCGGATCAAGCTTGGATGAGGCGGCAACTTGAGGTCCCGCGATGCCCAGTCCTTTTTGTAAATCCTCTTCGTTGCCAACCAGCACGTCGACGTTCTTCACGATGCGATCGAAGACTTGCACGGCGCGCTCCTGGCCGCCTCTGTGCTTCCAAAGTTTCTCGCGAAAGTTGAGATCGAAAGACGTGACCGCACCAGCCGCTTTGGCTACCTGCATGCCTTCAACGATTAAGTCGGCGGTTGTTTCTGAGAGAGAAGCAAAAATCCCACCGCTGTGAAGCCAGCGCACACCACCGCGAAAGATCTCGTCCCAGTCAAAGTCCCCCGGCTTCAGCAACGTGGCTGCCTCGTTCGCGCGATTATAGAAGACAACCGGCGGCCGGACGCCATGACCGCGATCGCTGTACACGGTCGCGATGTTTGGCCCGGTGACGCCGTCGTGCTCGTACCACTTGTAGAAGGGCTTGACGCCCATGGCCCTGACCCGCTCCGCGACCAGTTCACCGATTGGATAATTGACCATCGCGGTGACCACGCCCGTGTTGAGCCGAAAACAATCAGCCAGGTTGGCAGCGACATTGAACTCTCCGCCGCTCACATGGATCTGGCATTCACGCGCTTTGCGAAAGGGCACGATCCCCGGATCGAGGCGGTGCACGACTGCGCCGAGCGACAAAAAATCCAGAGCACCGGACGGCGGAATACTGAGAGAATCTTTCATTCGAGGTTTTCCTCTAGTGCGGAAGAACCGAACATGTATTCATTGGAGCTTGTCGTACACGATTGTCTCTTAAGAGATGGCCGCGAGGGAAGTCGATGTGACGCTCGAAACTCGTCTTCGAACTGCAAGCATACATGCTGGACTCGTCTCGATCTGCGCGGCTTTCGTGTGGCTTAGTATTGTGTTCGTGTTGTTTCGTGGTGTGATTGGCTGACGAATCAATAAACACCAAACCACGAAATCACACAAACCAGGATCACGAAAAGACACGAAGGTTCAATTGATGAGTCAACGAGTCTGATCGACTCCCTGGCAAAGCCCGTTGTACGGATCTACTGACATCGCATAAGATCAGCATGGACGATGGAAGCTGATTGAGGCGAACACCCGGCGACAAGGTTGTATGTCGAATTCTATGAAGGACAGCCAAATAAAATCCGGCGAGATAACCGATCAGAAGACTTATCTGAACCGGCGGTTCTTTATGCGCGGCGCGGCGCTGGCTGGATCGGTTGCCGCCACCGGTTTTCTGTATCGTAAGCTGAATCCACCGCCTGCAGAGATCCCGAAAGGCGAGAAGATCGATGTGGTAGCGAACGCGCCGAACTCCGACACTGCGACCACGGGATTCAAAACCACCGAAGCGCTGACTCCGCTGGAATCGATTACCAACTACAACAACTTTTACGAATTCTCGACTGAGAAGGGCGGAGTAGCATCTGCGGCAAAGGGGTTCGTCAGCAGACCCTGGGCGGTTGCGGTCGAAGGTTTGGTGAACAAATCGAAGGTATTCGACCTCGACGAACTGCTGAAGATCGATCAGGAAGAACGCGTCTATCGCCTGCGCTGCGTCGAAGGTTGGTCGATGGTGATTCCGTGGATCGGTTTTCCGCTTTCAAAATTACTAGAGAAGGTAGAGCCGAACTCGCAGGCGAAGTACGTCGCGTTTCAAACTTTGCTGGATCCGCGGCGAATGCCGAATCAGCGCACCAGCGTGCTCGACTGGCCATACGTCGAAGGACTGCGCCTCGACGAGGCGATGCACCCGCTGGCGATTCTGGCAACGGGTTTGTATGGACAGACGTTACCCGCGCAGGACGGCGCGCCGATACGTTTGGTGGTGCCGTGGAAGTATGGCTTTAAGAGCATCAAGTCGATCGTGAAGATAAGTCTGGTGGCCGAACAACCTCCAACTACCTGGAGCGAAGAGTCACCGGGCGAATACGGCTTCTATTCAAACGTCAATCCGAACGTCGATCATCCGCGCTGGAGTCAGGCGAACGAACGACGGATTGGCGAGTTCAGCGGCCGCGCGACTTTGATGTTCAATGGTTACGCCGAACAAGTTGCACACTTGTATGACGGAATGGATTTAAGAAGGAATTACTGATTGTCAGTTGTTGATTCTTAGAGCTTAGTTCTTAGAGCTTAGATATTAGTTGTTCCGTCGAGCCGTAGCGATCCGTTACGGGTCAACGACTAAACTCTAAATTCTAAGCTCTAAAATCCAAGCCCGAAGCTGAACTACTGACCACTAGCAACTGACTACTGACGCTTTCATGAAAGACACTCGCTTCTTCAAAGTAGTCTTATTCATTAACGGGCTCGTGCCGCTCGCCCTTTTGTTGTGGGACTGGTGGCACAAACGCGTGGGCGCGAACCCGATCGAGTTTGTGACGCGCACGACGGGCATGCTCACCCTCGTGTTTCTCACAATCTCTCTGGCGGTCACTCCGCTGCGGAAAGTCACCGGCGCAAATTGGCTGGTAAAGTTTCGCCGCATGCTCGGACTGTTTGCCTTCTTCTACGGTTTTCTTCATCTGATGACTTACGTTTCGTTCGATCGCTTCTTCAATTTGAAGAGCATTCCCGCGGATGTCTTGAAGCGTCCGTTCATCGCAATTGGCATGACCGCGTTTGTATTGATGATTCCGCTTGCGATTACTTCAACTAACAAGATGGTGAAGCGTCTGGGTGGGAAGCTTTGGAACCGGCTGCACAAGATTGTATATCTCGCCGGCGCAGCGGGAGTGCTTCATTATTGGATGTTGGTTAAGTCCGACACGCGATTGCCTTTGACGTTTGCGTTCGTGCTCGCGGTGCTGCTGGGCTATCGATTGTTGGTTAGGTTTGCGCCGCCGCCGGCGCCGCCGTCGGGCGCGTCATTGTTTCCGCAGCATTAGTGGATACGCGATTGGTACAGAACCGCTTGCGGTAGCAAGCGGGTTAACTGATTGAGAGCTTGAGTGTCGGCTAAAACGGTTTGCAACCACCAAGTCACACGAACGAACACGAAGATGTTTTTCGTGATTGTTCATGTGTTTTCGTGGACAGGATTTTATTTTGTTCTTTTCCAGCGACGTTTACCCGCTCGCTGGCGCGAGCGGTTCTGTACCGCCCGTTCGCAAATTCGCAATTTGCGCTACTCTTGAAACAACTCCCGAATTACTCGACCTGGAAAATCACGAAATCCTTTTTGGGCCAATGCTGCGCCTGGCCGGCCCTCATTGGCTTCACCGGTGAGTTCTAACAATGTCGGCATGAGATCCAGGCTGTCGTAAGGCTCTTCGATTCGCGCCGCCCGTGGAATACGAGCGTTTTCGCCGCCGGCAAACATTAAGGTTGAATGCGTGGACACGCGGAGGAAGGATCCATGATTCGCGCCGGGATTGAAACCACGCACGTCAAAATTCCAGTGGTTGCTCGCATGAATGAAGAAGTCAGGCTCAACAAGTCGCCGGCGGCGTCTGTGAAATCTGTGCAGTAGACGCTCCTGTGGCGCGAGCCCACCCTGATCTGGATTCATCGCCGGCGTTTGATGGCGTGAGAACTGCTCATGAATACCGATGATGCCATTTGAGTAGTCCGTACGATGAACTGCAGTGAACCATTCCCGCTCACTATGCCAGGCACTCAACCACGGCCCGCGATCGTCCGTGATTCTCAAGCGTGCATCTTCCCAGATACTAAACGGCAAACCATCTCGCCAGCGCGCCGGCTCAAATGAAATCTTCCCATTATCGTTTTGCCTCAATCCGCTCACGGGTACATATCGCAGCATTAACCCCTGGGCCGGATCGGCGCGTGACAGCACCAGTGCCTGACGCTCGGCGTCTTTGTAGAGCCAGATCGCTTCGTCGACATTTTTGTCTTCCAGCGAGTCAGTGAGGTCTGCCGGAAAAATTCGCACGGCGATAAAATCAATGGGTTCGTTGCTGACTTCTCGCTGGACGTTGTTGCGGACAGTCACACCTCGAACGATCGGGAAGTAATTAACGCGCAGGAAACTTTTTCCGGTATCAATCGAACCATCGTTTCCCAGAACCAACCCTTGAGGCGACAACCCAATCGCATAATTCTGGAGCTGGTGCAGAGTGTTCGGCTGGCCCATTGCGCCTTTGGCGATCACGTCCTCAATCTTTACATGCGAAGGTTCAAATTCCCCCGGGCGGAGCGCCAGCAGATTCGTCAGCGTGGGAAGGTACTTGCGATACTCCTTCTCAGTTTGAATCCACAGGTCCAATCGCGCCGATTCTCTATGCGCAGCTATATCGCGTCCGGCGTCACGGTCTGCTTTGGTCCACTTCCTGGGCAACGCCGCGACGAGGGTTCGTTGCTTCTCAATTGCAGGATGCAACGCATCCACTTCCTCGCTCAACTCCGTTAGCAGCTTCTGCCACTCGTTCCGGTTGCGATCAAGAATTGTGAAGAAAAGTTTGGTCGCGGCGTCACGTACGTTGGCGGCGAGGTCAGAACTCCGGAGACACTGGAGCAGAATATGCAGCACGTTGAGATCGGAATTCCGCAGATGGATTGCCGCTCGTTCGTTGCCGTCAAAGTCAAGCAGGGCAGTGGGATAGCTGGTGCTCTCGTTCTTGAGATAGAACGACTCTGGCGTCGTAGTCGTAATCAAAGGAACGAATGGATAGATGCTCTTGAGCGAGTAATCCATCATCAGGCGGCGCTTGGTAATTACGTGATGCCCGCCCCCAGCGGCGCTGCCGAGCAACTTCACCAGGTTGTATCCCTGGCTAATGATATTCGGATCCGTGTTAGTCCCATGATCGGACACCAGCACCAGCACCGTATCTTTCGCGAGGGGTGATTTTTCAATCGCGGTCCAGATGCGGCCGATGGTTGCGTCAACTTCGCGAATGGCCGCAAGTTGCGATTCGCGATCGCGATTGTGATGCGTTCGATGATCAACGTCGGTCGTGTAGTAATCGAGATAACGGACTCGCGGATCGGATAGTTTTACGATCAGCTCGTGCTCGAGCTGGTCCTTAATGAAACTCCGAAACGCCATGCCGTTCGTGGTCCATTCATCGATCACGTCCTGCGTGCCGGTGAAACTCTGCAAGCGCGTCTTCAGACTCTTGTGGAAAGTGCTCCAATGCACTCCCCGCTGATATAGCTGAAAGGCCTGGTAGCGTTCCTCGTGAGCGTAAGCGTCGATTAACAGGGGCAGGCCGAGTTCGTCCAGCACTTCCACGCCCGACGCATCCACCTGTTGTAAGGCCAGGTTCTGGAAATAGAACGGCACGAAATTGAGATAGTCATAAGCATGCAGCGTCAGTCGATCGAACTCGACGTTACCCTTGATCTGAAGATGTTGACCGGTGTCGAGTATTGACCATGACGGCGCCGACAGGCTCATCCCGCGAACGTAGAAATTCGCCAGGCGCGTTCCCTGATCATAAAAGACGTGCTTAACCCAGGGCAGGCGGCTCTTGCCCGTTTCAGGATCAGTTTCGTTGACGAATTCATCAACGAGGCGTTGCGGCAAGCCGTCGATCTTGATGAGGACGAGGCGTTGCGCACGCGACGCAGACGCGATCGCTGCGAAGCCGGGTTTCTTTAGTCCGATAAAAGCTGCAATACCACCAATGCCGGCGGACAGTCGTTTAAGAAAATCTCTGCGTTTGAGGGGCATTTGAAGCGGGCACCCTGAAGGGCTGCTAGATAATAGCGGGTGGTTGTAGCAAATCGTAAACCACCAGTGCGATTTTCTTCGTCGCAGAGCGACGCGTGAGTTTAGACCGGCCTTTTTTTGGGTAATGACATACTTGACGTATCAACAACTGAAGCCCTCTCCCTTTGGGAGAGGGTTGGGTGAGGGCCTGGCGACCAGCCAAACTAGTCTTACGAAAACTGCGAGAGATGAATCCCGATACATCGGGATTCATCTCTCGCAAACTGTTTAAGATCGAATGGGCACGCGCGAGGGGCCCCCCCCCCCCCCCCCCCCCCCCCGGGGGGGGGGGGGAGGG
>DNNE01000037.1:2503-2781 GCA_003487805.1 Blastocatellia bacterium | reverse complement strand
CGCAGCAGCGCCTTCTCGGCGCGATGCAGCTTCGTGCCTCGATAAGAAGTTAGTTTTTGCAGACTCTCGAAATAACTGCCGACCACTTCGCCCTTTTCGAATGAGCTGATAACCGCTGGACAGATGTACGCGTCGCGGCTGACTGCGGGCGTGTTCCCGAGCGCAGTTGCTGTCTCTTCGATTGCCGTCGCAATTGAATTGGTTGATGCCGGGTCGGTTGCGCGCATGCGGGCGAGAGCACATGCGCAAACCAATGTGCCGGCCCAGGTGCGAAAATC
>DNNE01000037.1:1442-2202 GCA_003487805.1 Blastocatellia bacterium | reverse complement strand
CCGGCCCAGGTGCGAAAATCTTTAGGACTAAAACTCTGGCCCATCACATCCTTCAGATAGTGATTGATGGTGCGACTGGTGACGTTGAAAGTTCCGTCCGGTCCCTGGTACTTGAAAACTCGCCGGTTCGAAGACTGAAGAAGTTCTTTCAAGGTCGCCGCAGCCAGTCGGTCGCGAATTTCCAGGGTGTGGTCCTGACCTGATTTGCCGGGAAACTCAAGCGTAATTCGAACCCCTTTCACCGAAACGTGCCGCGGCCGCAGCGTCGCGATTCCGTAGCTGCCATTTTCACTAGCGTAGATCTCGCTGCCCGGCCGAATGAAGGACACCGACAGGATTCTGAGGATCGCGGCCATGACGCGCTCCTTCGGAAGACCTGAAAGACGAAGATCGCGTGCTACTGTCGTGCGCAGTTTCGGCAGAGTTTCGCCGAATCGAACAAGGCGCTGAAATTTCTTTCGGTGTTGAGCGCGAACGTGACTCTGGTGATAGATGTATTGCCAGCGACCTGCTGCGTCCTGACCCACCGCCTGAATGCGGCCATTCGCCGCTGAGTTGATCGCCACGTCCTTCCACGCCGGCGGAATTTTCAATTGCTCGATTCGATCAAGGTCCTGGGCCGTAACCCTGCCACCGTCTGCATGTTTGAAATGAAACCCCCGAGCGGGTGTGCCGCGTCGCAAGATGCCGTGAAGATGTAGCCGCTCGATTGCTGTCATGGTTTGTCTGGTGCTGGTACTGACTGGAGCGCAACCGTCCC
>DNNE01000037.1:0-1101 GCA_003487805.1 Blastocatellia bacterium | reverse complement strand
AGCGAGGACGCTTCCGCTCCAGTTCGTTCGCAGCGCGGTCGGGATTCACCTAGCAAAAACGTCGCCACGCGTGCACAGCGAATGATTCAGTCTTCTTGATCAGTTCGCGAGGAGAACAATCGTTCGTTAAGAGAACACCAATCCATCGGCTGTGGATCGAATGCGGATCACAATCAACTCAAAAGCTGAGGCTATGGGAAGCGTTTGCCGGCGACTGTCGGTGTCACTTTTTTGCCACCACGTCGATTTCACTGTAAAAGGTGTTGCCAAAATCATCTGCCACTTCAGTGACATAACAATCAAATAATAGATAACGGAATTTGCCGATGCTGCCGCTCGCGTCGGTCACACTTACCCCGAATTGACCGACGTCTTTGCTTTCGTCGCTGGAGCGAGTATCGACTGTCACGATCATCTTCCAGCCGCAACTGCGCGGATCGATGTTGGCTTTCGGTTGGGCATTGAATTTCGGATCGCTGCCGTCACTGGCCCAGACGCGATAGAGCTGTGGCGCGCGCGCACTCGGATGCCATGAATATGAGTTGATTTGAGCGACCTCAATCGTGTGTCCGAGATCGATCAAAACCCGCGCGCCGCCGCTGCCGGCAGTGACAAAGAAATTGCGGCGTGGCTGATCGTCTGAATTCGGCAGCAGTCCATCGGTGAGCGCGGCGACCCCGGCGCCGTTTGGATCAGCCTCGCCATCGACGATCATCACGCGGGCGTTCGTGGCAGCGTCAATGCGCGAAGGTGAGGGAACTGACTCAAATCTGAACTCCGGGTTAATCGCGGCGCCGGTATTGTGATCGATGGTGATTTTCGTTTGCGCGTGAGTGCTGAGTGACGCAAGCAAGACAACCGATACTGAGAAGAGAATCCTCGAAAACCTCGGCTGCGATACGTCTACGGCCACAACGTGCGCACTTGTTGACGGGTTCCACATGTTTTCTCTAGCCCAGTCGTTTACCCTGGGTCCAGGATAAAGTAATTCTCAGGGCGCCTCCTTTTAGGAGGCTTTCAGATGATCGGCGAATTAAGCCTCCTGAAGGAGGCTAGCTAAGATCAATTTATCGACATACCCAGGCGTAAACGCCTGGGCTA
>DNNE01000153.1:18384-20260 GCA_003487805.1 Blastocatellia bacterium | reverse complement strand
GGCAAGAGCAATGTTGCCGACGCCATCGCCTGGGTCCTGGGCGAGCAGCGCGTAAAGCATCTGCGCGGCGGCGAGATGAAAGATGTCATCTTTCAGGGCTCGCGCAATCGTCCGCCAGGCGGTATGGCTGAAGTCGTCTTGCACCTGGTTCGCGATGAGATCGTAGAGAGCGAACCGGACATTGAAGACATCGACTCGACCCTGGAACAGATCGACGAGCAGAGCGCGATTTTTGATTCAGTGGAGACGGCGCTCGCCTCGCCCGACGTCATAACCGAACCGGAAGCCGGCGTTTCAGAAACGGAAGCAGTGGCGACCGGATCAGAGGCTCCCGTCGAGTCCGCCGATCTCGTTGCTGCAACTCCGGATGCCGACGTCACGCCCGAAGCAAAACCCAAAACACCGCATCATCGTCATTGGCGCCAGCGCCGCAGTCTCGCCCTCGAGTTTGCTCCGGGCGAATCCGTCTCGGTGACGCGACGTCTCTATCGGTCGGGCGAGAGTGAGTATCTGCTCAACGATCGTCCGTGTCGCTTGCGCGACATTCAGGATCTGTTCTCAGGGACGGGTTTGGCTGGCGGTCACTACGCGATCATTGAACAGGGTCGCATCGGACAAATTCTATCTGCCAAGCCGATGGACCGCCGTACCATCATTGAAGAGGCGGCCGGTATCACCAAGTTTCGCGTGCGCCAGCGCGCGGCGGAAGCGCGCCTCGAATCCGCGCGGGGAAATCTCAGTCGCATCTCGGACATCATTTCGGAAATTGAGCGGCAGGTGAACAGCCTTCGCCGGCAAGCTGCGAAGGCGCGACGTTATCGCATCATGCGCGAAGAGTTGCGCGAATTGCTGCGACACGTTTACGTCGCGGAGGACCGCAGTCTCGCCAGCTTGCTCGAAGAGACCCAGGCGCTGTTGGATAAAGCGACTGAAGAAGAGCGACGGCTCGCCGCTGAACTGGCAGAGCGCGAAGAGAGTAGTCGCACCGCTACTCATAATGCTCGCGCTCGTGAGGACGAGTTGTCACAGGTACGCGCGGCCGTTGCCGACGCTGCGTTGCAGCGCGATCGCCGGCTGCGCGAACGCGTCTATCAGCAAGCGCAGATTGAAAACCTCGGCAATCGTCGGACGGAAATTGAAAAAGAAGTTGAGGCCTTGAGCGCGCGGATGGTCGTCGTTGATTCCGAGCTCGAGCGTCTGCGCGCGATCGATGCCCAGCTAACTACTGAGAATGATCAGACGGTTTCGGTGCTGCGCGAAGCTGAAGATGCGCACGCGCAAAAACTGGCAATCATTGCGGACGGCGAAAACGAGATCGATTCGGCGCGATCTGAGCTGCTCAGACATACCGCCGCGGCCGAGCGGTTGAATGAGCTGGTAAGGCAACTCGAAAATAGCATCGAGAAGCTGGCGCAGCAGGCCGAAGGATTGGCGCGCGAAGGTGAACGCGCTGCCGCCGCCCATGCTGAGAGAAACGCGGAAGCCGTTAAGCTCAACGAACAAATAACCGCGGCGCGCGAGAAATTATCGCGGCTGATGGCGGAACGCGCCGCCGCGGTCAAAGCCGTCGTCGAAGGACACGAACGAGTTTCAGACAGCGACGCCGAGCTCACGCGGGTCCGCGACGATCATTCGCGCGCGGTCCACCGGCTGGAAAGTTTCAAGGAGCTGGACGAGCGACGGGCTCACTATTCGCTGGCCGTGCAGGAAGCCTTCTCAGCCAATGAGCGCGAGGACTTCCATCTGATCGGAACGCTCGCCGACAGTATTCAGGTCGATGCTCGCTGGGAACGCGCCGTCGAAGGCGTCTTCGGATCGACCCTGCAGTCAATTCTGGTGGCGACGCCCGATGATGCGATCCGCGCGGCGGCGTGGC
>DNNE01000153.1:0-18078 GCA_003487805.1 Blastocatellia bacterium | reverse complement strand
GCGCGGCGGCGTGGCTGAAGAATAATCACGCGGGCCGCGCGAACTTCCTGGTGACTGGACTGCATGGCGGCAGTGACGAAGTTGACGTGATGACCGGGATCTTCGCTGGGCCGACTTTCGAAGCGCGTCGCGAATTTGCGCCCGTCGGCATCGATGGACCACGCATCGCCAGTATTTTGAACGCGCCGCGCGAGTTGCTGCTGGTGCTCGAGCGCACGATGTCCGAAAGAATGAACGCGCGAGTCGTAGACACACTCGACGATGCGACGGCGCTGTCGCTCGCGACCGGGGACATGTTCGTGACGACGGACGGCGACTGGGTTTCGGGTGGACAATTCGTGAACGCGGGCAATGGCCGCGCGCTGGAAGAAGGCGCGGGACTGCTGACATTCAAACGCGAACTTCGCGAGCTGGAATCGCGCATCAATAATCTTTCGGCCGAACTTGCGGTGGCTGAGGTAGCCGTGGCTGACGCCCGGTCGCGTCTCACCGGCCTGGAAGAGTCTGTTGTCTTGCTCAACGCGTCGATTGCCAGAGAAGAGCGTGAGGTAATGGCCCGCGAGATGACGGCAGAAACTTTGCAGCACGATATTGAACGCGCTCACCGCCACATGCGCGTCGTTTCTGACGATGCAGAAAGATTGGAACAAGAACGACGCGAGCTGGAAGAGAGCCGCGCCCGGACGATGGCCGAGGCTGAGACGGCCGAGTCGCTGCGGCGGGCGGCCCACGAACGAATCGAGCAGACGACCAATGTTCTGGCGAACATCCGGCGCGACGCCGAAACTGAAACCGGGCTGCTGAACCACCAGCGAGAGCAGGCTGCGGCCGCGGCCGAACGTCGACGCTCGACCAGCGCCGATTTGCGGCGGCTGGAGATTGAACGCGAAGATGTTGAGCCCCGACTATCGCGGCATAGGCTGGAGCTTACAGAGGCAGGCAGCAGAATTAACGAGCTGACAGACTCGATCGCGGAAATCGATCGTCTGGCAGCGACGGTCGACCAGGACAAGGCGCGCGAGGATGAACTCATCGTGGCGACTACCAGCAGCTTGGAACGGGCCCGCGCTGACGCCGATGCTCTGGCGAACGAGTTGGCTGAATTGAATCGCTCGGCGGCGTCGTCCCGTGATGCCCGGGCCGCCATTGAAGTGCAACGCGCGGAAGCAATGGCCCGGATAAACTTTGTGCACGAAAACTGCACTAACGAACTCAATCAAAGTCTCGAGGACCTGGCCCGCGAAGTTACGCTCGAGCCGGAGTTCGATTTAGAAACGGAACGCGCGCGACTTGAAGATCTGCGCGACCGGCTGGAGAACTTTGGCGCCGTCAACATGATGGCGCTCGAAGAACTCTCTGAAGCCGATGAGCGACTGATCTTTTTGACCACGCAAAGAGAAGACATCACCAAAGGAATCGCCGCGACCGAAGAGGCTCTACGCGAAATCAAACGGCGCTCGCGCGAGCGTTTCCGCGATGCGTTCGAAAAGATCAATCAGAACTTCACCGCGCTGTTCCTGGAATTGTTTGGTGGTGGCCGCGGCGAAATGAGTCTAATCGACGGCGATGACGAACTCGAATCCGGCATCGACATCATCGCGCAGCCGCCCGGCAAGCGTTTGCAAAATATTTTGTTGCTTTCGGGTGGTGAAAAAGCGATGGCCGCGCTCGCGCTGGTGCTGGGAATATTTCATTATCGCCCGTCGCCGTTCTGCCTGCTCGACGAAGTCGACGCCCCGCTTGATGAAGCAAACATCGGCCGCTTCACGAACAAAGTTGTGGCCATGTCCGCCAATACCCAATTCATCGTTATTACGCACAACAAGCGCACGATGGAAACTGCGCGCGCGCTTTACGGCGTAACGATGGAAGAGGTGGGTGTCTCGAAACTCGTCTCCGTGAAATTCGAATAAATTCCCCGATCGACCAGCCCGCAAAGCGGGCGACATATAATAGCCCCAGGCGTAAGCCTGGGGTTTTTCGCATAAATAAGCATGGAGCCCCGACGGGGCGAGATACAGAACCGCTCGCGCTAGCGAGCGGGTAATCGAAATAGCAAAACACCCGTTTGCTGGCGCAAGCGGTTCAGTACCCCATAGCCCGTGGCTACTTTCTGTCGCGCCTGCCGCGCTGGTATCCTGTTGCAGGAATGATTGAATTACGCTCATACATCTTTCGAGTATTCATGGCTGGATTGATCACGGCTGGCGCGATGTCTGTCTCTTTGGCGCAGGACACGACCAAGCGCAACGATCGTCCGCCGGAGCAACCCTCGCCGACCCCACAACACACCGAAGAGAAAAAGCAGCCCGTCGACGCGACTCGCTACACCTACGAATTCAACCAGCCCGCTTTTGTCGTCAGTCACATTGTGATCGAGCATGATGCGCTCGGGCGGGGGAACATCACGTTCGTACAGCGCACTGAGACGCCGATCGTCGAGCCGATTGAAATATCGTCGTCGGCCCAGGGAAGAATTTTTGGTTTATGGACTGAACTGCGATTCCTCGATTCGAACGAAAATTATCAGGCAGCGAAGAACTTCGCGCACCTGGGAACCTATAAGATTGGAATGAACGACGGTAAGCGCAAGCGCATCGCGGAATTCAACTGGAGCGATAACAAGACGGCGTGGGCGCTGGCGGCTGAGTATCGGAACGTGGCCACTCAGGCCATCTGGATTTTTGATATGAAGCTGGCGCGCGAGATGCAACCACTGAACACGCCGAGTCTCTTGACGGAAGTGGAGGGCTACCTCACCCGCAACGAACTTTCCGATCCACACCAACTCGTGCCGCTGCTAAATGAGTTGAAGACCGACTATCACATCCCCCTCATCGCTCGTAACCACGCCGATCGAATTTTGAAAAAGATCGAGAAGTGAGCGATTCTAAGCCCCTCGGTTTGGTACGTGCGCCTACGTAGTGCTCAATGGTAAGGCGGTCACGGAACCCTGGTCCACGTTCGGAGTGGCCAACGCTGACGGAGCCGGGACAAATCCGACCCGACGGCTTAAATCGCCAAATCTTGGGTCGGAGCGAAGTGCGCTCAAGCGGGGATCGACCCTGAGAAACACAAGCCATGGGTCTCGCTCCTTGCAGGCCTTGTCTAGCCACTGGAAAGCGGCATCAACCTCACCAAGTCCTGTATAAATCAGCCCCAGATTGTAGCTGGACACGTATCGTCGCCTCGACATTCTTTTCAATGTTACAAGCACTTTGCGCGCCGCCACGTGATCGCCACACACTGCGTAAGCGTAGCCCAGGGATGACTGCTCCCTGGGATTCCGATGTGACAGTCTTACTGCAGTACTCAACTCCTTGATGGCTTCCGCATGCGCTCCGGTTTGCAGATAGACGCCGCCAAGGCGGAAATGTGCGCGAACAAAGTTGTCATCGCTTTCGAGAGTCCGTAAGAACTGGCTTATCGCTTGTTCATATTGCCCTGCAAAGTAATAAATGGATCCTGCGGTGACCCTGACGATAAGCGACTCGGGATCGAGACGTTCGGCTTCTTTGACCTGTGCGATCGCCTCCTCAAAGTGGCCGGCGGCGGCAAGGTATTCTGCGTACCAAAGGCGGGCCAGGATGTAGTTCGGATTGAGTTCCAGCGCCCGCAGATAGCTTTCTTCGGCTTCTTTCCAATTCCAATAAAACCTTAAGCGCGAATAGGCCAATGCGGTGTAAGCTTCGGCCAGATTCTCATCAAACTCGAGGGCTTCATAAGCGGCCGCCTTAGCCTTCGGGAAGCATTCTCCAGGAGGCACGCCCAACTCGTAGGTGCACATGTTGTAACAGTCAGCCATTCCCGCGTGTGCCAGCGCGTAAAAGCGATCTTTCTTAAGGGCTTTCTCAAAATACTCTAAGGCTAGTTCGATTCCTTCCGCTGTCCATTGCATCCAGTTGTAGCGACCTTCCATGTACAGCTTATAGGCGTCTGAATCTGTGGTGGGCCGTTCGGCAAGCTGGGCCTTCTTGCTGGCAGTAAGTTCGATGTGCAGCTCTTCTGAAACGCGTCTTGAGATGTCCTCTTCAACCGAAAAAACGTTCCCAAAATCGATCTTGTACCGTTTCTGCCACATCGGCGCACCGCTTTCTGCGCTTAGCAGTTGAGCATTGCACGATAATTGTTTGCCGGTCCAAGCCACGTCCCCAAAGAGCATCGTTTGAACATTTAGTTCTCGCCCCAGAGCTTGCACCGACTCGGGGGTGTTTAGGTTCGCTGTATGGGCGGGAACGCGGCTGGGTGCTACTACGGTAAGATCCGGAAGTTCGCAAACCTTACTCCAGATGCCTCTGGTTATACCGGCACAAAGATAGGGCTGGGCGGACTTGTTACCCACTAGAGGCATTACAGCGATAGCCTGGCGATTTCCCACAGTGCTTGAAAACAGTTGGGACCGGGCCCCGGCCGCTGCGGACATTCTCGCCGGCGCCCACGACCGTGATGAGGCCGTCGCGACGACAATTAGCGCGGGAAACAGCGGACTGGAGAAAATTCTTTCACGAAACGCATTTGCTCGCGCAGTTTGTCCAACCAGTTGAAGCTGATCGCGGATCTTGTCCGATTGATCGTAGATCGAGCCGATGGCTCGGTAAGCATCCTCGTGGTTTCCCGATTGAGCGGACCGTTCAGCTTCAGCAAGCGACCCCAAGGCCTTCACGGAGCTAACAATCGCTTCGACTGTTTTGGCCTTTTCTGGAGAGTCCGATGCAAATGCCTTCACCTCAGCCTGAGCACTTTCCAGGTCCTGCTCAGCGAGTCTTAGAAGCTCTACTTTTTCGGTGAGATTTGGCGCGTCGACGAATCGTTTAAGAAAGATATTTTCAGCCGATAGCAGTCCGAGTGGGGCCTTAAGGGAACTTTCGGGTTCAGGCCAAGCGCTTTTGAGCTCCCTTACGTCGTCGAAGAGGCTGCCGATTTCATCTCTCAGAGTCGCTTCGGCTTCTGGCTTCAACTTGTAACGAATTAGTTTTCCGCCTGGCTGGCCACTTTCAACCAGCCCGACACGGTCGAGCATGACCAACTTACGCTGAACAATCGTACCAATGGTGGTGGGGTTTATGCCTGTGTGTTGTTCAAGACTGCGGGTCGTGAACTCGCCCAGCACTAACATCGAACGAAGCACTCTATACGTCTTCAGCATACTATCTCCTCGGTTTTTCCGACGTCCGACGGTTGGCCCCCCGGCCTCGTGATTCACTGTACACGTTCAATATTCATTAGTCAATTGAATAATGAAGAATGAGCGATGGGCATTTTCTTACACAAAAAGCTGCTACGTCCCAGTTTTAGCGGCTACTTTAGGTTTTGAATCTCCAACATGAGGAGGTCGATATCGTCGGTGCGGAGGTAGTTCGTCACGATCCGCTCAATTTCCAGAAGAAACATCTCCTCGCTGCGATCGCGGGACGGGAGCGGCTGCGCCGATACAACATGATACTTATACAGTAAGAGAACGAAATCCCTTTTCTTCCGCCAGTCAATGTCGCGCCGCAGATTTAAGCCAAAAGCCAAACGATAATATCCCTGCCAGAAATCCTCGGGTCTCCCAAAATCATTCGAAGTGTATGCCGACCGAATAAGCTTTAGGATGGTTTCGGCAGCAAGGACTCCGCGAGCGAGTTCGGCCTTATCGGTTGCCACATCATTGACATCGCAATCGTTTCTGCTCAGTCTTATTCTTTCGGTAACTTTAAGAGAGTCCGGAAAATGAATCTGCCGCTTGAGGCCCGATGTATTTGCGAGCCCCGTTTTTTCTAATACTTCCCTTAACACCTCGAAAGCCACCTGATCCATAAAACCTTCAGCGAACATGTCGTATGGCCGGGTAGGTTGTCGACCTTGGAAGTTTGGCAACAGACCTTGAAAAGCATGAGCAATGCATTCATGGAACATTATGTAGAGGATGCCTTTGTACGTGTTTAGATCGAGCATGAACTCAACAGCTTTATCGTCCATCAGAAGATTCAGCTGAGCCTCAGCCTTGGGCTGAACCGCTGTGTCGACGAACTCAGTCATTCCGCTCGCGTAAAAATTTGCTAAGTGATGATTACCTGCCAACATGGAATTAGTATGTCGCGTAGAGAGGACAATGTCTGGGTCTAGATTGACCGGAAAGGTGGCTGCGTATGCTGCGTAGTAAGTACGCGCTGCTTCGCGTGCCATGTCGAACATTTGTCGGAGTTGCGCGATACAATCGCCTTTATCTGAGACGATACCGTTGTCCTTCATTGTTGCCAGACCTTCACAGATAGCGGCAGCCGAGCCGCACGTCTGGCAACAGAGCGCGTTAACGCTCGTCGTAATCGCATTCACCATCGGCAAAACCGGCTTCGATGCACTTACCAAAGCGAAAGCCGGCGTCGCGCGGAAGTTGTCAATCGCACTTTTCAGGGAATTATCCAGTGGTCGCAGCGGTCCGGCTGGCTTACCTTCCGCCTGCTCGTTGAGCCGCTGCTCGCGATCCATGGCGACCTCAACCTTGATCTGTTCGTTCAGAAAAGAAGTGAGCACGCTATAGGCGTTGGAGCCGCGAGGAAGAGCCAGGCCGAAATTATTTACGGCGTCAAGAAAGAGCAATCGCCACGAAAGTGCTTTTCGCTCAGTGAGGGGTATTTGATGAGGATAAATCATGACTCATTCATCCTCTTTGGGAGGTAACGCCTGGCTACCCCACTTTTGCAGTATTCGAGGACGTAAAACATGTATCCACAGATCCTTTATTATTGGACCCGTAACCTTAACCAGCTCCACTGCCAGCGGAGCGAGAGCAACGATTAGGGTGACTTCGGCCCCGAACGCGGCTCCCCTCGAACGTAAACTGATCGCATCTGAACGCTGAACATCTGACAATTGTTGGACATTAATCCCGCGCTCATTCGCCTCTTGACGTATGTCAGAGGCAGGATCTTGCAGTTCCTTCCATAACCGGTCCAGTTCGCGTTCATAATCTTCAATGGCAATGCCGGCCGTTCCATATCGAAGCTCTTCAATGGTTTGCATATTATTCCTTTCAACCTTTGGATTTCCGCCGCGAGGTCCTCACTTGGCTTTTGCGCGCTTCAAACTTGACAACGGATGTCGCCGGAAACGGTTAAGGGCCGGCCCACGGGAAAGAGCACTGGACTAAACTCTTTTATTATTCGTGAGCGGGAGGCTACGAAACGGGTCTTGGCGTTCCCAGGTTAGTACGCGTTAGGAGCACTCATCACCATTGCTCGACGACAAGTGAGCGTACGCTACACCGGCTTCCGAAACATGTCAAGAGTTTCGCGGAGAGAGGACTTGGCAAAATTCCACCAAACGATTCTCGGCCCAGAAGCGATCCTCGTCCTCAGAGTTCGCTGACAGAAACGCCACGTGGCCGCCGCGTTCGGTCGCCATCAACAGCACATAAGGATTCGCCGCGACGGATGGATCGCGGAGCGGCGCGAACGGAATGAACGGGTCGTCCTCTGCGTGAATGATCAGTGTGGGGATGCGAATGCGCTCGATGAAGGGCAGGGAACTAGCCTTCGAGTAGTAATCACGCGCATCGGCGAAACCAAACGCCGGCGCGATGAAACGAGCGTCAAACTCTTCAATGCTGTGGACCTGGCCCAGGCCTGATACGTCGTAAAGATCGGGATACAGTTTTGCCTTTCTCCTGATGCGGTTCTTCAAGCGCCTAAGAAAATCCTGTTGATAGATCCAATTACGACGCTGGGCCATGTTGGTCGTGCTGGCGCCCAGATCCACCGAAGCCGAAACTGCGCAGATGCCCAGCACTTCAGCAGGCGGATCGTCTCCGTATTCACCGGCGAGCTTTAGCACCATGTTGCCGCCCAAAGAGAATCCGGCGATTAAGATACGTGACAAACGATCGCTCTTGATCAGTTCGTCAATCACAAAGCGTAAATCATCAGTCAGTCCGCCGTGATAAAGCGTCGGCGACAGATGCTCAGTCCCTCCGCAGTTGCGAAAGTTTACACGCACCACGTTAAAGCCGGCGCGGAAAGCCTTTTCAGCCGTCGATACCATGTAGGCAGATGCAGTCGAGCCTTCCATGCCGTGCCACATCACGATGGTCGGATGTTCCGCGCGATTCAATTGCCAACGAGATCGCGCCAGGACCTGACTTCCTGGTTCTACCTGAAAGAATCTTTCTTCGTCGCCTGTCTGATCGCGCGGCCGCAGCGGCCAGAGATAGGCCGCGAGCGTTTGCGTATCACCACCCTGGAAAACTCGGTGCGGAACGAAAGCCTGAGACTTTAGTTTTTGAGTTAACTGTTCGTGGAGGATAACGATTGAGGTTTTGTCATACAACATTAACCTTGAGAGTACGCCCTTAGCGTCAGCGTTCCTAACGAGCTGCGTTTGCGTTACCGGAACTGGAAATTGGGTAGTGCCCAATATTGGCAAGAACGATCCACCAAATCACACGAAATCAGCACGAAAAACGTTTCGTGTGGGTTCGTGGATCGTTTTACCTGACAGGTGAACTCAAATTGGGAGACTAATGCATTCCTCGTGGAGCACAGTGTCGTGTGTATTCACTTAAAAGCAATCACGACATCGACGGTTAGTTTCTGCGCGTCGGGTCTCTGTTGAATCTCAACGTTGACGCGCGCTCCTGTGCGAGAGCGTTGTGTCAGTCCGCGCATGAATTCTCGCAGCGCGCCCTGGCGAAATGTGTCGACGTAGGATTCATCAAAAACCGCATTCGATCCAAGGGTCCATTTTCCCTTCAATTCATCTACGTCCGCGGCGGGTAGGCCCGTGACAATCAGGTTACCCATGAAATAACGCGGCCCCTCAGTGATGTTGAATTTATAAGTGACGAGCGAAGCCGCATCGTCGTACTCGATTGATTCCTTGATCGCCGGCGTAAGATAGCCTCGGTGACCGTAAGTCTTAGCGACATTCTTCAAGCCAATATCGATCTTAATCCCATCGGCGACGTCGCCGGGATTCATGCCCAGCGCCGGCCCCAGTTCTTCAATGCCCAACTTGTCGTTACCGTCCCAAATGGACTTGGCCCAGCGATACGCCTGCCCCTCATCGACCGGAATATTTACGTTCACACCGCCCGCGCATTGCGGCGAACTTTCCAGCGTGGCGGTGGGCATTTGAAACTCGGCGCGCAAATGACCGATGTGACGATAAAGAGGTAGCAGGTTGATGGGCGCAAACGTAGCAACATCTTTTCGCGAGTAATCCATCTTGAAAAGTGGTTGCGAAACTTTGACCAACTCAGCTTCACTAATCGCGGTGGCGCCGGGGAAATGCAGTGAGCAGAGAGGAATCCGCGCTCCCTTTACCGTGTAAAGCAATTCCTGCTTGTCCTTTGATACGTAAGGAAGATAGTCGACCTGGCCGGCAATGTTCTTCGATGTCAGCAGCCGCTGCAGGGCCGCGGCGATCTTGTCCGCTGTTTCACCGGAGGCCGGCGCGGTGCCGTTAAAGTATGGAACATCTTTGCGAATCGCCGCGACGATCTCATCGTCGCTGAACCAGACGAAGTTCTCAAAAACAACCGGCAAGCTGATAGCTGATTCTTCGAGTTCGAAGGTGACGGTCGCCTGATTGCCCGGGTTGCTGCTGCGCACACGATAACTCAGCTTTCGAAAGAGGCCCGACTTCAATAAATCTCCGGCAGCGGCATCCAGAATGCCTTGATCGATAGCTTGACCAATCTTGAGCCCGCTCATCGCCAGGACTTGTTCTCTCGTCAACCTTTTGAGGCCGACGAATTCCAACCTGCTTAGAGTTTGTCTTTGCTGCGCGGCGGCGACCGGCAGCAGCAAAAACGCGAGTAGCAGGACAACGCCCGCTCTGATTAGGGAATTAGATGGCATGGGTGTGTGCATATTGATCAAGGTTTGCCGGAAGCATCTTCACGTTATACTTATGATGAATTCTAGCTTGAAGTGGTTTGACCATGAAAGGCACGCGCCAAAGAAATAAAAATGTGACGGCGATTAGCCGGCGAGATTTGATCGTCTCAGAATGGCGTCGCCTGGGTGCGGCGTCCCTTGGATCAGATGAATTGATCCGGATTCAGCAGGCGATCGGTGAAGCTTTCGGCAAACATGCGATCGAGAGTCCGGCGACAATCGCGCGTGAGCTGGCTCACGAAGGCGCGGAGCTGCGGCATCCGGAAATAATTGAGTGCGATGCGCGCTGGCGGGAAGCTCAAATGGATAGTCAGTTGAAGACATTCGGTAAGCTGAGCGTATTGCAAACCGCTGAGCCTTTGAGATTGAAACAGGCCGAGGCGCTGGTTGGCAGGCTGGAACATCTGCGTGGTCGGTTTGAGCAGACACGTGACGATCGTCAGATAGCAGAGCTCAGGACTTTGGCGATCGACGCGCGAAGAACTGCAGTCTCCAGAGCAAGGGACACGTCTCTTCCAATCGCAATCCGTCATGAACAGACAGAGATCGCCGAATGGCTGATGGTTTGGTTAGAGACGCCGAACCTGTTTGAGCAGTGGGTGGAGTTGCGGAAATCCTCGCGAGCTTTCAAGGAAAGGTTTTCGATTTACGATTGAGTAGTGTCCTGCTTCTTTTTTCTCTGCGACCTCGGCGGAGTCCTCGGTATTCTCTCTGCGGTTAATCCTTACTCTTGCGAAATGAAACCGCAGAGGAAATGACCGAGGTCTTCGCAGAGGACCGCAGAGTAGACTGAAAAGGACACCCCTTAACTTTGTCTAGTACGTGCTATTGCTTCCTTATGCTGCTGAATCCGCGTTGATACGCGGTCGCGCCGTGAATGGATTGACCGTCTCGTATGCGTGAGCGGCGCGGAACAACGTTGACTCGCTCCAGTATGGTCCGAGTAGTTGCAAGCCTATCGGCAGCCCTTCCGACGATAGTCCGCACGGAACGCTGATGCCCGGCACACCCGAAAGATTTGCCGTCACGGTGTAAATATCGTTGAGGTACATCGCGAGTGGATCGTCGACTTTCTCTCCAAATCTAAAAGCCGGCGTCGGAGTTGTCGGCGTCAGGATGAGGTCGCACCGCTTGAATGCATTTGCAAAATCCTGTCGCAACAGGGCACGCACTTTTTGCGCTTTCAAGTAGTAAGCATCGTAATAACCCGCCGACAAAACATATGTGCCAAGCATGATGCGGCGTTTCACTTCAGCGCCGAAACCTTCGTTCCGCGTCTTGCGATACATGTCGCGCAGTCCCGGTGCGTCCTCAGCACGAAAGCCATAGCGCACGCCATCGTATCGGGCCAGGTTGGAAGAGGCTTCGGCCGTTGCGATGATGTAATAAACAGCGATCGCATACTTCGCATGGGGCAATTCGATGTCTACGATTTCCACGCCCAGATCGCGATACGTCTCAATGGCTTTTTCGATCGCGGCCCGCACCTCTTCATCCAAACCTTCGCCAAGCAGAGCGCGCGACACGCCCAGACGAAAACCTTTCTCAAGGTTCTTTTCCGTCTCGCCGATATAGTTCGGCACCGGCACATCGGCGGTGGTGGCGTCGTGAGAGTCGCGGCCGGAAATTACCTGCAGCACGGCAGCGGCATCGCCCGTGGTTCGAGCAAAGACACCGATTTGATCCAACGACGAACCAAACGCGACCAGTCCATAGCGCGAGATTCGCCCATAGGTTGGCTTGAATCCGATAACTCCGCACAGCGCGGCAGGTTGACGCACCGATCCGCCCGTGTCGGAGCCCAATGCTGCGGGAACTAGCCCTGCTGCGACGGCGGCCGCGGAACCACCGGAAGAGCCGCCGGGAACGCGAGTCAGATCCCAGGGGTTCTTGACGGGACCAAACGCGGAGTTCTCGTTCGAAGAGCCCATCGCGAATTCGTCGCAATTCGTTTTGCCGATGATGACGCCACCGGCTTTGATTAACCGTTCAATTGCGGTCGCGTTGTAAGGCGGATGATATGGACCAAGAATGCGTGAACCGCAGGAAGCCTGCATGCCGCGCACACAGATGTTGTCTTTGATCGCGATCGGAATGCCGGCTAGCGGCAACGTATCTTTGCTCGGGCTCTTATCAATCTCATCGGCGCGTTGCAGCGCGCCTTCACGATCGATTTGCAGAAACGCATTCAATGACTTGTTCAGATTTTCGGCTGCCTTGATTGATGATTCGACATTAGCGCGCGCGGTTTGTTCGCCCCGTGCGATGCTGCTGGTTAGGTTTGGTATCGATTCCATGTAGCTTGATTAAACAATTAGGCCAGAACTTTTGGTACTCGAAAATGTTCCGAAGCCGGATCGGGCGCCTCTTCCAGCGCAATCTTCTGCCCGAGAGAAGGTTGCACTTCATCGGCGCGATCCGACTGGGTCGCCTCGCCTTCAGGCGTCAGCCCGCCAAGCGCGGGCTCGACGTTACTCGTATCAATCGCATTAAGCTGCTCGACGTAGGTCACGATTTCTGAAATCTGCGCCGCGAACATTTTGCGTTCGTCGTCGGTGATGTCCAGGTGCGCAAGCTGCGCGATCTTCTCAATGTCAGATTCAGAGATGGACATAAGAGTTAGTTAATCGTTCCCAGGATTTGAATCGCGGCGCGCGATCAGGTTATTGGCGGCCCGCAAAAATCGCGCTCGTAAATCTTCATCAGCAATCGATGTGGCCGCGAATATCAATTCTGTTGGCAGTGAATGGTCCGTCGGTTTTCCGGATGACTCGCTGCGATTGATCGAGTGTGCCTGTGAAACCTCTGACGGGGCGATGCGAAAGACGAGTTCATCCACGGCGCCGCGTCCCAGTAAGTTGTTCATCCGAAATATTAGTTCGGCACTCATCGATTGAAGTTGCTTTTGCCACAGTGCATCCATGACCGAGACAGTCAACGTCTTGCCTTCGAAACCAGAAGCATGGGTATTTCGGCGCAAACCCTCGCCGGCCGCTCGGGCCCAGGCCATCTTCACCGCCAGCTCAGGGTTGGCGCGAACGATCTTTGGTAGCAGTCTGGTTACATCAATCATCTGGTCGATTGAACTGGCGCACAAAAACTTTCACAATGGTCCGCAACGCCGGCAGTTTAATGGAATATCCGTCGCTGACCAAGTGAGTGCGTGGGAATCGGCAGTGTCAGATGCGCGGATTTCATCGGTGGAGATCATGATCGAGTTGCCAAAAATTATTCTCGCCTCTGCCAGTCCGCGCCGCGCCGAGATTCTGCGCACAGTCGGCTGGCCGTTTGAAACTCTCGCAGTCGATATTGATGAGTCGCGACGCGAGGGTGAAGACGCGACTGACTATGTTCAGCGACTCGCGCTCGAAAAAGCTGAAGCGGCAGCGGCACAACGCAGCGATTTAACCGTCATTGGCGCTGACACAACGGTAGCAATAGATGGTCACATCCTGGAGAAACCAATTGATGAAGCGGATGTGACGCGAATGCTCCGTCTTCTAAACAATCGCTGGCATAAAGTAATGACCGGCGTGGCGGTAGTCGATCGCACGAGCTCAGTCACGAGAGTTGCCCACGAAGAAACGGAAGTGAAATTCGCACCATTGAGCGATGCGGAAATCCAATGGTACGTTGCGACCAGAGAGCCGATGGACAAAGCAGGTGCGTATGCAATTCAGGGTTTGGGCGCGCGCTTCATCGAACGCATCAAGGGCGACTATTTCAACGTGGTTGGATTACCCGTGCGACTGCTTTATGAGTTGATTAGATCGACGGGGGAATAGCTCTACCTTGTGAAGATTTCAAATTTGAGATTTGAGATTTGAGATTTGAGATTTGAGATTTGAAGATCTCACAGAATCTTATCTAGTCTCTCAGCTAACTGTTTTGCGACATCGGCGCCAGGATCAAGTCCTCCAACTACCGCCGCGGCCTGGCCCTGCTTATTAAGTATCACGGTCGAAGGCAGTTGATCGACCCCCAGCCGTTTCGATACCAGACCATCGGGATCGCGCAACACGGTGATCTTATACCTGCGACCGAGATCGCGCAGTTGGTTATCGTCGGCGAAGTTCTTTGACTTGGCCGAATCCGACTCGGTGCTCACCCAATAAACCGCAACGCCTCGACCGGCATATTGGTCGGCCAGCTTTTTCAGGCTCTCCATCTGATTCCGTGTCAACGGTAGCCATGATGCGCCAAACGCGAGTACGACCACCTCGCCGCGCAGGCTTTCAGACGATACCGGTGGGCCATCCAAAGCGCGCAAGGAAAACTCAGGTGACTGGAGTGTAGTGGCGTCCGCAAATGACGCCGCGGTCAGACTAAGTAAGCATGCGGCAGTGAGAATGACCCTCCACGTTCTGGTTAACATTTGAAAACTCCTTTGCGCTCGCCACCGTTCGTTTCTGCGAGCGACCGAACAGAGCTTAGATGCGGAAATGTGGCCGCGCGTCATCGATGGCACAAACAGTCAGAATCCCTAGGGAAACCGGCTCGATTTCGTCGCCGGCTCGCGCCCGAGAACTTCCGCGTGAAGCGCGAGGTAATCTTCCCATGTGTCCATGTCACGCGCAACGTAGGGCGATTCAACGGGCAAGCGCAGCACCTCGGTTCGATGAGCATCGAAGAACGAGCGTAGGCCTGTGCCGGGATCGAGATTAAGTAACTCGTCGTGGTAAGAGAAATCGATCAGGACGGGATGCCCACCACGTCCGGCGTGTTCGGGTTGAACCAGTCGAGCCCCGCGTTGCCGTGCTGAGACAATCGTCTTAATGGTTGCGCTCGAGACGGCCGGATGATCGACGAGAGCAATCAGCAGGCACTTCGCATCCTCAGAAATATGCTCAACGCCGCGTCTGATCGATTCGCCCATTTCGCTTTTCGAATCAGGGTTGAGCGCAAAACGCAGTTCGTAAGATTCAAGATGCTTTTGTATTTCATTCGCGCGATGGCCCACCACGACGACGATCTCGCTCACGTCAGCACCACGAAGATTGTTGATGCACGTCTCGATTACCGTAACATCGCCAAACGGAAGGAGCGGTTTGAAAGCGCCCATGCGGCGCGAGCGGCCGGCGGCGAGCAGAAGTGCAGCGACATCTTTCACGGGCCAAAGATAACCACAAAGACACGAGGGCACAAAGAGTCTAGCCCTTGATGCCGGAAGTTAGCGTTTTAGAATGAATCAATGACTCATTGATTCAATGAATCGATTTGTCGGTCTTTCCGGGTAGCTATTTTGCCGCAGGTGGTTCCCAGAGTTCTATGCGATTGCCTTCAGGATCCATGGCCCAACCCATTTTGCCGAATTCGGATTCGTCAGTCTTTGCGTCCACTTCCACGCCCTCTGCCCGAAGTTGGGTCAATAACCCATCCAGGTCATCAACTCGATAGTTAATCATGAAGGGCTTCTGGCATGGCTCGAAGTGTTTTGATTCTTCGGTAAACACCGACCAGGCCGTGGAGCCATCGTCTGACCGGGGATCGTCGCGCCAATCAAACACGGCGCCCCAACTTTCTGACTCGATACCCAAGTGGGTTCGGTACCACGCCTTCAGTTTCTCAGGATCTTTTGCCTTGAAGAAAATTCCGCCAATGCCGGTTACACGTCCCATATTTTTTGACTCCTAAAGGTTGTTCAAATCCTATATACCACAAATCGCGAACGCTTTTGCACAACAGTATTCTGTAGGGTCGGGGCGTGTCCCCGCCCCTTTGGGTGCGGGCTACAGTAACTCTCGCAATGCCCGCAAGGTATATTGCCGCGCCATTTGCTTGCGCCATTGATAGACAAAGTCGGTGTTGTCCAGCGGGCGCGCTTTGACGTAAGCAGCTTCAGCGGCCGCCTGAATTTGATCTTCGTTGAGCGAGTTGCCGATCAGAGCCTGCGCAGCTTCATTCACCTGAACGGGTGAAGGCGCGATGCCGCCGAGAACGATCTTCGCATCGGCGATTGTGTCAGAGGCCCGACCGTGAGGGAGGGCACCGTTGGAATCTACGTCGTACCGAACATAAGCAGCCACTCCCAATACCGGGAAATCAAAAGCCCCACGCCGCCGCAGTTTTTGATAAGACGCGCGCCAACCGTTTGTCGGCGGCAAGTGAATATCGGCGAGCAATTCATCGGGTCTCTTCTTGAGATAGTCGATCCCATCGTCGTTATAAAACGCAGCCGCATCAATCATTCGATCACCCAACGTGGAAACCAGACGAAACTTCGCGCCGATGGCCACCATCACCGGAACCAGATCAGATGATTGCACGGCCCAGCATTTCGAGCTGCCGGGCGCCACCCAACAAACGTCGCCGTCCTTCTTCAGACAGAAGTTGATCGCCTTGCGCCACTCGTAATTCTGATCGTAATAATTGCATCGCGTGTCGAGCAGCAAGTTTCCGCCAATCGTTCCCATGTTGCGCAGGATTGGAGTGGAAATCGTCCGCGCTGCTGAGGCAATAACCGGATAGTCCCGTTTAATTATTTCGTTCTCGCAAATCTCCGTCAGCGTGATTGACGCACCGATCACCAACCCCTTACTTCCATCTCCAGTTACCCCATTCAGTTCCGGCAGACGCATGACAGAGATGACCGTCTTCGGCATTTGCTGCCTGCGTTTCATGTTGGGATAGAGATCAGTGCCACCTGCGACGAACTGAGCATCGGGACCAGTGTCGCCGATAATCTTCACCGCCTCCGCGATGGTTCGCGGCACGCGATAGGTGAATTTGGGAAGACGCATCATATGGAAATTATCTAGTTAACCTGACTACTCCTTCGGCGCGATATAAGTCTTTCTTCCCCACACGACACACTCAGGATGATTGCGCACTTCGATTGAGATCTTGCGTCTGTTGCCGTCGCGCGTTTTATTGCCAGGGTAATAACCTATCACGTAGCGATTGTTGATGTCCGCAAATATCCGCGCGTACACGGCGCCGGCGTCCTGCGCCTTCTCCAGAAAGTCGGGCCATCCTCCAGACAACTTGGCCAGTCCGGCAATCGCCAATTGTTCTCTGAAGCGTCGTTCGGCGAGGCTCTGAAGTTGTGCGTCGTTCCTGAGGTCATCTCCGAGGGCGGCTTGTATTCTCTCTACTCTTTGGTTAGGACTCAGATCCAATAGCGAAGCCCCCGGCACTACTGAGTAAATCATGGCGCGAGAATGTTCGACTGCGTTCGTTACATCGCGAAATGAAAATGAATCTCGCGCACTCAGCCCGTCTTTCAGACGCGACAACTGATCGCCATCTGTTTGAAAAATTACGATCGGACGAATGTCCTCGTTATTGAACATCTCGTTGAGCGTCGCCATCAGCGCGCTATATTGAAGACTCTGCCCCACACGTTTCGCCAGAGCTTTGTTCTTCAGCAGGTCGAGGTTCTTCTTCAATAACTCTTTATCGCGAGTGAAATCGACTAATAACTGAACATCATCAGTGACCAGGGCCATTCTGTCTTTAGCGCCCAATTGATCAACCAGGACCTTGGCAGCTTCGACACTCGTCTTGATGTAAGGCAGTTCGCTGAAGCTGTAATCGAGAATGAGGACAATCGACCGCGGAACGTTGGTGTTGTCGCCGAGTGAAAACGTGGCAATCTGCTGCGCTCGATCGTCTTCGCGGACAACGAAATCGTCGCGGGTCAGACCTGGAATTGTCTTGCCTTGCTTATCAACCACCAGTACATCGCAAACGACGAGATCCGTCTGCACTCGAACTACTTCGTCATCGTCATTTGGTTTTTGAGACTGATTATTGTGAGCGGGATCCTTTTTTAGACTGCTGCCAAAATCTCGGAGCGTGGGTTTCTCTTGCGCGCGCGCGTAACTGATTAGCAATAACGCGAGACAAACGTGCAGCAGAGACTGTCGGGTGAAATTGAAGCTCATCGCACTATATCTTCACGCTTTCAGCGTTCACCGTCTTTGTCATCATCGTTATCATTCTCATTCTCATTGACGCGGTCTCTATCATTCCGGACGACAAACTTTACACCGGCTCGATATCGTTCAGCATAAATTCCACGCCCCACAAGTTTTAGCTTGCTGAGATCATATTCGGGTAGCATCTCATAGTCTTCTTGTTGCTCGTCATCCTTCATTGTTAAGACGATACCCTCGACTTCCAACGAATCCAAATCATCGTTAGTGTCTCAATCTGCCGTTGACGTGATGGAGTCAGTACCGGGAGCGGTAGCGACCGG
>DNNE01000097.1:8503-11606 GCA_003487805.1 Blastocatellia bacterium | reverse complement strand
GATTGGCCCTGGCCCGGGAACGTGCGTGAGTTGCAGAACATGATCGAGCGCGGGGTAATCTTGTCACGCGGCTTTGTGTTAGAGATTCCGTTGACCGAGCTGGACCAATCCGCGGTTCCCACTCGGCACGATAATAATGGAGCGTCAACACTTGAAGCCTTTGAGCGAGAACATATTTTGGACGCCCTGCGCGATACCGGGTGGGTGGTAGCCGGCGCGGCTGAGCGGCTCGGATTGAATCGAAGCACCCTTAACGCCCGGATGCGGAAGTTAGAAATACGACGCCCTCAACCGGTTTAGCGCAGCTCTGACGACCGAACCAGACTCCTCGCCAAGGGAAGAAACCGTAAGCCTGCTTGAAGAAAATTGGCTACCATCTACTCAGTTGCAATCATTACTTCGCTTGCCTTGATCACAGCGTAAGCGTCTTTCCCGGCAGACAGCCGCAACGATTCGGCAGAACTCTTTGTGATAATGGAGACAATCTCCTGTCCTCCCGGCAACTGAATCACCACTTCACTGTTGACTGCACCATGTTCCACGCTTTTGACTGTACCCTTCAAGACATTTCTTGCGCTTAATTTCATTTGAGCCGCCTCCCTCATCTTGCTGTTGCTGAATCATCATACTCGAATTAATAACTTAGAGGCCGAACGGCTCAAATCAACCGCCTGCCTGGTCATTTTCAACAGCGCAGCCCATCGGTGCTAGAGAGCACTACCGCCCAAGAAGTTACTTACCTTTCATTTCTGGAAACTTTCGAAAAAATGCTGGGCCATCATACGGATGCTTCTGGAGGCGGTAGGATCGGGTGACCATGTTGAATTCACCCTGTAGGACGTGGCGGGAATTGTTGTCGCATTTAGAAAAGGCCAATAACTGATAAACGCATTCTTAGCTCGTCCGTAAATATAAAAAAAGGCGACGCTTACGAGCGTCGCCTCTACCACTGAGCCAAGCGGGCATTAAAACTGTTAAGCGCAAGTGTACACAACAAGACTTTTCACGGCAAAGCTCAATGAGCAGCAGCGATCAATCGCGCACCTGCAAGCGTCGTGATCGCGACGGCCCCTATGTTTAGGCAGTAGGGAGGCGTGAGCGCGGCCATCGTAATTTGCCGTTCGTGTGCCAATAAAATCAATGAACAACGTTGAGAGACCAAACGATTTGGGTTCTCTTGATTCGGAGGAAAACAATTTAAGCAGAGATTCAAACGCCGGATCTAATTAATTGAATTTCTATTCGCTAATGTTGATGTTCGCTCTCGGTAGGCAATCCTGCGTCAATCCAGTCCTGCTTGCCACCAGCGTAGTCCCGCACGTTCGTGTAACCAAGTGCCGCCAGTTCACGGGCGGCGTTCTCAGAAGCGTTTCAAGTAGGCTTGGCACAGTAGACCACAATGTCCGCTGTCTTATCGGGCAGAAGGGTCGGAGCAAGTTGCGTTACCTGGTCTGGCGGCAGATTGATCGCGCGCGGCAAATGCGCATGATGATAACCAGGCGCGGGCAATGTTTCGACAAGCAAAAACGATTCGCCTCGATCAATTTTCAGCTTGAGATCATCTCGGGAAATTGTAGCTACCATAAAGTTACTCCGTTCTTTTTCGCTAGCCTGGTCACATCGCTAAGCGACTGAACTCTCACGTGCAATTAATAACCCAGCTCGTTGTCTGGAGTGCATTATTAATCATGCTCTTGCTTAAATTGACCTGGACGAAGTATGCATCCCATCGCAGACAGATTTCAATCGTCGACTCCTTGACCCGCGTTGGATCAGATGATTAACTTCAGCAGTTCATATTATTCGCAGGAGAAATCATGACAGCTCATGTGTATGGGTTATCGGCAAGCGCGCGTGAAAACACTTCCGCCGCTGCCAGAATCGCAGCTGAGGTCGCTCTACCCAATTCAACCGAAGTTGATTCGGCCGGGCGATTTCCGGCGGAGAGCATGGCGGCTTTGGGAGCGGCGGGTCTCTGCGGCCTGTGTCTCCCTCAGTCGGTCGGTGGAAAAGGCGAAGGAATGCGAGCGTTTGCCGGCGTAGTGGAAGAACTGGCCGCCGCGTGCGCATCGACCGCCATGGTCTATGTAATGCACGTAAGTGCCGCGCAGGCCATCGCGACATCTGAGACTCTCACGGATCGCGACTCGATACTTAAAGAGATCGCCGCCGGCAGGCATTTGACCACATTGGCGTTTTCTGAATCCGGATCGCGCTCGCAATTTTGGGCGCCGGTTTCAAAACTGGAAGAGAGCAACGGCCACTTTGTCACTTCCGCTTCAAAGTCCTGGGTCACGGCGGCCGGGCATGCTGATTCCTATGTCTCGACTGCGCAAAAGCCAAATGCAGGTTCGCCGCTTGAATCAACCGTCTATCTGGTGCGGAGCAATTCGCCGGGCGTTGCAGTCACGTCAGCTTTCAATGGGTTAGGTCTGCGCGGGAACGAGTCCGCTCCGGTGTCGCTCGATAAAATCACCGTTTCGCAAGGCGATCTGATTAGTGCGCCGGGAGATGGCCCAAGGGTTATTCTTCAAGTCGTCTTACCCTGGTTTGCGGTGGGCAGCGCGGCGATGGCGAATGGCTTGTGCCGGGCGGCGTTGCAACGAACAACAGACCACCTGGTCGGAACCGGGTTTACCCACGATGGGTCAAAGCTACGCGATCTTCCGATATTGCGGGCCCGGCTGGCCCAGATGAGTGTGCGCACAGAAGCATCACGAAGTCTGCTCGGCTATACGCTGGACCATCTGGAACAACCCGACGAGTCGACGCCATTATTAGTTTTGCAGAGCAGGCTGGCAGCCCTCGAGGCCGCGGTTGAAGTTACCGACCTGGCAATGAAGGCCTGCGGCGGTGCGGCATTCTCGCGCCACCTCGGAATTGAACGACTCTTTCGGGATGCTCGCGCTGGCTGGGTCATGGCCCCCACTGTGGATCATCTGAACGACTTCATTGGCAAGGCCCTGACGGGACTACCGTTATTTTGATATCGTAAATTGTTTCGAAGCAGGGTAGTGCCGAATTAAAAGTTCTCTGCGCCTCCTCTGCGTCTCCGCGGTGAATGTATTTAGGCCCTTACTCACCGCAGAGACGCAGAGAACGC
>DNNE01000097.1:3409-8194 GCA_003487805.1 Blastocatellia bacterium | reverse complement strand
GCAGAGACGCAGAGAACGCGGAGACTACGCAGAGAAAAACAAATGAGGGCACTACCCGAAGCCGGGAAGGTTAAATGAGAAACGATAAGTCCATCCTGCTTGGCGCGGTCGCTTACGATCCAAAGGTGGTTACGATTTGGGAGGGAATTCGCGAGCATTTTCAGGACGAGGGAGTGGCGCTGGATTTTGCTCTCTTCTCGAATTACGAGCGTCAGGTCGCGGAGCTTCTCAAAGGTCACATCGACATCGCCTGGAACACGCCACTGGCGCATGTGCACGTCAAGCAACGCACAGGTGGTGAGTCCATATCGCTCGGAATGCGTGACAGCGATCGAGACTTCCACGCCAAGGTGATCGCAAGGCGCGGCGCCGGGATTACTTCATTGAAGGATCTGGAAGGGAAGACTCTGGCTGTCGGCAGTTCAGACTCAACTCAAGCTCGTATCTTGCCACTTTATTTTCTAGGGCAGGAGGGCGTGGACTTGAGCCGCCTTAAAATACTCACCTTCGATACTCATCTCGGAAAACACGGCGACACTGGCACAAGCGAACTCGATGTGCTCAAGGCTTTGCATGAAGGAAACGCGGACGCCGGCACAATAGGCGATCTTATCTGGGTAAATGAACAGGCGGCCGGACATGTCGACTCAGGCCGAGTTGAGGTCTTGTGGACCACGCCAGGTTTTGATCATTGCATGTTCGATGCGCATCCGCTTGTTTCACCTGAGAAGATCGAGGCCTTTAAGCGCGTCCTGTTTGCGATGAGTTGGGACAATCCAAAACATCGCCGCCTCTTGGAACTCGAAGGCTTGCGGGAATGGTTGCCGCCGCGCGAAGAAGGCTATAACAGCCTTAAGGAAGCCCTCAAACAACCGAAATAAAAATGAGCACTGAAGTTGCGGTGATTGCGGTTGACGGCGGAGAGTTGCCGCTCGGAGGAGGCCTTCTGGCACTCGTACGTCCGGCACTGGATCAGCTCGAGCCCGGTGGCATGTTGGCCGTCCTCTCGCGATGCCGCGGTGTTCGCGAGGATCTTCCCGCCTGGTGCCGCGCCCAACGTCACGAATACCTGAACGTTGAAGAAACCGACAACGGTTTGGATCGTCACTTGATTGCTCGCGGACGGTTTTCAGTTCCTTATCCAACCGCCGTTGATCGCCGTCCAATAGAACCGGATGACGGAAGGCTTACAAATGCAGATGTGTTCAAGGCGGCGCCCATGCCTCCGCACGCTGATCCAATCACGGGTTTCGCGCCGCGAGGAGCGCGAGTCGAACCCGGTGGTCCCTCGTATCCCTTCACTCTAAACGAACGTGACCGCGTCGCGCCGCCGGAAGTGGCGGTCCTTTATGATCAGGCAGTTAGCTCCCAGTGGGACGCAACTACTGACATCCCCTGGTCCAAGGTCAAATCTCTGCCCGCAGATTTGGAGAGAGCTCTAATCCAAATCATGACGTTTCTCGCGGAGAACGAATTATCTGCGCTTTATCTGCCTTCACGTTTCATCGCGCAAATTCATCCGGCTTACGCCGAAGTGGCAATGTTCCTCGCGACGCAACTCGCCGATGAGGCCCGTCACATCGATGTCTTTTTGAAGCGAGCCCGGTTGTGTGGGCGAACGTTGGGCATTTCGTCGGTGACAACTTCGCGATCTCTGCTCTCGCTGCTGCAGACAGAGGACTTTACCGAAGCAGCTTTTTTATTGTCGGTCCTGGGTGAGGGGACCTTTCTCGACCTGTTAAGTTTTATCGAGCGGTATGCTCCGGATGAAGCGACGGCCGAACTTATTCGGCGCGCCAGAAATGACGAGTCGCGGCACGTTCATTTCGGATTGGCCCACGTGCGCGCAGGCTTGACGGCTGATCCAGGCCTTTATGGCAGACTCGAGGCGGCGGTGCGGCGACGCGCTGCCGCACTTCACGGGATTGACGGCGTACCGGCTCCACTGCAAGACGCGCTTACCGTACTGGCCACAGGCAGCACGGAATCTCGAGCGCTGGCGCAAGGCCATGAAGCCTTTCGCGAGCTGCTGGAAACCATGCACTTGAATCGCGTGAGAAGATTGGGGAACGCTGGTTTCACTCCCGCGCAGGCCGAACTCATCTCAGACCTGCACACGCCGAACTTCATGTGATCTTGGTCCCGTTCGGCGCTAAATTCGGCAGGCGGCCAAAGGACGTGAATGATTCGTTCGGTTGTACGGTTTTCTCCCTTCTCCCTTCTCCCTTTGGGAGAAGGGCTGGGGATGAGGGCGTTACGCGCGTACTTCTATATTTTGTTCGTGCTCCGTGGGCGGCGAGTGGCATTCAAAGAAAGCGCAGAACCCATACTTTACATTTTTATTTTTAGGGCCTAGCCTAATGGTGTTCCCTCCGTACAGCTGATCCCTCTATTGAAGCCCCTTCAGGTTGGTCGACGGTCTACCATCCTTGTCGATCGTTCTTTCGATCGTCGGAGTCGTAGGACTGACCAGAGCCGGCTATCTCGGCGGTGAGTTGGTATTCAGGCACGGCGTGGCGGTGACCGCCAGTACCGCTGCTCCTGAGAAACCAGAAGCGCAGCGGTATGTGCGCGCTGCCTGAGAAAAAGATTCGGCAAATGAAGAATCGGGAAATCGGCCGATGAGTGAGGATATCGAAATCAAGGTTGAAATAGAGCGGCGTAATCCAAGTCTATGCCGCTTTACTTCAACTCGGACGCTGTATGTTGGAACCAAGACTGTCAGCAGCAGGATGGAGGCCAAAGGACTGCCGCTAGCCGCGCGATTGATGTCTTTGCCGGGCGTCGAGAAGATTCAACTAATCGGCCATTTATTGGTGGTTACAAAAAATGAAGATCGTGAGTGGCATGATCTCGGTAATGAAATCGAATCTGTCCTCACCTCATATTTGATCTCAGGCGACGCGCTAAGTCCTGATGATGTGCAAGAGCAAATGATGCTGATCGGAAGAAGCACCAGGGAAAAAGTTCAATATCTAATTGACGTGCAGATCAATCCCGGCGTCGCCGAGCACGGTGGTTCCGTGCAGGTCGTGGACGTAAAAGATGACAGTGTTTATTTGAGGCTACACGGAGGATGTCAAGGCTGCGGCGCTGCCGACTTTACGCTCAAACAGGGTATTGAAACGATCGTGAAACGCGCAGTGCCTGAGATTCAGCAAATAATCGATCTAACGAATCATAGTGCAGGTTTGAATCCTTATTATCGAGGAATGAACCTGCAACAGATCGCGCACTAGAGGGGAAATGATCTGCGATGAGTGATTGGTGGGAGAAACAAATCCAGAGAGCCGATCAGTTGACCGCGCAAGCCAACGGATCGAAGGAACTGCTTACTTTTTACGCCCAGCTGCTCCGTGCACAAAAGGATATCTACGACTATCTGCGAGGGCGTAAAGATTGGCTTCCGTCAGGTGACCTCGAAAGTGATCTAGTCGTGCTCAAGAATGCCATCCCCGAGTTCCTGAAACTCGTTGAGACCTTTGGACCAGCAGCGCTTGCTGCCGAGGCCCGTGATTTATCAGAGACAGATGATTCTGTCCTGGCAGAAAGACTACTGGCCCATTGGCGAAGTGGATCGGACATTCAATTTTTTGAGAAGGCATTCTTACAGCCTTATCTCAAATGGTTGGCCGAGTCAGACGGCAGACCAATAGGCCGAGAGATTTCTGCGGGCGAGCGTTATTGCCCCTTCTGCGGCGGCAATCCCCAGGTTAGTTTTCTCCAGAACAAAGAGACCACGGCAGAGAGTGGCAACCGTGATTTGATTTGCGCGACTTGTCTTTCGTCGTGGGAGTTTCGACGAGTAGTGTGCGCAAACTGCGGAGAAGAACGGCCTGCCAAACTTGGATACTTTCATTCACCGAAATTCGATCATGTAAGGATCGAGGCTTGCGACACCTGTAAACACTACATCAAGGGAGTTGATCTTACTCGTGTAGGTTTCGCGGCGCCCATTGTCGACGAAATTGATGCTGCCCCTTTAGATCTATGGGCGCGCGAGCATGGCTATATAAAGATTGAGCTGAACCTAGTTGGAGTGTGACCGCACTTCAATTGAGTCATAAAAAAGTCATGCTTGCGACAAACTAAGTGGACAGGTTCCCAGTACTAGCAGCGTAGGGCACCCAAGCCCTGACATCGGCGCGATGTATTCGGTTCCCTCTGTTTCCCTGGATTTGGTTTTCTGGCCCTCCAGCTTTTTTCTTCATTTTAGAACGGAGGCTGTATGGAAGTCTCAAGGCGAACCTTCATCAAGACCACCTTGATTGGAGGCGCCGGTGTCAGTGTATTCGGATTCAGCCTGGCTCCAGTTTATGCGCAGACGCAGGGATTGAAGATTGCCCGCACGACCGAAACCCGCAGCACCTGTCCGTACTGTTCAGTTAGTTGTGGAGTGATCATTCATACACTTGGCGACAAGGCCAAGAACGCAATTCCGCAGGTCGTGCACGTCGAGGGCGATCCCGATCATCCGATTAATCGCGGAACGCTTTGTCCGAAAGGCGCTTCACTTGAGCAAGACATCGTTAACGAGCGTCGTCTGCTCAAGCCGCAGGTGCGCCGGCCGGGAGCGACCGATTGGGAGGATATCTCCTGGGACAAAGCAATCGACGAGATCGCCGACTGGACTAAGAAAACACGGGACGCCACCTTCATCGACAAAGACAAAAACGGCTACACCGTCAATCGTCTGGAAACGATTGGCTGGATTGGCGGCTGCACCGACACCAACGAGCTGAATTTTCTTGCCGTCAAAGCCATGCGCAGCCTGGGGGTCTGCTA
>DNNE01000097.1:480-3050 GCA_003487805.1 Blastocatellia bacterium | reverse complement strand
ACGGTCTCCAGTTTGGGGCCCACCTTCGGACGCGGCGCAATGACCAACGGCTGGATCGACATCAAGAACACCGACATGATGTTGATTATGGGCGGCAACCCGGCCGAGAACCACCCGTGTGGATTCAAATGGCCGGTTGAGGCAAAACTACATCGCAACGCCAAAATGATCGTTGTCGATCCGCGTTTCACTCGCACGGCGTCGCAAGCAGATCTCTTTCTCCAAATTCGCGCCGGCGCGGACATCGCTTTTCTTGGCGGCGTGATCAACTACGCACTTCAAAATAATCGGATCGCCAAAGACTACCTGATCAATTACACCAATGCGGCGTTCATAGTTAAGGACGGATTCAAACTACCTGATGATGGTTTGTTTTCAGGTTTCGATCAGAGCGCCACAACTTACGACAAGACGACTTGGAATTACGAAGAGGGCGGAAAGATCGAAGCCGCGAGCGCCTCAGCAATCGCGGCTTCGTCCAAACCGAATTCACAATCCAATACGCCAAACTCTCAATCGTCGTCAGGAAATGGCGCCGGCAAAAACTCAGAGAAGACGGGAGATGGTGGTGGGCATCAAGCTGCTGGCGGACCCGGCGCGTCAGGTCAGGGTGGTCAAAAACCGCCGCCGATGTTGCCGCCAAACGTCGCTTACGATCTCTCTTTGCAGCATCCGCGCAGTGTCTTTCAACTTCTGAAGCAACAGTACTCGCGGTACACGCCGGAGATGGTTGAGCGCATCACTGGGATTCCAAAAGATCAATTTGTCAAAGCCGCTGATCTGTTCACGTCTATTCGCAAAGACGGCGACATGAAAAAAGCCGGCACGATCATCTACGCGGTCGGCTGGACGCAGCACACCAACGGTACCCAAATCATTCGCACCGCGGCAATTCTGCAATTGCTATTGGGCAATGTAGGCCGCGCAGGTGGTGGAGTGAATGCTTTGCGCGGTCACTCAAATATTCAAGGCGCAACGGACATGGGCGGCGTCTTCGACATCTTTCCCGGTTACCTGAAAATCCCGCAACCAAACGATACCGATCTGGCCACCTTCCTGAAACGTACGACCCCGACGACTTCCAAGCCGAACGAATGGGACTCGTATAACTACTGGTCCAACACTCCGAAGTTCATGGTGTCGTGGCTGAAATCCCTCTACGGAGATTCAGCGAAGAAGGAGAACGACTTCAACTATCACCATCTCCCCAAGATCGATCGGAAATTTTCGTGGACCGAAATGTGGGACGAGATGTATGCAGGCAAGGTCAAAGGGCTGTTTGCATTCGGCATGAATGGCGTGGCCATTGGTCCAAACTCCCGCAAGAACATCGAAGCGTTAAAGAAGGCTGACTTCCTGGTCGTTTGTGATCTCTATCCCGAAGAAACTGCGGAGTTCTGGAATTCGCCGGGGATCACGAAGGACGACATGAAGAAAATCAATACCACCGTCTATCGTCTTCCGGGCGCGGGCTTCGCGGAAAAGGATGGCACGTTCGTTAATTCAGCGCGTTGGCTGCAATGGAAGTACGTGGCAGTTCCGCCGCCGGGAAACGCGAAAGTCGATCAGGAAATTCTCGCGCGCATCTTTCTGAAGGTTAAAGAGCTTTACCAGAAAGAAGGCGGAAAGTTTCCCGATCCAATTCTGAATTTAACGTGGGCCTACACCACGCCACAGAATCCATCACTCGCCGAAGTCGCAAAAGAAATCAACGGAAAAGCGCTTGCTGATCTGGCTGATGAAAAGCTCTTTCCCGGTCAGACAATAAAAGCCGGACAACAACTGCCTGGGTTCGCGTGGTTGAAAGATGATGGCACGACTGCCTGCGGCAACTGGCTTTATTCAGGATCATGGACGGAAGCCGGTCCGCAAACCCAGCGGCGGGGGACTGACGATCCATCCGGCCTTGGCATTTATCAAAACTGGGCCTGGTCGTGGCCCGCGAATAGGCGCGTGCTGTACAACCGTGCCTCGTGCGATCCGTCAGGTAAGCCCTGGGACATGGAGCGACGGCAGGTCTGGTGGAACGAAGCACAACAGAAGTGGGTCGGCAATGATGTGCCGGATTTCAAAGTCGATTCGAAACCTTCGGATCACATGGGGCCGTTCATCATGAATCCCGAAGGCGTGGGCCGCATCTTTGCGCCGCTCGCAGCCTTTGCCGATGGACCATTCCCGGAACATTACGAGCCCGTCGAAAGTCCGATCGCAAACCCCTTGCATCCTCAGCAATCGACCAATCCAGTCGCAAAGAAATTCAAGTCGGACCTGGACAAGTTCGGCACTCCTGCCGAAGGGTTCAATATCGTCTGCACGACCTATCGATTGACTGAGCATTATCACTACTGGACCAAGAACAATCCGATGAACGTGCAGCTGGTGCCGGAACCTTTCGTCGAAGTACCGGCCCAGCTCGCGGATGAGATGGGAATTCATGGCGGCGAGAAGGTTAAGGTCACCAGCGCGCGTGGCGTCTATATCGCGAAGGCAATGGTTACCAGGCGCATCAAGCCGATGATGATCGACGGCAAGAAGGTCTACGGCGCCTACATCTTCACCGAGCGCGGCTC
>DNNE01000097.1:0-206 GCA_003487805.1 Blastocatellia bacterium | reverse complement strand
GGCAAGAAGACTTATCAGATCGGCGTGCCAATCCATTGGGGTTATCGCGGCATCGCCGAGGACGCGGGCAAAACCTCGCTGATGACGGCAAATCAACTATCACCGGCGGCAATCGATCCGAACGCTTATACTCCGGAGTTCAAAGGATTTTTGGTGAAGATCGAAAAGGCATAGTTTTTGGATTCCCCTCTCCCCCTGGGAGAGGG
>DNNE01000008.1 GCA_003487805.1 Blastocatellia bacterium | reverse complement strand
TATTGTGTATCGCGATGTGTATCGCGGGTCAACTACTTCTTCAGCCTCTGACGGTGTTTCTTCGCAGAACTTCTCCTTCACAGCGCCCCCCTCGGGGAACACCGAATTTGACGTGCTTGCCTCCGGACGTGCCGTCATTTGCTCGAGCAAATCATCGATCTCATTCGGTGATATCGGGCCGAGCTCTCCGTCACGGCCGAGCACCAACCGCCGACGTGGACGCGCGCTCAACGAGCGTATAGTCAAAAACGACATCTTGTGGCACCGACATCGTAGGCGTTCGCACTGAGTCCAACAGCAAAGAGACACCGTGCTCGACCATCCTGTCGATGGGTTGTCGGATCACTGTCAGTGGTGGCCAGGACTTCAGCGCCGTTGGCGTGTCATCAAATCCGGCCACGGAGAGATCGCCGGGAAGCTCCAGCCTCCGCTGTTGCGCCACCCACACTACCCCTGACGCCATATCGTCGTTGCTGGCCACGATCGCCGTCGGTCTATTCTGGAGATCGAGAATTTGTTTGGCAGCAACGCGCCCGGACTCAAAGGTGAAGTCCCCCTCTCTGGTGAGTTCGATCTGCACTGGAATCCCGGCTTTTCTCAACGCGTCCTGATAGCCGGCGCGCCGCTCCAGGCTGTCGGCGTGAGTGGGCGGACCGCTGATGAACCCGATTCGCCGATGCCCAAGGCGAATCAGGAATGTGGTCAGCTTTCGAGCCGCAGACCGATTATCAATTCGCACAGTGTTCATACTCGGCAATGGACCTGCGGCCGCAATTGCTGTTGCTTTCATTTCGGAAAGCACCGCACTTCCGACGAGTAGCTCGGCGTAAGGCGGAACGAGCAGCAGACCTTGAACACCACTGCGAGCAGCGTTCAGCACCAGCTTCTCGGTCGATCTCTTGGTTGGACTATTGCTCGAACGGACGAGCAACTGAGCCCCGTAGGCTGTGCTGGCATTGATCGCAGCCAGAAGGACTTGCGCCAGGAAAGGAGTCTGCTGATCTGAATAGAGCAGAGCGATTCGGCTGCAGCCGCCGCTCGCCAGCCTGCGTGCCTCATAGTTTGGAACATATCCGGTGTTGCGAATCGCCTGACGCACCCTAGCGCGAGTCTGGTCACTGACCTTGCCGGTGCCATTGATGACGTTCGAGACCGTCATCATGGATACACCCGCCTGCTCAGCAACCGTCCGAATCGTTACGGCTGTGCTGCTACGACGTCGCCCTGTCCTCTTGAGCATCACCATCGATGATCCCGGGGGATGGGGTAAAGAGATCGGGCCCTAAGGCAGAGCATAGGCAATGATGCCACCGCCGACCTTCAGCTTGGGATTCTTACCACCGCCGGAGGACACCGCAAAATACTGCTTGCCGTTAACGGCATACGTCGAGGGCGTGGCAATGCTCGATGTCGGCATCGTGTCTTCCCACAGGAGCTTGCCCGTCAGCTTGTCGAACGCGCGGACCTTGTTGTCGTAGACAGTTGCGGCGATGAAAAAGATGCCGCCTTTCGTGACGATTCCCCCACCATAGTTCTCACTGCCGGTGGTGGGGTCATTCAACTCCGGATAATCACCGAACGGAATCTGCCAGACATATCGACCCGTGTTGAGATTCAACGCATTCAGCGTGCCCCACGGCGTGCTGACCGCAGGGTAGCCATCCGGGTCCAGGAACTTTGTATAGCCTTGGAACACATAGTCGACGTTCGCGCTCGCGTTGTCAGTTGTAGTCGCCGGCTTCGAGTTGTCATCACTGATGTAAGTCGTCAGGCCGTCGATCTGAGTCTTGCTCAGGCTGCCTTCAAATCCGGGCATCCTCCCCGATCCATGGGCAATCATTTGTGCGATCTGCTGGCTCGCCATCCGCTTGGTCAGTCCAAGCAATGCGGGGAACGACGGGGGGTTGCCCTTGCGGTCGACGCCGTGGCAACCGGCGCAGGAGGCGTTGTAGATCTCGGCAGCAGAGGCCTCGCCGCTGGTCTTCTTGACCTGCGCCCGCAACTGCAGGATGTAGGCTTGTTCGTTGGAGTTGATATAGAGAATGCCGGTCTCGGGGTCCCAGGCAGCGCCGCCATATTCGCCGCCACCATCCAGTCCCGGAAAGATGACGGTGCCCTCGAGCGAGGGTGGATCAAAGCGGCCACGGTTGCTCAGCGTCGCCAGGTGCGCCCGCACCGCCGCGTTGGCGGCGGGCGTGCGCTGGGTCAACGTCTCCTCCGTGAGTCGCTGACGAGCGAACGGTTCAGGCGCCGCAGGCAAGGTCTGGCGTGTCGCGAGCTTTTCGCCCGGAATGGTGCTTGGAAAGACGGAAACCTCCTGCACCGGAAATAGGTTTTCGCCCGTGACCCTGTCGAACACCCAGACGAAACCGTACTTCATAATCTGGGCTACAGCAGGAATGTCCCGACCGTCACGGCGAACGGTGACGAGCGTCGGTGGCGTCGGTGGATCGCGATCCCACACGTCGTGTTCCACGAACTGATGGTGCCACAGACGCTTGCCGGTATTGGCGTCAAGCGCCACCAGCGAGGTGCCAAAGAGCGTATTGCCCTCGCGATCGGCGCCGTAGAAATCCTTAAATCCCATGCCCGCTGACGCCAGCGGAAGGTAGACAATGCCGCGCTCAGGATCGAGGCTCAGACCGGACCATGCGTTGGCACCATTCGCAGTCTTCCATGCATCCTTGGGCCACGTGTCATAACCAAATTCGCCGGGATGCGGGATCGTGTGGAAGATCCACCTCAGCTTTCCGGTGCGCACGTCATAGGCGCGAATATGACCGGGCGTCGCGCCAGTGCTACCGAGGATAATGAGGTCTTTGTAGATCACGCCGGGCGAATTGACGTTCACCGATACCGAGCGTGGATCTCGCCCAAGGTCCTGACTCAGGTCGACCTTGCCGGTATCGCCGAAACTTTCGATCAGTTTTCCGGTGTTGGCATCTACCGCCATCAGTCGATTGCGCGAGGTGAACAAAATCCGCTCATCAGTTCCGTCGGCCCAATAGCAAACGCCGCGCAATCGCCCATTGCCGCTAACCGGTGCTCCCTCAGCCGGATCGTAGACCCAGTTCTGCGTGCCAGTGGCCGCATTGAGACTGAAAATGCGCCCCTTCGGAGAGGCGAAATACATGCGTCCTTTGACGACGATGGTGTCACCTTCCATGTCGTTGGTCGGGGCGCCATCACCGGTTTCAAACGTCCACGCGACCCTCAGGCGTTTGACGTTCTTTGTATTGATTTGATCGAGCGTCGAATAGTGTGTTCCGTGCGGATTGCCGTGATAAACGGCCCAGTCCGCACTAGAAGCCTGCGAGGAAGGCTCGGCGCCTGTAGCGGAGGAATGGGCCTGAGCGTTAGGCCCTTGCACCTGGCTGGAGGCGAGTAATGCACACGCCACTGCAATTGCGATTCGTTTCATTGGCTCATCCTTCGTGGCGAGCGTATTCGCGTTCGCGTCACCCGCTCTTATCCATGTTCTTGGTTCTTGCGCCGCTTACTTGCCAGCTGCGGAATGGGTTTCTTCGCTTATTCATGACGCAGCGCCGACGCAAGAAAGTACAGAGGTTTAGCGTTAAATGCAACGCGGACTTTGCGGAGCCCCAGTTGTGTTGACGTGCCCGGCATGAAATGGTCCAGCTGGAGTGAGAGACAGCAGACGAAGCCGTTATGAAAACTTGTTTTGCTTGTCATGAGAAAGCTAAAGTGAGCGACCTGGTATTCACTCACTACGCCCCTGAAGCGCAAAATGTTTATCTGGCTGATCCGCCTTATGGCAACGGCAAATGCCAAAAAACTGGAGTTACCGGGGTGCTGTTAGAACATTTTGTGTCACGCGTCGCCCTTGTTGCTTAGCGCCGTTTGGAATAGTAGGCTGTCCCTCACTCACTCAAAGCCGCGATCGGTTTATCGGGGCGTCGATAAAAGTAAACATTTCAATAGATTCTGGCCTTCGAAGTTCCGTCGAGACGTTGCCGCCGCAAAGCAATTC
>DNNE01000063.1:5003-19104 GCA_003487805.1 Blastocatellia bacterium | reverse complement strand
CGGCCAAGTGACTTCAATCAGCGGAAAACTGGGGTCAGGCCTGCGATTTGTGCGATTCTTGATTCCATCGCGTCCTCAACGCGCTTGCGTTCGCTCCCATTCGCGCAACCCGCGCACACCTCTTTCAAAGTCTGCTGAGTTGTTATAGAAGTTGAGCACGCAAAACTGGGGTCAGGCTTGCGATTTTGCGATTCTCGGCAAAAAACCAAAACGGGGTCACGCCTGCGATTTGTGCGATTTGGCTCGAAGCCAGGTTGGGCATGACATCTCCACGCTTCCCAGACTATTCGTCCGTGAGTTTTTTCAAGACCATGCCAATAGGATCACATCATTCATGAACGCCAGCTTCCTCAATCCGAAAGCAGCTGATGCAAGATTCTTGCGTGTGATGTTGATTGACGGCACTACCGACCTGACTTAGCATGCGGCCTCCTATGGCCCGCAAAGTGCGCGCTGAAGTCGAAGGTGGTCTGTATCACGTAATCACTCGCGGCAATAATCGCCGGCAGATTTTTGACTCGCCTGCGGATTACGAAAAGTTCCTCTCACTGCTCGCAGTTCAAAAGACCAAGCTGCCGTTCTTTCTCTATGCATATTGTCTGATGTCCAATCATCTGCATTTGCTGATTGAGCGACAGGCAGATTCAATCGGACGCATCATGCATCGGGTATTGACTGGCTATAGTCAGTATTACAATCGTCGCTATCGACGCGTGGGACATCTATTGCAGGGTCGGCACAAAGCAATTCTCTGTCAAAGCGATCGGTACTTGAGCGAGCTGGTTCGTTATATCCATCTCAATCCGGTGCGTGCCCGAATGGTAACTAAACCCGAGGACTACTTTCACAGCGGCCATCGTGCTTATCTCGGCCTGGAGCCGACGGGGATAGTGGATGTTGATCCGGTGCTCCGTCACTTTGGAGCGAAGAAGAAGATTGCTCGGGAAGCGTATCGCGAGTTTGTAGACGCGGGAATGAAACTTGGCCATCAGAAAGAATTCTATCTGGTGGACGAGGGCCGAATCCTGGGAACTGAGGAGTTTGTCGACGCGACGATTCACCGTATAGGTGGCATGAGCCAAGTATTTGGCAGCGGCATTGAAAAGAGCAAGAATAAGAAATTCGATGCGCACGCGTTGCTCGAAGTCGTTGAGAATGTTTGTAAGGTACCGAGGCGACAGTTCTGTGGACCTGGCAAGGATGCGTCGGCGGTGATGGCGAAAGAAATGTTTGTGCTGATCGGCTGGCAAGCGGGCGCCAGCCTTAGGACACTTTCAGAGGTTGTTGGAATAAGCAGTTCAGCGGTGAGCCGCCGCCATGATTCGGCCAGGCTTAAAGTGCGTCATAATCGAGAAGTCGGAAAGCTCGCGGCTCGCATCATGAGGTTGTATCAGCGTTGCTGATTGAGAATCGCACAAATCGCAGGCCTGACCCCGTTTTACGTTTCAACAGATTGTAATCTCGCCTTGAATAATCTCGCTCACGGTTCAGCGGCGCAATGTCCAAATAACGATTGTAGCGCGAGCAACATTAACGGGGTTTGGAGGATTTTCAATGGTAGCGGTTACTGGTTCAGTGACGGGCAGGACTCCGACTTCGGCTTCTTCGATGATGTTCGATACGGCACGGCGCTCGATGCGAATGCCATGTATTTGAAAAAGCCGCAAAAGAAGAAAAGAGGAGGGCACCGAGGCGGGTCTGTTGGAAAAAATGAAGGACAGCAACAGCCATTCGCACCCTTTTCAAACGAACTCGCGAGAAACTTATTGGTCTTCACTCTTGCGCTCGCGGGCAATGGCCGAAATGCGAATGAAGCTCGAGATGCCGGCGCTGACGATCTGGTTATTCTTTGTCAGGCCTACAAAGAATCGAGGTTCAAGTTCAGCTCGCAAGCGGGATCTCATCGCGGGTATTTGCAAATGGGTCCGACGGCTGCCAAAGACATCGGACTCACAGCCGATGAGTACGATAAAGCGATAAGTGAGCCTACCGAAAGCATACGGATAAGTACGCGATATCTGGCCAAGCGAATAACCGACGCTGGAGGGGATTTGAAAGCCGGATTAAATGGATATGGGACAGGTCCGGGTTATGCGGACAGTATCTTGCTTTGTCCAGGAAAGATGAAATCGGCAAAAACCCTAGACCAAATATACGGCGCGTTTTTGGAGAACGGAAAGCCATGAGAAATTTCCTTATCGTTTCTGCAATTGTGTGTGTGACCGCATCCGGGTGTATAAAATCACGGGCGATTACGAATGAACTTACGAAAACGCCACCCCCTCCCGTTGAACGAGAGGGTTATAGTCCGCTGATGTTTACTACATGGACACTTGCAGACAAGACAACCGTCGAAGCTCGTATCGAAGTCTTGAAGACACCCTCGCAGCAGTCTAAGCCAAGTTCTTCAGCCTACCGCTTGCTAATCAAAAATACGGGAAGCAATGAAACGGTTTTCGAGCAAACCAGCTACGATAGGCCAATCTCAATGTACGCGCGGGACCTTAACGATGATTGGAATGACGAACTGATCCTAACGTGGGCTGGGGGGATTGAGATTCTGTCAGTTGGGTCTCACACTGCAACTTCTATTCTTGATGAATCGTACCGAGTGGATGCAGCCCTTATCGATTTGTCCGGACGTGGAAAAATAGACGTCTTAATTACAACGGGCGACACTGGCGCGGGACCGTTCTATGTAACTCGGTATGCTTGGCAGAACGAAAAATACACGTCAGTTGGCCGAATGCGCTACGACATATTCATTAGGACAGTAATGGGTTTAGCGAAATAAACCGGCTTGGGTTGCGCGGTTACGCTTGCAATCGCCGTTAAGAATAAAAAGCATGGAGAAAACCAAACTGGGGTCAGGCCTGCGATTCTTGCGATTCTTGATGGATGACTCGTGTGCCGATCCCTATTCGCGGATGATCCAAACGAATCGCACAAATCGCAGGCCTGACCCCGTTTTAGTTTTCCCCGTTTTAGTTTTCCGTTCCGTTCTAGTCTCTATGCGTTTTAGTTTTTATGGGAGCAAAGAACTAACTACTGCTTGACGATCTCTTTCAAGAGGGTCTCATCAGGGTCGAGCCGAACGGTCGCCGCCTTTGAGCCTTTTGTTGAGACTCTTGTAGTAGCCGTATTACCTTTAGGCCAAATCACTACTTGCTGTTTGGAACTGCCATTATCGATCTCAATTGGGACCGGATCGAGAAAAGGCTCTCCCGGCTGCGTTTGTTTTAGAGTGATCGTCAGGAACTCTCCCGCGCCGGCATACTCCGCCGAACCTTGCGATAATTCATAGACCGGATGTCCCGTGCCGTAGACCCACCGCGCAAAAAACTCTTTTAGATTCTTACCGGAAGATTTTTCCAAAGCGCTACGCAAGTCTTCAGTCGAGGCGTTCGCTGACGCGTGCGCTTTGTAGTAATCACGCAGACCCTTGAAGAAAGCTTCGTCACCCAATTGCGAACGCAACATGTGCAGGACCCAGGCGCCTTTCTCATAGTTGTTCGCGTTCAGCAGCCTCATCAAATTCGGCGTTGCTTCATCGTGAATTGGCGTCTTTGTCTGCTTCTCGTAATTGAAATAGCGTTGCGCGGCGTTGCGCATGTATTCGCGAAACGCATCCTGGCCGTCGTACTTCTCAACGAACAGGCCGGCGAAGTAAGTAGCAAAACCCTCGCTCAGCCACAGGTCGGCCCAGGTCGATTCAGTGACTGAGTCGCCGAACCATTGATGCGCAATCTCATGCGCCACAACTTCTTCGAGACGCTTTGGCACATCGAAGCGGGTGCTCATCCGCTCGTTGCCGCGCGCGTTGAATAGATTACCGGGGAATACAATCGCGCTTGAGTTTTCCATTCCGCCGAATTGAGTGGCGCCGATTATCAGCGCGAGTTTCTCATAAGGGTAAGGCGCAACCGTTTGACTAAAGAAGGCCAGCGCGGGCGCCGCGGGTGAGAAACCTTTGCTGGCGTAATCGTGGTCTTTTTGCGGCACGTAGTACGAGAGCGGCACTGCTTCAAAGGTCGTATCCAATTTCGCTCCCTGGCTGACCGCGACCACCATGCAATACGGCGGAATTGGTTTCCCTTCTTCAAACTTCCAGGTTGAAGTCCCAGCGGTGGCAAAGACGGTTATGAATTTTCCGTTGGCTACTACTTCGTAATTTACCGACGCTGAAATTGTAAATGTGACAGTTGCTTTCGCCGACGGATGATCGAGAGTCGGAATCCAGTAGTGAACTCGATTGGGCCAATTGTCGCCGGTGGCGGACATCTTGCCGTCGCCGTCCTTCGCGAAAATCAATCCGTCCTTTGGGCGCCCGTGGTAGTTAACCGTGATCTTAAGTTTGTCGCCGCGCTTCGCGGCCGTCTCAAGCATCACATTGAGTAGTTCAGGTGTGCGCTCGAATTTAGTTGCCGTTCCTGAGACCAGCACAGAATCAATCGGCATGTCGCCAAAATCGAGATCAACATTCGTCAGGGTTTGCGCGAGGACTTCAACGGAAATATCAGTTTGCGCTTCGATCTGTGTCAATTGATCGTTGAACTTGAGATCCACATCGTAATGAAGCGGTTTCCATGAATCGACCAGCCGCTCGCGCCGTTGCGCGAAGATGGAAAGCGCGGCCAGGCAGATAAAAAGCGCGACGATTGCGAACCGGCGGGCCTGTCTCGTCACGGTAAGTCGATTTTTACTTGGCATGATCGTCATTTTATCGAAGCCCCAACATCAATAGCGCTGAACGATCGGACACTCCGCCGTTGCTCCTAACCCAATTGTCGTATTCAGCGAACTCCTCATTAGTAACTGGACGATTGCCCAAACGCGCGGCCGGTGTTCGCTCGAAGGCGCGATCGGTTAGGGCCATGTGCGCCTGTCTAACGTGCAACGACGCGGGATCGGCAAGGGCGCTCTCTGCCGACTCAACATCCGGAAACAATTCTTCAAAGGCCATCAAATGCCAGACTGGCTTGGCTTCGTGCTCCTCAACTGCGATCACGCGCAACAACCCGAAACCGCTCTCGAGTTGAAAAATCAAATCGTCTCCGGGCACAAATGACTGAGTCATGACCACTCAAAAATAACAGCATCCGGGTTCAGACACCTAGGCGTTTCGCCTTACGCCGGAGTGGTCCGATGCTCGTCATGTTGTGAACAAATTGACACTGCGATTCGAACCAATTGATTATCCGCAACACGCGACTCTACAATGCAGCCTAACTTGAACCGGGCGCCTGACTATTATGCGATTCTCGGCGCGAGCGAAGATGCTTCGCCGCGTGAGATTGAGCGTCTATACAAGCGCCAGGCGCACCAACGTCATCCCGATCGCGGCGGCGCGGAAGAGGACATGAAGGCGCTGAATGAAGCCTATAGTGTCCTGCACGACGAAGCAGCGCGTAAACAATACGACGCCAGACGACGCGGTCCGGCAACCACCGGTAAAGCTGTTCAATCAGCAGCCGCGGCTCGCGAAGTAGGATGGTACGGGCAACTATTGAGCGCGCTCATGTGCCTGGCGCTTGGCTTGCTCTTGTTGTTGTTGGTTCATTTTAATGGATTATGGTTTCTATGGCCGCTTTCAATTTTGGCTGCGGGCGTAATTCTTTTCGGCGTGATGATCGCGCATTCGACGATGACTAACGTTCGCGAATCGTTGAGGGCGGGGCATCCTGTGCGGCGATTTCGCGCGGCGCAGGAAGTGGTGTTTTGGCTCGTCGTCGCCGGGGGCGGGTATGGCGTTTATTTAATCCTGACTACAGTTTGAGTCAATCGAAATGAGTCAATCGAAATGATAAACGGGCTCGATCTTCTTTTCCTTGAGGTTAACAATCTGGAAGAGTCAGTCGAATTCTACCACGACGTTCTGGGGTTCAGCCTGGAATCAGACAATATGGATGCGCAACCTCCGATCGCATCAATACGATCGGGCTCTTTGCGGATTACTCTGGTTCAGCAGATAGAAACGATGCTGAAGCGTGGGCGAGGGGTTCATTTTGTGTTGGGCGTTCGCGACGTAGATGCATTTCACAAAACGTTGAAGGCGCGCGAGGTTCAAGTTACCGATCCGCGCGATGAAGGATGGGGCGGCAGATTTGTTAGTTTGCAGGACCCGGATGGTTATCGTTTGTTTTTCGTTACCTGGGAATTGGATGCTGATGCAAAAATCCGGACAGCGTGACGCGAGAGTGAGGAATAGACGAGATGAATTATCAACACATCGAGAATCTTTTGATTAGGTATAGAGGCAGCGCAGTAAATATTAAAACGATTTCTGGCGGCATTTACGAAGGTGTGATTACCGATGTAACGAACGACTATGTCGCGCTCAAAACTACAGATGCACTCGCGGGAAATGATGTCGTGATTGTGCTTCTACATGCCATCGAATCCGTCTTGCCACAACGAAGTTGATGGTAGCTATTACAAAAAGTGATTATGTTTTTACGAGCTCAGAATTGATGAAAAAAAGATCATACTTTCAGTTGCATAAGAACCATGACTTGTGCATAATCACCCTGCGTCCGCCTCCCCGGTGGACGAAGTGGTCGCGTGGGGTGAGGACACGTGGCCTTAGGGTGGGGCTTGTGGGAGGGCCCCGCCCGCTTTTATTTTTAGAGGACGTTTTTTCAACCCGCAGCTACCCCCACATCCCCGACCAAAATCGATTTCACAAGGTGTGCAGATTGACTTTCGAAGGAAGTGGAATAAGATACGGCGAGCACGATCCTGTACGAATTTTTTCGGAACGAGAAATAGCGAGCACCCGCGTCGAGTGGCGTTGCCACAGTTGGCATTGTTGAAAAGCCAGGCTGTGGCATTTTAGCGCTGCGATCAGAAACGCGGGCCCGCGATTGTGCGTAAACGATGGCCTCTCTAAAGCGCTTACTGCTTGGCAGCCCAATCAGGACGGCACGCTTAGCACACGAACGGCTAACCAAGAAAACTGCCCTGGCGATCTTCGCGTCAGACGCGCTGTCTTCCACCGCGTACGCAACTGAACAGATACTTCTCGTGCTCGCGGCGGCGTACTTCGTCGGCCAGGGCGATCCATTTGGCAAGGTTGTTCCGATTTCGATCGCGATCTGCCTGCTACTCGTGATCGTAACCATCAGTTACCGTCAAACTATCTACGCGTATCCTTCCGGAGGCGGCGCCTTCATCGTGGCGAAGGAGAACCTGGGCACAATACCAGGATTGATCGCAGGCGCGTCGCTGCTCGTCGATTACATTCTTACGGTGTCAGTTTCTGTGGCTGCCGGCGTCGAAGCAATTACCTCTGCGACTGAGGGGACCAGCTTCGCCGGACTGCACAATTATCGAGTCCTGTTGTGTCTTTTTTTTATCGCTTTCATTACTGTCGCAAATCTACGTGGCGTACGCGAGGCGGGTGCGCTATTCGCGGCCCCGAGCTATGCCTTTATCGTGAGTTTTTTGTTTCTGATTGTTTATGGGCTGATCCGCTTTTATATGCACCCAACGTTGGCTGTGGTGGCCAACGACGCCGACCTGAAAATTGCTGAGGGCTATCACCCTCAACCTTTGCATCTGTTCTTATTGCTGGGAGCGTTTGCCAACGGCTGCGCTGCCCTGACCGGCATCGAGGCAATATCAAATGGTGTTCAGGCTTTTAAGCAGCCCGAATCCAAAAATGCGGCGACCACCCTGTCGTGGATGGCGGCGTTGTTGATTGGGATGTTTCTCGGTGCGAGTGTCCTCAGTTATTTCTTCCATGTTCATCCGCGCGAGCATGAGACGGTCATATCTCAGGTTGCCAGAGTGGTCTTCACCGGCCGGTTCGGATGGTTTTATTATGTGGTGCAGGCAACCACTGCGGCGATCCTAATCCTCGCAGCCAACACTTCGTTTGCCGGCTTTCCACGTTTGTCTTCCTTACTTGCTCGAGACCGCTATCTGCCGCGTCAACTCGCGAATCTTGGCGACCGTCTCGTTTTTTCGAATGGAATTATCTTGCTGGCAGCCTTCTCGGGATTGTTGGTGTGGGCATTTCGGGGTGACACCAGCCGCCTGATTCCTCTGTACGCGGTAGGCGTGTTTCTGTCCTTTACGCTGTCGCAGGCAGGAATGGTTGTGCATTGGTGGCGCGAAGGTAAATCAATGCAAGCAGCTCGCAACGCGGCGAAAGGGTCTTCGGCCAGTCAGTCTGCTTCAGTTGCCGGGTCTCCTCTGAATCTGGTTACGATCGAACGGAAGTCGCATTGGCGAAAGTCTATCGTCGTCAACGGTCTGGGCGCTATCGCCACCTGCGTCGTGCTGATCATTTTCATCGCCACTAAGTTTATCCACGGTGCGTGGGTGGTGGTGGCCTTGATACCGTTGTTAGTACTGATGTTCCTCAAAATTCATCGCCATTACGTCGATGTCGCGCGCCAATTATCAACCGAAGGCCTTGCTCCTTTGCGTCCGTTTGATCACGAAGTCGTGGTGCCGATTTCCGGAATCCATCGGGGCGTAATAGCAGCCTTGCAATATGCAAAGTCGATTGCTCCACATCATGTGACCGCGGTGTATGTGAATCTTGACGACGAACAAACGCGCAGGTTAAGAGAGAAATGGGATCAGTGGGGTTCCGGCGTCAATCTGGTCGTCGTCGCTTCGCCCTATCGTTCGCTGGCCCGTCCAATCTTTAACTATGTGGATCGGGTGCGACGAGGATCTCCCAACGTATTAATTACAGTGGTGTTGCCGGAGTTCGTTCCCGCGAAGTGGTGGCAGAACCTTCTGCACAATCAGAATACGCTGTTCCTGAAGGGGGCGTTGCTTTTTAAGAAGGGTGTAGTGGTGACGAATGTCCCTTACCATTTGGAGCAATAGAGCGTCAGGCGCTGGCGGTCATCGCGCGCGCAGCGATGAAGCATGCGCGGCAATAAACCGGACGTCCCTGTGAAGGATAAAAAGGCACCGTCGTTTCTTCGTGGCACTGGGCGCACATGACCGTGACTTCAATTCGTTGTTTGATGCCCGCCGATTGCGCGAGTGAGATTGCTGCCAACCGATCGTTCTTCGCTTGTTTGCACGGCTTGCACCGCTTCGGCTCGTTCTGCAAACCCTTATCGTGAAAGAAGACCTGCTCTCCGACTGTCCAGATGAAGGCTTCTCCGCAATCGACACAATTAATCGATCGATCTTGATACTCAGACGCCTGTTCAATACCAACTTGATTGGTTTGATCATCTGACATTGGTTCTCCTCCAGACGCTCTGACGATGTTGGGGGCAGGAAGCCCCGATTGCAGGTGCTGGTCTCGAAGCTGTACGAGGAGGCCGCGAAAAAATTAAACTAGCGCCGCCCTAAGTGAACCTGACGGCGGCCACAGCGGGTGCACTTATATGACTATGATCCCGCGCTGTCAAGCATTTTTGCCGGAAAAGATTTGGGTGGTGGACTCTGCGGCGAGTGTGTGATCGCAATCGCTCACTGCCGTTCGCGCCGCTAAGAAAAACATGAAGATTCTAGTGATCGGATCAGGTGGCAGAGAACACGCGATTTGTTGGGCGTTGCAGCGCACATCGAGCGAGCGCTCGCAACTGTTTTGCGCGCCGGGTAACGCAGGCATCGCGCAGATCGCGGAATGCGTACCCATCAATGTTAACGATGGCCCCGCGCTGGCATCATTTGCTGAGGCGTCAAAGATTGATCTGACAATGGTTGGACCAGAGGCGCCGCTCGCTGCCGGACTGGTAGACACGTTCGAAGGCCGCGGACTGAAAGTCGTCGGTCCGCGAAGTGAGGCGGCGCGGTTGGAATCAAGCAAAGCATTCGCCAAAGACTTCATGGCTCGTCATTCAATTCCGACTGCACGCTATCGCGTGGCGACATCTGTCGACGAAGCAGCAGCTATTCTGAACTCCGGTGAGTTTGGCGATCAAAACTCGAGCGTAGTGATAAAGGCTGATGGGCTCGCAGCCGGAAAAGGAGTTTTCATCCCATCGGATCGGGTGGAAGCCTTCGCTGCCCTGGAGGAATTGAGGAGCGGCGTCGTTGGCGTTGAGGCCGCTCGCAAAATCTTAATCGAGGAGCGACTTACGGGACCCGAGGTGTCGGTTCTCTTATTCTCGGACGGTAAAGACCATCGTCTGATGCCGGCGGCCAGAGATCATAAGCGGATCGGTGAAAACGATACTGGTCCAAACACCGGCGGCATGGGTTCGATTACCGATGCCGGCATCATCGATTCCGCAACGCTTGGTCAGGTGGCAAGCCATATCGTCGAACCAACCTTGCAAGGCTGCCGGGACGAAGGCTTTCCGTTTCGCGGCATACTTTTTATAGGGTTGATGCTGACCCCTGATGGACCACGCGTGCTTGAATACAATGTGCGCTTCGGCGATCCGGAGACGCAGGCAATCCTGGTTCGATTGAAAACGGATCTCGGGACAATCTTTGAAGCGATCAGTGAAGGGAAGCTGGGCCAACTGAGCATAGAGTGGTCGCCTGATTCATCCGCTTGCGTGGTGCTGGCGGCGCGCGGATACCCGGCGAAAGCCGAAACCGGAGCGACGATCCACGGTCTTGAAGGGCTCGAGCACCGGCAGGACGTTCACGTCTTTCATGCGGCCACTTCGCGCGCCAACGGCGAATGGCTAACCGCCGGCGGGCGCGTGTTGGGCGTGACCGCAACGGGTGAGGACCTGGAGGTGGCGTTGTCACGGTGTTACGGAGCCGTTGCTGAAATTCAATGGGACGGCATGCAGTATCGGCGCGACATCGGCCGCGGCTGACGGTGCGCGATCCGGCTCATTGAATCACCGGGGTTTCGTTGCTGCTTACTGGTCACTGCTTACTGCCAGCTTTTCTCTGCTATACTCGCCATCAAAAGTGGTTGAAAATGCAACCATGCGCCTTGCTCTTTCGTACAACTCGACGGCCCTCCGAGCGTTTTCGACGGCCGTACGAAATCATCTTTTTCGAATCTGATTTAGCCGGAGGACGAAATGGGACTTTGGACTAGGGTAAAACGTTCGATGCGTGCGCTGTTCGGCGGAATTGTTGAAGCCACAGAGGATCCAGAGCTGATCCTGCAACAAACCATCCGCGACATGCGCGATCGGATCCCCGATCTGAACAACTCGGTCGCCCAGGTGATGGCGACGGAAAAGCTGCTCGGCAAGAATAAGGAACGGCTGGAGTCTCAGGTTGTCGATCTGGATTCCAAGATCAAAGCATCGGTGAAGATGGGCCGGGACGACATCGCGACTGCTTACATTGGCCAGCTATCGCAGGCCCAGGTCGATTTACAGCGGACCATTCACCAATACGAACATTCGCAACTGGCATCGAAGCAGGCGCTCAAGGCGCGCGACAATTACATGCTCCAGATGCAGCGCCGCACGGCTGAAGCGATGCAGCTAATCAATCAGTCGAAGCAGGCGAAGCTGCAGGAGCAACTCGCGCAGACCATGGCTTCCTTTCAGATTGGCGACGATGCCGGGACCTTTGACGAGATGCGCGACAAGATCGATCGACGCGCGGCTGCTGCCGAAGCCAGAATGCAACTGGGCACCACGTCCGTCGACAATCAAATGCAGGAAATCGAGAAAGAAGCGATGGACATGCAGTTGCAGGACAAGCTGTTGCAGTACAAGAAAGACATGGGGTTGCTGCCGGCCGACACCAGTGGCGCGCCTCAGGCATTGCCGGCGCAGGGAGAGACGACGCGGCAACCTTAATGAATGTATCTGGCTGCCGAGATTGTTAAGGACTTTTTCGTTATTCGAATATTTTAAGTACGACCGTATTTCATGGACTGGCCCAAGATCGATTCTCGCTATTTAAAAGAGGCCTTCAAAGAGCCGATTAACTTTTGGGGTATGGCCGGCTTTCTTGTGGGCGCGGTCTTCTTCCAGGATGTAACGCCGCTGTTGTTGGGGCTCGGATCCGAAGCGCTCTATCTTACTATCGTGCCTGCCGCACCTTTTTATCGTCGCCTGGTTGAACGCCGAACCAAGGAACGCGCTCGCAAACTTCGCGAGGCGCAACGCGAAGCAGTAATCAAAGGTTTCGATCCGCGCGAACGTGAGGCCGTCGAATACCTCCGCTGGATGAAGAACCAAATTTATTCCAACTACAAAAAGTTCACCACCAGCAAGGACGTTCCGGGGAACCTGCAAACCCTCGATCAGCGTTGGGAAGATTTTGTTGATCTGTTGGATGTTTACCGTCGGCGAAAGCATCACCTGAGGTCGACCAATCGCCAGGCCGTTCAGAATCAGCTCAAGCAGGCAGAGCACTCCGTTCAAACTTCCACCGATGATCGACAAAAGCGGATTCAGCAAGCTAACGCCGAAATCCTCAGGCGGCGCGTCGCCGCTTTTAATGATCTCGAACGATCGGTTCGCATGGTTGAAGGCCAGCTGCAATCAATCGAAAATTTCTTTGGTCTGGTAAATGACCAGGTCGTCACCCTGCCAACTCCGGAACGCGTCTCATCGTTGCACTTCGAAGAACTCAGTGATTCGATCGCGATGACGCGACAAATGCTCGAAGAGACCGCCGACACCTTCGGCATGCTCGACAATCAGAACCGCGAATTGGATCTGCTGCTTTCACACGGCTCATCTTCCAAGTAGACTGGAGCGCAAGCGTCCTCGCTTGCAATTAGATCGCGGGCAGGCAGCAACCGGGACGGTTGCGCTCCAGTCCGGTGTCCGGCGGTTTTCCAAAATAAGACTGTCATGGAGAAACGGACGCATTATCGCGCCTCGTCATCTCGGAACGTCTTATCTTCGTGTCTCTGTGCCTCCGCGGCAACCCCTCTATGGGCCATCCTAACGGGCTGATTTCCGGCCACTTAGCGGTTAACGTAATCCCTCAGAAAACACACTCTATCGTGTTGAAAAAAAAGATAGCCACAAGATATTGACATCCGCTAAAACTCGGCGTATAGTCCGTCCTGCTTTGGTTGAGACGGCTGGCGGCGGCGGCAGATGGGTTCCAAACCCAGCTCCGCAATGGTAGTAGTGACTTCGCAAAACCGACCGTAGTACCTGCAAAAAAACTCAGTTTTTGTTCAAGGCGATCATGTGTCGTCTCGGCATTTTATTCCCCAAATTGGCCTCGCGTGCGGTCTCCGCGCGGGAAAGGTAAACTAAATGAAATCCGCGAGTGGTGCGAAGATGACAAAGGTGTCTCAAAACGAAATAGCCGAATCGATCGTCTCGTTTAAGCGCCAGCCTCTGCCGCTGGGATTGAATGCGCGCAAGGTAGTCGCCATGCGCTACTCGCTGAAAGACGCGAAGGGGAAATCGCTGGAAGAGTGGTCGGACATCGTAGCGCGGGTCGTCGCGCACGTGTCCGTGGCGGAAACCGATCCCGCACAGCGCGACATCTTCTATAACGCCATGAGCGACATCATGACGGCGCGCGAGTTCGTCCCCAATACGCCGTGCCTGGTCAACGCCGGGAAACCAAACGGCCAGCTCGCCGCATGCTTCGTGCTCGACGTGCCGGATTCGATCGCGGGCATCATGAAAACCGCAACCGACGCCGCTATTATCCATCAGACAGGCGGCGGCACTGGCTTCACTTTTGAAAAGTTAAGACCGAGCGGTTCAATGGTCAGCTCGACGCATGGTGTTGCCAGCGGCCCCGTGTCGTTCATGAACATCTTCAATACGACCACCGACACTGTGAAGCAGGGCGGTGTGCGTCGTGGTGCGAACATGGGCATGATGCGCGTGACGCATCCGGACATTCTGCGTTTCATTCATGCGAAGAACGACCAGCACTCGCTCACGAATTTCAATATCTCAGTGAATGTTACGGACAAGTTTCTCGATGCCGTCGATCACAACGAGTGGTATCAGCTCGACTTCAAAGGCGAGCTTTGGAACGAGCCGGTTTTCGATCCGGTCACTGGCCGAAACTACGTCGTCTATCGCCGCCCCGACGGATCGACGGTCACCTTCCGTGACAAAGAATCATTCGACATCGCGGATCTTTCCGACGCTTTGATTGAAGAGCCGCCCGCCCCGGGAATGGTCTACGCGCGCGACATCTGGAACCGGATCATCTCAAGTGCTCATAAATATGCCGAGCCCGGCATTGCGTTCATCGACGAAGTCAATCGCCA
>DNNE01000063.1:728-4677 GCA_003487805.1 Blastocatellia bacterium | reverse complement strand
TCGATGGGGCCGATCATGGCGAGCAATCCCTGCGGCGAGCAGTTCCTGCACTTTGCGAACTCGTGCAACCTGGGCTCGATCGATGTGAACAAGTTTTATGATCGCGAAAACCGCCTGGATTGGGATCGGCTGGCCGAAGTCACGCATTGGACCACGCGTTTTCTCGACAACGTGATCGACACCTGCGCCTGGCCGCTGCCGGAGATTAACGACGTCGTCAAACGGACGCGTCCTTTGGGCCTGGGGATCATGGGCTTTGCCGATCTCTGTTTGAATTTGAAGATTTCTTACGGCTCAGCTTCATCCATCGATCTGATGGATGAAGTGATGGGCTTTATTCGTCGCGAGGCGTGGACTGAGAGCCTTCGTCTCGGCGCCGAACGCGGTGTCTTTCCTGAACTCGAATCGAATCGCGAATCTTACGCCGACTTTCTCTACAACGAAATCGGCATCTCACGTGAAGTTCCGCTCACCCCGCGTAACTATGAAGTAACGACGATAGCTCCTACGGGCACGATTTCCCTGGTTGCAGAAACGTCGTCGGGAGTAGAACCCAACTTCTCGTGGGCGTACGTGCGAAAGGACACTCTCGGCACGCGCACGTACGTTCACACCCTCGCCGCCCAGGCTTTGGGTGTGGATGTAGATCAGACGGATGCGGATTCGATCGATGCCGCCGCAAGCTATGTGGTTGAGCACGAACACGAGCTGCCCGGTTATTTCATTTCGGCGATGTCCATCAGCGCAGAGCAGCACGTGCATGTGCTCGCCGCCGCGCAACGCAACGTCGACAACAGCGTGTCGAAGACTTGCAACGGCGCAGTCAACGACACCCTCGAGTCAGTCGATCATCTTTATCGCTTAGCACGTCAGCTTGGTTGCAAGGCCGTCAGTTACTACCGCGACGGTTCACGCGAAGGGCAGGTGCTGACCTCGATGAAGAGTGAGGCAAAGACTGAGACGCCGACAGTGGTCACGACTACAACAATCATCGAGCCTCTGGATGAAGTCGCGCCGATTGGCACTGAATCAGAGAACGAAGCCGCTGCCAGAAGATTAGCCGAAGCCGAAGCCGCGGCGCGTAAGCAGGGTGCAATTCGTCTCGAACGTCCGCGCGAACTGCGCGGCGCGACCTGGCGCATTCCGTTCGACGGACAGAACCTCTACGTCACCGTCAATCACGACGATGAGATGATTCAGGAAGTTTTCGCTACTGGTCCGATCAGCGGCGGTGTCGGCATGCTGGCTTCAAAGATGTTGCGCGGCGGATTCGATGCCGCGGAAGTTTCTTACAGCTTGAACAAAGTGACCGGCACCCACGCCGTCTGGTTCAACGAGCGCCTGCTTACTTCACCCGAACAAGCCGTCGCCGAATGCCTGATGATCACGAACCGGCGCTTGAAAGGTCACCCCGATTCAGCGCGTGCCCTCGGCAAACAAACGCAGACCGCCCCAGTCGGCACTCAGCCCGTCATCGGCGCAATCATGTCCACGATGATCAGCACCTGTCCCGAATGCCACGGGCAACTAGAGCACGCGAGTGGCTGTGAGTTTTGTCGCGATTGCGGGTACTCAAAGTGCAAGTAGTCAGAACCGCCTGCGGTAGCGGGCGGGCAATATGGGTCGATACAAGGAGAGGATTACAGAAGCATTTTTAGCAGCGTAGTTTAGTTCAACCGTCGTTCATTAGTTTTCGAACCAGGCGAGAACTCACCTCGCGATTCAATTGACCAGCTAGTTTTCCCGACTTCCGCTAACCAAGTAGCCCAAGCCGCCAAAACCAACTCGGCCGTCGCGAGAAATCGCGGCGGTTTTTGTTTTGTTCTCGCCATTCGAAAAGCGACGAAGGCTGTCATTGTTCGGTTGAGCAAAAATGATTGAGAGATTCCAAGGTAGTTCAAATCGTCCGAGGCTAATTGAAGCAATCAAGGCGCAAGCTATCGTCCGGGGAGACGAGGGACTGGCGCATCATTTATGCGATCGAGTTGAATTGCGCGAATTTGACACGGGTTACGAGTTGATCTCACAGGGAAGTTCGGATGACGATTTGTATCTAATTCTTTTTGGGGCTGTCTCAGTCACGGTGAATGGGCATGAAGTTGCGATCAGAACCAAGGGTCAGCACGTCGGCGAGATGGCATTGATCGATCCCAGCGCGCCGCGAGCTGCGACAGTTACAACAATTGAACCCACGGTTGTCGCGCGCATATCAGAAACCAGCTTTGCGGAGATAGCCCAAACGCATTCTGAGCTGTGGCGTCTCATAGCGTTGTTTTTGGGAGAGCGACTACGTCAAAGAAACGAGCTAGTTGCGCAAAAGAATCCTCGACCCGTCATCTTCATCGGATCATCACGCGAGACGCTACCCGTCGCGCGCGAGATCCAATCATGTCTGAGATACGATGATTTTGTAGTTCGCGTCTGGACCGACGGTGTTTTTGGTGCCTCGACGTTCCCGATCGATGACTTACAGGGGCAGCTGCGAACTGCTGATTTCGCAGTCTTGGTTTTGGGACCTGAGGATCAGGTGACTAGCAGAGGAATAACGTCAGACGCGCCGCGCGACAATGTTGTTTTCGAGCTAGGTTTGTTCATGGGAAGTCTCGGCCGACATCGAACTTTTCTGGTTTCGCCGTTAGGCGTGGCGGTGAAGATTCCATCAGACATACTTGGCCTGACGCCACTAACTTACAAGCTGACAGCTCCAGGCGATCTTACGACCGCAATCGCTCCACTGTGCAATGACCTGCGCAAAATTATCATGTCGACAGGTCCGAAATAGGAGATTCATCCATGTCGTTTTCGGAAGACCTAACAGCTGAAGTTAAGAAGATCTTCAAAGATCAGTGGTCGACGCGAGACGGGAGTGTGGTTCCGGAATCGAAGGACCTTGGACTTGGCAATGAGGCAGTGAAGCTTAAAGCTACCGTGCTTTATGCGGATCTGACTGCCTCCACCAATTTGGTCGATAGTTATAAACCTTATTTTGCGGCAGAAATCTACAAAGCATATTTGCATGGCGCGGCAAAAATCATTAGATCCGAGGGCGGTTCGATTACTGCTTATGATGGCGACCGGGTTATGGCTGTATATATAGGTGATTTGAAAAATACTTCGGCAGCCCGTACTGCTCTGAAAATTAACTACGCCGTCAAGAACATAATAAACCCAGCGTTAAAGGCACAGTACCCCAACGAAACATATCAGGTTCAACAAACAGTCGGAATCGACACGAGTGAACTCTGGGTCGCTCGGACGGGAATTCGTGGCTCCAATGATTTAGTTTGGGTTGGTCGTGCAGCAAACTATGCGGCGAAACTCTGCACGTTGCCGGCACAATTTGCTTCCCGAATTACAGCGGACGTCTATAGTGTTCTGCATCAGTCTTTGAAGTTTACCGATGGCAAATCAATGTGGGAGAAAGTCAACTGGACCGCGATGGAAAATAAGGAAATCTACCGGTCAACGTGGTGGTGGCCACTGTGATGTACATTGTTGGATTGGCCTAAAAGGTTCCAGGCAGAAAATGAGAACAGGTTCAGGCCCGCGATTTTTGCGATTTGCGTTGGCTTAGCTCGACGCCCGCTACTCAACTTCAACGGCATGACTCACCATCCACAATTCGGTTTGTTCAAGTTTTAATCGCCAGCGGTCTTTGTATTGTTTCATCCAGCGACGATTACTCAGCGAGTCGGGAGCGTCGATAACGATCTTCGCCAGATTGTCGCGCACGATCACGCCCTTCCTTACGGTCGGGCTACTGCCCCGCCGGGCTTTCATCGTCGGGGCGTCGCTCCGGACGCATGTGCGGAAACATGATCACATCCCGAATTGACTGCTTGTTGGCGAGCAGCATCACCAACCGGTCGATGCCGATGCCAATGCCGGCGGCGGGCGGCATACCGTAAGAGAGAGCGCGGATGTAGTCTTCGTCCATCACCATCGCTTC
>DNNE01000063.1:0-624 GCA_003487805.1 Blastocatellia bacterium | reverse complement strand
CTTCCTTACGGTCGGGCTACTGCGTTTATCGACGAGACTTCCAAGCATCTGGCCGGCGATGTTGATGGAGGACTGCAATGATCGCGATTGCGTCCGGTTCGCTTACGAAATAGATCGAATAGGGAAACTTGTGCAACAGCGCGCGGCGCACGTCTTCTTCAATAATGGGAAACATGAGCGGATTGTCGGTGATGTGCTCGAGTGCGGTGCGAATCTCGCGGAGGAATCGAAGGCCTAAACCAATCTCGCGGCCTTCGTACCATCGCGCGGCTTCTCTAATGTCAGTTTGCGCCTCCGGGCGGACGAAGGTGCGTCGTTTCATTATGTGGTCCGTTCGCTTAGCTCTTTGGTGAGATCCTTCTCAAACTCTTCCCAATTCTTGCCCTGATCCTTGTTCGCGTGATGGGTCGCTAAACGTTCAACCAAAATCTCTCGATGCCAATCGGGGACGGGAACTTGTTCAGGTCGAGCGGCGATGTGATCCCAAAGAGATTGAACGTAATCAATCTGCTCATCGACTGACAGAGCGTCAAAACCGGGTGGTGGTAGCGGTAGTGCTTGTGACATCGCTGTGATGGTAAATCGGAGGTGGATGAAAGGCAAGATTCTGTCGCCCGCTAAAGC
>DNNE01000174.1 GCA_003487805.1 Blastocatellia bacterium | reverse complement strand
CTGCGAAGAATTCCTGAACGGATTGCGGGCTGAAGCCCGCGGCAACTTTGTGGTTGCAGTTTGCGCTCAGGCCCTCACCCCAACCCTCTCCCAAAGGAAGAGGGAGTCAACCTGTACCACTACCGCAGAATTAAGTAGCGTACCAGGATCGATTTTCTCTGCAGCCTTCCGTGCAATCCTCAGTCTTCTCTCTGCGGTTAATACTCACGCGTGCGAAATAAAACCGCTTAGAAAGGACCGACGTCTTCGCAGAGGAACGCGGAAGCAAACTGAATTAGGACATGAGTGCTCATCAAATCAAAACCATCCGGGAACCGGACATCACTCCACATCTCCGCTGTTTCATTTTGCAAAAGCGCATCACTTCGCAGAGAATGTCGTGGTATCAATATGGGAATCGCATAACGCTTCGCAAACGAACACCGACATGAAATATTACCAAAGCGTGCTGGAGTTAATCGGGAACACGCCACTCGTCAGACTCAATCGTCTTAATAAAGGACTGAAGCCTTTGGTGCTCGCCAAAATGGAGAACCTCAATCCCGGTTTTTCAGTGAAGGACCGAATTGGCATCTCGATGATCGAAGCCGCGGAGCGCGAAGGCAAACTAAAACGCGGCGGCACAATTGTCGAAGCAACTTCCGGCAACACGGGCATCGGTTTGGCAATCGCCGCGTCAGTCAAAGGTTACAAGTGCATCTTTGTGATGACGGACAAAGCGTCGGTGGAAAAGTCGCGCTACTTAAAGGCGCTGGGCGCGGACGTGGTGATCACTCCCGTTTCGGCAAAGCACGGCACGCCCGATCATTATGTCTCGACCGCGCGACGCATCGCGGCTGAGACGCCTAATTCTTTTTATCCGGACCAGTATTCACATCCGGCTAATCCGGAAGCGCACTATCGCACGACCGGCCCGGAACTTTGGGAGCAGACCGAAGGGAAGATCACGCACTTCGTATCCGGCATCGGAACGGGTGGGACAATCTCGGGAACTGGAAGGTTCTTGAAAGAGAAAAACCCCAACATCAGAATCGTCGGCGCCGATCCGTTCGGATCGATTTATAAGACTTACAAAGACACGGGCAAGGTTCCCGAGACGACGCCATATCTGGTCGAGGGCATCGGCCAGGAGGTTTTGCCGGCGAACGCGCACATGCAATACGTCGATGAAGTGCTCAACATTTCGGACCACGATTCGTTTGAAACGGCTCGCCAGCTTGGACGAGTCGAAGGAATCTTTTGTGGCGGCTCAACCGGAACCAATTGCGCCGCGGCTTTGCGCGTCGCCCGCGACCTGGATGAAAACGCGATCGTTGTCTTCATCGTTTGCGACACCGGCGAACACTATCTAACTAAATTCCATTCAGACGAATGGATGAAAGAAAAACGACTGCTCGAACCGCAGAAAATCACGGCCGGACTGATTGGTGAAACGAAGGGTAAAGCTGCGCCGAGCGATCTCGTGATTGTTGCGCCGAGCGATTTGGTGTCCGCGGCTTTAGCTAAAATGAATGAAATGGGGCTGACGCAGATTCCGGTGCTGGAAGATGGAAAGCCCGTCGGATCGCTGCGCGAGAATCACTTGCTCTCAAAAGTTTTCAACGATCGTGACTTGCTCGAAGTGCCGGTAAGCAAGGTCATGGACAAAAGTTTTCCGGTTGTCGACGTTGACGATGATGTGAATGTGGTTTCGCGAAAGTTGCGCACCAGCCCCGCGGTGCTGATCGAAGAATACGGCCGCATCACGGGCATCATCACCCGCCACGATCTGTTGGATGTAAGTGACAACGGCAACTAAGTGCGGCTTCGTTCGTAGAACTTCGCGCGCAATTCCTCATCCAGTTGTCTAACCTCGTACAACTCGAACCCCTCTAAGAAGTTCGCTGGCATGAATGTGTCGGCGCCTTCGACTGACAAAGGGACTTCTGTGACGACCCATCGATCTATGTGCGGCAGGAATGCTTCATAAACCTGCGCGCCGCCGATCACAAACAGATCGCGCGTCAGCGTCTTCGCCAACGTCAATACTGATTTAACATCCGGGAGCGTGACGACCGAATCAACTCCGATGCCCTGCTTCGTCGTCAAGACAATGTTCATTCGATCGGGCAGAGGCCTCTTCAGCGTTTGCCACGTTCGAGAGCCCATTACGACCGCATTTCCAATCGTTGTCTGTTTGAAAAACTTCATGTCGGCAGGGTAATGCCAGGGCAATGTACCACCTTTGCCAATAGCGAAATTTCGATCTATTGCGACGATACCAATGATGGACATTTTAGTGGACGAGCATTGTTGCCGCTGATGTTTACCAGTGACCTGCGCGCGCACGTATCGTATCATCAGGTCGCCTTTCGACTACAGAACCAGTGGAAGGTGGCACGCACATCCTGCGCGTGATTCACGGGCGAGACGCCCGTGCCACCAGGTAAACAATATGAGCGGTTTCTATCTGGCATTTGGGCTTACCGTCATCGGCATGCTGCTTTATCACCTGTCGCAGAAGGCAGTGCCGAAAGAAGCGAACCCGTTTTTCGTCATTACAATCGCTTACGCTGTCGGTATCGTTTTTTGTCTTGCGTTAGCTTTCACCTACCCGGGAAAGAAAAGCCTGATCGAAACTTTCAAAGCCTCGAATTGGGCGGTGTTTACGTTGGGAGCCGCCGCCGCTCTAATTGAGTTAGGCTTCCTGCTCGCGTATCGGACCGGATGGAGAATAAGCATCGCCGCTGTCGCTACAAATGCCGCCGCCGCGATCGTGCTGATTCCTGTCGGTCTGTTCGTCTACAAAGATCACTTATCGTTGCGCAACGTGATCGGGCTAATCTTCTGCGTCGTGGGACTCGCGCTCCTCGTACGGCAATAGGGCTCTTGAGAAATCAAATCCGGTCAATCGTCCAACAACAGAAGTTCGATCACTTCACGCATGTTGTGCTGTAGCTCCTCTTTGGTTTCAGCTTGGCTATGTGCACCCGGGAAGTCGGGAACATAACCAACATAAAAGCCGGTGTCCTCACAGCGTTCGATGACATATTTGAAGTTCTTCACGATGTTGTCGGTTTACGAAAACGGGTGAAAAAGAAAAGATCAGTCGCACCTAAACCGCGACGGGCGCCGCGATTTTCGCGTGTGATTCGTAACCGATGAGATTCAAATCCTCGTACTGAAAACTGAGAAGCCTCCCAGGCCGCGCAACCTTTGAGCAACATCTGGGAACTACACGCTTCCGCTTCCATGGCACTCCGAACAAGCGCGTCTTCCAAGGCCATCACAATACACGCAGTTCTTAGGGTTGGGATAATTACCATGGCGTCCGGAGCCTCGGCAGTCACCGCAGGTAACTTCGCCTGTTCCATCACATTCATTACATTCTGATCCAACGCTATTAGGATTTCCCATATCGCCTTCTCCTCATGTCATATCTTCATCACCTATCCTAGCGGAACCCGGACACCGAACCGACACTTGCGGAGCAATCTGGTCGCGATTCTACTCCACCAATGTGTTCCACGGGCATCTTGAGCATTGGGAGTACAAGTATTGATCCAAATCGTCGCCCTCTTGGGTCTTTCGATGGGTGATTATGCCGCCGCAACCAATAGGACATGGATCGCCCTGGTCGTATCCGTCTGTAAGATCCTCAAGATCCGATTCATAGGAGTGGGGCTTACCCATAGTTCATCCTTAGTAATTGCTCTAGTTTGAGAAAATATCGGTTCACGGTGGTTTCAGACAAATACTCTACTATTCGAAACATGAAAGGATTGCTATTAACCTCTAGAACCTTTGTGGAATATCGATCCACAATGAAATCGAAACCGCAAACGGTAGAGCCGGTATGTTTCATAGATTTTTGGACGATATCGCGGAAGAATTGCCTATCCAACCACGAAGTCTCCTTGGGCGGCTGAGGCCTTTTGTACTTCTTTAGGGCAAAGATTATTTCTCCTTCTACGGCCACAACGCGATACTCTTGTCCGCTGATATATTCTTGGATAATGAGAATCTCTGAGTATTGCTTCACCTTCGCGATTGCTCTTTCAGCACGCTGTTGGTTGTAGTTTCTAAATACAGTGAGTCCTTTGCCAAGCGAGCTGTCGTTTGGTTTAAGGATTAGCGGATATTGCGCAGTTTTGAGGAATCCCATAATCTGTTCGGGCGAATCCGAGTATTGGTGATTGCCCAAAAGAAAATAAGTGCCGGTGGGGACACAAATCTCCAAGTCTTGCAGAACCAAATAGGTTAGCAGCTTGTCCTTTAAGAGCTTGGCCGCCGCGGCACTATTGAAGTCGATGTCGCTTACGAACCTTGAAAAAGAGCCACGTTCTATTTTGTAGAGTAAACTGTAATCATCGATTGCACTAACCGTATATCCGCGCTCAGTCAGGAACTCCAAGAACATACAGAAGTGCTTTCGAGTGAGACGGTGTTGCTCGGTGCATCTTCTATAGCTCATATCACGTAACGAGCCGGCGTCAATAACAATTCGTCTTCAACCATTGTATATGAGTGGCTATGCCATCTGTCGGGCCGACCCCCTTGGGCACAAGCTCAACCGACTGTCTAGAAACCCCCGAAAGTCGTTCTTAACGTGTCATAATTCTCAACGACCGCATGAAATTCGGTGAAGCCAGTAATCGTGATCTCGTTCATCAAAAATGTTTTCGCTGAAAACTCAAGATGTCTCCAGCGCTTGAAGTACTCTAAGATATAACTCATCCACGCGTTCTCGTTGTTTGGCTCCTATGGACGCGTAGTTATCCAGCCCTGGCGCGCTGTTTATCTCAATGACTACGTAGCGATCGAGGGTCGTCTTTATGTCGCCTGTGATGATGTCAACCCCACACATACGGAGGCCCATATCCTTAGTAATGGTCACTGCCAATCGGCAGAAGTCAGGATGAACTTTGGCACTGACATCGAAGGCGTCGCCGCCAGTTGAAAGGTTAGCATTGTCCAAGAGAACGACCTTGGCACCAAGCGTGGGAACGCTTTGGCAAGTGAGTCGCATCTTTAGAAGTTTCAGTCTGATTCTAAAATCGTCAGCATCAATCTCAGTGTCTCTACCCAACTTGACGAAATTCCTCTGCTTAAGCTTGAGCAATTCGGTTACCGTGGACTTGCCATCACCGACAACAAAGAGCGCGGTTCTTTGATAAGCGGAAATCACCTCGTTGTCCAATACAACGAGCCTGTAATCGTTTCCAGAATAGAACCTTTGCACCAACATGACGGGTGTTCGTTTGAGAATCTTTTTCGCGGCTAGATAATACTCTCTCTTGTTATGAACCTTGGTTACAAGAGTGCCTTGACTGAGGTTGTTAGGCTTTAGGATGACGGGAAGCCCCAATGTCTTAGCATATTGAAATCCGTCGTCGATGGTGCGCCTGATCTCAAGTCTGTCATTCAGCTTCTCACTGAAGAAGGTTTGGCCTTCGACAGTATTGTACCCGTAGTGTTTCAAGAAAAAATCTGCGTAGCCCTTGTCCCGCGCGATTTCCGACGATCCTTGCGGGTTTATGTTGAAGTTCCGATCGCGAAATAGAACTCTCTTCCCGTTCGTGAACGTAATCTCTCCCACGAAGCCATAATCCGGTTCAAGAAATACCTTCGCGCCAATGCGTGGAGCAATTCTGCTAAGTATCTCTGAGACAAATGTCTTCCTTTCAATTGACGCGACTTTTCGGCGAGACTTCTTTTGGGGTCTAAGCATTGAACCTCCAGTTGACTTGCCGGGGATTTCAATCCCTGAACCAACAAATCCTGTGCTTTCATTAGACCGCGACGGGCGCCGCAATCTTCGCATGCGATTGGTAACCGATAAGACTTAGATGCTCGTACTTGAAATCTAACAAGCCTGGCAGGCCTCGCAGCCGATCCCCTTCATCTCTTATTTCCAACTTCGGCAGTGGGCGAGCTTCGCGCGACAGCACTTCGTTAACCTGGTCGAGGTGATTCTGATAGATGTGATAATCGCCGAGTGTGTAAATGAAGTCGCCAACCTTTAACTCGCAGACATGCGCGACCAGGTGTGTAAGCAGCGCGTACGAGCTGATATTGAAAGGCACACCGAGGAACGCATCCGCAGATCGTTGATAGAGCTGGCAATGAAGAACCCGTTCGCCCGCGCGCTCCTCGATCTTGAATTGAAAGAGCGTGTGACACGGCGGCAAATCGACGTTGTCACATTCGCGCGGGTCCCAGCCGCTGACGATCAATCTTCGCGAATTGGGATTCGTTTCGATCTCATTAATTAGTCGCGCGATTTGATCTACGCCGTCGCGTTGAGGATAGTGCCCGCCGAATGATCGCCAGAGATATCCATAAATCGGACCCATGTCGCCGGCTTCGCGTCCAAACCGCCGCGTATGTTCTTCGTCGGCCCACTCTTTCCAGATGTCGATTCCCTTCTCTCGCAGGTTTGCTTCGTTCGTGTCGCCGGAGAGGAACCAAAACAACTCTTCCGCTATCCAGCGAAATGGAACTCGCTTGGTCGTGACGATGGGAAAGCCTTCACTGAGATCAAACCGAGTCTGATATCCGAAATGTGAGACTGTGCCGACACCGGTCCGATCTTGATGTGCTGAGCCTTTATCAAGAATCGAGCGAAGGATTTGGTGGTACTGTTTCATCGCGCATTTGCGGCTGTGCCGCCTGATGTGCGGAAAGGCTTTGCCTTTCCGATCAGGTTCCAATTGCAGCGAGGCTGCGCCTCGCACCGGAGGCTTAGCCTCCTTCAAATGTGGGTATCGCGCCGGAAAGCCGAAGGCTTTCCGCACATCAGGCGGCCAAGCCGCAAGACGAAGATCGATTATTCGATTACATACCTTCAACAGCGTAAGAAAACCAAAACAACATGGATCAGAACTCTTCAGATTGGACCGAGTGCGAAACCACGAAGCATCAGGACCACGTCATCGCGCACGTGTTGGGCGCGACTGTATTGGGCTGGTTCATCGCCGGTGAAGCCGCGCACTTGCTGCTGGACATCGGATTTCTCTGGACGATTTACCTCGACGGAGAAATGAACCTTCTGCCACAGGGCGTGGCGATTTCAGAGATGGACGCCAATGAAATAACCAGCGCCGATAAAACCGAAGTGGCGTTCGATGCTCAACTTCTCTTAAGCGAGGGCCGTGAGGCCACTGGCTTGAAGCGCTTCACGGCCGCGCCCGTTGAATGTTTGATAACTACAGTCGAGTGCTTTGCCGCGAACTCCAATCGCCGCATCGTTGTTAATGGCGAGGAGGCTAAAATCGAAGTCGTTACGTCGCTGGAGACCGCTAAAGTAAGTGTGTTTACCTATCCGGGTTAGGCTACTCGAGCTGCAGTTTAATATTCCAAACTGCGTTGTGACCATCTTGAGTGACGATGAACGTTCGGATCTAAACGCAAAGGACGCAGGGGATTTCGCAGAGGAACGCAAAGGTTTTCCTCTGCGTCCTTTGCGGAATCCTTTGCGCTCTCTGCGTTTAAAAGTTTCTTCTGACAGGCATACGAGCAGGATCTTGAAAGCGGACTTGATTGTTTGGAGTTCCGCCTTCGAGCGGTAGGCCCTTCCCGACCACAAGCGGCCTAAAGGCGGAACTCCAAACAGGCTCATAGTGATTGAATCTGGTTGGCGGAAACCGCACGGCGTGATAAATATGCCCATCCATTTTTGAAGAGGAATTTGCTTCCCTTATGACCTGGTCGCAAGTCTACGATCCGTTGAGCAACGTCGTGCTGTCGACCGCACTGGCGGCCCTCCCCATCCTGGTCCTGCTCGGAAGTCTCGGAGTCTTTCGGATCAAGGCGCACTACGCGGCCATGCTCGGACTAACCACTTCTTTGGTAGTTGCGATCACGATCTTTCGCATGCCCGTCGGAATGATTTTCGCGAGCGCGGGTTATGGCGCGGCGTACGGACTGTTTCCGATCGGTTGGATCGTTCTCAATGTAATCTTTCTTTATCAATTGACGAATGAGTGCGGACTCTTCGAGCGCTTGCGTCAAAGCATTACCGGCCTCACTGAAGACCGCCGGCTGCAACTGCTTTTGGTCGCGTTTAGTTTCGGAGCTTTCATTGAAGGCGCCTGCGGATTCGGCACGCCGGTCGCGGTAACGGGAGCGATCTTAATCGGGCTGGGCTTTACACCACTGTCGGCGTCGGGCTTGTCCTTGATTGCCAATACCGCGCCGGTGGCTTTTGGAGCGTTAGGCGCGCCGCTGATTGGCCTCCAGGGCGTGACCGGACTCGACCTCAAACAATTGAGTGCGATGGTCGGACGCCAGCTTCCATTCTTTTCGCTGATCGTTCCGTTCTGGTTAATCTGGGCGTTCGCAGGTTTTCGCGGCATGCTGGAAATCTGGCCCGCTATTCTGGTCGCCGGCGTGTGCTTTGCGATTCCACAGTTTCTCGTGTCCAACTTTCATGGCCCATGGTTAGTTGACGTGGTCGCAGCGATCGTTTCCATTGCCGCGCTGGCGACTTTCCTCCGGTTCTGGCAGCCAAAACACATCTGGCGCTTCGAAGTCAGTACCGCGAGCGGTAGCGACCGGGCTGATGATGCGGAAGAGTCAGTGTCAGAAGCCCGACCGTCAGGGAGGGCTCTTGCCAACGAGGCCCTTGCTGACGCGCGGGCTTCTGATACGGTCCGACATTCAAGATCCGAAATGTTCAAGGCCTGGCTGCCCTGGATAATTCTCAGCGTCGTCGTTTTCGTTTGGGGATTGCCCCAAACAAAAGGATTCCTCGACGGGATCGCGGCGCCGAAGATTCCCATTCATGGTCTCGACAAAATTGTCCTGCGAGTGCCGCCGGTGGTGGCTAAACCCGCGGCCGAGAACGCGGTCTTTAACTTCAATTTCTTATCAGCCTCGGGCAGCGGCATTCTGCTCGCCTCAGTCATTGCCGGCCTCGCGATGGGTTATTCGCTTCGAGGGTTGCTGAGCGTTTATTGGAAGACGCTCAAGCTGGTGCGCTATTCGCTTCTGACGATCGCGGCGATGATGGCGATTGGATTTACGACGCGGTATTCAGGCATGGACGCCACGCTCGGTCTCGCATTCGCAAAGACGGGGTGGCTTTATCCATTCTTCGGCACCATGCTGGGTTGGCTCGGCGTAGCGCTGACCGGCTCTGACACTTCTTCAAATGTTCTTTTTGGGAGTCTGCAAAAGATCACCGCGACGCAACTTGGTCTAAGTCCGATCCTAATGGGCGCGGCGAACAGTTCCGGTGGGGTGATGGGTAAGATGATCGACGCGCAATCGATCGTCGTCGCCTCCACTGCGACCAACTGGTACGGCCACGAAGGCACGATCCTTCGCTATGT
>DNNE01000188.1:21801-22295 GCA_003487805.1 Blastocatellia bacterium | reverse complement strand
ACGCGCTTGTAAACGGGAATCAGTCCAAGGCTCTTGCGATAAGCGCGCACCTCGTCTTCGGTGCGTTTGGTTAAGTAGGCAAGCCGGCGATCGGAGAGTGCGGCTTCTTTGAAGGCGCGGAGAAGGTCGAGGGGAATGTTTTCGAGTCTGGGTACGCTCTCGTCCCGAGAGCTAGCCTGGACAGCATCGGCTGTCGGGACGACAGCGTACCCAGGCACCGCTTCAACTTCGCGCTGAATTTCCATCACTTGCTTGAGTTGATCCAGAAACCACGGATCGATTTTCGACAAGCGGTAAATCTCGTCGATCGACCAATCGTGTTCCAGCGCATAGGTGATGTAAGAGAATCGTTGTGAGTTCGGACGCGCGAGCTTTCTCTGCAGTTCATCGTTCGGCACATCTTCGAGCCGCAGCGGCTTGACTGCCTCCAACGATCGCAGTCCTTTAAATAGAGACTCTTTGAACGTGCGGCCAATGGCCATGACTTCGCCGAC
>DNNE01000188.1:20505-21506 GCA_003487805.1 Blastocatellia bacterium | reverse complement strand
ATGGCCATGACTTCGCCGACTGATTTCATCTGCGTGCCAAGCACGTCTTCCGCGTCGCGAAACTTTTCGAAGTTCCATTTCGGGATCTTCGTCACGACATAGTCGATCGTCGGCTCGAATGAAGCCGGTGTTTTCTTCGTGATGTCGTTGGGAATTTCATCGAGCGTGTAACCGACCGCAAGTTTCGCCGCAATCTTGGCGATCGGGAAGCCGGTGGCTTTTGACGCCAGGGCTGACGAACGCGACACGCGCGGATTCATTTCAATGATGCGCACCTCGCCGTTGTCCGGGTTCACCGCGAATTGAATGTTTGAGCCGCCGGTCTCGACGCCGACTTTGCGAATGATGATGATCGCCATGTCGCGCAGCCTTTGATATTCGCGATCGGTCAAGGTCTGCGCCGGCGCAACTGTGATCGAGTCTCCAGTATGCACGCCCATCGGATCGAAGTTCTCGATCGAACAGATGATCACGACGTTGTCGGCGAGGTCGCGCATCACTTCCAACTCAAATTCTTTCCAGCCGAGAATCGATTCTTCGATCAGCACTTCGTGAATTGGTGAAGCAGCCAGTCCGCCGCGCACGATTTCCTGAAACTCTTCCGGATTGAAAGCGACGCCCCCGCCCGTCCCACCCAGCGTGAAGCTGGGACGAACGATCGCGGGGTAATCGGTTTCTTTGACAATCTCTTCAGCTTCGGCCCAGGACTTTGCGAATCCGCCGCGCGGCATCTGAAAGCCCGCTTCGTCCATTGCCTGCTTGAACAGCAGGCGATCTTCGGCGACTTTGATTGCTTCGCGCTTGGCGCCGATCATCTCGACATTGTTTTCTTCCAGCACGCCCGCATCATCCAATGCGATGGCCAGGTTCAATGCAGTCTGTCCGCCAACTGTCGGCAGCAAGGCATCGGGCTTTTCTTTGCGGATAATCGCGGAGACTGATTCGACCGTGAGCGGCTCAATATAAGTTCGATTAGCAGTTTCCGGATCGGTCATGATCGT
>DNNE01000188.1:1570-20212 GCA_003487805.1 Blastocatellia bacterium | reverse complement strand
GGATCGGTCATGATCGTCGCCGGGTTCGAATTGACCAGCACGACTTCATAACCTTCCTGACGCAGGGCCTTGCAGGCTTGCGTGCCTGAGTAGTCGAATTCGCAGGCCTGACCGATGACGATCGGGCCGGAGCCAATAATCAGAATCTTATGGATATCAGTGCGCTTGGGCATCCAAACCAGCAGTAATTCTCAGTTGTCGTTTTCGCAGGCGATTATACATTAACGGATTGCGAGCGCACTGCGGCGTGGAGGGATTTTGCCGGCGACAATTTCGTGGACGATCTGGACACTTAGGGGTATAGTGCTTCGATATTCGGAAACCTTGCTGCCGAGAAAACTCTCAAAGGGACCACGCATGAACAAAGTCGTTCTCGTAAATCCGGCAAATACTACCGTTGGCTTTAGTGTAATCACGCCGCGGTGGCTGTTCGTGCTCGCGGGCGCGACACCGACCGACTTGGTCGGCGACCCGGTGATAATTGATGAACCGGTAACACGGTTCAATCCTGATGAGGTTGGTCCCGGCGACATCGTGGGCGTCGGCATTCACACGGGAAATTGTCGCCCCGGATATCGTGTTGTTCGTGAAGCAAAGAAACGGGGAGCAACGGTCATAGTCGGAGGCATTCATCCGACAATTTTCCCCGATGAGCCGCTGGCGATGGGCGCCGACGCGGTCGTCAAAGGCGGCGGCGATCTGATCTGGAGCAACATCATCAAGGACGCTTTGGATGGACGTCTTCAGCGCGTCTACGATGGCGGCCGGGTGCCCGGAGAGCAAATGGTGAAAGCCCGCTGGGACCTTTTGGATCCGAGTAAGTATTTGATGGGCTCGATCCAGACCGTGGCCGGCTGTCCGGAGAATTGCAGTTTCTGTTCGGTGTGGGTGACTGAAGGCCGGACTCCGCGGCTGCACCTGAACGATCAAATTATCGAAGAAGCCAACGAGCTTCATGGGATGGGTTTTCGCTACGTATTTTTTGCCGACGACAATTTCAATCCAGCCACAATCGGCCGCATCGCCCGGGAAACGAACAGCGGGACACAGAAGTTACTCGAGAAGGTGCGAGAGGATCGGATGCGGCTCTTCGATGAATATGATCGATTGGGTCCATCGTCTCTTTATGCTTTCACGCAAATGACCGCGGAAGTGATCAGCGATGACGAATACCTCGACGCAATGCATGACAAGATGCGGGTCCGAGGCGCGCTGATTGGCGTCGAGTCATTTACCGAAGAAGGTTTGAAGGACGCGAACAAGATGTGGAATCCGGTGGGCCAGCGGATGGTTGAAGCAATTCAGAAGATTCAGGATCACGGCATCATCGTGCTCGCTTCAATAATTAACGGGCTAGAGAGTGACACGGTAGCGACGCTGCGGACGATGCGCGAGTTTGCGATCGCGTCAGGAACTGCCTTCGCCCAGTTTCCCATCTACAGCGTATATCCCGGGACCAAGGACTATCACGAAATGCTGCGCGATCTGAAGAACCGCGACCGGGAGGGCTATGTTCCCAAGCACGCCGCGCAATTCATCCGCGATAAGTTTTGGCTCGACTTTGACCACACCGAACTTACGGTGAAGCTGCCGCATCTTTCGAATGAAGATCTGGCTCGCGAAGCCGCGGAAAGTTGGCAAACATTCTACAACCCGAAGGGAATACTCAAACGCATCCGCGGACCGTTGTCCTGGATGTCCTTAAGCGGCAAGCTTTTTTATGCAATGGCCTGCATAGGGTTCATGTCGCTCTACCCCAACGGCATCGCCGCCGATAACGTTCGGAAGAATAAGCTGGGTTTCTTTAACCGGGTCTGTCTGCGGGTGGTTATCATGATTACCCGTAGAGGGCGCGACTTGTTTGGTATCCATCGGCGACGGCCGGCCCTTACGCAGGAGCAGGAAGTATTTGCCGCAGAGTCCCGTGGCCCAACGCTGGGCGCCGAGCTCAACTGATATGGATTTCCTCGGTCGCGTCATAGTTGTCCTCGCCATCGCTCTCACTATCCTGGCAGCGCCGAAGAGCAGTCATGCACAGCTACGAGCCGGGGACCCTGGCGTGCAGGTCCTCGATTCCGTTCCCGGCCGCGCGGATCTTTATCCTGCCAATGCCGACGCAAAAAAAGAAATTAACGAGGCATTACAAACGGCGCTGAATGATAAGAAGCGCGTGCTGCTGATCTTTGGCGCTAACTGGTGTTACGACTGTCACGTGTTGGACCACGCGTTACACAATGGCGACGCCGGGAAAATTGTGAGCGAAAAGTTTCTGCTGGTGCACGTGGATATCGGCGAGGGCGCGAGGAATGGCGAACTCATAAGCAAATATAAGATCCCGCTGGACAAAGGTGTGCCGGCGGTCGCAATTTTGGATGCCAACGGCAAACTGCTCTACAGCAGTGGTGACGGCGAATTCGAAGCGGCGCGCAAGATGATGAAAAAAGATCTGGTGGCGTTCCTGCAACATTGGAAACCATGAGATTTGACATCATAGGCTTGGGCTGTTTCAGTCACTACACCCAATTCTTTCGTTAAGACAGACCACGATCCACGAAGTCACACGAAACCGGACAGAGAAGGTTCGTGTTTCGTGACGCTTGGTGTGATTTCGTGGATCGGGTCTTGAGTAACTCCCAGGTTTTTGATAGTTTCCTCTCGTTCCCCGGACGTGCTCAGAAATCATTGGAGAATTGTTCATGAAGCTCAGACTAACTCTTTTTGTATCCATCCTTTTCGCCCTTACTACTATTACGGCGATTTCTTTCGCGCAAAGAAACCGCGATAACGATCGACCAATTACCGGCGATTTCAAGATCACTTTCAAGCAGAGCATGGGTAGCGGTCAGGAAATGCAGAGCACGACCATGATCAAGGGCTTGCGCGAACGCAGCGAGACCAGCGTGCCGGGCATGCCTGCGGGCATGAGTGCTGGAATGGTGACAATCACCGAGTGCGATTTAAAGCGAACGATTCAAGTCAACGATCGGGCGCGCAAGTACATAATCACGCCGATGGATTCCGGCGACTCGGAAACGTCTGCGACCCCCTCGTCAGCAGGCCGCGCCAGCGGCGGACCTTCGCGTCGCGGCGGAATCGTAACGATGACCCTCAACACGGTCGACACGGGCGAACGCAAAGAAATGTTTGGCTTTACCGCGCGTCACTTGAGACAGACGATGATGTCAGAATCTTCGCCGGATGCCTGCGCCCAGAACAACATGAAGGTGGAGCGCGACGGGTGGTACATCAATCTGGATTACGGATTGAACTGTGGCTCTGAAAGACCGCCGCAAGCGCCGAATAATTATCCAACGGGTGGATGTCGGGATGCTTATCGCTCCAAACATACGGGAGTAGCCAATCTTGGTTATCCGCTCATTGAGACGACGCGGATGTTTGGCCAGGACGGCAGCGTGACCTTCACGATGACCAAGGAAGTTATTGAACTGTCGAAACAGCCGCTCGACGCGGCCTTGTTCGACGTGCCCGCCGGTTATACGGAAGCGAGAAGCCAGCAGGAAATGTACGCAGCACCATCGATGGCCGACATGATGGCGATGGGCCGCCAGCAGGAGGCGAATCAGAACAGCGGCGGAAATTCGATGTCGAACACGGAGTCTAATAGGTCGAACCCGCCGGCGGTTCGAGCAAAAGTCGGCGTCGTTGAGTTTAATAACAAGGCCAGGGGGCCTGTCTCGGCCGATGATCTGCGCCAGCAATTGATCTCAACGCTGAGTGGCAACGGCATTGACGCAGTTGCGCTCAACGCGAGCTCGGCCAGCGAAGCGGCAATGGAAGCGAAAGCCAAGGGCTGCACCTACATTCTTTACACCGACATATCGACGTTGAAAGCGCCGTCGACCGGAAAGAAGATTGGGGGCTTGCTGGGTCGCGCGACCGGCGTCGGCGGTGGCGGCGAGACCGGCAAAGCGGAAGCGAAGTTTGATTTTCGACTCGTGCCCGTGGGCAGCACTTCGCCAAAACTACAATCGTCGTCCTCCGGAAAGGAAGAGACGACCGACGCGAGCGTTAACGCTGCGTTGCAGGAAGAGGCGCGCGCGGTGGCCGGCGCCGTCGGTGGCAACTAATTAATGACTGCAAGGCCGGCAACGACCGAACATCGCTGCCGGCTCTGCCATTTCGATCGTGACTTCGATTGGTAAGAATGGGACGCGTTAATACATCAGCCGCGGAGCCAAAAAAAGCTGGGAAAAAGCGGCGAGACGATCATTCACTCGAACAACTCAAAGAAGAAAACCGAAAACTCCGTGATTTGGCAGAGCGGCGCTCGGCGACGATGGCCCATCTCGGGCATGAGTTGCGCACTCCGCTTACTTCGATTCTCGGCTTCTCGGAAATCCTGCTAAGCCAGGAGGAGTTGACTGACGCGCAGCGCAACTTCTGCGAGCGAATTCAAAACTCTGCGCAGCAACTACAGCGGACGCTGAATCATATGGCCGACCTGTCGCGCACTGACACTCCGGATGAAAATGCTTCCGGGAGCTAGAGCTGACGCGATGTTGGTGGTCCGTAGCTCCTAAAAGACCTGACCACGAATTCACCCGAAGCAAAACCAGACAATCAAGCGCTGAGCAATTCCAGGTTGTCGCCGAATCGTCGTAATATGGTTTGCGGTTCCTGCGAGTGTAACTATGCCAACTGATTCGGCAGCCGAAGCCAGTAACACCACCGTCAATATTCGCGAAGTGTCATCGATCCAGGAATACGATGCGTGCATTAAACTTCAGCGCGAGGTGTTTGGTCTCCCCGATCTGGAAATCTCTCCACGCCGTCACTTAATCGTTTCGCATCGGGCCGGTGGATGGACACTGGGCGCCTTCGTCGACCACAAACTGATTGGCTTCGTTCATCATCTCGCCGCCGTGAAGGGCGATTACATTTTTGGCTATTCGCACATGATGGCGGTCGCGGCTGAATATCAAAACAAAGGTGTCGGTGCGCAATTAAAATGGGCCCAGCGCGCGCGGGCTCTCGCTGAAGGCCGTGATTTCATCAAGTGGACTTTCGAGCCGATGCGCGCGCGCAACGCGCACTTCAATTTGAATCGACTTGGCGTGGTGGTGCGCGAGTACGCGGTGAATTTTTACGGCACCGACTATTCGACGAACCCGGCAGAGAAGGGAAGCGTCAGCGGCCTGGACAGCGATCGATTGTTTGCGAGTTGGGAATTGAACGACCAGCGCGTCGAATCATTTTCGCAGCGCCAGGACTTTCCGGTGGGCGATCCAGAGCGTGCGATCGAAATCCCTGCTGATTTCGGAGCGCTCTTGAAGAGCGATCCTGATGAGGCCAAACGAGAAATGTTGCGAGTGCGTGAAGAGTTTCTCCAAGCTTTGAGCGATGGCTTGGTGTGCCGCGAGTTCGAACGAAATGACGAGCAGCCTCGATATCTGTTCTTTCGATAAGGTTGGAAAACTGCGACTGGTTAATTCATCTAATAGATTCAATTAACACATGAGCGACGTACTCCTACGAATCAAGAGAGCTGTGCTAACAGGACACTACGCGTTTAGCGAAAAGGCACGGACGGAAATGAAAATTGACGGAGATGGCCTTGCTATCTATACCAAGGGAAAGTTTGTTCGCGAAGCGGAACTGGAGACTTACTATTTTCTGATTTCTTCCAAAAGAGCCTTATAATTCAACCGATGATTAGAATTACAAAGTGCCCGTCCTGCGGCAGTACCAAAATCAAAAGAGTCAGTCGCGACTGGGATGATGAACACGGCGGGGTTGCGTATGTGGTGCCGGACCTCGAGTACTACGAGTGTCCTCAGTGTGGCGAGCGCGTTTACGACCGCGACGCCATGCGCAAGATTGAATCGCACTCCCCTGCTTTCCGGCGGATGCAGCCAAAGAAGAGAAGGCTCGCCTAACACAACAAAGACAACCAACGGTTGAGTAAGCGTAAATCAATCGAAAAGACAATAAGAGATCTCCGTGACGAGATTCGGCGTCACGACGAGCTGTACTACCTTCGAGAAAATCCGGAGATCTCAGATCGCGAATACGATTCGCTCATAGAAAAACTTCGTGAGTTGGAAGCGAAGCATCCCGAACTGGTGACTCCCGACAGTCCGACGCAGCGCGTAGCCGGTCATCCCGCCGAGAGCTTTCCTGAATTCGTGCATCGAGTGCCGATGCTGTCGCTCGACAATAGTTACAGTATTGATGAGTTGCGCGCCTTCGACGAACGCTGTCGCAAATTGGCCGACGGTAAATCTCCCGAGTACGTTGCGGAATTAAAGATCGATGGATTGTCGCTGTCGGTTCACTACGCAGACGGCGTGTTTGTCCGTGGCGTAACGCGCGGTGACGGCTTTCGCGGCGAGGACGTGTCGTCAAACGTGCGCACGATTCGCAGCGTGCCCTTGAAACTGCGGGACAACGGAAAACGTGCGCCGCGGGAAATCGAAGTACGTGGCGAAGCGTATTTAGGCCGGCGCATTTTTGAGCGCATCAACGCCGAGCGCGAAGAAGCAGGTGAAGCTCGGTTTGCGAACCCGCGCAATGCTGCATCGGGAACGATTCGCCAACTCGATCCGTCGATCACGGCGCGGAGACGACTTGAAATGTTCGCCTATGACGTGTTCGCCGGCCAGCGCAAAGCGTTCGCGACGCATTGGGAAGCGCTTAATTGGGCCGAGAGCGCAGGATTTCGCGTCAATGAAAACCGGGCGCTCTGCAAAACGATTGATGAAGTAGTCGATTTTTGTAACCGGATGGAAGCAAAGCGCGACAATCTTGATTATGAGATTGACGGCGTTGTCGTAAAGGTGAATTCCACCGCTTTACAGGATCAGTTCGGCGCGACCGGCAAGGCGCCGCGCTGGGCGATCGCCTACAAGTACGCCGCACGTCAGGCGACAACCAGAGTCAACGACATCGTCGTGCAGGTGGGACGAACGGGCGCGTTAACTCCCGTCGCGATGCTGGAGCCGGTGCAACTCGGCGGCGTGACAGTGTCGCGTTCGACTTTGCATAACGAAGATGAGATCGAACGGCTGGGACTGAAAATTGGTGATTACGTCCTGGTCGAACGGGGCGGCGACGTGATCCCCAAAGTAGTGAAGGTCATCGAATCAAAACGCACCGGCAAAGAAAAGAAGTTTCGCCCGCCTACAAAGTGTCCCGTCTGCGGCGGCCTGGTGTCGCGGCCTGAAGGCGAAGCGGTCTCGCGATGTATTGCCGCAGATTGCGGCGCGCAACTGATTGGGCGGCTTTTGCACTTTGCCTCGCGGCGGGCGATGCGTATTGAAGGGTTGGGTGGTGCGCTCGCGGAGCAACTGCTGGACCGCAAACTCGTCAAAGACGTCGCCGACCTTTACACATTGACACTCGATGATCTCGCTTCGCTGGATCGAATGGCCGAGAAGTCGGCCTCCAACGTGCTCGCGCAAATTGAAGAGAGCAAGACGCGCGACCTTTGGCATTTGATATATGGCCTGGGCATTCGCCACGTCGGAGAGCGGACCGCCGCCATCCTGGCGCGACATTTTGGATCGTTGGATCGTTTAGCCGCCGCCAGCGTCGAAGAACTTGACGAGATTCACGAAATTGGGCTGACCATGGCTGAGAGCATTCACGATTGGTTTGCCGATTCCGGCAACCGGGAATTGTGCGATCGGCTGACGCGCTCTGGCGTGCGTACGACCCTGACCGGTGAATCCGCAGCGGCGCAGACGGGTCAGCTTTTCGCAGGTAAAGTATTTGTGCTAACGGGAACGCTGCCGGATATGACGCGCGACGAGGCTCGCGAATTGATCGAATCAAACGGCGGCCGGGTAACCGGATCCGTCAGCAAGAAAACCGATTTCGTTTTGGCTGGGGCTGATCCGGGATCGAAACTCGATAAGGCGAATCAGCTCGAAGTGAAGGTAATCGATGAGGCCGAATTCAAAAAGATGTTAGGATAAAGGCAATGGCATCAACTCAGGATCAAAAGCTGGAACTAGCTTATACACTTTTCTGTGACGACGTGCGTTTAGAGTTGGGCAACAAACTCTCATACATGGGCGTGTTTCAAAACATCGTCGTGCCGCAACTGCCGGTTTGGCTGCCGAAACTCGCCGTGGTTAATCATTGGCGTGGCAATGGGGCGCATCTCTCTGAAGTCAGAATCCTGATGCCGGATCGGCAGCAGGCGCTGGTGGTATCGCAGCCCGCGCGATTCGAAATCAATCACGGCTCAGCCGACAACATCAGCTTTTTTGTGAACGTTACGTTCCCGGTTGCGGGAGAGTATCTGGTGCAGACGCTGGTTGACTCAACCCTGGTTGACGAACGGATTCTATTTGTTTCGGAGCAGCAGTTGATCGCTCCCGAAGAAGAATCGGAAGCGGTCAACTGATGCGGCTGGCGAGAAATCTCAGGCCGTGGTTGCGATTTCGTAGGCCTTGATTTTGTAGTTAAGAGTAGTCGTTCCCAGTCCCAACAGGCGCGCAGCGCGGGCCTGATTGCCGCCAGTTATCTCCAACGCTCGAGTAATTAACCTGACTTCGTAGCGTCGCACTTCCTCAAAGAAGTCCAGCCTGGATTTGAGATTGAGATTGTCGATGGTCGCGGACGTTTCCGCCAAACCGTTTTCATGATCCAGCGATTTAGCCTCGTCCATTAACGCAGTGGCCAGATCGCGGATTTTGTTCAAACGCTCGGCCGCCGCCGCCTTTCGCGATGGCAGACCGCGCAACTGATGTTTCGAAACTGTTTCGACGATAGCAGCCTGACTAATGCTCATGACAATGATTCCCTTTTATGTAATGACGATACCGCTTCGTAACCGTTAACACAGTCCAGGGCTAATCCTAGAGACGTAGGAACTCGGAAACCGGTTCCAACTTTTTTGTTAAGAGATGTTAAGTCTCTCGAGTTGCATTAATGGGCAATTCGTTGTGATGAGTTAGACGCGCTTCACCGGCCGCTTCAGCGTTTGGGTTAGGAGCTGTTCAATTTCGATTCTGCGCGCGTTGGGAAGTCTTGATAAACCGAGTGAGTGTTGTCCGAGGACCGCATAAGCACAGAGTGCGTCAGTAAGTCCCGCGGAATCCATTGCGTTGATATGCTCTCTCGCGGTTGCCACGTCGCCACGCTTGAATGTCCCGGTGAGTGCCCGGGCAGGTTCCTGATCGGCCAGGTTGGCCAGAGTGCTCTGAACCAGCGGTAGCAAGATTTGATGCGCACGCCGTGCTGAAATCCCGCAGCAGCTCAGCATTTCCAGAGCTATGTCGAATAATGCAGTTAGATTTGGTGACGCCATCACAGCCGCCGCGTGATACAGAGGTTTGCTGCGGGCGTCAATGACAAAGCTCCGGCCGCCCAGATCCTGGACCAGGCGTTTCCCGATACGAATAGCGGCGGGGTCGCCTTCGAGAGAAAAAAAGGCACGCGATAACGAATCGCCCGCTCCATTCTTGTCGCTAATCGAAATCAAAGGGTGAATCGAACCGATGCTGATACCTTGCGCTTTCAGCGGCTGCAACGCTCGCGAGGACAGCGCCCCGCTCGTGTGCACTGCGACTGGGCGTCGCGTGCCGCGAGCGAATCGCAGAGACTGAAAAGCCCCTGCCAGGTTCTCAGCGACGCCGGGAATCGCGTCATCCGGTGTGGCGACAATTATGATCGAGCTGCTTGCGATTAGTTCAAGAGATCGTCGGGAAAGTTTAGTTAATCCTTTTGCCCCGACATGTTCGCCAGTCGTTTTGAGCAGTGTGGCGGCGTGCTTTGCGCTCGCGGAGCTGCGCGCCACGACCAGGTTTATCGCGTACCCGGCTTTACTCAGAGCGATGCCAAGCGCTAATCCAAGTCGGCCCGCGCCGATTATCGAAACCGATTGAGCGCGACTCGATGGTGAGCGCGAAGGTGGTATTTGGCTCTTTCTTTTTGTCGCTATCACTGGCGATGACGACCCTCTCCGGCGTCGGACTCTAGCATGCAGCCTATCCCTTAGCAATTTACGTAGGTTTTTTGTCTTTGCTGGCTTATAATGCCGCGTGATGCCGGTTAGCCTGATGAATTGCGCGAATCGAGAAGTTGAAGCGCAACCTTCCATAGGAAACATTGCATCATAGCGGTGCATTTTAATCGTTGCAGTGCCGCTGCCTCGGGCGCTGCCCCCGGAAAAACAAAGTGGTCGCTCAAAAGACGAACGCGGCCAACCGTGAGACGAAGCCCGGAGTTCTCTCCCGGCCTCTTGAAGTTGGAGGTTCAAATGAAATTTCACCTCTCTCGCGCCGTAGTAGCAATCGGCTTGGGAGCCAGCCTGTGGTTCGCTAGCGTAAGTTCATTCGCCGCTCCACAGCAGAGCAAGGATCAGGGTCAGACCAAGGATCAGACTCAGCAGACTCAATCAACCACTTCATCCACCAGCAAAACCCAATCGCCTAATAACCCGCAGACAGCTCAGCCGACGGTCGCAAAGAAGGGTGGCCCGCTGTCCGCCAACGATGATCCCGAGATGATCGGGAAACGAAACATCAACAAGGGTCTCTGGGGCAAGTTGGCTGCCGGCACGGAAAAGGAAGTCAAGATGGGTCGGATGTTGGCCGCCCAGGTCGACAAAGAGGCAAAGTTCGTTGACGATCCAATCATCACCGAATACGTTAATCGCGTCGGTCAGAACATCGTGCTGCATTCAGACGCAAAGGTTCCGTTTACAATCAAAGTGATCGACTCAGACGAAGTGAATGCGTTCGCTCTTCCGGGCGGATTCTTCTACGTAAACAAAGGTCTGATTCTCGCTGCCGACAACGAAGCTGAACTCGCGGGCGTGATGGCGCACGAGATCGCGCACGTCTGTGCTCGTCACGCGATGGAAAACGAACGCAAGATGGAAGTGATGGATTATGGAATGCTCGCCGGCATTTTGCTCGGTGGTCCAATCATCAGCAATGTGCTTTACAACGGCGGCAGCTTCTTCGAGGGCATGGCATTCCTGAAATTCAGCCGTGGCGCCGAAGAGGAAGCCGACAAGCTTGGTGTCCAGTACATGTGGGCCGCCGGATACGATCCGGGCGCGATGGCCACCATGTTTGAGAAACTGGAAGCAAAGAACAAGAAGAAGCCTGGCTCGATCTCGAAGATGTTCCAGGACCACCCGGCGCCGGCGGACCGACGCGCATCGGCGTTGGCGCTCGCTGCTCGTTTCCCCGAACGCGAGGAATACGTGATTAGCTCTTCCGAATTTCAGCGAGTGAAAAATCGCCTGCTCAGATTATCGAATGCGCGTGCATCTTCGACTGGCGCGATTGCCGCGGCTGACGATGGCACGCCTGGCCGTCCAACGCTGAAACGACGAAACCCTACGCCTGACGATTCGACTACGACGAATCCGGACGGCACGCAGAAGACGGATCCGACCAAGGCCGCGCCGCCGACCTTACGACGCACTCCGGAACCGCAAGCGTCGCCAACGCCGCAGCCTTAAGCGGTCCTGCTCAGGCAAAAGAAGAAAGGCTCTTCAGCATTCGTGCTGAAGAGCCTTTTTGCTTCTGATACGCCATTGCACCGCGGCAGCTGGCGAGTGAGCAGGCTAATTTGCAGGCTTCTGCTTCCGAACAACGTCTGTAAAGAACGCTCGGAAATATCCCCACATCGAAATGAATGACGAAATGACCACGACCCAAAGCATCGCGCGTCCGGCGGTGTAAAGCAGAACCTGCCAATCATTCCATGTGGTGTTCTCGGGCCCAAACAAATGCGACCAGGCGGTTCGCAGCTCAGGTACTGTCCAAAACGTGATCGCGGGAAATGGTTTGCCGAAATTTGAAACGTGCGGTGACTGACCGGGCGAAATTGAAAGAATCAGCAGACCAACCGTCACAACTTGCGCGACCATTTTGAACTTGCCCATCTTCGACGCCGAGATAACAATGCCTTCAGTCGCCGCGATCGAACGCAAGCCGGTGACGGCGAACTCTCTGCCGACAATGATCACCACCGCCCATGCTGGAGCGAGATGATTTTCAACCAGCGAGATCAAGGCCGCTGAGATCAAAAGCTTGTCGGCGATCGGATCGAGCAACTTCCCGAGCTTCGATACTTGCTTCCTGCTCCGCGCTAATTTCCCGTCAAAATAATCTGTGAGCGCCGCGGCGACAAAAATTGACACACCCAGGAGATACCGCGGCACGCCCAACCAGTTTTCCGACACGGGAGTGAGCAGCACCACTACCAGCAGCGGCACAATAAAGATTCGGGAAAGGGTCAGTGAGTTCGGAAGGTTCACTCTGATTGCTTCGTGATGAACACTGGCAGTCTAGGTTTCGCGTTTTCGAGTGTCAAGATAACAGTGAGTGTCCTCGTTTGGATTTTCTCTGCGCCCCTCAGTGGAATCCTCAGTATTCTCTGCGGGTTAATCCTCACCCTCCGAAATGAAACCGCAGAGGAAGGACCGAGGTCTTCGCAGAGGAACGCAGAGTAAAATGAAATTAGGACACGATGGATAAGAGTTGTTCGCTTGCCGCACCTCGCACGCTCAGTTAAGATACTCGGTTCCGCACCACACCAAATTCTTATCTGTGTAGTGCAGCTCTAGTTCAAGGGTTTCACGCATTTATGGCAATCGATCGCATCAGCGTCCGCGGGGCTCGCCAGCACAACCTCAAAAACATCGACGTTGATATCCCTCGGGATAAATTGACTGTGATTACTGGCCTTTCAGGGTCAGGCAAGTCATCGCTTGCGTTCGACACTATCTATGCCGAAGGTCAGCGACGCTATGTCGAATCACTGTCCGCTTATGCCCGGCAATTCCTCGATCAGCTGGAAAAACCCGACGTCGATTCGGTCGAAGGTCTGTCTCCGGCGATTTCGATCGAGCAGAAGACCGTGGCCCGCAGTCCACGATCAACTGTCGGAACTGTAACTGAGGTTTATGATTATCTGCGTTTGCTGTTTTCTTCAATAGGCCTGCCGCATTGCCCGAAGTGCGGCGAGCCAATCACGCGCCAGAGTGTCGAGCAGATTTTGCAAAGCGTGCTGTCGCTTCCTGAAGGCGAGCGCGTGATGATTCTGGCGCCGATCGTGCGCGGGCGAAAAGGTGAATTCAAAAAAGAGATCGCCAAGTTGGCTCGCGATGGCTTCATCCGTGCTCGTGTCGATGGCGAGTTGCGTTCGCTTGATGAAGAGATCCGTCTCGACAAACGGCGTAATCATTCGATCGAGGCCGTGGTCGATCGCCTTTTGATCAAATCAGGTATCAACGAGCGGCTGGGCGAATCGATTCGGACCGCGTTGAAGTTGACCAATGGCGCGGTGCTCGTTTCAGTCATCGATGGTGAAGAGAAGCTCTACTCGGAAAAGATGGCGTGCGTGAATTGCGGCATCAATGTGCCGCCGCTCGAGCCGCGTTCCTTCTCATTCAACTCGGCATACGGTGCGTGCCGTCATTGCCACGGTCTCGGAAACGTCCTCGAAATTGATGCGGCAAAACTGATCGTCGATCCCGAAAAGACCGCGGAACAGTTGCCCTTCATGGGCGAAGACGACAAGGCCGGCTCGGCCTATTTGCGCAGCGCCCTGCTGGCTGTCATTGCGCATTTCAAGTCTGATCCTAAGGTCCCGTTCAAAGATTTGCCGAACGAGGTGCGCGAAGGCTTCTTTCGCGGACTGCCGGCGCACTTGAAGTTTCGCCAGGGCCTTTATTCATACAAGAGTCCCTGGCGGGGCGCCTTGCCATGGTTGCGCGAACGGCTGGATGACGCACCTTCTGAGAAAGTGCGCGGAGCGATCGAAGAGCTGGTTTCGCCGGTGGTGTGCGCCGAGTGTAGAGGGCGTCGCCTGCGATCTGATTCGTTAGCAGTTCGCGTCGGCGGTCACGGGATTGCTGATTACACATCGATGACGATCGACGATGCCATTAAGGCGTTCGACCAGGTGAGACTCGACAAGCGCGAAGAGAAAGTCGCCGGGTTAGTGTTGCGAGAGATTCAGTCGCGACTGCGGTTTCTGGAAACCGTCGGTCTGGGATACCTCACTTTGGATCGGCCGTCGGGAACGTTGTCAGGTGGAGAAGGTCAACGCATACGCCTCGCCACCCAAATCGGTTCACAACTTCGGGGCGTGCTCTATGTTCTCGATGAACCTTCGATCGGATTGCATCCGCGTGACAACCGGCGCTTGCTGGATACTCTGTCCGCGCTGCGCGATCTGGGTAACACAGTGCTCGTCGTTGAGCACGACGAAGAAACGATTCGCCGCGCGGATTTCGTGGTCGACCTTGGGCCAGGCGCCGGAACGCACGGCGGATCGCTCGTAGCGCTTGGCCCGCCTGAGGCGATCGCGAGCAATCCGAAATCGATCACCGGGCTTTACATCAGCGGCGCGCGGAAAATTCCGGTGCCCGCCGATCGCCGGCATCCGAACGGCAAAGCGATAACAGTGCGCGGCGCGAATCATCACAATCTGAAGTCAATCGATGTTTCTTTTCCTTTGGGATTGCTGACCGTTGTTACGGGAGTTTCGGGCTCAGGCAAATCAACTCTGGTCGCGGACATTCTTTATCGGGCATTGGCGCGAAATCTCTATGGCTCGCTGGAAGAGCCGGGCGCCTTTGCGGCCATCGAAGGTCTCGAATATATCGACAAGGTGATCGAGATCGATCAGTCGCCCATCGGCCGCACACCCAGATCGAATCCCGCCACATATACTGGCCTCTTTACCCCGATTCGCGAGTTGTACGCGATGCTGCCTGAATCGCGCGAGCGCGGATACAAGCCGGGTCGCTTTTCGTTCAACGTGAAAGGTGGCCGCTGCGAAGCTTGCGAAGGTGAAGGAATGAAGCGGATCGAAATGAATTTTCTACCGGACGTTTATGTCTTATGCGACGTCTGTCGCGGCGCCCGTTACAATCGCGAGACGCTCGCCGTGACCTACAAAGGAAAATCGATCGCCGGCTTGTTGGACACCACCGTTGAAGAGGCCTTGCCGGTACTCGAGAACATTCCGCAGATCAAACCGAAGTTACAGACATTGCTCGATGTCGGTCTGGGTTATATCAAGCTGGGCCAGTCGGCGACCACTCTCTCGGGCGGCGAGGCACAACGGATCAAACTAGCTAAGGAACTTTCCAAACGTGCCACCGGACGAACGATTTATATCCTGGATGAGCCGACCACCGGGCTTCACTTCGCCGATGTTCATAAGCTCCTCGACGTGCTTCAGCGCCTCGTCAGCGTCGGCAACACGGTCATTGTGATCGAGCACAATCTCGACGTGATCAAGAGCGCGGACTTCATCATCGATCTTGGTCCCGAGGGCGGCGCGCACGGCGGACGCGTCGTGGCGAGCGGCACGCCCGAGGAGGTCGCGGCCGTCAAGCGATCGCATACAGGCAGGGTTTTGAGGCCGTTGTTGAATGGTCGGCTGACTCGGAATAGCAACGGAAATATGCGCGAACATAGGAAGGACGCATGATATAATGCAACCTCAGTTTTGGAGGTAAGCACTTTGTTTGAAGACATTAAATTCGTTACCGATGCTGATAGCAACCGAAGCGGAGTGATCATTACAATCGAAGATTATGAAGAACTGCTGGCTTCGAGCGAAGAGGTTATCAGAGAACCTAACTTGAACTCACAGGAGTCCGTCGACCCGATAGCGCGTCAGGAACTGACTACTATTCTTCAGGACGCGTTGTCTGATATCGATACCCAGCCCAAATTGAACCATCACCAAAAGCAGAAGAGTCGAAGCTTGGTATTGGGGAGATCACTGTGAACGAGACGATCAAGACCGTCAGGATGGACAAAACGGTCATGACCGTATTCTCTTCATTCGAAGAAGCGGATGCGGCGGATCGAATGTATTGGCATTCCCGCACTCCTTTGGAGCGGTTAGAAGCTCTCGAATTAATGCGGCAGAGCGCATATGGCTACGAAGATCCGACTACAAGTCGACTTGAAAGAGTTCTTGAAGTCGCTCGCCTCAAATAGCGTTGAGTATCTGCTGATTGGTGGTTATGCGGTCGGCTATTATGGGTATCCTCGTCCGACAGGGGACTTGGATGTGTGGATTGCTATTAATCAGCAAAACGCAGAACGCGTTGTTACCGCCTTAAGTGAGTTTGGATTCGCCGCCTCTTCCGAACTGTTCCTGCAAGAAAATAGTGTTGTCCGGATGGGCGTCTCACCTTTTCGAGTGGAAATCCTCACGACTATTGACGGCGTTGATTTTCGCGAGTGTTATGAGAAGCGTAATATCGCCGACATAGACGGAGTGGAAGTCGCTCTTATCAACTTGCGCGACCTACGCCTGAACAAGAAAGCCAGTGGCCGGCTGAAAGACTTGAACGACTTGGAAAACCTGCCGAAGCAATAGACGCGCGCATAGCCTCTTACGCATGTCCATTTACGAAGATCTCAAACCGATCAGTCTGGATGAAGTTCATACCTATCCGCTCTCATCACGCCCCAGCAAAGTAACCGTCAAAGACTTTGCGAAAACGATTAACGAAGAGTCTTCGCTTGGCGACTATCTCAATTCGCTTCCTGATATTCTTGCCGTACAAAACCTGCGCGAGATCGCATCGCGCATTCATCGCGCGCGAAGATTGGGCAAGCCGATCATTTGGGGGATCGGCGGACATGTGATTAAGACCGGACTGGCGCCAGTCATTATCGATCTACTGAATCGCGGTTTTGTTTCAGCGATCGCAGCCAACGGATCAGTCCTCGTCCACGATGCAGAAATAGCGATGGTCGGTTCCACTTCCGAAGATGTCGATGCGACGCTGGGGGAAGGGGTCTTCGGCGGCGCAGAGGAAACCGGAAAACTTCTGAACGAAGCCGCACGCGCCGGCGCGAAAGATAGCATCGGACTTGGCGAAGCGATGGGCCGCGCTGTGCTGGCAGTGAAACTACAACATGAGAGCGCCTCTCTGTTGTGCGCCGCATACAAAGCGCGCGTGCCATTCACTGCGCATCTGACGATCGGCGGAGACATCGCGCACTTCCATCCACAAGCGGACGGCGCGGCCCTGGGGGCAACTTCGCATACTGACTTTTGTCTGTTGACGGAACTGGTGCGGAGAATGAACGGCGGTGGGGTTTATCTCAACATTGGATCGGCAGTGACGCTACCGGAAGTATTTCTAAAGTGTGTGACGCTGGTCCGGAATCTTGGACATGAGCTAAGCGATATCACCACCGCAAACTTTGATTTCATTCAATCGTATCGCCCGCTGACGAATGTGGTTCGCCGGCCCACTGCCGATGGCGCCGGGCGAGGCTTTGCAATCACTGGCCATCACGAACTGACGATTCCTCTGCTGGCAGCTGAACTTATCTGTGGAGCAAGAGAACCGTAGCTTCCCACAACAATTTCGCTCCGGCCAAAACCAGCACCGCGGACAGCCATCGCCGAATCCCGGCAACCGGCAGAACTCTCGTTCCCAAAATCGTTCCGATCCAACCGCCGATGATTGCCGCCGGCGCCCAATAAATTATCTCGTGCGGCACCAGCGCCAAAGACGAGAGATGTCCCAACAAGCCGGCAATCGAGTTCACCAGAATAAAAGCTACTGCGACGCCGGAGGTTTCCTTCGTCCTGGCCCAGTGCATGATGAGCAACACCGGGCTCAGAAAGATGCCGCCGCCCACACCGGTCAAACCCGAAAGCAAACCAATCGCAGCACCAATTGCGAGAGCCGCCACGATCGGAGCGCGTGATACCTGCTTTTGATCGGCGCGGCTGGCGCTGAAAAACAGTCGGACAGAGCTGTAAAGCAAAACCATGCCGACGATCGATTTATAGATCGGCACCGGCAGGGTGAGCGCGCCGCCGAGAAACGCTGCGGGAATCGACGTGACGATAAACGGCCAGAAAGTTCGCCAGGAAAAAAATCCGGCACGATAGAAACGAACAGTTCCGATTACAGCCACCAGAATATTCAGCACGAGCGCCGTTGGCTTCATCACCAAAGGCGAGATACTGAACAGCGCCATCGCGGCCAGATAGCCGGACGCCCCCGCGTGCCCCACCGTCGAATACAACAAAGCTACAACGAATATGAGCGCTGCGAGTGTTATCGTAGCAATCAGAAATGGATTCATTAGTTATGAATGCTCAATCGTGACGATAAAAACACAGGGTGTTTGCGGCGTGCAACTCTCATCCGCTTTCTGATGAGAGTCGCCGCGCGCTATAATTCGAGTCCCGATCAGATCGATCGCAAAAGCGAATCAAAGCTTAACAGGATATGACCTCTCAGAAGCTCCAGCATTTCAAAAAACTTTTGCTAGCCGAATTGCGGCGTCATGCGCAACTCATCGACGATGAGCAGGCGAGTGCCCTCGAAATCACGAACGATGATGTGAAAGATTCTGATCATGCTCTCCATGATGTGATTCAGGGACTGGCTTTAAAGTTAAGCGATAACGAATCAAAGATGGTGGCTGACATCGATCAGGCACTTATGCGGATGGAAGAAGGCTCGTTTGGAATGTGCTTGAGATGCGGTCATGAGATCGATGAGCGAAGATTGGAAGCTGTTCCGACCGCTCGTTATGACGCTGCGTGCCAGGCGCTGGTCGAAGCCGCGGCGGAGTTCGCCCAGAGCAACCGCAGCACCACCGCTTCCGTCGCCGAACGCAAATCGGCGCTGGAATCGCTGGTCACCACCATCGA
>DNNE01000188.1:0-1370 GCA_003487805.1 Blastocatellia bacterium | reverse complement strand
CGCTGGTCGAAGCCGCGAAAGGCCAGGGAGCCGGTCCGTCTCTCTAAGACATCGTTCAGAGTTCAAGCTTTAGGTTGCGTGACATGTCCCAACGGCGATTAATTCAACTATTCGTCTCAGTGATGATGTGCGCTGCATTTTGTTCCGCCGCTTCTGCACAGAATTGTAATAGTTCAGGTACGCCTGCCTGGAATGAATCGGTTCGTTATGTCGATGCAGACTGCGCCGCCGGGTTCCTTTCTCCTAACAAACGTCTACTTCTTAGGTTCGCTTCTGACGGTACGATGTCGATTAAGGGAATGACAGTGCACCTGAGCGTTGGACTAAGACTACCTACAATTATGGTCTCGTGGTCACCAAGATCCGATGCCTTCTTCATCAACGATGGCGAAGGGTCCGGCATGACGAGCACTTTCAGGCTGTTCAAGATCGGACCGAAACGGATATACGAAGACAACGCAACAGAGAAAGCAGCGGTATCGCTCTACCGTCTGCGCACGGGCTGTAATCGGTCCGCTCTTGATCCCGATGTCTGGGGATTCGGCTGGGACGATGGCGGCAGCAAAATCTACCTGCTCGTGCAGGCAACCGTTCATGAGCCATGTGGCCCACCTTACGGATTCATTAGTCTAGTCGTTCGGACTTCTGACGGAAAGATATTGGAAGCCCTCTCAGAAACGCAGACGAAGGAAAGATTCGGGTCACTGCTGCCTTCTTCTTTGTTCACGGAATGACTTCTGTTCCGACGAAGTTTAGACTCCAAACATCGATGACGAACTATCTTGCCCTGCCCACCGGCGACGGCGCGCCCGCTGAAGTCAACGCGGTCATCGAGATTCCGCGCGGCGATACGAACAAATACGAATACGACAAAGCGCTCCACGTCTTTCGGCTTGATCGAAATTTGTATTCGCCCGTGCATTACCCGGGTGATTACGGTTTTATTCCGAGCACGTTGAGCGATGATGGCGATCCGCTGGATGTGCTGGTCCTGGTTGATGCTCCCAGCTTCACCGGTTGTGTGATGACGGTGCGACCAATCGGCGCGCTGATGATGATCGATCAGCAACGCGAAGACGAAAAGATCCTGGCCGTCGGCGTCAGTAATCCGATTTACGAAAACGTAAACGATTACACGGAGGTTTACCCACATCTCCTGCTGGAGATCGAGCACTTCTTTTCTGTCTATAAAGAGTTGGAAGCAAAGCGAACGCGCATCAAAGGCTGGGAAGATGCTGAGCGCGCGCGAAAGATTGTAAGTGAATCCCAATCGCGTTATCGGGAGAAGAGCAATACCTAATGATTTCGTGCAACACTCAATGATTTCGTTTTCGTGAAAACACTCAATGATTTCGTTTAGAGGCGGGCTA
>DNNE01000119.1:28512-31781 GCA_003487805.1 Blastocatellia bacterium | reverse complement strand
CTACGTGGTTCCGCTCGCGTCCAACGATTTGTTCGGCGTCGCTCGAAATAGTTGCTTTTCGTCCTGCCATTTACCCATCGCTCTTATGAAGTGTGCAAGCATCCCCACTACTAAGAATACGGTTAGCCCAATAGCAAATAGAGCCAGCTGCAACGATATCATTCCCAGAGACGGTGTTTCGGAAGTAAGCATGATCGAAAGAACGATTGGCGAGGGCGCGAGGCCAAGAACCATCGCCCCTGCCACTACCAGTACAATAAATTCTAACTTGTATTTGCGTGTTCTGATCGAGGAAATAGCATAAATAACTTTAATGATGGACTGGCCCAAAAGAATTGCCCCAGCGAAAGACCATTCTGGCGAACCAAACAATCCACGCGCTCCATTGCCCTTACGCAGCAAAACAATTGTGAGGACAATTAGAGGAAGCAGAACAAACAAACTCTCAGCCGCGGCGGCATTGAAGCTCTCTTGCATTTCAGGCTGGTCATCGACGGGTTTGGTCTTGGTCTCAGGCATAGGTGAGGGATTCATGGAGGGCCTCCTTTATGATTTATCAAGTCGAGAGCCGAACTAAGTATCAGGTCTACCGAGTAAGTCTAAGTAGCTTATACGGTGTCTTATATCGCTTCCTGGTCGACGTGCCAAGCAATTTTGTTTGTCAGTCTCATCGGCCTTTCCACGGCAAAACAAGATGCCAACGCGATCCGCCAGATAATCGTGGAAAAACCGACGCCCGATTCTAAGTGAGAATCTGTTTCCTTCCTCTGCCCCCTCACGGGAAGGGTGTCCTCTCGTATAAAAACTCACGCTTTTCCGCGTCAATCGAGTGAAGAATACGCGAATGTATGAAGGAAGAATAAAGACAGACGATGGCGATTGGGCGCCAAGTGTTTTCTCAAGTGATTCGCGCCGGATAGCGTTCGAAGGGTTAACACCGGGTGTGGTTTACACGGTCCAGGTTCGTTCGTTGGGCGGCTCAACCGGACAATCCAACTGGAGCGATCCAACTTCGCGGATGGCGGTATGAGGCCTCTAACTTTTTGGCGCTTTATACCCTTTACGCGTCCTGACCGCTAGATCCGCACGCGAAAGCTTCAGCCCAATTGCTCTCCACTTTCCATCGTGCGTGTGGTTCGTCGGGCGATAAGCAATTGTGTATTGATGGCCCAACTCTTCGGCGATCGAAGCGAACGCATCGCGGAGTGTCTGTCCGCCCGGTGAGTCGATGTATCGTCCGCCGCTCTTTTCCGCAAAGTTCCGCAAGATCCCTGACGCCAGAATGTCCCTCTGCGCACCTTGCTCACCCATGTTCACCGAATAAATCGTTGCTCCTGTTTGCAGCGCGCGCTCCAGCGCTTTGTCGGAACTCGCACGACTGGAATTCTCGCCACCGTCAGACAACACGACAATTGCGCGTCGCTTTTCCTCGCGCTTGCCGAGATCGACTGCCGCCTGCAGCACAGCATCGTTGAGCGAGGTCATGTTTCTTGTCTTCAGCGTGAACGCCTTGGCCGGCAAGTCGCGTCCCGGGGAAAAATCCTGAATCTGTTCGACCTTCACGTCGAAGTTGTAAACCGCGGCCACGTCTTCATCGCGCAACCCATCAAGAAATCGAATCGCCGCGCCGCGCCCAAGCGTGAGTCGTGACTCCATACTGCCGGATGTGTCCAAAAGGATCGCCGCGGCAAAGGGCGTCTCTTCGGCGCTGAAAGAAGCAATCTTCTGCTCCGCGCCATCTTCAAAAACTTGAAAGTCGGTCCGCTTCAGACGCGGAACAAACTTACCCTCTTTATCAAGCACCGTGGCGTTGACCACCACCAGATCGGTGCTCACCTTTATGACATCGTCCTGGTCCTGCGCTACAGATACGTTTTCAACTTGTTTAGAAGGCGGACTTGTCCGCCTTGGCGGCACAAGTGCCGCTTCTAAACGAACAGCTTGATCTTGCTTGGACGCGGCACTTGTGCCACCAAGGTTGAGAAGTCCGCCTGCTAAACTGATAGAGATTGAGAAGATGAAGGCAAGCAGGAGAACGACGGCAGAGATTGTTCGCCGGTGAATGGTTTGACCTGGATGCTGAGGCATAAGGGCTCAACGACTGCTACTGCGAACGTGTTGGATCAACCCTACCAGCTTATTCGCTTCATCGATAACGGCGGCAGAGATGACGTTGCGGGGAGTATTCTCGACCAGCTTATGAAGTTCTTCCGCCATCGACGCGAGTTTTTTGACCGTGTCTTGCATCTCTGGAGGAATTTCTTTTATGTCAGCATCGGAAACGGCATCGGCGCCTCCGGCGTCGTTACGAATACGCTTCGTCAGTTTTTCCAATCGCTCGAGCTTCTTGGCGTCTTCGTTATTGAACGCCTTCCGCGTTTCGTAACTCTGCGATAGCTGCAAAGCGATTTGGGAAACCTCTTTCGCGCGCGCCACGTGCTCGTCATACTTCTTCTTTTCGTCCTTCAAAGCCAGTTTTGAACGGATTTCGGCTTCTGGAGATCCGAACCGCGGTGAATCATCCTTCGATGTATCCTTCGTCATCGGATCAGAAGGCGGAGTCGAAGTTGGTTGCGCGGATTGGCTGTAAGCGGATGACGTGAAGGCGAGCAGCGCCACGGCGAGCAACAGCCCGCGACTCACCCAGCTTTTGTTCCGTCGGCAATGCAGAAGAAGTACCATCTCGTGGTTGCGCGAGCAATCGTAACTGAACCGAAGGGCGCGCTCAAGATTAATTCAATGCTGTGACGGGAAAAGGTGATGTGATCGTTGGCTTGCCGGGAGAAAGTTTTTTTGTTCCTCCCTCTCGCTCTGCGAGAGGGAATTAGGAATAAATCTCCGGGCAGCTCATGGCACGCGGCCAGGGTTCTTTTCCGTATTCAAAAACTCGTCGCTGCGCGGGGCCGGCCGGCTGACCACAATGGTCTTTGCAGCAGGCGCCGGCAGAGGCGGTCGTTCAGCGCCAGGTAAGGCCTTGAATGCGATCGCCAGGTGAGCGTCACCGGCCAGAACTCTCGAGAAAGTCGCCGATGCATAATCCTGGTTGGGAACCTCCAGGCTGTAGCGCGTCCTTGCGTCAGCGGCTAATTCAGTCACTTGCGGCATAACGACGCGTGTTTCCACGGTGCTCCCGGTGCGTCGCCGCAATTGCAACTCGACCGCGACGTTTCGTAACGTCTCGTTTGAAATGTTGTGAATCGTGCCGCCGAGGACGCTCTTCTTGCCATCGATTGTCGCCTCATCGACCAGGACTTCGACCCTCGCCTTTT
>DNNE01000119.1:13010-28213 GCA_003487805.1 Blastocatellia bacterium | reverse complement strand
TGCCCCTCGCCTTTTCCCTCTCAATTTTTTCCGCAGCCGCCGCAGCCGCAACTTGTCCCTCGTGACGCTTGCGCAGAAAGAGATAGCCGCCCAGGACGCTTCCGGTCAAAATCAGAGCGCAGAGAAAGCCGACGAGCAGTCGCCGCGTGTGGCGCTGCTCTTCTTCTTCAATCGGGATTGGTTCAGTTTCGAGTTGATTTAGGATTTGCATTGATTACTACAGAGTTAGGAGTTGCGTCGACGCTGACTATCTTCGTGGCTGAGTCGACCAGAACTATGGATGTTTTGAGATCAAGCTCGCGCGACTTGATCCTGGACGTCGAGGGAGACGTACCGGTTATGTTTTCGATCAGCGCGGTAAGAAAATCCTGTTCAGCAGCGCCGCTACTTGGCAGAGTGATCCATTCCGCGCCGGTTGGGCCCTCAGTGCGCCCTTCAATCTTGGCGTTCACGGAAACGTTCGCGCTGACGCCGTCAATGGATTGCACTTCGACCGTGATCGTGTAACGGCCGCGGGTCCAGTTTCGCCGGTCATCGGTGACGATATTGGCGTAACGATTTAGTTCAGACTGGGCCACCACCGCGCCCTTGATAAAAGTGTAAGGCTGGGCGACCAGGATGCCGTCGTCGGGTCTGGACGACGCTTCATCAAGGATTAGTTTGCGGTCACGCATTACTTCGGCGACGCCTTTGATAATCACATCGCGGCGCGCAGTCAGACGATAAGGGTTCGCCAGCATCCCCCGGGCGCGGCTTTTGTCTTTACCGAAATTTATCCCTGAGCCCGTCGTGCCGACGTTGGTCTTCGCGCCGTTGTTTGCCGGCGCTTTGTTAGAGCTGTTGTCAGTGATGCGCTGTCCCTGCGTATCGACCCCTTTACCCTGTCCGAAAGCGACCGTCGACCCCAGCAAAGCGACCAGGACAGCGAAAAAAAGAAGCGAATATCTCATAATTGCTAACCTCATCGAGAGAGAAAAACAGGCTGGGGGACAATTCTGAGAATAGTCTGATTGATCAGTAAAGACAAGCGATCGATTGACACGCTTTCGCTGATCGATCGTCAGCGCCCCTGGGTCCGTTCCCACTCGCGCAACGCGCGCACACCTTTTTCAAAGTCAGCTGAGTTGTTATAGAAGTTGTGTTTGCCGTCATCGCGCGCCGGATCGCGAACATAATATAGGTAATCTGTTTGCGCGGGGTTCAGGGCGGCGTCGATTGAGCTCTCGCCCGGATTTCCTACCGGTCCAGGTGGCAGGCCGGAAAAGATGCGCGTGTTGTACGGCGAGCGGCGATTGACGTCACTCAAATACACTTTGCCGTCGTCGCGCCATTTGCCCGCGAGCTTGGACGCGTAAATGATTGTCGAGTCGATTCCCAACGCCGTGTTCTTCTTCAGCCGGTTGTAAATCACTGAGGCGACCAGCGGTCGATCCTCTTTTAGCTTTGCCTCAGTTTCGATTAGCGAAGCGATGATCACGATTTGTCTTGGCGACATTCCCAGGACGCGCGCGCGCTCAGCGCGTTCAGGTGTCCATTCCTGTCGGAAGCGTTTTACCATTCCGGCGATTACCGCCGCAGCTTTCGTGTCCGGCGGATAACTGTACGTCGCTGGAAAAAGATAGCCTTCCAGGTCCTTCGCATTCGGATCGAGATCGCGAATGCCGCTCGTATCGTCCATCAACTTAAGCGCTTCGTCTTTGTCAGCGAGGCTCAGCTCAGGCACGTGTGTCATCGACTCCGCGATGTCCCAACGCGTCCAGCCTTCGATCACCGCGAAGCGGCTCAGGCGCTGTTCGCCTTCTTCAAGTTTCTTCAGAACTCCCAGCGGCGTAATCGGAGAAGGGAAGCGATACTCGCCGGCTTTGATCAGCTTTGCGCTGCCGGTTAGTTTGATGTAGAGCAGCAGCGGCCACTTGCGGCGAATGACGCCTTCACTTAGCAACTTGCTCGCGATGTTTTCCGGAGTTGAGCGGCGGGGAATTTCAATGTACTCGTTGGCTTTTTCATGAGAAGCGGGAGATCGCAGCTCGCGATACAGCCAGAGCGCGAAGGTGGCGGGTGCCGCGATTAAAAGAAGCACGATCGCAAGCAATAATCGCTTGGTTCTTTTCTTAAGTACCATAAAACCCGTCGGTCCAATACTCAATATATGGAGTGCGCCGGCAGAGCGGAGCGGCGACGGCGCTTTGGATCAATCTTAGCGAACTTAGCGAATCCAAAGCGGTGTCGCCGCTCCGCTCTGCCACCGCACTCCAAATCTGTCACGCCTTCTGCCTGAGGCGTTGCTCAGCAATAAAGTCGCGCAAAATAATCGCGGCCGACTCGCTGTCAATCCGTTTCGCAACTTCGCTCGCTTTTGCGCCGCGTGACCTCAATTCTGATTCGGCAGCGGCCGTCGTCAGCCGTTCGTCCTGCAAAAAGACTGGAACGCTAAGCGACTTACGAAAGTTCTCGGCGATTCGTTGCGCGTCTTGAGCCGCGTTGTTTTCCTGTCCATCCAAACTTAAGGGCAAACCGATGACCAGCGCCCGTGCATCATAATCGTCGATGAGCGCAGCAACCCGACGTAGCAGGTCTTTCCAGCTGCGTCGCTCTATGCGTTCCAGCGGAGTTACAGTTATTTGCAATTCATCAGACACCGCCACACCGACGCGTTTAGCGCCCAGGTCAATGGCCATCAGGCGACGTGGCGGCGCCGCGACTTTGCCAACGGCTTCGGGTGTTTGTGATGAATGCACTTACCAGCTCTAAGATGAATTTAACGGAGGGCGTGCTGCTTGCGCCCGATTTAAGCACGGGCTATGATACAAGCGTTCGGCTGAAGCTCTAAGTTCACAGTGAAAATTGCCGGCCGCCCCGAGCCTTTTCGAGGATTAACTGATGTCATTTAAAAGCAAGTTTCTGATGATTGTCCTGTCGGCATCGCTCGCGATGTATTCGATTGCCGGCGCTTGGATCGCGACCCGCGCGCAGCAGCCTGCCAACGACCCGAACGCGCAGCAGAAGATCTTTGAGAGCGTGCTGCAGCATATTCAAAACGACTATGTTGACGAGCCGAACATGGAAAAGGTTCGCGCCGGCGCGTTACGCGGGTTAGCGTACGGACTCGATCCGTATTCGACTTATTTGACGCAGGAGCAGGTTAAGGACTATCACGCGGGCGCGAAGAGCAATCAAGTTGGAATTGGCGCCGAGCTTTCACAGGCTTCGTCATTCTTATATGTCGTAGCCCCGGTGAAGGGCTCGCCCGCGGATCAGGCTGGGGTGCGCGCCGGCGACGTAATCGAATACATCGACGGCAAAGCGACGCGCGACATTTCTTTGTACGACGCGCGCCAGTTGTTGAATGGCGTAGTGGGAACGGAAGTGAAACTGCGAATTCTCCGCTCAGGCGCGCGGCCACTTACCCTGGGCGTGAAACGTGGCACATTTCGGGCGCCGGCCGCTGAAGCGCACATGGAGCAGGGACGCATCGGCGTTCTCAGAATTAACAGCCTTGATGGTGGCGAGGCCGCTGACGCGAAGGCGAAGCTTCAGGATTTGATGAAACAGGGCGCGCAGAAAATTGTGATTGATTTAAGGAGCGTCGCCGGCGGCGACATCCAGGAGGGCGTCACAGTTTCAAACTTCTTCGTGCGCGAAGGCGCGATCGCCAAGACCATCGGCCGCGAACAAAAAGTTTTGAAGTCGTTCGATGCTGATGCGAAAGTCACCCTTTTCAATGGACCAGCTGTCGTGCTGATCGATTCCGGAACTGCCGGCGCCGCGGAAGTTGTGGCCTCAGCCTTCAGTGAAACAAAGCGCGGCGACGTCGTTGGCGAGAAGAGCTTCGGCGCCGGCGCTGAACAGGAATTGTTTACGCTTCGTGATGGTGACGGATTGTTATTGACGACTGTGAAGTGGGCGTCAGGCTCCGGCAAGCCATTCCTCGGTGAGGATCGAACTCATTCAGGAATTGCGCCGACGGTTGAAGTTAAGCGGCCTGAAACTGCGGAGGCTGCCGACGTCGACGATCTCGCCGGCGGCGATGAAGACAAACCGAACCAGCCAAAACCCAGCGCCCCATCGGAACCGGTTGTGCCAAAGCCGCAACCCGATGATATTCAACTTAAGAAGGCAATCGAAATTCTGCGCGATAAGCCGGTCCAAAAAGCGGCGTAAGCCGGCTGATAGCCTAAGCCCCATCGAAAGACCGGAGCGGAATTACATTCTGCCCCGGTCTTTCACTTTTGAAGTAAGACAAAACAATGACTCTCCTAATCGGATTCGTTGGAGCTCTGCTGATCACTGTCGTTCTGTGGGACGTCTTTGAAACGATCGTCTTGCCGCGCAGGGTAACGCGCCGCGTTCGCCTCACCCGCCTTTTTTATCGCTTTACCTGGAGACCATGGAGGGCCATCGCCCGCGCCATCAGGAAAAAGAAGAGACGCGAAACCTTTCTGGGAATCTATGGGCCACTGTCCCTGCTGGTGTTACTCACCGTTTGGGCGGCGAGCGTCGTGTTCGGATTCGCGCTGTTGCACTGGGCCATTGGATCAAGAATGGGTACCGTCAATAGCGCGGCGAACTTCTTCATAGATTTCTACTACAGCGGCACAACTTTCTTTACGCTTGGCCTGGGCGACGTCACCCCGTTAGGCGCCGCTGCGCGGGCCATCACCGTGATTGAAGCGAGCATCGGATTCGGATTGCTCGCTCTCGTGATTGGATACCTGCCGGTCCTTTACCAGGCCTTTTCGCGACGCGAAGTGAATATCTCAATGCTGGACGCGCGCGCGGGCACGCCGCCGACGGCGGTCGAGTTGCTTGGCCGGCACCAGGAAGCGCACAGCATGCCGAAACTAGATGAGTGGCTCCGTGATTGGGAGATGTGGGCGGCGGATTTGATGGAGAGTCATCTCTCTTATCCCGCGCTTTGCTTCTTCCGTTCACAGCATGACAATCAGTCATGGCTGGCTGCCCTTAGTACGGTCCTGGACGTGTGCAGCCTGGTAATGGTCGGCATTGATGGGGTAGCGAAGTGGCAAGCGCAACTAACTTTCAAGATGGCGCGGCACGCACTCGTCGACATTTCCCAAATCTTCAATACCTCGCCGTTGCAACATGATCGTTCGAGAATGACAGATGAAGTATTAGCGCAGCTTCGCGTGCAACTGTTGCAACGGGAGGTCACGCTTAGTGACGAACCCGGCGACAACAAGACCCTCGAGGATCTGCGCGCGCTGTATGAACCTTACACTCAGGTTTTGTCGCGCTACCTGATCATGTCGTTGCCGGAGTGGTTGCCAAAGTCACGCACTTCAGACAACTGGCAAACCAGCGCCTTCGAAATCAGATCTCCCGCACCGGATCAGCCCTTTAAGACCTGCATGCTGAAACCGCCCACGCCATCGAGGGTGCGCGCCCCCTTTCACAAAGAAGATTAACTCGCGTTGATGATATGGAGTGTTAGACAATCTATATCGTACATCGCACCTGCTTAAATAATTTTTTGCGCTCCACGACCTGCCCCTTCTTCTCTTGTAATTAGATTGCGACGCGCGAAACTTACCGCGAAATAACGCTGTGCTGGCGCTCTCGCGAAGAATTCTTTCTTATCTTCATAACAAAAGGCACGCATATTGCCGACTCTCATAGCGAATCGCAGGAACCCGACACTTCATTAACGAATCGATAAGGAGATTTCGACATGCTCGTTACCAAAAAAATGCTGTTGGCTTTGACGTTGGTTGGCGCGCTGGTTGGCGCAGGCATCGGAGCACTGGCCACGCGAACAACGCAGAGTACCAGCGCAGCAAACGCAAATTACGACACGACGAAGCCCGTCACGGATACTGAAAGAACACCTCAGCAAATAGCGGCGAACAACAGCTCGCAGTACAGCACGACCGAAGAACAGACTGCGTATCGCCAGGGCTTTGACTCCGGCTACTCAGCTTGCACGGGCAATACTGACGCTTCGCGAAGCGTCGCTTACCAATCAGGTCCAAATGACCGCTCCACGTCGCGTTCGACTCGATCTACGCGTCGCGTCTATTACGACTATGGCAGCAGTTCGCGCGGCCGCTCGTTCTGGCAGAAGCATCGCGATAAGCTGACGGTAGCGATGGGCTCCGGCGCGGGCGCGCTGGTCGGTGGCTTGATCGGCGGCAAGAAAGGCGCGGGGATTGGCTTATTGGGCGGTGGCGTCGGCTCAGCGCTCTACACCTACAAACTTCGGAAGCGTCATCGCAGTTACTAAACGGAGCTTCGCTTGAGTAAAAAGTCGAAACTTCTGTGGGCCATATTAGTAGTGGCCGCGATTGGCGGAAGGGCAGTTTCTTTTGGAGCTGCCCTTTCTCAATCCAAGACCCAACAAAGGAGATCCCGGCCAGCGACTACCACGCCGCAACGCACAATCTCGTTGCCGCGCGCGGTTACGTTTCGCGAAGTCCACGGTCGGGGATTACTGGTCGATACGTGGATCAATTCAGCTGGTCCGTTCACCTTCGCTATCGATACCGGCGCCGGGGTAACAATAATTTCGCCGCGAGTCGCGAGGGAAGCAGATGTGAACGTTCGCAGCGGACCGGGGCCATCTATCGCGGGACTCAGCGGGGTAATCGTCTCTGCCAATGATGCCACCGTTCAGAGCATCGCGATTGGCGATCCGCAGAATCAATTGCCCGCCAAGTCGGATGTAATTGTCAGCGCCGGTTTGCCCAACGATCTTGACGGTCTGCTCGATCCGAGTGATGCTTTTGGAAAGTTCGGGTACTCGATCGATATTCCACGTCACGAATTATCTGCGTTCGATCCCCGAGAGTCTCCTTTGAGTCTTCGCACCCAACCGCGCGATGGCGCGGTCGTCGCGTGGCAACAGCAGAGCAATAGCCACCGCCCGTTTGTCCAACTCAACACCGGTGAGAATGCTCTGATTGATACCGGCTCAAGTCTTGGGTTCGCCGTGCAAAGCGGCGCCGTGGACAATGAACGTTCATCGCAGTCCACCGTCCACGATGTAGGAGGTCGCGTTTCAGCTCATCGAGTCGCGCCGCGCACGGTTTCGATCGGTTCTCTGGTACTGCGAAGTGTCCCTACTGATCTGATCTCGGGAGCGTCGTCGGATGCGCCTGTGCTACTCGGGCTAAATGCCTTGCGGCCATTCAGATTACGATTCGATCCGCTTCACCGTCTGATCGAGATTGCGCCGAGTTACTGATCGCGGGTGACAAACGAGGCTTACGCATTGTTGTCATAATTTCTTCTGGACTTCTCCTGATTCTGCGAATATCAGTTGACATGCGGGCTGAAGTCTTGCATATTCACGCATTCTTGAATTCGTTACTGGTCGCCTCTTCTGTTTACGAACCGCTGAGCAGTCCAAACACGATAGTGCCGCATGGCAGAGTCTTCATCGCTGATGTGAGCAGACGCATTCGATAACAAAGCAACCTAATCAAATCATAAGGAGACAATTGATGAAATTCCCCGTATTGATTCTGGTCGTGGCCCTCGCCGCGACAGCGATATCCTGTGGAAATAAAGCTACGGTAAACACATCATCCAACACCGCAAGTAACGCGCCGGCAACAACCAGCAGCCCCACGGCTAACACCAACTCCGGGGCCAGCACCAACAACGCCAATGCTCCCGTCATCGTCACCGGCAAATGGGAGTTGGTGGGTAAGGAAGGGGACTGGAAAGGCACAGTCGACATGGTCGGCATGGATGGATTCCTGTGGAGTGTTGAGCCGGACGGCTCGCTTTATAAGACCGATCCCGCGACGGGCAACTTCAGCCAGGTTGGCGATAAAGGTTCGTTTGCCAAGTTGAAGCACCTGGAAGCGATGGACCACTTGCTGTGGACCGTCGAAGGTGACACGCTTTACAAAAGCGATCCGGCAACCGGCAAATGGGAAAGATCCGGCGAAGGCGGCGGATGGGGTAAGACCGTCGCGATGGCCGGACTGAATGGAATCCTTTACTCGATCGAACCGGACGGCTCGCTTTGGAAAACCGATAAGAGTGGTAACGATACGTTGGTCGACAAAGGCGACTTCAAAGGTTGCACTGATTTGGCGGCAATGGATGGCAAGCTTTGGACGATCGAGAATGGCAATCTCTATTCGACCGATCCGACCAACTTGAAGTGGGCCCAAATCGGCAAGGAAGGCGAATTCAATAACATCAGTGTAATGATCAGCGGATCGGGCTTCCTTTGGATGCTCGATAACGGCGGCACAATGTACCGCGTTGATCCGAACGGAACGAGCACCGTCGTCGGTGACCGTGGCAGCTATGGGACCACGACCGTTCTCACTACTCTTAATGGCAAGCTTTGGACGGTCGAAGGCGGAAGTCTTTACAAGACAAGCTAATGCCCTTGGTCTCAAATCCGTCTTTGAGATAGGAACCTAACAGTCAAAAAGGAGAAGGAATCATGAAAAACAACTCAAAAGGTTGGCGCGCGCTAATCATCAGTCTGGTGTTTGCTGTCTCGCTGATTAGCCCCCTAACCAGTCATGCAGCTACGGCGTCAATGCGAAACATCGAGCCGGTAAATGTGACTTTCAATAATAATCTCATGTTTGACGATCCCGAGGCGGTCTATGAAGGCGCTCGGATCGTCCACAACGTAACGGTCGATGGCGAAAAGGGAATGCGCGTCCATGCAAAATTTCAGGTGAAGTACGGCAAGGGCATCCCCTGTATGATGATTGCGTATTTCTATTACGACGATGCCGACAACAGTCCGTTGAAAGCCGGTCCCGGGAATTATCGAGACGCGAAGGGCAATGTCTCAGCGCACTCTAACTTCACGCCGGGCTACGATCCGGCCGTCTATAACGATCTTCAAATATTCGTCCCTTACGACGCCCTCAATATGGAGAGCGGCGATCAGTATGATCTGAAGTTTTATCTGGCGCTCTATGACAAAGAAGGCGGGCGTTTCTTTGGAAAATCAGGCTGGTACAAATTTCATTTGACGATGCCATAACGGCAGCGGCTTTTCACAGGAACGCCTCTTGAGCGCTCGGTCAGAACGACGTTTCTGGCCGAGCGCGTTTCCATTAGTTGACCCGGTAAAGAAGGAGAGATAACCGTGAAAAAGATTAGCGCAGCCTTCTTACTTGTATTTGTGAGCCTCTCCTTCATGCCTTCCAATCGGGCTCGCGCGATCATCGGCCACGAAAGTGATTCCACGACCGATCTTGCTTTCGGATCAGCTCAACCGGGCGCGCGTAAATGCGTTCGTGAAGATCTGAGAATCAAGGAAGGCGAAACGGACGCAGCCATGGGCGGCGTGCGCGAGACGCCTTACATCTTCACTAACATATCGTCTTCAGCATGCACGCTTGAAGGTTATCCGGCGCTTGAACTGTTGAATCAAAAAGGAGTGGTCGTGCGACGCGCCACTAAACAGAAATCGGACGAGCCGAAGGCAGCTATCATCCTCGATCCGGGCAAAACCGCCTGGTTCAATCTTAACTACAACTCCGGCGGCGCGGGTCGTATGGGCAAGCCCTGCCCGACGTATCCCAGGCTAAAGATTGTCGCTCCCGGCACGACTCGAGCTTTTGTGCTGCGTTCCGATGTTTCGTCGTGTCCTCGCACAGACCTTCAGGTTTCATCGATACAAAGTGGAGCGCCACAATAGAATTTCAGCAATAAATCTCTCTCATTTCGACTGGAGCAAGAATGAATACGCGACTACTCACAAGAGCGCTCAGCGCCATACTGCTAACCGCGGCGTTAGCTTTCTTTTTTGCTACGCCGCAAAGAGCTGTCCTCCCGCAACAATCAGGATCCAAGGACGATTTGACACCGACCTTCTGGCAGCGAGATCCCGAGGCCGATTTTGAAGACGAAGGACGAATGCACTGCGCACCGACCGCGGTTTCCGACGGGCTTATTTATTTGACGAAGGTCTACGGGATGAAGCATCTGGTGCCCGGCACGGGCCACAAGGACCAGATCAGTCTCATCCAGCAACTCGCGGAGGAGTTTGGAACTGATCCGAGTATTGGCGGTACTAATCCAGACAAGATTTTGACGGGCTTAAGAAGTTATATAGAGTCTAAAGGCTATGAACTTAATCGTCTTGAGCTCAAGAGCTGGCGTGGTGTCAGCAGCGCAAACAAACAGTTCAAGATCGGAACTAAGCCGGACCTGGCGTGGATACGCAGTGCCGTCGGTAGTAAGGATACGGTCGTAATATTCAACTTCGGCTGGTATCACGAAACGGACGACGGCTATGAAAGAAAAGGCGGGCACTGGGTCAATGTCGTTGGCGCTTCGGGCAATGAGTTCATTGTTCACAATCCGATTCTTCCACCGGAAAAGCAGTCGGACAAGAAATCTGTCGAGCTTACGGCGTTGAGCGAGGACTTCATAGTGAGCAAGGACTCCGGAGAAGCTAACATGAAAGGGTACTATGAAGGCGAAGGGCCGGGCCTGCCTCATGGCGATACCGTGACAGCGATTCTTGATGCGGTGATCGTCTTCAGTATCAAGAAGCAGTAATGAAGGGTACTAAACGCTGTTGAGAATTTGGTTGCGGGTGCTGGTTGCGTTTCGGCGTTGGAGAAGGGACGTTCCGGCAATTTTGTCTAGTCGATCTGAAAAACATTCTCGAAAGGAAAAAACACGAATGCCTGGTCTTCATAAATTCAGTTTCCGGTTACTCATTTCGATTCTTGTCATCGGTACTTTTGTGGTTGCTGCTAAGCCGCAAGGGAGCGTAAATATTCAAAAAATTCCTGAAGCCGGAATACAGTTCACCGTGCCAGCGGCCTGGTCAGTGGAAAAGGACAAGAACGGCACCGTCACGCTTTCCAAAAAAGAGAACGACACTTATGTTGTGATCGCGCTCAGTGCGCTGCCAACTGATCCTTCATTGACGCTCGACAAGGAATTTGCCCTGTTTTCGCTGGGTGTCCTCGAAAGCATAAAGAAAGATTGGAAGACTTATAAAGCTGAAGATGTCGCCAAGGACACCCAAAACGGAATGTCCTTGATCATTCAGCCTTTCTCCGGCACGGCGCCTGATGCCGGCGGTGATGTGGAGGGCCTTGTAATCGTAATGGGAGCGGCGAAACCTCTCGGCATATTTGCGCAGCGGACCAAAAAACATTCAGACACGCTGGACAAAGAGAGCAGCGACCTGTTGAGCAGCATCAAGAAGATCGAGTAGGCTTGTGACAGCAGTCAATGGGTCGCGGATATGATTCAAGGGGGCATGCTTTTATGCTAAGACTACTCGCGTCACGATTTCTAATTCTCCTGGTTGTCTCGATGTGCGTTTTGTCGATCGCAGGCGGTCAGGCATCAACTCCAACTGCAGTTCTCAATAATTTTCTGAAGCTCGATTTCGACGGCGCTCGCCTCGACAGCGATGGTTTCAAGAAGGTCTTTCCGCTGACCGATTGGAAAGACGCGCCGGGATACGACTCGTCGGTGATTGTACGAGGTTACAAAGTCGGACCTCCTTCATTAAGAGGCGCCAAGGCGACTATCGAAGTCACCTACGACGTCGTTGGCTTTATTGGCGGCAACACGATGTGGGAAGCCTACAACGAAAAGGCCCCGACAGAGACCTTCAAAGATCAAGTTCGGGTTCCATATGAACTGGTCACAAAGAATGGTAGCTGGAAAGTGCATGGGCCGGATGTCGGACCGCATATTTCAGTCGACGTCGCGCTAAAGAATGAAGAGGCGCTCCTCGCCGGATCAACCAGCGATTCGGATGAGCATAAGTCTTACCAGCAGATTGTTGACGCGTTGCGCAAACTCTCCGGTAAACAATAGCTACACTCGGTTCGAAGGAGACAGTCTAATGTTTCGTGTATTACCAAAAATTTGAGGATGAGGCTGTCAAGCGTTTGGGTCTTGGCTAGGTCATCCGTAGAATAGTTCGGCACACTCAAAAACTTGTTTTCTGCGAACGAAAGGATACGAATGCGAAAATCTAATGTGAATTTTGCGGTCTGTTCCGCTCTCTTGTTGGTGGTGGCTCTGGCTTGCAGTATGAGTACCGCAAATCTTAGCGGCGTGAAAGTCAGCAAAGATAAAGCCGGATCTTCTGAAACCACCAGCTTTGGGCCCAACGACACCATCTACGTGGTGGGCACGGTCGCAAACGCTCCCGGCAAAGTGAAAGTTAAGGGCTCGCTCGCTGGTCCGGTTCCCAGTCTCGAGAAGACCTTGGACCTCGAGGGCAGTGGTACGGCGACTTACACGTTTACTCCGCCGCCAGATGGTTGGCCCAAAGGAGAGTACAAAATTGAAGTGACGCTGAGCGATGACGCGGGAGCGCAGAAGGATCAAAAGACGGCGACAGTCACCGTTTCCTGATCTGTGAATCAGCGAGGAGCACATTGTCATCGGCAAAACGCCGATCGGCTGTGGACTTTGTCCCTGTTTCTTTTACCGATTAGCGATCTCTACAGGGAATCCGGTCGGTATGGCTATTGCGGTGAGAGACTCTAGCCAAGCTCGTCCTGGCGAAGGCGGGAGAAGCCCCTGGGAGTCCGAAAGGAATCCCGACTTCTCCCGCTTTCTATTTTTAGGGACCTTCAACCCCCTCAACCACGATCATCTGAGTCTTCGCGGTCGCTTGACGTAGCGCTTTAGCTTCGGCATAACCGGCCGAATCCCACCAGGCCTTTGCTTTCTCAACGGAAGGGAACTCGACCATTACAAAACGCCTCGGCGACCAATCGCCTTCGAGCGTCTCAACTTTTCCGCCACGCACCAGAAAGCGGCCGCCGTATTCAGCGAGCGAAGGTGGCACCATCGCCTTGTAGTTCTCGTAGCGATCCGGATCGTGTACCTCAACTTCAACAACTATGTAAGCTGACATGAGTTCTCCTTCCTGGGTGCGCGGCGTCCTCGTCCGCATCTTCCCGCGCAAACTCTCACTCAAAAATCGCGAAGGCGCGCACGGGAAACGTTCCCATGCCTTTCACCTTCACCGGCACTGCGAAGAATTTGAATTGTTGGTCGGGTAACTGATCAAGACTACACATGTGCTCAACGATCGGAATGCCCGCCCCGAGCAAGATGCTGTGCGCTGGGCGAGACAAATCAGCAGTGTCGTCGATGTTATATGAATCGATGCCGACTAAAGCTGCGCCCTGACTGGCGAGAAGTTGCGCGGCGTCTTTTGTGAGGAAGGGATGCCCTTCGAAGTACTTATCGGTTCGCCAGTGCGCGTCCCAGCCAGTGTGAATCAGGACTGCCTTCCCTCTTACCTCAATGCCCTCGAAAACTGTCGAATCAATCGCTCTTAGCTCTTCACCCTTCGCCCTTTGCTCCTGGCTCTTTGCTCTTACCTCTTTGCCCTTTGCCCTCACTACTACGCCGTCGAGATCAGCCAGCGAAGCCAGCTCGAGCTCTGACAAGTCTTTCCCGTCTTCATAACGATGAAACGGACTGTCGAGATAAGTTCCGCTGTTAGCGACCATTTCAGTCTTACCAATCTGGAACTGAGTGCCCGGAGCGTAATGCTGTTTCGATTCTTCGCGACTGAGAAAGTCACAGATGATGGGCGCCGGCAAACCTTTGTAGGTTATGAGCCCATGCTCGATGTTGTGACTGAGATCTAGTAAATATTTCGCCATCAGATTTTGTGGGACCGCGTTTTCATGCCGAAGGCGTGAAATGTAATAGCCAGGGGCAACGCCCTGGATCATCAATCAAGAATAAATTGAGCGCTGAAGGCGCGAGATAAGTGGAAGGGAATTGATCTTATGTCGCGCCTTCAGCGCTCGATTGTTTCTAACACATCTAACCTGGGCCGTTGGCCCAGGGCGGGGTCCCCAGCCGAGCATCTCGGCTGGGGTGCTAGACTATTACATTTCGCGCCGTCGGCGCTTTCGCCTGATCACCGTAGCGCTGATCGCAAGTCTCCTATCAGCAACCGTCGTCGGTCAAAAGAAATACCAGCGCCCTCCGATCAAAACACCGGATGAGTTTCGCGGGTCCGAGTCGAATACTTCCCCGGATCCCAACTCGATCGGAGATCTCAAATGGTTCGAAGTTTTCCAGGACGCAGAGTTACAAAAACTGGTCAGAACAGCAATGGTCCAAAACTACGATCTACGTTTAGCCGTCGCCAGAATTAACGCGGCGCGCGCTAACGTTGGCCTCGCTAGATCGAATCAATTCCCGCAGTTCGATGTGGGCGCTGACCTCACCACCACTCGCACATCCGCCAACAGTGGAGCCAGCGCGCAAGCGGGGCAAAGTCGCTCGTTCGGCGAAGTCCTTGTGAGTCTTCTCACTTTTGAAGTCGACCTCTGGGGCCGGCGGCGCCAGCAAACTAAGGCCGCGCGGGCACAGTTGGCGTCCAGCGAAGAAGACCGGAAAACTGTAGCCATGGTTGTAGTGAGTGACGTCGCTACCAATTATTTCAACCTGCTCGAGCTGGATATGGAACTAGAGATCGCGAAGAGCACCTTGAGTGCCCGGCAAGAATCGCTGCGGATCGTTAAGGCGCGGCAGCAGGGCGGACTCGCGACTATGTTAGAAGTGCGCCAATCCGAAGAGTTGGTCTATCAAGCTTCGCAGACTATCCCTGACACCGAGCGTTTGATCGAACAGACCGAGAACCAGATTAACCTTTTTCTCGGAAACAACCCTGGACCAATTACGCGTGGTGCTTCACTGTCTCAACAGAAGGAACTGCCGGCTGTCCCTGCCGGCTTGCCGTCTTCTTTGCTCGAGCGACGACCGGATATCAGATCGGCTGAACAGCTTCTGATCTCCCAATATGCTCTGGTCGCCGCTGCCAAGGCAGCGTATTTTCCGACCATCAGTCTTACTGGCGCCTTTGGCTTTCAAAGTAATTCTCTCGCGAACCTTTTTAGCGGTCCCAGCCGTGCCTGGAGTTTCATTCCGCAGGTCACCCAGCCGATCTTTACCGCCGGCCGACTTAAGTCGAATGTTAATTTTGAAAAGGCTCAACGCGAATACGCGCTCGCGCAGTATCAACAAACTATCCAGACGGCGTTTAGTGATGTGTCCAACGCTCTGGTCCAGTACCGGCGCGTCAGAGAGATTCGAACTCAGCAAGAATTGCTGGTCAGTTCTTTGCAGGACGCCTCGCGCCTGGCCCATCTGAGATATGAGGGAGGGGTAGACACACTGCTCAATGCTCTCTTCGCTGACACTTCTCTATTCAACGCCGAATTGAGTCTGGCGCAAACGAAACGTAACGA
>DNNE01000119.1:0-12713 GCA_003487805.1 Blastocatellia bacterium | reverse complement strand
CTGGCGCAAACGAAACGTAACGAACTGCTTTCATTGGTGCAGCTTTATAAGGCACTGGGCGGAGGTTGGCAGTGATTCAGAGGCAAAGAATTCGGTGCAAATTCGCAGGTAAGTGTTAGCAGGTTGTTCGGGTTAATTCGTGTGAGTTCGTGGATCGTTCTTTAAAGTAACCCAGAAAAACGATCCACGAACTCACACGAAGCGACACTAAGCCAAACTGACACCGAACTAATACTGACCGGCAACGTCGCATTCAGCACGCGCGCCACTCAAATAAATTTCCGCATTCGGCTAACAAGCAATCCAAACTAAGCAATTACGATCAACAGAATCCGCAGACGGACTGAGGGCACTTGTGCTTCGAGCTAGCTGACCATATCTAACCATCTGTTTACCTATGGCCACGTTCCGGCAGATGGAATCAGCGGCCAGTTGTGCTTTCCATTGATCTCCAGAAGTTTTACCACTCTCCAGAGCGGCACAGCGAGTGCACAGGCGCCATAGAGTTGAGGCCTCTGCGGGGAATCGAAGGGCTCGATTTTCGGAGGCCACCGCTGGCGAGCTCGGTGACAAGGGGGAAATCGCCGAGCTTCGCCGCGTTATTGAACTGGGAGCGACCGGATCCTGGATTCAACTTGAGTGACGGCATCCCGTCGCGACCGCTTCGGGTTCTGTATTCAGCGGCAATTCGGAATATTTCTGAGGCAGCCATGAGTTTCATCAAGGTCGGCATTGCGGGTGTTTCGTCAGAGATTGGCAAGACAACTCTCTTGTGCAAGTTATTGCGAGAGTTTCCCGGTTGGGAGGCGATTAAGGTGACGCGTGGCCACTATCGATCTTGCGGGAAGGATCCGCATGCATGCTGCGTTAGTGGCCTTCTGGGCGAGCAGCCGATTATCCGATCCGGTTTCCGCGAGACCTATGCCTCCGGCAAAGACACGGGCCGATACTGGGACGCAGGCGCTGCCAACGTTCATTGGGTGATCGTCACCAATGACCAAGTGGAGCAAGGCATAGAACTCGCCCTCAAACGCGTCCACGCGCCGGGAGTATTGATTGAAGGAAACAGCTTTCTGCATTTCATCGACGTCGACTTCACTGTGCTGGTGACCGGCGGCGCGGACACGAAGATCAAAAGTTCGGCTCGCTGGGCCTTTCAAAAAGCATCAGCGATTTACCAATTTAATCAGACCAATCAAACCAGCCCGAGCGAAACAGTTGAGTTACTAAATAAGAAATTCGGACTGGCGGGCCCACAGCGTTCTCTGCCAGCCTACGCAACCAGCGACTTTCCCAGTCTGGTGAAACGAATTAAGCAGGTCCATTCGAGCACTTCTTACGTGAGCCCTCGTTTAGGATACGGATTATCCGGTTGGGAGCCACGGTGGTTTCTCAATCAGCTTGGTACAGGCGGAAGAGTGAAAGGGGAATCATGAAGGTTTCGGCAATCCGCATTCTATTTGTCTGTGGTTTATTTGCTTATCTCTATTATGGTTTTGATGGGGCATTGCCGCAGGATGCGAGACGCTTTTCTCCGGTGCGCGGCCGAAGCGATCTCTTTTCCGGAAACATTCAATACAAACTGAACTCGTGGGTGACGTTTGCTATCGAGCAGGGATACTACGGCACTCGTGCAGCCAATCGGTCCGCGTCAGACATCGGTGGGCTGCCGCTGTTTCGCGGAATTCCCAGCTACACAAGTCACAACCTGCGATCAGAATTCGCGGCGATATTTACGTTCTAGATTGTGGTGGAGGCCACCCGAACAATGATGTCTTGGGCCGGACAGATTCTATACACAGAGGACGATGCCGATACTCGAGAGCTCGTGTCTTTCGTGTTAGGGAGAAACAATTACAGGGTTATGCTGGCTGAAAACAACGACAGTGCGTTACTTCTCGCTCGATCAAACCAGTTCGATTTATACATGATAGACAACTGGATGCCAGGCGGCTCAGGAATTGATCTGTGCAAGAAGCTGCGCGAGTTTGACTCTTATACACCCATTCTTTTTTATTCCGGCGCGGCCCATGACAAGGACAAACAGGAAGCATTGTCCTCTGGCGCGCAAGGTTACTTAACTAAACCCGTGGACAACGATGAGTTGATCGAAGAGGTCTTTCGACTCATCGGAGAAGCCAGGAATCGAAATCCTAAATAGACGATGATGTGAATATAGAAGGAGAAGCTTATGTCGAAGATCCTGGAACCAATTGACGATTTGTTGGAACAACATGAACTGACGCACGGCAATTTGTGTCCGGGCAGCTTACTAGCAGTCCGCATGGTCGTGCTCGGTTGTGCGCTGGTAGGAATAGAAGATCCTCGCGTAGCTGATCGAAACAAGCTGGTCGTCTGGGTTGAGATAGATCGCTGGTTGGCTGATGCAGTCGAGTCTGTGACCGGCGCGAGATTAGGGAAACGAACCTTGAAGTTCCTGGACTACGGAAAGCTGGCAGCCACTTTCTTGAACGTAGACACAGGCAAGGCTGTGCGTGTCGTGGCGCTTGAATCGTCTCGCGGTTTGGCTGACCGGCGTCATCCGGAAATCGCGGATAAGTACGAACGGCAGATGCGAACTTATCGCGAGGCCGCCGAAGAGGAGTTGTTTGAAATAACGGACGTTGAAGTTCAGGTGCGTGAGAAAGATTTGCCGGGCCACCCTCGCTCACGAGTGATCTGTGCCAAGTGCGGCGAAGGTGTGAGCGACGGACGCGAAATTAAGCTCCCCGATAGGATCACGCTTTGTCGGCCTTGTGTCTACGGGAGCTATTATCAACCGCGCCCGAGTTCCTTTAAGAGAGTGTGGAATGAGCGAGCCGAGACGGTGTCTGTAAGCATTCAGTAAAGAGTTCTGATGCGAGAAAGCTAGGCAGCCAGAATGATAGGCAGTTTCATGGACAAGGACAGAGACATGAAAGTAGGATTCATTGGTTTGGGAAATATGGGATCGGCGATGGCTCGCAACCTGATCAAAGCAGGGCACGATCTAACGGTCTACAACCGGACGCGAAGCCGCGCCGAACCGTTCGCTTCCCTGGGCGCGAGGATTGCGGAAACGCCCAGCGAAGCTGCCGGCGATGCTGAGGTGCTCATCACCATGCTGGCGGATGACGCAGCCGTGGAAGGTGTCATCTTCGCGCCCGGCGATGCCATTCAGGCGTTGCCTCCCGGCGCTGTTCATATTTCCATGAGCACCATCAGCGTTGGGTTGTCGCGCCGTTTGGCCGAAGCACACAGGGAAAGAAAGCAACACTATGTTGCTGCGACAGTCTTCGGGCGACCTGATGTCGCGGCTGCCGGGAAGCTGTGGATTGTTGCCGGTGGCCCTTCTGAACAGATCGTACGCTGCCAACCACTCTTCGACGCGATTGGGCAGAAGACCTTCATGGCGGGCGAGGAAGCTCACGCTGCCAACGCGATCAAGTTGGCTGGGAATTTCGTCATCACGACTGTGATCGAAAGTTTGGCCGAAGCCTTTGCTTTTGGCCGCAAGTCCGGAGTTCATCCGCATACCTTTCTGGACATTCTCACGAACTCCCTCTTTCCAGGACCGGTGTACCAAACTTACGGCAACATGATCGCATCGGAGCAGTTCGAGCCTCCGGGTTTCAAATTGCCGCTCGGGCTTAAAGACAACCGGCTGCTGCTCGCTGCGGCGGAGGAGGTTGCGGCGCCGATGCCGATGGCTAGCCTGGTCCACGATCGGTTTGTGGCGGCTCTCGCTAGAGGGTTGGGCGAATCCGATTGGGCGGCGATTGCTCGCATCTCGTACCAGGACGCAGGACTGCGGTAGTGATGCCGCTTGAATGCGGCACGCACATCCTCGCGTGATTCACGGGCGGGACGCCCGTGCCACTGCAGAAGGAGAGACGACGAAATGATCTATCGTACACTTGGTAGCACCGGAGAAAAGGTATCAGCAATCGGAGTAGGCGGCTGGCATCTCGGTCTGAAAACTGTTGACGAGCAGTTGGCAATTCGCATTGTTCGTGCGGCCATCGATCGAGGCATCAACTTCCTCGACAACTGTTGGGACTACAACGAAGGGGCGAGTGAGTTACGCATGGGCAAAGCGCTACGCGAAGGTTATCGCGACCGCTCTCTTGTAATGACCAAGATTGATGGACGATCCAAGAAGGAGGCTGCCAGGCAACTTGATGAATCTTTGCTTCGGTTAGGAGTCGACTACATTGATCTGGTCCAGCACCATGAGATCATTCGGTTCGACGATCCGCACCGTATCTTTCACCCAGAGGGAGCGAACGCCGCGCTCCTTGAAGCGCGCGAGGCTGGCAAGCTTCGTTACATCGGATTCACCGGCCACAAAGATCCGCGCATACACCTACACATGCTCGAAGTAGCTGCAGAGAATTCCTTCAAGTTCGATACCGTTCAAATGCCTCTGAACGTCATGGACGCGCATTACCGCAGTTTCGAAAAGCTGGTCCTGCCTGAGTTAGTGAAGCTGCAAATAGGCGTGCTGGGAATGAAGAGCATGGCGAACGGCATTCTGTTGAAGTCGAAGACTGCAACGCCAATTGAGTGTCTGCACTACGCGCTGAATCTTCCGGCGTCTGTCGTTATCACCGGCATCGACAGCATGGAAATCCTTGAGCAGGCGTTCGCGGCGGTTGAATCTTTCCAACCGCTCAGCGATGACGAGCGGGAAGCATTGCTGGCGAAAACCCGCGAGGCCGCGGCCGACGGTCGCTTTGAGCCGTTTAAGACGTCGTCGATTTTTGATGGCACCGCAGAGAACCCGCAGTGGCTCGGTGAAGAGCCGCCTGAAATTCGAGAGTTAATGCCGGCGTGAACTTACAGCTTCAACCGTCTCTTAGCTCCGGAGGAGCAGGATGTTTATAGCCAGTCACGTCAATCAAAGTATTGAGCTCCTTTAGGAGCAAAACGTTATGGATGGAAGATGTTTCGCTCCTACGGAGCTTTGCTCGCTTTGGCATGCGAAACTATAAACATCTCGCTCCTCCGGAGCTAAGAACAGTTGATCGTTCGTCGAACTGAAGTGTCTTCTGCGCGTTCAGTAAATGGCGTGTAATACTGAGCTTGCTCATCCTGTCGGGCGTTGTTTTTCTTAGTCATTCGGTCGTTTCTAAGTTAAACTTGGGAAACGAAATACCGCATGAGCTCAGCAAACATTCCACCCAGAGTGCATATCGGCGAAGTCGTTCGCAATGGCGTTCTGTTCAAGCCAGCAAAACATGAGGAAGGTTTAATAAATTCAGACCTCCTTATCGAGACAGTCGCGCGTTTCTTCTCCCTGCTGCGCCAGCGTCAAATCGAATATGTCCTTGTCGGCGGAATAGCCTTGCTGCAATACGTAGAAGGCCGCAACACGGAAGACATCGATCTGATCATGGCCGGGTCCGCGATTGAGCAGTTGCCCGAACTACACGTCGAGACTCGTGACGCAGATTTTGCTCGCGGCAGGTTCAGCGACCTGAGAGTTGACGTACTCCTAACCAGCAACCCGCTCTTCGACGAGGTGCGCAAGCGCTACGTGAGCGTGCAGCGTTTTGTCGAACTGGACATTCCGTGCGCCACCGTCGAGGGCTTGATTCTACTGAAACTCTACGCGCTCCCGTCTCTGTACCGCCAGGGAAACTTTACGCGCGTGGGTCTCTATGAAAACGACGTGGCAACGTTGCTGCATGCGCATAACCCACCAATCGAGCCGCTTCTTGACGAGCTTTCTCTCTACTTGAGCGAGAACGACATGACGCAAGTCAAACAGATCGCAAGCGAGATCCAGCAGCGCATCAGTCGCTTTGAAGAGCGCAGCTAGAACGACACGCTTCGCGAGTGGATACTGACAACTCAGCCCGGTCAACGGTATGATAACGGGCATGGAGATCGACTAATGGCGGCAAATATTGAAGACAAGGTAATCGAAAAGCTACGGGTGCTGCCTGAAGATCAGCAGGCGGAGGTCTTGAAGTTCGTCGAGGACTTGGCGGACCTCGAGACTAAAGCTAACAACGGGCACGCGGTGGGTCGCGTCGCGATCTGGGACAAGATTGAAGAGATCATGCGTGACGTGCCGGACGAAGTCTTGGCGCGCATTCCGACGGACGGGTCAATCAATGTCGACCACTACCTTTATGGCGCCCCCAAGAAGCAACCATGAGCACAGTCTTTGCTGATACGCTCTACTGGATTGCGCTCATTAACTCCCGGGATCAGTGGCACCAGCTTGCCGTCTCAATCAACGCAGATCTCAACGATGCGCGCCTGGTGACAACCGATAGTGTCCTGACAGAGCTGGCGAACTTCTTTGCGGAATACGGGGATATCATGAGGCGCAAGGTCGCTCTAGCAATCCGCATTGTTCTCAGTGATGAGCAGGTGGAAGTCTTATCCGAAACGCGTCAGACATTCCTGGCTGGTCTGACGCTTTACGAATCGCGTTCCGACAAAGCCTACAGCCTCACCGACTGCATAGCCATGAATGTCATGAGGAAGCGCGGCATCACTGATGTGCTTACGCATGACACGCATTTCACTCAAGAAGGTTTCCACATTCTGCTGTGAAGGTTGTTGGAGCCCACATCGTTGGTTTGAGGATCTGGGGAAACCCACAACTCTGACGTTATGCTTGTACGAAATCTTCAGGGGACATTCGAATGACTACGGAAACAGTTGTACGATTCATCATTGAAGTTATCGCAGCCAGTGGGATTGTGTATGCCCTATTTATGTTCGTCGGGAAGAAATGGATAGAAAACCAGTTTGCCCGACGGTTGAAAGCATACGAGAGAAAACAAAACTCTCTCTTTAACAGAATTACAAAAATCCATGAAAAAGAAATCGAAATTTTGCCTACTGCTTGGCGGAAATTACTGGAGGCTCATGGACATCTAGCGAGACTTATTCAACCCTCAAGAATTGAGCGTGAATTCAGTCAAATGAATGAAGAGCAATTGAAAGAATGGCAACGTGAATATGATGAGATCGGCAAATACTTCATGGAATTCCATAACTACTTTCTCTATAACAGCATTTTCCTAAGCCCAGATTTGTACGCTGAATTTAGGGCGATTGATGAGCTTTTCAATACCTCTTTGATGAAGAGCAGGATTGCAAAGCAAGGCTTGAATGCTAGCGAATTCACTCTTGAGGTTTACGAGAACATCTATGAAAAGACTGAACCCATAAAAGAAAGGATACGAGACCTTGTTCAAAAACGGCTGCATTACCAGGACGCTGATTAAGGTTGCTACGTTCGGGCGCAGCACTAAAGCTTGAACTCTAACTTGACACGATCCGCGCAATTCGGCGATTCCCGGCCTCTGACGTTTCCACCGCCGCCAGTCTCTCCATCAACTTGATCACCGCCGAGAAGTCTTCCTCTTTGCCCTCGTTGAATTCCGCGACATTCATTTGAAACGCTGCCGCAGTGGCCGGCATGGGCACCTTGGAAGCAGCAGCGGTTTCGAGAACCAAACCAAAATCTTTGTTCATGAGACGAATTGCAAACTGAGGACTGTAGTCTCCACGGTCCGATCGTGACAGCTTGCCGAGATGCGCAGGTGCTATAACCGCCGTGTGTGACAAAACCTCGAGCAGCCGATGACGATCGAGGCCTTCCTTCTGACCCAAAGCAACCGACTCAGCAATGGCTTGCATTCCAACTCCCAGCAAGGTATTCGCGACGAGCTTCATCGCGGTCCCTGAGCCGCTGCCGCCGAGATAAAAGTACTGTTGGGCGATCGAGCTGAAAATTGGTTGCGCGGCTTGAAAAAGTTCGTCGTCTCCCCCGCAGAAGAGCGTCAACGTACCCTCTTCAGCAGCAGGGGTGCTGCCAGAGACCGGCGAGTCCAGAAATTTCACTCCAGCCTTGCGACTCAGCTCGTACAGTTTGCGCGAAGTCGCGGGAAGCACCGTACTCATCTCAATTATTGCCGAACCGCGACGCACGTGCGCGAAGACACCTTGCGGATCGGCATAGACGCTCTTAACTGCATCATCATTTGTAAGAGACGACAAGATGACGTCCGCTTCCGATGCGAGTTCAGCGATGCTGTCAGCGACCGTTGCGCCGGATTTAACCAACGCCTCGGCAGCTTCGCGACTCCGGTTGTACACGATGACTCGGTACCCGTGTTCGAGCAGACGTTTAGCTATGCGGCTTCCCATGTTGCCGATGCCAATAAAGCCAAGCCGTGCGTTCTCTTTGATCAGCGAGTTCATTTCACTCTCCTTCCTTTCGACCGAGAATGCTCCGCGAACACAAGATTACTCGGTGCCAACAGACTTCAATTCAGCCGCCAACAGTGTGGAACAAGCGTCCAATTAGGAAGCCGAGCGCCGCCGCGCCGAGACCGATCAAGACCATTTGCAAGCCGCTCTTGCGCCAGTCTCCAACCAGGGTCTTAGCTGAATAAACTCCTACGCCAAAGAGCGTGACTGCACTAAGTGCTATCGCCAACACGATTGCCGGCGTGCGGGCGACGACCATGAACGGAACGATTGGTATAAAGTGACCGATCAGGGTCGCGACTGTGACCACTACTGCGCTCTGCACCAGGCTCTGCTGGGCAACCGGTTGCAGATGCAGCTCTTCGTTCATCATCGTGCTCACCCAGGTTTCACGATTGGATGTGATGGTGGAAACGACATCTTCGAGAAGTTGTCCCTTGAAGCCCTTGGCCGCGTAGATTTCCCTGATCTCTTCGCGTTCCTCTTCAGGGCGCGAGGAGATCTCGCTTTGCTCGCGCGCTTTTTCAGCGCGATAGAAGTCACGATCTGAACTGAAAGAGGTATACGCTACGGCGCCCATTGAGATAGATTCTGTTATAGCCGCTGCAATTCCGGTCACGACGAGAACGTGCGTGGAGCCGCCGGCAGCTACGACGCCAAGCGCGATGCCCAGCATGTTGACCAGACCGTCCTGTCCGCCAAGAATCACATCCCTCAGAGAGTTATTGGTACTGTGCTTTTCCTTCCCGCTCAGGGGGCCGTCCCGACCGTCGTTGAACGAAGCATGCACCGCTCGCCCGAGTCGAGTTGTTATCGACGCCTTCATCTCCAGCCGTTTCGGTTCTATCAAAACGTTTTTCTCCCTCAACGCAAACCGCTTGGTGAGCTGCTTAGGGTACGCACAATCTCGCTTAGCCCACGCTTCATGATCGATACCGTGGCGCGAACGTCAAGTAGCATCGCAACGCGATCGTCCATGTCGCTGATGCTGAGTTTGCGAACCTGAGCAAGGTTGCTGCTTATCGATTCAAGTTTGCGTTCACTCTTTGGTGAAGTGTCTTGCGCGATCCTGCCTTCGCTTCGCCACTTGGCAATGAGTTGTTCTCGCCAGGTTGCAGCATTTGGTTTCGACAGCCGAGCGGAGTTCAGGTACGACCAGACGGTTTGCGGATAGTCACTCGGAATTGCTTCTGCCGCTGCGGGCTCACGGCCAAAGAATCTCGCGAGCATGCGCGGCGAGTCGCCGAGCGTTCGCCGTCCACCTCGCATACGCATTCCCACGATCGACAAAATTACGGAGCCCGCTCCGCCGCCCACGCCGATGCCGTTGCCGAGGTTTACCGTGCTTTGCTTGAACTGCATTGCCGAGGTGACCGCGCCGGCCACGCCGCCCGTAAGTACCGAAGCTATGTTGATGATGTTTTGCGCCTTATCGCGTTTCGCCTGTAGGTCGGCGCGGATAGATCTGATCTGGTCTACCTCTGAATCGATCACTGCGTTAACGGCATCGATATCAAGTGAAGCGGCCAGGACTCTTTCTGAGATTTCCTGACGCACCGCGAGTGTTTCCACGTTTATCGGTGAGCTGTCAGCCCGCTTCCTGCTTAACTGATCCAGAAGCTGCGCCACCCCGATCTCCTCGGCAACCTGCGCCGCTTCAGGGGATAACCGAGACTCATTACGCGCCGGCGCTGCAGTTGCGGGTTTTGATGTGATGGTTTGAGTTTGCGCTGCCGCCGGCGAGGTCGACGTCGTCATCATGAAAACAATCAGACAGAACCATCTTACTAATGAAAGTAAGTTGTGCTTCCGATTCTTACTCTGATTCCGCTTCATGATTCTTGTCTCTCCGCTTTCATAACTGCTCTTAGCCTGACCGGCCTGCTCAACTTTTAGATCGCACTGAAAGCGCCTTGCACAGCAAAGCAAACCAATTAGACCCAAACCGACGAACGCTAGCGGCGCCATCTCCGGAGGCGTGCTACCCGTTTTGATACCACCGTTGCTACCAAGCGGCACCGTCCATGCTGTCAACACACGACGAAAGTTAGCAACCGGATCCCCTTTGCTATGAAACCAGACTCCGAGCGCACCTACGATCAAGCAGAGAGAAAAACCCACCTGCAAGACCCTGCGTCCCCAGTTGGGCCATTTGTAAAGACCGACAACGCCGGCAATCAGCATCAGTCCTACATATACGAGTGGAATCCATGTTTCCCATTGCCGCGCCAGTTCCACTCGATGCTCCCATCGTATGTCGATCCAGAGCGATGCAAGCCCGCCGATCAGCAGCAGTACAATAATTCTGTTCAATGACCAGGATAGGATCGATCTCATCGTGCGTTCCTCCAATGCTGATGGACTGGATTGTCGGCGGTTGACCCGCGCCGCTCAACTCGGCGGGGTTCCTGAGCGGGCAGCCCGCGTGGGAACCCAGTTCGGCCTCGCGAATCGACGACTCCTCCGCCGGGCCGCGACACAAGAATTGGAAGTAGAGCTGAAATCGCCATCACTCCCGCGATGATATGGAGCGCTCCGTGGTACGAGCCCGTCTTCTCTCGCATGTACGCTATCATTCCTGGTCCAACGATGCTGGCACAACCCCACGCTGTTAGCATCAGACCATAGATTGGCCCAACATTTTTCGAACCAAAATAATCGGCGGCAAACGCAGGCATGGTGCCGAAGCCACCGCCATAACACATGAGCACGACGAATGCGACAATCGTCATCAACGAGACGGCGGTGAGACTTGGAAGTAACCAGAAGAGCAAAACTTGAAGGCCGAACATTACGAAAAATGTCGCTCGCCTCGTTAGCAAGTCGGAGACCCACGCCCAAAAGACCCGCCCGAATGCGTTACCAATGCTCGCTATTCCCACCATGCCCGCGGCGACAACCGCGCTCACGCCCACCAGCTCCTGAAAGATTGGAGCCTCTTGAGAAATGATTGAAATGCCCGCGAACGTATTCAGAAACAGCAGCAGCCAGAGCGCATACCATTGCCAGGTCCTCAGAGCTTCGCCCAGGGTGTAGTCGCGCGCTGCGCGTTGCGAGGTTTGCGAGACGCTCGGCGTCCAACCCTGTGGTCGCCAACCTTCGGGCGGATTCTGCATGAACAAGCCGGCGACAACCGTCACGATCAAATACGCAATTCCCAGGTAAGCAAACGTGTTCAAGACACCAACGCTTTGAATGAGTCGAGTAGCTACCGGGGCCGTGATTAGCGCGCCGGCGCCGAAACCACCAACCGCTATACCGGTGATTAGTCCTCTGCGATCTGGAAACCATTTCACCAGTACTGCAACGGGAACGATGTAAGAAAGTCCCAGACCAATCCCACCAATCAATCCGTAACTGAGGTATAGCCACCAAAGTTTGTTCGCCGAGAAGCCGGCGAGGAATACTCCCAGTCCGTACAGTATTCCTCCCGTGATCGCGACCATCCGTGGCCCTTTGTGATTCAGCCAAAGACCGCCAAGGAAGGCCGCTATGCCCAGCACAAAAATGCTGATCGTAAACGTCAATGTTACTTCAGATATGCTCCAGCCAAATTGCTTTACCAGCGGAGCACGGAACACGCTCCAGGCATACACGGCTCCCAACGCCACTTGCATGAATACTCCCGCCGCAGCAATGACCCATCGATTAAGAGTGCGCATAATTTCCTCCTTAACTAGATCAATAGGGGCGACCTTTCCTGGGTTTGCCCTTCGTTTTCTGTTCGTGTGATTTCGTGGATCGTCGCTGTTCCTCCGACAAAAGGAACGGTCCACGAACTCACACGAACCAACCCGGACCGGAACGAAGTCATCGTTTCAATCATCGATCCCTGGCTGCCTTCTCCGTCAGGTTTCTCCCGAACACCACCAGCAGATCGTTGAAAGCGGCCAGCCCGCGGCGAAAATCCTTGTTCCAAAACGTGGCCATAAGTTTGAAGAGCCCGGGCGGTTTGGATTCTTCGGCGTTGGCCTGAACCAAAGCCTTTGGAATCGCCTTGGTAAGATCGCTGAGCAAGGCTGGATCGATCTCTCCGAGCGCCGTGACCAGCAACAGCAGGTTGCGAGTCGCACGAATAGACTCAGGGCCGCTGGCTACAGCGACGACCTGCTCAAGAATCTTTTCGCTGCCACCCAGTGTTCCTCGCATTAGTTCGAGCACGCCGCGATCATGCAGCCCCTGCAAGACCTCGTACGCAGCCAGGACTGCCTCGGCGTGATCCATCGGCGCTTGCTGAAGACGGGAGTTGAGTTCAGCGCGCGTATTGCGCGGCGCCAAATGTAAAGAAATTGGTCGAGCCATCTTCGCTACTCCTCAGTTTTCAAATTTCAAATTTGAAATTTCAAATCTGAAATTCCAGTGCTCTCCTATCTCGCCTGCCTCGGCTGGATTTGCACAAGCTGAGGTCCCGGCGGACGATAGTCTGCACGCTTCCATTTACGCTCGACCTCAACTCCGTGCTGCGGCGTCGGATGACCCCAGCGCGAATTGGTCCG
>DNNE01000118.1:438-19715 GCA_003487805.1 Blastocatellia bacterium | reverse complement strand
TATTCCGCAGTAGCTCAATGGCAGAGCATTCGGCTGTTAACCGAAGGGTTGTAGGTTCGAGTCCTACCTGCGGAGCCAGATTGGACGAAGGTCGCTGGAACTACCTCCGGCGGCCTTTTCGATTGCCGAGATATTACTGGCGACGCAGAGGCCAGTAGCGATGTTATGATCTGCCAATCCCAAGTAGTTCGTTCAAGAGATAGAGGAAATCATGGCCGCAAACCTCGAAGACCAACTGATTGATAAGGTGCGAGCGCTGCCACCCAACAAACAGCAGGAAGCGCTAAGACTCCTTGATACTCTTGCCAGTGGGGCAACCGCCGACCCTAACGGAACAAGTCTGGATCGCAGACCCATTTGGGAGATTGTAGAAGAGGTCAACGCTGGTTTGCCCGCCGACACTTGGGACTCCGTACCCACCGACGGCTCGATCAATCTTGATCACTACCTCTACGGAGCGCCGAAGCAGCAGCCGTGAGAGTCGCATTCGTCGACACGCTCTATTTTGTGGCGCTCTTCAATCCCAGAGACCAATGGCATGAGCGCGCTCTCGCTGCCAGCAAATTAGTTGTCGAAACCAAACTGATCACAACCGAAGATGTTTTTGTGGAACTCCTGAATTTCTTTTCGGAGTACGGCGAAAAGGCTCGCCGTGGGGCAGTCACCCAAGCTGAGGGCATTCTCACCGGTGCGAATATCGAAGTTGCGCCACAGAGCCATGAAGCATTCATGGCAGGTCTGACGCTCTACAAAGCACGGCCCCGACAAGGGCTATAGCCTGACGGACTGTATCTCGATGCGTGCGATGCGCGAGCGAGGCGTCAGCGACATACTGACGCATGACGACCACTTCCGTCAGAAAGGCTTCACAGTGCTGCTCTGAGCGAGCGTTAGCAAGCTAGAGAGACTTGCCGCAGAAGTACGCCAACCGTCTAATCATATATGCGGACGCCGATATTTCATGTTGATGCTTTCACCACGCGCCTGTTCGCAGGTAACCCCGCTGCGGTAATGCTGATGGACAGATTTCCCGAAGATACTGTGCTTCAGAAAATCGCTGCCGAAAACAATCTTAGTGAGACAGCTTTTCTGGTTCCCGAAGCTGGTGATTATCGCCTGCGTTGGTTCACACCCACCACCGAGGTGCCGCTTTGCGGCCACGCCACATTGGCCAGTGCGGCAGTGGTCATGGAGCGGCTAGAGCCTGAACGCGGCACGGTGGTGTTTCACTCGGCGAGCGGCCCACTGACTGTGAACCGGACGAAAACGGGTTACCTCATGGACTTCCCGATCCGAACATCCGAGCACGTTTCGACTCCGCCCGCGCTCGCCGAAGCACTGCGCATCGATCCAATCGAGGTTTTCATCAACGAGTTCAACTACCTGGCCTTGCTTGAAAGCGAGCAGGTCTTGCGTGCGCTGGCTCCAGACATGGCCGCTCTCGCGCATTTGGACCGTCCCGGAGTAATCGTGACCGCGCCGGGAGAGGGAGCGTACGATTTCGTCAGCCGCTACTTCGCGCCAGCCAAGGGAATCCCGGAAGATCCGGTGACCGGCGCTGCGCACTGCATGCTGGCGCCCTTCTGGGCCAAGCGCCTCGGCAAGACTACGTTTCGCGCCTTCCAGGCATCGCGGCGTGGTGGAGAGATCATTTGTCGCCTGGTGGGCGATCGCGTCAAGCTGGAAGGCGCTTGCGTTTTCTATCTGGAGGGCGAAGTTGAGATTTGAATTCTCTGTTCGCAGAGAGTTTTGCATCACAAGTCGCATCTAGCTCGAGTCGGAAGTATTTTGGTTCGCGTTGGTTCGTGTGACTTCGTGGATCGTCCTAGTTTTTTTCGGCTAAAGGAACGATCCACGAATCCACACGAACTAATACGAAAACTCGTTACCAGCGAAATCGACTTTTGAGAAAGCTTCGCAGAAAGTGCGTGGATTCGGCGTTTGGCAGCAACCTGGTTTAAGGAGTTTCGGAGCTATGAGCATCACAAGTGATCTCGCATTTCTTTTCGATCGCGATCTTGCGAAGTTGAGTCAACAGATCGAAGCCTTTCCGACTGATGAAGCACTTTGGCAAACGCTTCCGGGCGTAATGAATGCGGCAGGCAACCTGGCGCTTCATATTGAAGGCAATCTCAGAGAATTTGTGGGACGCCAGCTTGGTAACCTGCCTTACGAAAGAAAGCGGGAGCTTGAATTCAGCTCAAAGGGACGGTCGAGGGATGAACTCAGCAAGCGCCTGGCGGAGTTAAGACGATCTATTCCATCTGTCATCGAAGAGCTTACCGCGGAGCAGCTGCAGATGGAATATCCAGAGGTGGTTCTTGGAGCCGCCACTTCAACACAGGAATTCCTAATTCATCTTTATGGACACCTGAACTGGCATCTCGGCCAGGTAGATTACCTGCGTCGCATCTTGCTTAATTCGTCATCATAATCCCCCCGATTCCTGAAGACTCACATAGATCTTCTCATACCATGATGCGGATATTGACAGCAAGGTCGGTTGGATATAGTCTGCCGTCACTTAGCGCGATAGATCCCGAGCGCCGACCGAGGCGGGCAATCAAACTGACTCTTTACCAGCGAACGGCTACCTGACATTCGCCGGCGCCTCACGTTTTCGCGAACTATTGAGACACTCAACTTCGTAGAAAAATGTTTTGCGGAGCTCATCGTCATGCTACGCGGGAAAATGAGCACGCTCTCACCTATTCCTATCGAACCACTTAAAGTTCTGGTTCAGTAGATGGCCCACAGGAGGACTATATGGAAAACACTCAACTCGGCCTGAGACTTAACAAGTCTGATCTTTCGACGATCAGACCTTTTCCCCCACGTCGTAACTACAGTTCGCTTTCGATGGCTGACTTACTTGAGGCCCGAGACGCGTATCACGTTTACCTGTCCGGTTTGGAAAACGTGGTCGCCACCGCCATCGGGCGTTATCGAATTAACGAGAAAGATTGGTATGCAGCTCACCCTCCCGACGAGCATCGCCCGGAAACCGTTCGGCGTCCTAAGGAGCCGCGGACGCTGAGTAATTCCATCGTGCGTCCGTGGTCCTGGCCCGCAGTCCTGGTTTTCGTGCGTCAATGGAAAACGCCCGAAGGCCTGGGTGATCAGTTAGTGCCGCGCGCTCTTTACTTACCTGATGGACGTGTTATTCCGACTTGCGTGGTCCTGGCGACGCCTGATGAGACGCCAGAACCCCCGATTGATGGACCATCCCAGGTGAGTGGACTAATTGGCGGCGGGTATTCCTGCTTGCGACATCATCAGGGAATCGATCATCTGGGTTCTTTCGGCTGTCTGGTATATCAACAGGGCTCTTACTTCGCTCTAACGAACCGACATGTGGCCGGCGCCGGCGGCGAGGATGTGAAGGTATTCGTGCACGGAGGCTATCATCGGGTGGGTACCAGCGCGAATATCGGCGTTACTCGGCTGCGAATGTTGGATATCTTCTCGCGCTGGCCCACTAATAATACTTACCTGACAATTGACGCGGGCCTGGTAGCGATCGACAGATTTGACGATTGGACATCGCAGGTCTTTGGCATCGGTGAAGTTGGTGAGACTTTTGACGCCACCGAACAGAGCGTGACATTGGATCTAATTGGATGCCCGGTGCGGGCCTTCGGTGGAACCAGCGGCGTCATCGAGGGTGAGATTCAAGCATTATTCTATCGTTACCAGTCGTTAGGTGGATTTGATTATGCGACCGATGTTTTGATCGGCCCGCGCACGGGGAGTGCTCAAAAGGATTCTTTGCCTCCTTTCACTCAACCCGGCGACTCTGGCACCTTGTGGTTCTATGACCCGCCACCGACAGACCCAGGTATGCCGGTGGATCCTGCTGAGGACGCGCCGCCTGAACGGGGCGCCAGGGCGCGTCGTTTGCGGCCGATTGCAATGCAATGGGGCGGCCAGCGTTTTCGCGTCGCAAACGAACCGCCGAGTGCCTTTGCGTTGGGAACTTTTCTTTCTACGATCTGCCGCGCGCTCGACGTGGAGGTGGTTCGCAATTGGAGTACCGGGCACGACGAGTATTGGGGAAAACTTGGCCACTTTGCCATCGGTTTTAAGGCGGGCGACCAATTGTCCGGGTCATTACGAACGTTGATGAAGGCCAATCAGGATTTTATTGGTGTAGGTGACGACAAGTTAAAAAAAGGGGCAGACTTTCGCGTCGACGCCAAGGGTTTCGTTGCCCTCGCCGACGTCCCGGATTACGTGTGGGTAACTCAGAAAGGTTTACACCCTAATGAGGGTATCCAGCATTTCGCCGACGTGGACATTCACGACATCAACGGTGGGAAATCGCTGCTCGATCGTTGCAACGATGATCCGAAGAACGTGTCAGCAAAGGTGTGGAAGGAATACTTTGACGGATTTGCCAGTGCAGGTGTTGGTCCGGAAGAAGGCGCTATCCCGTTTCGCGTCTGGCAAATCTGGAATGCAATGGTTGCCTACTTGCAAGCAAAGGATGTAATTCACTTTGTAGCTGCCTCAGGCATACTCGGTCACTACGTTGGAGACGCTTCCCAGCCGCTGCATTGCTCATACATGCATCACGGAGTGCCGCCAATGAAAACTGTCCACGGTCGAAAATATCCGGTCCCGCGTGACAGCCCTGAATTCCAGGCGTTCAAGGACACGAAGCCGGCCGCCATTCACGGTATCTACGAAGAGACGATGTTGGAGATCGATACCGCCGGCGCTCTGACTGCAGTCAATCAACTACTGGCAAACGAGAGCGGGCCTCAGCGGAATATCAAGAGCGGCCACGAAGCTGCGGTTGAAACAGTGCGGCTGATGTTCGCCGCGCAAAAGCGCCTTTCGCCAAAGAAGATTATCAATGCCGATCAGCCCAACGTGACCGGAGGTCCCACGGCCAGAGCCACGGCCCTGTGGAACAAACCTAATATAAGAAACGCTACCGTCGCATCGCTCGCCGACAGTGTGCGTCTGCTCGCCGATCTCTGGAAAGGAGCATGGAAGGTCGGCAACGGAAACAGCATCGCAGCAAGTAAGCTGATCCGTTTCACGGATTCTGACTTCGATGACATCTATCGCAAGGACAAGAAATTCATTCCGAGCTTGAGCCTGGCAGAGATGGCCCAGTCCGGAACGTTCGAGCCGCCGGCTTGATTGGTTCGAACCGTCGTAATGACGAGGCGCACTAAGTTCGCATCTGCAACCCGAAGCGAGGCAACTTACTTTATGGCTTTGCCACGCCGATGCGCGGTAAGTCTTCGACTTAGCGAGAAGGCTTTCTGAATCTGTCGGTCTATGACCGCGGGTCGGAGGCCCGGAGAAAAAGAGGAGGCGGTCCTGCAAGTCAAAGACTTGCCGCGCATCGGAGTGGCCTAGCCATGACGCCGCATTGTCGACTTCATTTCCCCAACTTTCAAACTCACAAATCCTGTTTTCTTTATCACCAGGAAAACTTTCCAAACGACTGAGAAACCTTTCTCAACGACGCCGCTAACTTTCCAAGCGCCTCGGCAAGGTTTCCAAGCGACACATAAACCTTTCTCTGTCACTCCGCTAATTAGCTGCGTCGCTCTCCTAATTAGCTCAGCGACTAAGCTAACTTTCTAAATGGCCTCTGCTAATTAGCGAAGTCACTACCTCAACTAGGAAAACCACGCATAAAATAAGGGAAAACGTCTTGCCGATTAGGAAAAGCGTCTCTCCTCCCTTCTTTTTCGCAATTCCCTGAACAAAAACTCTGGCGAATGGTTCGTTAGTCAATAGCTCGCCCTTTGACTTCGCTAAAAAACTCATAAGGAGAACAAAGAAGATGGCAGCTAAAGTTTCTCTCAGTTTCGGCAAGCTCGCCGACACCGAACTCGACAATTTCGCGCAAGGCGTTATCGACGCGATGACCGGCAACACGGCTTTTCCAACCCCGCCCGTCACCCTGGCAAACCTGCAAACGGCGCAAGCTGATTTCGCGTCCAAGCTGGCGGCCGCTCAGACGGGTGGTGTGGCCGACACCGCCGCCAAGAACAACTCGCGCCAGGCACTGATCACAATACTGCGCGACGAAGCGGCTTATGTGCAGATCCGTTGCAACAACGATCCGGCGATTCTGCTCAGCTCAGGATTTCAGATGCAGAGCACGAATCGCGCTCAGGTGACACTGACCAAGCCGGTCGGCCTCGCGCTTACCAACGGCTCGACCGGTCAGTTGTTGGCGAGGGTCGATCCGGTAAAGAACGCCAACATGTACGAAGGCCGCATCAAGCCGTCTGATGGTGATTGGTTGCCGAGCGTCTTCACAGGCGACTCACAGCGCATCGTCTTCAGCGGACTGACACGCGGCAAGGACTACACCGCGCAAGTGCGCGCGCTGGGCGGCTCGACCGGCCAATCCGATTGGAGCGATCCCAGCTCGCACATGGCGATGTAGTTGATCGTCAACTCGCGAGGCGTGAGGTCAGTACCGGGAGCGATAGCGACCGGGTGTTCCTCACGCCGACGGCGTGAAAGACAATAGCCAGGGGTGAGCGCCGTTTCGCCGCGCCACCCCTGGATCACATATTAATATTTATATTGGAGCCCGCGGAGCGGGCGATAGACCGGTGTCCGTTTAGAAATGACTGATGATGAGATCGTGGAACTCTTCTTGAAGATTGCTTCCAGCGCCCTTAGTCGCGAACACGTCGAACAACTGCTCAGAGCAAGAGTAGCCTTGTAACTTCTTACGACCGCTGGGACTTTCACAATAGTCGGTTGGCTTCACTTTTCAATCAGCGGCCAATTCCTAGTCAGCGGCACCAAAGAATTGCAAAATCGCAGGCCTGATCCCGGGTGTTACGCTCAACTACTTCGCCGACTAATCCTTTCCACCCTTAGCTTTCTTGTCGTCGGCCTCTATCGTTGTGAGGAAAGGCTTAATTCTCTCCTCGGCCAACCACTCCAACCGCTTAGCTTGGGTAAGCAAGGTTCTGCGAAGTCCTTGCTTCACGCTGCGCTCGCTGATCACTTGAGCCAGCCTCGCCAGCGTAGCAGCTCTCCTCGCGATTCTGCTGTCGGGATGACCGCGAATCTCATTAACTTGATCCGAAACCACTCGCGTGCGAATTGAGGCGGGAAGTGACCGTGGCGAGACTGTAGACACTGGTACTTTCTCATTCAAAACTGCGTTGAATTTTGAGGCCCGAAGCGCGCGTTGGAAAATCGCAGCCTCGAGAGCGTTTAGATCCTCTAGAGCTTCTTTGTCGTCTTTCTTTCGATCTTGATATTCGGCCAAAGGCCAAACTTCGATCTCGCACACTTCAAAAGGGTCGAGAACATTCATAGCGACGGCGTCTGTGCGTTGGTTTGTTAGATGCCTTCCGACGCGTCCACCTAAACTTTCCCGTGTACGACCTACGTAGATCGGCTCGCCGTCATAGTCGAAGAATGCATAGACTCCGAATCTACACGCTCCGAGTCGAATCGGTTCGTGCGTGTTCGGATCTACAATGGGCTGACGGAAAAATTCCGACAGTTGCTTTCTCAGTTCACGTGTTTCAAAGGGGGGTTCTGAAGTCTTAACCCGATTCTTTGCAACCGTCGGTTTCTTGTTTTTGATGGATACCATTCAACTTATTTAGGGTTGCGCTCTGTTAGTTTCCAATCTTTTTAGACCTTACTTAACGGTCTTCCGCGAAGAAGCTCAGTCACTACTGGGTTGAGATAGTAGCGCGCAATCCACTCGATGACCGGAACGCAAACAGCGTCGCCGAAGCCGAATAGCGCTCGATTTAGCGAAACCTTGATACGGTAATTATCAGCGCCCATCAATCGCGCAGCCTCTCGTGGCGTTAACAGTCGCACAGAGTATTTTCCCTTACCCGCTTTGAAGAGAATCTGCCGACCCGATCCACCGCGTGGCGTCCGCAGACAACCAGCGATTCCATCAACGCGGAGTTCAGCCATTGACCGTCCATTTCTCATGCGGCGGAAAACTGTTCCGTAAGACCATCGCGATCCCTCGATCATTCGATTTGCTTGCTCGCGATGTCGAGCACTCATTTGATTCAAGAGGTATTCAGCTCGCTCTGTGCTCCACCATTCAGATGCATCGTCCGGTAACTTCTCCAGAATATCCTTCAGCCTCAATTGGTTTATTGGTGGGGCAGGCAAGGGCCGGATCTTCCAGCGAATCTGACGATTGGCTTCTATGAAATCGGCAAGGGCCTTGGGCCTCGTCTCACTCTCTACTCGCCGCGTGAGTTCAAAGCCGTTACTATCTTCATTCCTTGCAGAGTCCAAAACTCCGATCACGAAGAGCCGTTGTCGGCTCTGTGGCACAAAATCTACGGCGTCGAGAATAAATGTATCTACGCTGTAACCAAGTTTGTTAAGGGTGATTAAGGCCTCTCGAAAATCCGAACCTTTATGAGAGGAGAGAAAGCCCGTCACGTTTTCGAGCAAAACCAACGGAGGTCGGCGTTTTCCAAGATCCTCAAGAACCTGGACGAAGCCCCAGAACGCTGAGGATGATCCCGCCTTAATGCCACCACGAGCACCCGCCAACGAAAGATCATTGCACGGGAAGGATGCCGTCGCGAGGGTCACGCTAGGCACAACGTCAGCTGACAACTTGTGAACATCTTTGGTTGAAAATGGCACCCAATCTTCCTCGAAGTTGCCACAATACATTTCCTTCTTTTGTTCATCCATGTCGTTCGCGAAGTCTGCGAACCAACCCTCGTGCTCGAGGCCCATTCGCATTAATCCAACTCCCGCAAAGAATTCGGCAAATGATTTCCTAGGTAGCAAAGAAATCGCCGTCGGCTTAACGCTTTTTTCGATGACATTCATCGTTGTCTCTACGCATTGTTTCAAGTTCTTATGAATTTCGCTCTCCCAGAATCTCAACACCGTCCAACCTGCGCAGAGGAGTTTATGAGTTGCGGCACAATCTCGCTCCATGTTCCTGCGAATCTTTCCGAGCCAGTATTCTTTGGAACGCGCGACGCTGAATTGATCCTCCAACGCAACCTTGCCTCGGCGTTGCCATTGGCCTCCGTGCCATAGATCGCCATCTACGAAGATTGCAATTCTTCGTGAGGGCAGAACAATATCGGGCTTCCCCGGCAGTTCAGTTTTGCAGATCGCATACCTAAGCCCCCTTTGCCAAAGGGCCTTACGCAAGAGAATCTCAGGCGTGGTGTTCGTAGAATGAACTCGGCGCATTCTTACCGAGATGTCTGATTGTATGGACTCACTCATGACTAGTTATGAGAGAATTTAATTTACGTCGAAAATATACAAGAAGAAAGCCAGACTGAGAAGTCGTATGTTGCGTTCACGAGGGGTAAACCGAAACGGGTCAAGCTCGACTCATCGATTCTCTCTCTTGCCGGTTAAAGCAGGCTGACCATTATTAAGGGGCTTGGTTCCGGGGGTATCGTCCCGAGAATCGGGACTCAACCCCCGGCTACTGTCGGTCAAGGCTAGGCCGTGAATACAAATCTTGATTGGAAATCGGTGGGCGATCCCACGGTTATTAAATTTCACGCCTTCGGCGTGAATACCCGGTCGCTATCCCCACAAAGTCGGGACCCTCACCCAGCCTCTCCCAAAGGAACTGCGGCATCTTACCGGGGTCAGGCCTGCGATCCTTGCGATTCCACTCGCGACTTCCACCCTTCGGGATCGCGACGCGAATGGAAGACGGCTATGACGTGAATTTCATCTGCGGTGACTTCATAAAACACAGCGAACGGAAAGCGCCGGACAACTACGCGTCTGAGCGTCCGGTAAACAATAGGATACAAGTTAGGATTGAGAACGACTCGCGACAGCGCGTCGTCGATACTTTCCATAAACTCCAGATCCAAATCCTCGCGCTGATGAGCGTACCAACGACGGGCCTCGGCGAGTTCGGTGTCGGCTTCGGGAGTGAACCGAGTGATCATCTGGGGTTAGCGTGACTTCATGAATTCAGTCTTGATCTCGTCCCAAGTTCTGCCTTGCCCGGACTGTTTCTGACCGATTCAAGCCTTCGATCGAGTTCGAACTTCTGAGCGTCGGTTAGCACAAAGGCCTGATTCTCTTCGGCGATGCTGTCCCAAATCTCTTCAACCAGGAGGATTCGATCAGGGATGCTGAGCTTCTTCGCCTGTTCGGTTAGCTCGGTTTGCATAGCGGTCATTATATCAAAGCCACTGCCCACGGCTAATCAATTTCACGCCTTCGGCGAGAATATCCGGTCCCGTTCTGAAAAGCCCAATCGGCGCGGCTATGCTCCTGCCCGCTCTTTCCATCTCTCTTCATTCACACCAAAAACTAAAAGCCAGAAGATGGTTGCGGCGGCACCCAGCAGGCCTACGAGCGCGACGAAGAGGAAGGCGCGATAGCCGAGCGGCGGGTAGAGAAATGCGAGCCAGCCTATGCCTGCAATCATTCCCAACACGCCCAGAAACTTTGGCAGGAAGGTTGACCGGAACATCAGGAAGCCGTTCAGGATGGTCGAGAATCCGAAGAAAGCCAAAGCCATCGCCGCGCCATGGTCGTTGACTTTCAGCAGCAGCAGCGCGAGTGACTGCAACTGCGGCGTGCTGAAGGCGCTCAGAGAAGCTGTGCCGCCGAGCACAAACAAAGAGGTGATGAAGAAGACGCGGGCAAAGCTCTTGATGATGCAGCCCGTCAGTTCCAGAAACGCCGCGGTCAACGCGATGCTGCCATTGACCGGCCGCAGCAGCAGATAAAAGAGCGCCGCGGTAGCGACTTGGCTGGCCATCTCAATGAGATAGACAGCAAAGCCCAACTGAAACAATCCTTTGTTATTCAGGATATTGTTTGCCGTCGCGGCGCCGTCGCCAAAGTTGATGAGTCTTTCGCTAACAAAGCCCTGGGCGAAGATGCCCGCTACGATTGTGAGCAGGAACAGTGCCCCGATCGTGCGAGCGAGGCGACGCGGTTTTGTGATTCGTGCGGTCATTCCTCGTTAACGAATCGACCGGCGGACATGTTCAATGGAATTAGAAGGTGAGCACATAGATTGGTGTCAACGAGCTGCGAAGCAGCGGTCAGAACTAAGCCCAGGGCGAGCTTAGCGAGCCTTGGGTTAACGTTGTAATAAATTTATCTGGAGCCGCGGAGCGGCGACCGAAGTGTTTGGAGGCAAGAACCTGCGTGACTAATTCATCTGCCCTCACCAATACCTCTGGAGATAGATGCGGTCGCCGCTCCGCGGCTCCGGACACTTTTTTCAACGCAACCCAAGGCTCGCCAAGCCTCGCCCTGGGCTTAACTCTGGCCGCTGCTTCGCAGCTCCTTACGCCCGCGGCTATTTAATGACGGTCCTTCGGACCTCACCCTAGCACGGTGACGTATCCAGCGGCCTTTATCTTTTGCTACCCTAACGTTCGCAAAAACGTCTTCAATACTTCAGCGCATTCGGGTTAGGAATAAACCAAATGATTGATATTGATCAGACCAGAGCGGGCCGTTCGGAATTGCTGGGACGCACGAATGAACTCGCAAACGACTTTCTCGATCGCGTCGTCGATCGTCCCGTTGCTCAGCCGGTTGAGTTCGATAAGCTGCTGGCAGAAATGCGAGCAGAGGGACTGCCGCTCGACGGCGACGATCCCAAACAAGTAATTGAACAGCTTGCGAATCTTGCCGACCGCGCGGTCGTGGCGACGGCGGGACCGCGATATTTTGGTTTTGTGGTTGGCGGTTCACTGCCGGTCGCAGTGGCGGCTGACTGGTTGACCTCAGTTTGGGATCAGAATGCGGCCTTCTATGCGCACTCACCGCTGGCGGCTGCTGCCGAGCAAATCTCAGCCGAATGGCTCATTCAACTTTTTGGCTTGGCGAAAAGCACGAGTGTCGGCTTTGTTAGTGGCGGTACGATGGCCAACTTTACCGGGCTGGCGGCTGGCCGCCACGCTTTGCTCGCAAAGCTCGGTTGGGATGTCGAGCGGCAAGGTCTGTTTGGCGCGCCGGCCATAACCGTTGTCACCAGCGATGAATCGCACGTATCAGTTTTTGCGTCCCTGCAAATGTTGGGTTTGGGAAGTGAACGAGTCGTCAGAGTCCCAGCGGACGATCAGGGCCGCATGAGACCGGATCAACTTCGATCGGTTCTGCCTGACATTCGGACTCCGGTTCTGGTTTGCGCGCAGGCCGGCAACGTCAACACCGGCTCGTTCGATCCGATTGCCGAGATTGCCGCTTGTGTGCGCGAGCACCCGGGCTGGCTTCATGTCGATGGCGCATTCGGTTTGTGGGCCGCGGCGTCTCCGGCGCAGCGATCTTTAACGCAGGGAATTGAGTTGGCCGACTCAGTCTCGGTTGATTGTCATAAATGGCTCAACGTTCCGTACGATTCGGGACTTGTATTCGTGCGCGATGCGGCTCCTCACCAGGCAGCGATGACCCTCAATGCGTCGTACTACGTGACGGCGCGCCGCGCTGAGCGTGATGGCTGCAACTGGGTGCCGGAAGCTTCGCGCCGGGCGCGGGGCTTCGCGGTCTATGCGGCATTGCGTTTTCTGGGCCGTAAAGGAATCGCGGAACTAATCGATCGTTGTTGCGCGCGGGCGCGACAAATGGCCGGCCGGCTGGCACAGGCTCCGGGTGTCACTATCTTGAATGAGGTGGTGCTCAATCAAGTGCTGGTGCGATTTTCGGATCCATCCGGAAAAGACGATGATGAATTTACCGCAAAGGTGATTGGTCGAGTGCAGGAAGACGGCACCTGCTGGTTGGGAGGCACGATGTGGCATGGCCTGCATGCGATGCGGATATCGATTTCAAACTGGTCAACGACCGAGAAGGATATCGACCTCTCGGCAGAAGCAATTCTCGGATGCGCGGAAATTTAAACCCTGGCTGACAGCGGTGCCTTTTTGCGGCTTTGCCGCAGCACACGGCGGTAAGCCTCCGGCTTACCGGCAGTTACTTCTTTCCTAATTTGCGGCTATGCCGCCGTTCGAGGCGCAGCCTCGAATCATCTTCGAATACCGACCGGAAAGGCAGAGCCTTTCCGCCATGTGCGGCGGCAAAGCCGCTCCTCGTGATTCTTCCGCGATCGTTCTCACAATATGGCCAATCGGTGGCCGGATCGTTCCACGCTCGGTTAGAATCTGCAAATGAAAACAGTTGGCATCATCGGCGGCATCGGACCGGAATCAACGGTCGAATACTATCGCTTCATCATCGAAGGTTATCGGGCGGCGAAATCCGACGGCAGTTATCCTTCGATCATCATCAACAGCATCGACCTAAGTAAGCTGGTCCGCTGGATGAACGCTGGTGAACTCGACGACGTCACCGATTACCTGGTCGCCGAAATCGAAAAACTTCAACGCGCGGGCGTGGATTTCGCGCTCCTTGCGTCCAACACGCCGCACATCGTTTTCAACCAGGTTCGAGCTCGCGTGACACTCCCACTGATCAGCATCGTCGAGGCAACGCGAGATCGCGCACGCGATTTGAAGTTGCAGCGGCCGGCGTTGTTCGGCACGCGCTTTACGATGCAGGGAAAGTTCTATCCAGAGGTTTTCGCGGCCGCCGGAATCAACATCGTCGTTCCGAACGAAGCGGAACGCGCATTCATCCATGAGAAATACATGGGCGAGTTGCTCAACAACATCTTCCTGCCGGAAACACGCGAGCGCCTGATCGCCGTCGTGAATCAAATGAAGCAGCGTGAAGGTATTGATGGATTGATCCTCGGCGGCACCGAACTACCTTTGATCCTGCGCGATACCGAGATCGAAGGTGTTCCCTTCCTCGATACAACTCGCATTCACGTCGAGCGGATCGTAGAAGCTTTGCTCTAAACCCGAGCCGGCACGGCTTTACATAAAAAGTCGTCTGGTCCCTTCGTTTGTGAAGTGGACATTAACGTTACAGAACCGCGAGCGGTAGCGAGCGGGATCAGGACTCAAGCTGGACGATTCCGCTGTATCCTGAGAAACGCTTGGGTTTATTTAGACCGTTGAGTCTTTATCCCGCTCGCTACCGCTCGCGGTTCTGTAACGCGGACCCATCCGATCCATCATCCCACTCGCCAGTTGCTTCTTGTGCAAAGTGAGCCGGTGCATCACAAACTTCGTTGACAGATAATCGGTCTTGCTTTAAGGTGCGCACACCCTCGCACACACAGGCTGGTCCCAGGGCCTGCGATTCTCTTGCTCCAGCCGCTGAAATTTTGTTCTCAGTAGTCCAATCAGGAGTTAGACCGGATGAACCAGGATTTTCAAGAAAAATTTGTCTTGCTGGTGGAGCAACGGGATGGCGACGACGATTTTCTGTCTGAGGTGATCGCGCGACTCGAGTGGTTAAGAAAGGAACTGGCCGTTCTCAAGATCGAACTGCTACCTCAACCATTTCTTTCCACGTCGCAACCGCAACAATGGTGGCACGACTGGGTTGAATCTCAGTATGGCCAGGCTCAACTCAACCTCTGGCAGGATCGGCCGTCAACCTTTTGGCAATATGCCTCGTCATGTCTGCAGACTAAGCAAATCAAAGGAATTGTGATACTCGGACGACACTATCCGGCGGAACTGAAGGCGGAAGCGCGAGACCTTCTTCGAGCCGCACGCGCGAGTCGCGTTCTATATCTTTCTTTAGACGAGGCAACTATTGCTCAGCAAAGCGAGGCCGGCACGCTGATACCTTTTGATGATCGATGGGCCATTGTTCGAAGACTCGCGGCTATGACGTCGACACATGGACGGGCGGGTTCCACGTCTGGGAATGTAGCTGCATCGCAGGCAGACCCCAAGCTTCAGGTTGGCAAACGGTATCGAAGCTGGCCTCCAGTTGATGTCCACCCGGAAGGCTCAATCGAAAACCGAGCGGGAGGTCCAGACGATAGCCGGGCAACCGAACCACCCAATTCGGATTCTGCGCCGGGGACTACTGAGTCAGAGTCAGTACCGGTCGAACCCTTAAAAGATTGGACTGAAGTTCGGCTTGGCGTTTCGACTCCATCCCAATTGAGTCCGGGCGACGAATTCGTCGCGCGCTTTGCTGCTTACACGCCGGTTTTCAAAGAAGAGGTCGAACGCATATTTAAGGAAGAGGCGCCATCCTCACGGCCCCGATTAGACCTTGAGTCATCGAAATGGAAGAAGGGCGCGCGAGTCACTGTCGGTCTCAGAGCAACGCACGTGCAGATCGATAACCCAGTACAAACCTTCGACTGGAATGGCGAGAAGAATATTCTGAGATTTGACGCCAAAGTGCTTCCTGACGCGAGTGGAAGGGTTCTCATTCTCAAGTTCGATATCGCGGTTGAAGGTCTTTCGTTACTAATGCTGCGGCCTGAAATTCAATTATCTGCTGCGCCGGGTTCTGCTTCGCCTCCAAGCGTCTTAACTGAAAAGCCCGCCCCGCGCACGGCGTTTGCTTCGTACGCGACCGCGGATCGCTTCGAAGTTCTGAGCCGGATCCGATCGATCCAGATTGTTACCGGCATCGATGTATTCGTCGATAATCTTTCGATACGGCCAGGCGACCAATGGAAAGCAACGCTCGAGAGTGAGATTCGCAAGCGTGATGCGTTCTGGCTTTTCTGGTCGCAGAACGCGGAGAAGTCCCCCTGGGTTGATTGGGAGTGGCGCACGGCCCTGGCGTCGAAAACCATCGATGGCATTCTGCCGCAACCACTCGAGCCGGCTGACGTCGCGCCGCCGCCGCAAGAATTGTCGGCGCTTCAATTCGGCGCGGCTTACGAATGGTACCTATCGAGTTTGCGCAAGAAGTGATCCCCACGCGCCGGTGGAAATCCTCCGGTGGTTACAGTATCACTCGTCGCTCGCCTTCACGTCGCGTCACTCGCTGACGATCGAGGTATTCGAGCAGTGGAATAGCATACTTGCGAGAGATGCCGGCGAGATCCTTGAACGCCCCAACATCGATCGCCCGATCAGATGTCTGCTGTGCGTGCGCGCGCAATTTCTTCACCAGCTCGTCGAGCGCGGATTTGTGAAAGAACATCTCTCCGTGCACCTTTACCAGGGCGCCTGAATCGATCAGAAGTTGCAGAATCTTTCGGCCACGCGGATCAGATGGTTTGAGTCCCGCTTTCGCGAATACGTCCGCGAGATTAGGGGCCGACAAGCCGGCATCGCGAAACATCTTCTCAAGCGAGTCCTGCACCCGCGCATCCTCGTCGGACAATTGGCGCGTATGCTCGGGCAGGCGCACGATCTCTTTCTCAACCACGAACGAGCCGCGTTTTTCCAGCTCAGCCATCATCGCGCGGAACGTTTCCGCAGACGCGCCCCCGAAGAAACGCTCACGCAAAATCTCCTTTGATAGTCCGCGCGACAGTGGTTCGCGCTGATGATGCGCGGCGACCTCGACCGCAATATGTCGATTCACTTCGTCGAATGCGGCGCTGGAAAGAAACCGGCGATCGACGTTCATGACGGCGCCGTTCACCTTAGCTTCCGCCAGGGCCGAATCGATTACTTCTTCGCGCCAGGCTGTGCGCGCTGCGATGTCTTCGCGACTGACGCCGGCGACGCCCGCGCTTATCACAAATTCCGCAAAGCGCGCTGCTCGATCTCCGGTCGCGAGAATCTCGAGCCTTGCTCGAATCGCGGCGAAATCTTTCGCCCGATGCTTCACCGCGAAAGGATCGAGGATCGTCCCGCCACCGATCGTCACCTGCGGCGAGTAAGCACGCACGATAAAGCGATCGCCAAGGACAGCAACTACTGGCGATTCAAAACGCAACTGCACGAGGCCCTGTTTGCCGGGACTTATTTCGCCATTGGTCTCGAGCACACGCACGCGGGCGAGGACTTCAGCCGCACCGAGATGAACACGAACGCGCTGACGCGAGCGGAGCGCACGTGGCGCATCGTTGAGCAGTTGCACTGAGGCATCGATGATCTGCGTAGGTCGCAAACGGCCGGCGGTTGCCAGAAGCATGCCTCGTTCAATCGAGGCCGCGTCGATGCCGCCGAGATTGATTGCCGTTCGCTGCCCGGCGTTCGCTTGCTTAATAGCCGCGCCGTGAACCTGAACGCCGCGAACGCGCACCCGCTCGCGGGCCGGCATCAATTCCATTTCATCGCCTTCGTTGATCTCGCCGGCAATCAAAGTTCCGGTAACGACCGCGCCGAATCCTTTGATTGTGAACGCGCGATCGATCGGCAACCGCGCGACGAAATCATCAGAGCGAGCCGGGGTCTGAAGACCGATGTCGCGCAAGGCGTTCTTCAGTTCATCAATCCCCTCGCCCGTGCGCGAACTGACCGCGACGATCGGCGCGCCTTCGAGAAACGATCCTTTGACCAGGTCTTCAGCCTCGGCGCGCGCGAGTTGGAGCAACTCTTCATCGACCAAATCTTTTTTGGTGAGCACGATTACGCCTTTGCCGACGCCCAGCAAGCGACAGATGTCGAAGTGCTCGCGCGTTTGCGGCATCACGCTCTCGTCCGCGGCGATCACGAGCGCCACCACGTCAATGCCGTGCGCGCCGGCAAGCATGTTCTTCACAAAGCGCTCGTGACCGGGGACATCGACGAATCCGATACGCACATCGCCCAGATCGAGATCGGCAAAACCAATGTCGATGGTGATCCCGCGCCGCTTCTCTTCCGGCAAGCGATCAGCGTCGATGCCCGTGAGCGCGCGCACCAGAGCAGTCTTGCCGTGATCGATATGCCCGGCCGTGCCAACAATGATCGATTTCATCTTGAATTCGTGAGACGGGGGTTATAATACTCGGACGAGTGTTAGTTAGGCCACGGCACGAGGTCGATATTCACTCAACCAGCCGCGACGCGGCCACATGTAATAGCCCCGGGGCGTCAGCCCGGGGTCACGAGCCCCTTCGATAATCGGAGCCCCAAAGGGGCGACATAAATCAGGATCGCAACCGCAATTTCGCCGGCTAAAGCCGGCGCCAGAATCAAGAGAGAACGTGATCCCCGGGCTTACGCCCGGGGCTACTATATGCCGCCGCTCCGCGGCTCGTTGAAGCGAACATCCACGTAACGCTGAGTTAGCGTTTTGGTATCGACCGAAACCTGACAAGTCGTTAGCGCGGGAAGCGGTCTCGCAACTTGATTGATTGAATCGAGAGTTGAACGTAATCGCCGTGCCTGATCAACTCCGACGTTGGTCGCACCGAGACGGAGGGGGAAAGCGGAATGACAATCGGCACCATCGACGAATCACAACGCAAAGCAGCGAAAGTTGTGGGATTCTCTTATCTGTTTGCGCTGCCGCCGGCGATCTTCGCCGAGTTCTATGTGCTCGGCCGGCTACTTGTCTACAACAACGCTGTGGATACCGCTCGTAATATCATGGCGCACGAGAGACTCTTTCGTCTGGGCACCGCCAGCAACCTCACCGCCTTCGCGATCGATATAGTCCTAATCACGGCTCTTTACGCGGTGCTCAAGCCAATCAATCGGAACCTGGCCTTGCTCGCGGCGTTCTGGGGGCTGATCGAGACGGCGATTTTTGTTGTCACCCTGCTCAATGACCTCGAGGTTCTTCGCCTATTGAGCGGCGCCGATTACTTGCGAGTCTTTGAGCCGGATCGATTGCAAGCATTGGCCCGGGTTTCGATGAGCGCACATGGCGCAGGTTATGGCGTGGGCTTGGTGTTTGCCGGACTTCGAAGCACGCTGTTTTGCTATTTGTGGTTCAAGTCGAGATATATCCCAAGAGCATTGGCGGGATGGGGAATGTTTGCGTCCTTTCTGATGGGAGCAAGCGCATTCTCGTTCATCATTTTTCCCGAGCTTCAGCAGGTCGTCGGCGTTGGGATTTATGGAGCTCCGATCTTCTTCTTCGAACTGACAATGGGCTTTTGGCTCCTGCTGAGGGGACTACGACCTTCCGGAGCTGCGCCCGATCGAGCCAGCGGGTCAGCACAGGCCGGCGCCGCAGCGGGATGACATTGGCGTTCACGAGAGCGGCGAGGAGTTGACATGACACGCACCACAAACGCAAGAATCGCCGGATTCACGTACCTCTTCTACGCAGTGATCGGTATCTGCATCGAGCTGCTGATGCACCAGGCGAGGGGCGTCGACGGTGATGCCGCCGCCAAACTCGCGCGCATCGGGCAGTACGCGATGAACGTGCGGTTGAGCATCCTGATTGTGCTGCTCGAATGCTTCTCGGCACTCGTGCTGGCCGTGACGCTGTACGGGATCACGCGCGTCCAAGACCATGAGCTGGCAATGCTGGCTCTGGTCTGCCGCGTCGTTGAGGGTGCGCTCGGTACGCTCAACATCCCGAACTACCTGGGACTGCTGTGGCTGGGGGAGGCTGGGGGCGCG
>DNNE01000118.1:0-155 GCA_003487805.1 Blastocatellia bacterium | reverse complement strand
CTGGCGAAGGCTGGGGTCGCGACGGGTCTCCCGGACATCCCTACAACGAACGCGCTGGGTACGTTTCTGCTGATGCCGGTCCCGGGCGTCCCCGTCGGTTCGATCTTCTTTGCCGTGGGGAGTTTGATCTTTTCCTGGCTCCTCCTGCGCGGACG
>DNNE01000095.1 GCA_003487805.1 Blastocatellia bacterium | reverse complement strand
CTTCTCTGCATAAGCGAGCGAGAGCGTGCTGCCCCACGATCCCCCGAACCCCTGCCACTTCTCCAGCGCCAGATGCTCGCGCAGTTTCTCAATGTCAGAAACAAGATCCCACGTAGTGTTCTCTTCGATCGAAGCATACGGCGTACTCTGCCCCGACCCGCGCTGATCAAATAGCACGATGCGATAAGCCGAAGGATCATGAAACTGTCGATACTCCGGCGTGATTCCACCACCCGGGCCGCCATGCAGAAAAACCACCGGCTTACCTTTCGGATTGCCACACTCTTCGTAATAAATCTCGTGAAGATCAGAGACCTTCAGGCGTCCGGTGTTGTATGGTTCGATTGCGGGGTAAAGGGTTCTCGATGGGCTCATGTTTCAACCTTGTCTCGACTCGATAATAGCCTTAATCTCTCAAAACTTTGGCCAGGTGCGCAGGCGCTACATTACTGTGACTTAGGTCGATCCTATCTGCCCCCACACGCACTTCGTTGTTTCTTTCACTGAACTTTATAGTCAGTCCACCCAGCTCTTGCCATTGGAACGCATTGGCCTCTTCTTTGTGATTATTACGCCAATAGATACCGCTCGCAGTAAATGCGACCCCATCACAGCCGCTACAAGCGCTTGTGTTATCTAAGAATGCCATGAGTCCGCGACGCTCCCGCTTAGGTAAGAAACGAGCTTCTGCATTTCCTAAGAGGCGACTGGGAATCTCATGATGCAAAAAGAAATCATCATAAGCAGCGAGCCTTTGAACTTCGACAAAAACCGCATTCAAGTCAATACCGGCCTCATGATCGTCACCGTTAGATTCGCCTTCAGCAGTGCTCTCAACGCTGGGTGCAGTAAAGTCTCCTTCAGTGTGCCAATCCGTTCCTCGAAGATCTATGGTACACCCGGCGCGCTCCAAACGATGGGCAAGCCCTTGGCGAGCTCCGACTGAATTATCCAACTTGACTATGTGGCGTCCGCCAACGTCGCTAAACGGGCGCAAGTCACCCAACTCAACGAGTACTGTTCTATCTGGATGGCGGCCAATCGCCATCCCAGCCTCGAACAAGACGTTCGGCCGGGACTGACCAGTTAACTCTAGTTCGTAGCTTGGATCATTTGGCTTTCTAAATTCGCGACGCAGCCGTGCGTCATCATCAGGGGTCATCAGAACAACAACTGCCTGTGCATCCGAGAAGGCTGCATCAAGAATTTCGCCTATGTATGGCGTAGCCTTGCCAGTCAATTGAATTGCTTGCGACCACTCAAGCGGTCTTAAGCCAATGGATCTTAGAAACCGGAAAAGCGAATAGCGTGCACCATCATTCCTCCCGTGCACGACGAATACGACCTGTGAGTTCTTGCTTATTCCGGGATTTTGCCGAATCGAAGATTCCAACCGTGTTTCAACGATGGTTGGCGCAACGGCTTCGTCCAATCCTGTAAGACGTTGTGTGATTCGTTTGCAAGCACGAAACAGCTTTCCTTCAGCGACGTCGGGTTCGTCCTCGGACATGACGTTCAAGAGTTCAAGGGTCAACTTGCCCACTAGTTCGTTAGGTTCGTCAGCCCAGAACGCACGAAGACGGTTGGCTTTTGAGCCGCTTTGGTAAGTGTATTGTGAGGCGAAGATATCCTTCCCAGTCATTTCAAGCACAAATTCACGAAATGTTCTATCAGTAAAACTCAGGACATAGCCGCTCTTCATTCGGAACAGTTCCTCGAGTTTTTGCTTTTCCAGGTAAGATAGATCGGACACACTCAAATCTTATCACTGCGGAGTTAGTGTTCCATAGATAAAGCCGATGCCAGTGTCGTCGGACACCCTCAGCCAAAACAGATTGACGAGGCATTCAGACATTCAGCGTTATCCTTGCCGCAAGGATTGGGCACGTGTAAGCTTCTACGAAGTCAGGGCTTTTTAATCACAGGACAGGCCACATCATGTCAGCCAACCTAGAACAATCAATTCTCGAAAAACTCCAGGCTCTTCCTGACAAAAAGCAGGAGGAGGTTTTGGCGCTGGTCAATCGGATGCTGAAGGAAGGGCAACCTCAAACCCCTGAGAACGTGCGGCCAATCTGGGAGATTATCGAAGAGATCGCTAATAATGCCCCGGCTGGAACATGGGATGACGTTCCCACAGACGGCTCAGTTAATCACGATCATTATCTTTACGGAGCCCCAAAACAAGAGCCGTGAAAGTCGTCTTCACCGATACCGTTTACTGGGTTGCGCTGATCAATCCGAAAGACGAGTGGCGTAATCAAGCACGTTCGGCGACGGCGTTGCTTAATGACGCCCGAATTATCACGACGGATTCCATTCTGATCGAAGTGCTGAATTTCTTTGCTGAGCATGGTGACGAAGCTCGACGAAGAGCTGTGTCAGTGATCGAACAGCTGCTAACGAATCCAGATACGGAAGTGGTACCGCAAACTCATGACGTGTTTTTAGCCGGCCTCACTTTCTACAAAGCGCGCGCAGATAAGGGTTACAGCCTCACCGATTGCATTTCGATGATCACGATGCGTGAACGAAACATCGCGGAAGTTCTCACCCACGATCGCCACTTCGTCCAAGAAGGATTCACTGCCCTTTTTTAGCAAGCTCCTGCACAGCTCATACTCGCGCCACCGTCAGCACAAACACTCCTTCCGCTCCAGCTTCCTTCAACACTTCCGCACACGCCGAAACGGTCGCGCCTGTCGTAAACACATCATCAATCAGCAACACGCGCTTGCCGGCGATCGACTTTGGATGACGAACGGTGAAGGCGTTGGCGACGCTCTGGCGGCGAGCTTTCGCGTCCGTGCCCGCCCGATGACGCTCAGTGTGAATGCGGCGGATGACTGAATGTTCGTCAACTGGCAATCGACTAAGGCGAGAGAGTTCACGCGCAAGGATGCAAGCTTGATTGAATCCGCGTTCACGTTCGCGGTCGTGGTGCAGCGGCACCGGAATTATCATGTCGGCTTGATTCAGCGGCTCGCGTTGCAGCACGTCGTACATCAAGTGTGCGACGCGGCGAGCTACGTGTGGCTGCCGTTTTAGTTCGAGTATCGACGCGCGCAGTGCGCCTTCGTAGAGGCCGCCTGAGCGCGCGGCCGTGAATTCGTCCGTCTCGCATCGACCGCAGCGGACAGTCTCACGTCGATCGTAACTCACCTTTGCGAGACTCCGCGCGCCGCATTTCCAGCACAGCGTTTCGTCACCTGTAAATAACGGCGCTTCGTTCCAGCATCGAGCACAAGCAACGCCGTCGTGACGTGACTCGACGCTCCGACCGCAGACGGCGCAGACCTGTGGGTAGACCAGCGCGAGGGCCGCGTCGAAGGCGTGATTTGCGATGGATGATACGAGGTTCATGTCGTAACTCACATTTAGCCACCGGCGCCAGCAGTCAGCGTTACAGAACCGCGAGCGGTAGCGAGCGGGGTCAAGACTCAACTCTGGGGCGCAAGCAAGAATCAGATTGGCGCAACTGGCGTCCTTATCCCGCTCGCTACCGCTCGCGGTTCTGTACCGTTCGCGCTGCGCGCTCAAAGCGGACAGATGCCCCTCGGCTTAATCAAAAACAAATCGGCCCCCTGATATCTCAGGAGGCCGCGTGTTATATCACGAAAAGAAAACACAGGATCTCAAATTTAAGATCCCAGATTCAATACTTCATCGGGACCTATTCCTCATCCGGGATCAGCAATCCGCGCTCATTCAGATCCTGGCAGCGCAGACAGTGTCTCGCCCAGGGCACTGCTTCCAACCTTTTTTCCTGAATAGGTTCGCCGCAATGATCGCACTTGCCGTAATCGCCTCCCTCTATTCGATAAAGCGCCGCGTCGATCAACTCGAGCAGCTGGCGATCGTTCGTCGACATCGACATCATTAGTTCTTTGGTGTACGCGTTGGCCGCCATGTCGGCCGGATCCTGCGTCGCTTCGGCGTCGCGCTCGCGACTGTAGGCCTCAGCCGCCTGGACCTGACCCACCAGGCCCTCACGCCGCACAAGCAATTTATCTCGATACGTTTTTGCTTTTCGCTTATCCATTGTTATCAATTGTTCCCTCCACCCAGCTTCCCTTATTTCTGATACGGCAATCCGCGATTGATCGTGTAGGCGCGATAAACTTGCTCGAGAGCGACGACGCGCGCCATTTCATGCGTCAGCGTCAGCCGCGATAAGCGCCAGCGCTGCTGCGCGCGAGCTGTGACCTCAGAGCTAACTCCATCCTGGCCACCAATCACGATCGTGATCTCTTTAATCGATTCGTTCTCCCAACGCGCCACTTCATCCGCCAGTTCCTGAGAACTCCATTCGCGCCCTTTGACATCCAACAAGACTGCCACGCTATTCGTGGGAATCGCTTCAAGGATCCGACGCGATTCCTTTTCCACGCTCGAGCGATCTGAGCCCCGGACTTCGCGCGTTTCAATCACTTCACAACGAACGAACCGCTGCAGTCGTTTCAAATATTCGTCGACGAGCGCCCGCAAGTGCTCATCTCTTGTCTTGCCGGGCCAGGTGAAACGCAATTTCATGGGGTGTAGGGTTTAGCGTGTTGGGTTTAGGCGCGCACTGTTAACGTCCCGCTCTAACTCAGAGTTATTGAACTAGACCCCTATCCCCAACGCCCTTCACCCTTCGCCCTTTTCTTCCCTCGCCAGTCGCTCGTACAAATTCTTGCGACTGATCCCAAGAATCTTCGCCGCTTTGCTCTTGTTTCCCTTTGTCGCGGCCAGGGTTTCGCGTACGTATTCAGACTCAAGCTCGGCCAACGTTGGCGGGCGATCCTTCCGCGCCCGTTGCACGGCCGCAACTCGTACGCTCTCCGGCAAATCCGACGCCGCCACTTCCGCGCCCTCGCAAACAATTACCGCGCGCTCAATGATGTTTGCCAGCTCGCGAACGTTGCCGGGAAATTCATAAGCAAGCAAAAGATCGTGCGCCTCACGCGACAACTTCCGCGTCTTCCGGCCGTGCTTTTCGGCGTACATTTGCACAAACGCCCGAGCCAGCGACGGGAAATCCTTAAGCCGTTCGCGCAGAGGCGGCACCGCGATCTGCACCACGTTAAGCCGGTAGAACAGATCGTCACGAAACGCGCGCCGCTCGACCGCATTCTTCAGATCGGCGTTCGTCAGAGCGATCAATCGCGCGTCAACTTCGATTGTCTTCCGTCCGCCGAGCCTTTCAAATTCGCGATGCTCGATCACTCGCAGCAGCTTCGCCTGCGCGTCCAGCGAAAGATGCGCGATCTCGTCAAGCACCAGCGTGCCGCGATGAGCGGCTTCCAGACGGCCGGGCTTGGCTTCTGTCGCTCCCGTGAATGCGCCGCGTTCATAACCGAACAGCTCCGCTTCGAGCAAATCCGCCGGCAACGTGGCGCAACCGATCTTCACCAGCGTCTGGCCCGCGCGCATCGATCGCGAATGAATGAAAGCCGCCAGCGCGTCTTTCCCCGATCCCGATTCGCCGGTGACGAGCACGTTCGCGTCCGTTGGGGCGACGCGTTCCGCGAGCCCGACGGCCGCGCGCATCGCATCCGACAACGCAACGATTTCGATCACTATTTTTCTCTCAAAGAACTGAGCCGGGTTAGATCGTCCTGAGACACATCAAGCCGCCGCGACTCGCGCCATAAACGCTCGAGGTCATAAAAGCGGCGGGCCTTCTCATCAAAAACATGCACCACGAAGTCGCCGTAATCAACCAGGATCCATTCAGCGTTCTGGTATCCCTCGACGCGCGCCGCCGGACTGCCATGGCGCTTTAACTGATCGACAATTTCGTCGCTGATGGCTTGTGCCTGACGACGATTCGCTCCGGTAACAATCAGAAAGAAATCCGTGAAACTGGAAATCCCGCGCAAATCAAGTACGGTAGGATCGATAGCTTTTTTCTCTGCGGCGGCATGCAACGCCCGGCGGATTCGATCGTCGAACGCTGACAACTCAATGGTGCCCGCAGCGGCACGCGATCCAACCGCGGCAGCTTCCACTTCCGGACTTAAGGATTTTTCTTTTAACTTCTGACTCATTTAATTTTTATACAACCCATACTTCTCAATGTAATTCGCGACCGCAATTGGCACCATAGTTTGGAGAGCTGCCGCGTCGTGCGATTGAACCGCCGCGCGAATTCGTGTCGCTGAAACCTCTGACTGGACCACATCTGTCAACAAAGCGTGCGGCGTCTCATTATGCATGCTGGCGATGTCAAGTTGGCGACAACCGCGTCCAAATATGTTCACGACCGTTATCGGCATGTCAGCGTGATACGCTGATTCGAATTCATATCCTGGTCTACTAACAACTATGAAGTTGCATAGCGACAACAGACGCTGCCATTGATACCACGATCTGATTTCAAGCCATGAATCGGCGCCCATGAGAAAGAACAACTCGGTTTCCGGACCGAGTGCACTGCGCATGCGCTCGACTGTCTCAACAGCATACGGCTGTTCCGGAGCATCAAGCTCAATGGTCGAGACAAGCAATCTCTGATCCGCTTCAGTCGCCAAAGCCAACATCGCAAACCGATGAAAAACAGACGTTACGTTTGCCTTTCGCTTATGCGGTGGCATGCACGCCGGAACGAAGATCACTTCATCAAGTTTAAAGAGCTGTAGCACCCCGCGCGCAACTTCGACATGTCCGTTGTGCACCGGATCGAACGTGCCGCCATAGATTGCCACGCGCCGCAAGGCCATCGACGAATCCAAAGTACCTTCTCCGTAATCACGCAGGCGAGCCGACCATCATATCGTCGCGCACTCCAGGCAACTTGTGTCTGCGATGATGCTCAACCTCATTCCCAACCGCTCGAATAAATTCGCGCACGCCGAGGCCTGTGACCGACGAAATCGCAAAGAATTGCCGGCCGTCCTCTTTGGCGCGGGCTCGCAGTGACTCAAGCCGTTCAGGCTCATCCAGCGCGTCAATCTTGGTGGCGACCACAATCTGGTCGCGCGCACCAAGTTGTGAATCATATGCTGCCAGTTCGCGATTGATGATTTCATAATCTTCGATCGGATCGCGACCCGACGACGAAACATCAACGAGATGCAGCAGCAATGTCGTCCGCTCAACATGCCGGAGAAACCGATCGCCCAGACCATGACCTTCGTGCGCGCCTTCGATCAATCCAGGAATGTCGGCAATGACAAACGTGCGAAAGTCGCCAAGATCGACCACTCCCAGATGTGGCTCGAGGGTGGTGAACGGGTAGTCGGCGATTTTCGGCTTGGCCGCGGAAACAGTGGAAATGAAAGTTGACTTGCCCGCGTTGGGAAAACCGACCAGACCAACATCGGCGAGCAGCTTTAACTCGAGCTGTAATTCGCTTTCTTCACCTTCGCCGCCGTCCTGGTGATAGCGAGGCGCGCGATTCGTCGAGGTGGCGAAATGCGCGTTGCCAAAACCGCCCCGACCTCCGTGCGCAGCGAGCCAGCGCTGTCCTGCTTCTTCAAAGTCAAATAACAATTCTGTCGTCGCCGGATCGAAGACTTGCGTTCCCACCGGAACACGAATCGTCACATCGCCACCTTCTTTGCCGGATCGATTGCTGCCTTCACCGTGCATTCCGCGTCCGGCTGTATGGAGCGGGTTATAGCGCAAGTGTAAAAGCGTGTTCACCCCTTCGTCGGCCACCATCCACACATCGCCGCCGCGCCCGCCATCGCCACCGGAGGGACCACCACGCGGCACAAACTTTTCGCGACGAAACGCCGTCACGCCGTTCCCGCCGTGGCCTGCGACTACACGAATTTTTGCGCGATCAATAAACATTTTCCGACAATCTCAGATTTCAAATCTCAAATTTGAGATCTCATTACCCGAAAATTAAAAATGCGCGCCCCGCTGAACTGCCTTCGGCGCGGGCGTCGCATTAGTATGAGAACAGCTTACGTACAATTCTTCTAAGATGAGGTTGCTACTGCGTGCGGATACACGCTAATAAATTTCCCCGATCGTCCCTTGTCTTCAAACTTCACGACGCCGTCTATCAAAGAAAACAAGGTATCGTCTTTGCCGCGACCGACATTGGTACCTGGTTTCCATTTCGTCCCGCGTTGACGCGCGAGAATGTTGCCGCCGAGAACACGCTCCCCGCCAAACTTTTTCAAACCCAGGCGTTGCGAGTTTGAATCTCGACCGTTGCGCGACGAACCTACACCCTTTTTATGAGCCATAACGCATTTCCGATTTTCGATTGTCGATTTCCAATTGATTCGTCCTTTTCAATCGGCAATCGGCAATGGGCAATCGGCAATCCTCCTAACCAATGCTATCAATCTTTAACGTAGTAAATCCCTGCCGATGCCCCTTCGTACGTTTGTAATGCTTGCGGCGTTTCTTTTTGAAGACGATGATTTTGGGGGCGCGGCCATGGTCGACGACGGTGGCTGTCACCTTTGCGCCGTCTACTAAAGTCGGGCCGACCTTCGTGGCGTCTCCATCGGTAGTGGCCAGGACTTCAAGGTCCAATGACGCGCCAACGTCGTGATTCAGCGTTGGAACGCGCACCTTGGCGCCTTTTTCGACGCGGAACTGTTTGCCGCCGGTTCTGATAATTGCGAATGACATTTCGTTTGTGCCCCTCAGTGAGCCTAACTCACCACTGAAAAGTCGAACATTATAAATTCACGCAGACACCCCAGTCAAAGCCGCAGAAGCAGTTGGTACAACCGGCGACTCGCGGAGTCTGTTTTTGTCGAGAAAGTCTTCCATAAAGCGGGTGGAAAAATTACCGGCCTGGAAATCGGGATTGTCCATAATCTTGAGATGAAGCGGAATCGTGGTCTTGATTCCTTCAACTACCATCGCATCAAGCGCCCGCCGCATGCGAGCGATCGCCAGATCGCGCGTACGAGCATGGACGATTACCTTGGCAATCATCGAATCATAGAAAGGCGGCACCCGATACCCAGGATAGACGTAAGTGTCGACGCGCACGCCGGGTCCGCCGGGCAGATTGAAAGTCGTGATCAGCCCTGGCGACGGCGTGAAAGTGTCCGGGCTTTCGGCGTTGATGCGACATTCGATCGCATGTCCCACCATAATCACATCGTCCTGGCCAAAGCCAAGCGGCTCGCCTTCGGCGACGCGAATCTGATTGCGCACAATGTCCGTGAGCGTAACCATTTCCGTCACCGGATGCTCAACCTGTATGCGCGTGTTCATCTCCATAAAGTAAAAACGCTTGTCTTCGTCGAGGAGAAACTCAAACGTCCCGGCACTCGAATAACCGATCGACTTGCAAGCCGACACCGCGGCTTCACCCATCTGTTGACGCAACTCGGGCGTCATCACCGGTGACGGCGATTCCTCCAAAAGCTTCTGATGGCGACGTTGAATCGAACACTCGCGTTCACCGAGGTAGACACAATTACCGTGTTCATCGGCCATAACCTGAATCTCGATATGGCGCGGGCGCTCGACGAAACGCTCGATGTAAACGTCACCGTTTTTGAACGCCGCCGCCGCTTCGGTCGAGGCAGTTTGCAACGCGCCCGACAATTCCTTTTCGGAACGAACGACTCGCATGCCGCGGCCGCCGCCGCCGGCTGAGGCTTTAACGATGACTGGAAAACCAATCTCGCGGGCGAGTTCGATTGCTTCTTCATCTGACTGCAAAGCGCTTCGGCTGCCGGGGAGAATTGGCACGCCGGCTTGTTCCATGGCGTTGCGCGCGGCGACTTTTTCACCCATTAACTGGATGGCGTCCGGGCGCGGGCCGATGAATTTGATGTTGCAGGCTTCACAAATCTCAGCGAAGTAAGCCGACTCAGCCAAAAAGCCATAGCCGGGATGGATTGCGTCGACATTGAATATTTCCGCGGTGCTGATGATTGCGGGAATGTTCAGGTAGCTTTGCGAGGATGGCGCCGGGCCAATACAAGCCGATTCGTCAGCGAACCGCACATGCAATGAGTCGCGATCGACATCGCTGTGAACGGCGACCGTGCGAATGCCCATCTCTTTGCAGGTCCAGATGATTCGGCACGCAATCTCCCCCCGATTGGCGATGAGAATTTTTCGGAAGCGTCGCGGTCCATTCATAACATTGCCGATTTGCAATTGCGATTGGCGATTTATTCCTTCAACCAGCGTCGCCTCTTAAATCGGCAATCGGCAATTGAAAATCCAAAATATCTATTGTTTGATTCCAAATAGCGGTTGTCCGTACTCGACGGCCTGTCCGTTTTCAACGTAAATTTTGACGACTTCGCCGGTCGCCTCAGCGGTAATTTCATTCATCAGCTTCATTGCTTCGATGATACAAACGACGCTCGCCGGTTCCACCTGACTGCCGATGCGCACGAAACTGTCTGCCGTTGGCGAAGGCGCACGATAGAACGTGCCCACGATGGGCGAGGTGATCTTGTGCAGGTCCTGATCTTCTGATGCCGCCTCTTCGGCCTGAGCGCCCGGGTGTGGTGGCGCACTGGCAGGAAAACTCTGGACCGGCCCGGCGGGGTTCGCAGCCGAACCAGTGGCGATTTGCCTCTCGGCGGCCGCCGCCAACTGTGCACTCGCGGCCTGCTCGTCAAAGAACGGACCACGCCCGATCTTCACGTGAAAGCCTTCGCGCTCAAGTTCAAATTGCGTCAAGCTGTTTTCGGTGATCAAGCCGATTAGCTCGCGCAGCTCATTCATGTTGATCGACGACTCAAGATGTCGCGGCGGATTTCGATGGCGCCGCCGTGCCCGATCGCGTTGCCCGCGCTCAGAAGCATCCGGTGGCGGAGATAGTATCTCGGCGCTCTGGTTGTCTTGATCGGCCATGGCCTTTTTTGCTCCGGTTGACATCGCACCTCCCATCGTCCGACGGCGGCGGCAGTCGCGTTCCGGTGTTTCTTTCTATCAATTAAAGCAAGAGCCCCGATCCGGAATAATCACCGACTCGGGGCCAAGCACACTAACCCTACTATTCGGTCGCGCCGTCTTCCTTTTGGCCGCTCTCTGATTCCGCAACTTTGCCGTCGGCAGCTTTTTTCTTGCTTGCTCCACGGGCCCGTTTGCGGGTGCTGGTTTGCGCCTCTTTCTCGCGCGCGTTGTCGACCAATTCAATGATCGCGAGTTCGGCGCCATCGCCCGATCGCCGACCCATTTTTATGATTCTTGTGTAACCGCCCGGGCGCTCCTTAAAGCGCTCGCCCAATTCATCAAACAGACGGCTCAGCGCGGAGACACCCGCCGAGCGCGGCGGCGGAATTTGGCCGCGTCGCGTGGTGGTGGCACGACCATGATTGCCCGCGTGAAAGAACGAAGCGGCCTGCCGGCGCAAATGAACGCCCGCAGCTTCCGATCCATTGCCTTCGAGACTCGCAGCGCGGCGAGAGAGCGTGATGGCCTTCTCAATAAAAGGCCGCAACTCCTTCGCCTTGGGCAGAGTCGTGACAATTCGATCGTCACGCGAATTAATCAACGAGGTTGCGAGGTTTCGCAACAACGAGATACGGTGTTCTGCTGGTCGCCCGAGTTTTCGATGGGCTTTAAGATGACGCATGATCCCTCGTCCTACTGCACTGCTTCTTCAAACTCATCATCGTCGCCGCCGAGATCCTCAATCGAGCCTTCGCCCGAGCCGGGAATCGGATTGCCTTGCTCGTCGAATTGCATGCCGAAATCAAGTCCCATCCCGCGCAGGATGTCGCGAATTTCGGTCAATGATTTCTTGCCGAAATTCTTCGTCGCCAGCATCTCGCGTTCCGAGCGCTGTACGAGATCGCGAATCGTCTTGATACCCGCGTTCTTCAGGCAATTATACGAGCGAACAGAAAGCTCCAGCTCGTCCACAGAGCGATCCAACTGATCGTTGCGCGGCAACGGCGGTCGTTCGGCCTGCTGATAGCTATACTCTTCGGTGTCTTCCTCAAAGTTGATGAAGATCGCCATGTGGTCCTTGATCAACTTTGCCGCCAGACCAATAGCGTCGTCGGGTTTAATCGAACCGTCGGTCCAGACTTCGATGCTGAGCTTGTCGTATTCCGTATTCTGGCCCAGCCGCGCGGCGTCAACTGCATAGTTGACCTTCTTCACCGGCGTGTGCACCGAATCGATCGGGATGTAACCGAGCGACAAGTCTTCGTCGAAGTTGCGCTCGGCGGAAACGTAGCCGCGGCCGCGCTTGAGACGCATCTCGATATTAAGCGTGCCGCCATCGCTCACAGTCGCAATGTGCAGTGTCGGATCGAGTATTTCGATGTCGGCGTCTCCCTGGATATCGCCGGCAGTCACTTCGCCGGCGCCGTTCTTGGAGATCGTCAGTGTCTTTGGCTCGTTGCCGTGCAACTTGAACGGCACCTGCTTCAGATTCAGGATCACGTCGGTAGCATCTTCGACGACACCTTTGATCGAAGAGAATTCGTGCTCGACACCTTCGATTTTCACCGCCGTAATTGCCGATCCTTCGATTGAAGAAAGCAGCGCGCGTCGCAGCGAGTTGCCGACTGTTGTGCCGAATCCGCGCTCGAAAGGCTGCGCTGAAAATCGTCCGTAGCGTTCAGTCAGTGTCTCGCTATCGGCGGCCAAGCGCCGCGGCATTTGAAAACCTGTCCAGAGATTATTTTGATCCATAACGTACCGTCAGAATTTGAGGAGAAGTTCGGCAACCAGCGCACGGCTCGCAGTCGCGCCGCCAGCGCCCCGGTTACTTACTATAAAGTTCCACAATCAATTGCTCGTTAATCGAGCGGTCAATGTCTTCACGAGTCGGCAGCGCCGATATCGTCGCGGTCATGTCGCCGCCAGAAGCTGAGATCCATGCAGGCCGCCCGCGTCCCGCCGCCGTTTGCCACGCGCCTTCGACATGCACGTTTTTTCGGCTTCCTTCTTTGATTGAAATCACATCGCCGGGCTTAACCTGAAATGAAGGAATATCGACCTTGCGATCGTTTACCAGGACGTGGCCATGATTCACCAGCTGACGCGCCTGACGTCTCGACGTCGAGAAGCCGGAGCGATAGACGGCATTGTCCAGGCGCCGCTCAAGAAACGCGAGCAGGGCCACGCCTGTTATGCCTTTGAACTTGCGCGCCCGTTCAAAGTAATTTCTAAATTGTCCTTCGAGAATGAAGTAGATGCGCTTGACCTTCTGCTTCTCGCGAAGCTGCTGGCCGTAACCAGCCAGCGCTTTGCCGCGCCGCATTGAATTACCATGCTGTCCCGGCGGTTGAGTACCCCGCTTTTCGATAGGACAAGAAGGCTTGTAACAGCGATCTCCCTTGAGGAAAAGTTTTGCACCTTCGCGGCGGCACAAGCGGCACACCGCATCTCTATACCTAGCCAATCGTTTCTGCCTCCAGTCTAGCTATCAGACGGAAAAGTTTACAGGCTGCGTCTTGAATCTTGAATTTGGAATCTGCAATTCAAGATCGGAGCCCTTCATCCTTTAGGTCGCAAATCGAAAATCAAAAAACCTTCTTAAACTCTGCGTCGCTTCGGCGGGCGACATCCGTTGTGCGGTATCGGCGTCGTATCGCGGATCGCAATCACGCGAATGCCGGCGTTATTAATCGCGCGGATCGCCGACTCGCGGCCGCCGCCCGGACCTTTCACGCGAACTTCGCACTGTTGCATGCCGGATTCCATGGCCTTCTTGGCGGCTTCGTAGGCGGCCTGCTGCGCAGCGAACGGAGTGCCCTTGCGAGAGCCCCGAAATCCGCGCGCGCCCGAAGACGACTGCGACACCAAATTTCCCTCCAGGTCGGTGATCGAAATCAGCGTGTTATTGAACGATGCCGCGATATAGACGATCCCGCTGGGAATGTTCTTCTTCTCTTTCTTGCGAAAGACTTTCTTTTTGCCGGTGGTTGCTGCTTTAGCCATAACTGTCAGTTCAGTAGCCGGTGGTCAGTCGCAAGCAACTGACAACCGATAAGTTATTTCTTGCCTGGCGCTTTCTTCTTCGCAATCGTCGCGCGGCGTGGGCCTTTGCGCGTACGCGCGTTTGTGTGCGTGCGCTGTCCGCGAACCGGAAGTCCGCGTCGATGCCGCAGGCCACGATACGCCCCAATGTCCATCAAGCGCTTGATGTCCATCTGAATACGCTTGCGCAGATCGCCTTCGATTTCACCCTGACTCTCGATGATCGCGCGGATGCGGCTGAGATCATCTTCAGTCAAGTCACGAACGTGGATATCTACATTCACCTTCGCTTCGTTGAGAATCGAGGCTGAACGCGATCTGCCAATTCCATAGATGTACGTTAGACCAATCTCAGCGCGTTTATTCGGCGGAAGATCTACACCTGCGACACGAGCCATCTTATTAATTCCCTACTTTTGTCTCTGTTTATGCTTGGGATTTGTGCAAATTACCCGCACCACGCCTTTGCGATGGATCACCTTGCACTTATCACAAATTTTTCGTACTGATGCGCGGACTTTCATAACTTCAACCTACTTATATCTATAAGTTATCCGACCCCGATTTAAGTCGTACGGCGATAACTCGACTAACACTCGATCACCCGGAAGAATTCTGATGAAGTGTTTACGCATTTTGCCGGAGATATGCGCCAGCACCTCATGCTGGTTCTCTTCCAGCTCAACCCGAAACATTGCGTTCGGCAGCGTTTCGAGGACTTTGGCCATGACTTCTATCGCCTCTTCCTTCGCCATACAGACACAAATTCGCCTTTGCTGGCAAACTTCGGATACTAACACGCAGCTTAAGCAATTGCCAAGCCGCGACCGGGCCTAGGCGGCGCTCACAAGCTTCTCTCGCACCGGAGTGCGCACCAGGGTCAGTACCTCAGGACCCTCCTCGGTGACCGCGACTGTGTGTTCAAAATGGGCGCTGGGCTGGCCATCCACCGTAACTACCGTCCAGCCGTCATTCAAGGTCTTCGTGTGCAGCGAACCAAGATTAATCATCGGCTCCAAGGCGAAGACATAGCCCTTCTTGATCTTTGGTCCCTTGCCGGGTTTTCCATAATTTGGAATCTGCGGATCCTCGTGCATGCGGCGGCCGATGCCATGGCCAACGTAATCACGCACGACCGAATACCCCTGGCCTTCCGCGTGCGACTGCACCGCGAATCCGATATCCCCCAAATGATTGCCGGCACAGCACTGTTCGATCGCCAAATTCAGGCACTCTTCAGTAACGCGCACCAGCTTCAAACGATCATCGCTTACTTTTCCGACGGCAACAGTGGTTGCGGTATCACCGACGAATCCTTCAAGCGTGGCTCCCACATCGATCGAAAAGATGTCGCCGCCTTTTAATTTGTAACCCGATGGAAAGCCGTGAACCACCTGTTCATTTACCGAGGCGCAAATCGAGTATGGAAAACCGTTGTAGCCCTTAAAGGTCGGATATGCGCCCGCGTCGCGAATCATCTGTTCAGCGGCGTCGTTGACCTCCATTGTGGTCATGCCGGGCTCGACCATGGCGCGCAACTGTTGCAGTACCCTACCGACCAACTGGCCCGCGGCGCGCATCTTTTCGATTTCTCTTTGCGACTTGCCGATGATCATAAGATGGCCGTTGACACGCTGCCGCCGTTTACGATGCGCCTAATCTCCGCGTGGATTTCATCCGGTTCGCGCGTGCCGTCGACTCGATGCAGTCGACCCGTGCGTTTGTAGTACTCCAAAAGCGGCGCAGTCTCGCGGTTATAAGTGTCCAACCTCACCCGAACTTTTTCTTCCGTGTCGTCAGCTCGACGAATTAAATCCACTTCGGGATGAGCGTCGCACTTGCAATCCATGCGCGGCGGTTTGAAGTAAATGTTGTAAATCTCTCCGCACACCGGGCAGCTGCGCCGGCCCGTCATTCGTTTTTCAAGCAGATCCTGCGGCACGTCGATCAAGATCGCTTTGAGTATCTTCCCCTGCCGCTCAGCTAAACTTTCAAGCATCCCGGCCTGGGCCGCCGTACGCGGAAAACCGTCCAGCACGTAGCCGTTCCGACAATCCTCCTGCGACGTTCGATTTTCAACGACGCGAATCACCAGATCGTCAGGTATCAAACGCCCTGCCTGCTGAATCGCACGCACCTCTTCAGCCAACGGTGTATGCGTCTGCGCCAGCGCGCGAAAGATATCGCCCGTGGAAATCTGCGGCAAGCTCAGGCGCTCTTGCAGCAAACGCGCCTGCGTGCCTTTGCCGGCACCCGGCGCGCCCATCAACAAGATAATTTTTGACATTGATCCATTTGCTCATTGATTCGATGACTGAATGAATCAATGAATCAATGCTGTTTCAGGCGCGCCGCCCACGCAAGCGTCCACCGCTGCCGAGGAAGCCTTCGTAGTTACGCATCACCAGCTGCGCTTCGATCTGGGCCACAGTGTCCATCGCGACGCCTACCAGAATCAGCAATGATGTGCCGCCGAAATAGAACTGGTATCCCATGCCCGTCGGAATCCAACCCAAACCCGGCGTGGTGCTGACGAATGATTCCAAGAAGTTTCCGATCAAGGGTAACCGTGCGACCTTAAATCCACTCAACATGAATTGCGGAAAGAAAGCGACCATCGCCAGGTAAATCGCGCCGACTGTCGTCAAGCGGGTGAGAATCGTATTGAGATATTCAGCCGTCGCTCGACCCGGTCGAATGCCGGGCATGAATCCACCATGCTTGCGCAGATTGTCAGCAACTTCTTCAACGTTGAAGACGATCGAAACATAGAAGAACGTGAAGAAGATGATGAGCGATAGAAAGATCAATTCGTAATATGGATCGCCCGCATGAAATACCTGAAAGAAGCTGAAAATCTTTCCGTACCAATTGCCCGGGTTCTTTGGTGGCAGGGCAGAGAACAAGCTTTGCGGCATGGAAAGGACCGACGAAGCAAAGATCACGGGGATTACGCCGCCCATGTTCAGCTTTAAAGGCATCGTAGTCTGTTGACCGCCGACCAGCTGACGCCCGACGTGACGCTTCGCGTAACTCACCGGTATCTTTCGCCGCGCAGCTTCCACAAAAACGATGAACGCAATGATAGCGACCAGCGCGACCACCAGGCCGATCACACCGAGAATCTCAAGTGTGTCGCCGCCGCTAACGCGCTGCATCACTTGCTGCACGCCACGCGGCAACCCGATCACGATGCCGGCAAAAATCAAGAGCGAGATACCGTTGCCCACGCCACGCTCAGTGATCTGTTCGCCGAGCCACATCACGAAGATCGTGCCCGTCGTCAAAGTCAGAATCGTCGTCAGCAGAAATCCCCAGGTCGGCGCGCCCACGCCGTTAATTTGCAGCCAATGCGCCACGAAGGTCGTCTGCAAACAGGCGAGCCCCACCGTCAGATAGCGAGTCCATTGATTAATCTTCGCGCGTCCCATCTCTCCTTCTTCCTGCAATTTCTTCAATTGCGGAGAGACGACCGTCATCAACTGCAAAATGATCGATGAGGTAATGTAAGGCGTGACGCCGAGCGCAAAAACCGAGATCAGACGAAAGTTGCCGCCGGAAAACAGATCCAGCACGCCCAGCAATGTCCCGCTGACGTCATGCCAGACTTGATCCAAACGCGCTTTGTTAATTCCGGGAGCAGAGACATGCGCGCCCAGGCGATAGATCGCCAGAATGCCCAGCGTAAAAAGAATGCGCCGGCGAAGATCCGGCACCTGGAACATGTTGCGTACGGCCGCTAAAAATTTTTCCATAACGTTAGCCGCGAATTGGATCCTGCTTTATAACTCTCAGCATCGTTTAGAGTCGGGCTACTGCCCGACTAGGCGGGCGGTAGCCTGCTTCTAAACCTTCCGAAAGACTAACCGCCAATGATGGTGACGGCGCCGCCGGCCTTCTCGATTTTTTCGCGCGCGCTCTTGGTAAAGCGATGGGCCGAAATCTTCAGCGCCTTCGAAACCTCACCATTGCCTAACACGACGATGTCGTGCTTCGCTTTCTTGATGATGCCGCGGCGATGAAGAACTTCAGGCGTGATCTCGTCATCAGCGGTAAAGGTTCGCTCGAGCGCTTCAAGACTTACTTCGATCCACTGCTTCTTGAAAATGTTGGTAAAGCCGCGCTTCGGCAAGCGACGATGAAGAGGCATTTGGCCGCCCTCAAAGCCGATCTTGGAAGAGTAGCCCGATCGAGACTTCTGACCTTTTTCTCCGCGGCCGGAGGTCTTACCAAGACCACTGCCCGGACCCCGGCCGACACGCTTCTTCTTGTGCGTCGATCCTTTTGCGGGACGAAGATTGTTAAGTGATAACGTCATTTGCTGTGCTCTCAGGTCTTTGGCCTTTGATCTTCGGTCTTTGTTTTTTCACAGACCAAAGGCCAAAGATCAAAGACCGTTATTCTATGATTCGCAACAAGTGCGGGACTTTCGCGACCGCGCCGCGCATTGAGGCTGTGTCAGGCCGCTCAACGACCTGATTCAACTTTGTCAGACCGAGGCTGCGCACGATCTCTTTCTGCTTTGACGGAAACGCGATCGTGCTGCGGTAGTACTGAATCTTGATCTTTGCCGCCGCGCCTTCTTTTTTGCTTTGCTTCTTCGTCGCCATAACTCGAAACTCGAAACTTCTTACAGGTCTTCTACTTGTTTGCCGCGCAGACGCGCCACTTCAAAAGGATCTTTCATCTTCAGCAGACCATCAAAGGTCGCGCGCACCACGTTATGCGGATTTGTCGATCCTAAAACCTTGGTGCGTACGTCGCGGACGCCCGCGGCCTGCATAACCGCGCGCACCGCACCGCCGGCAATGACTCCGGTTCCTTCAGAGGCTGGTTTCATCATGACGCGGCCAGCTCCAAATCGTCCGATCAGTTGATGCGGCAGAGTGTTTTCGATCAGCGGGACCCGGATCAGGTTTTTCTTCGCAGCCTCTACAGCCTTCTTGATTGCCAGCGGAACTTCACGCGCTTTGCCGGTGCCAAAGCCCACATGCCCACCCTCGTCGCCAACGACGACCAGCGCCGCAAACGAAAGATTCTTGCCGCCCTTAACGACCTTGGTCACTCGATTGATTGAAATAACCTGATCCTTGAGATCGAGTCCCTGTGCGGTAATTCTTTGTTTCGGTTGTCTCATTTACTCTTCTTTCGCCTTGGCCGCTTGTTCGCCCGCGTCAACCGCATCCTTCAATTCAGCGCCCTCTGGCGCGGGACTGGCTTCGGCGTCTTTGGCTGGTTTGACTTTTTTAGGCGCCGCCTCTTTCTTGGCCTTCGGCTCGGGACTGGCTTCGCCGGCATCGGCTTCTTTCGGAGCCGCCTCTTTTTTGGTCTTTACCTTCGGAGACTTTTGCTTGCCCTCTGGCTTAGCAGGCTCAGCTTCGGATGCTTCGGGCTCTTTAGCCTCAGCCGCTTCCGCCTCAACTACTTCATTTTTGTTAAGTCCCGCCGCGCGGGCCGCATCGGTCAAAGCCTTCACGCGACCATGATAAAGATAACCACCACGATCGAATACCACGCTCTCGATTCCCACGGCCAGCGCGCGTTCGGCAATCGTTTGTCCGATCTTTTTCGCCGCCTCGATATTGCCGCCGGCTTTTACGCCCAAAGTTTTTTCGGTCGTCGAAGCTGACGCCAGCGTCTGCGCTTTTTCATCGTCGATGAGCTGCGCATAGATGTGATTCAGACTTCGATACACCGCCAGCCGCGGACGCGCAGTTGTGCCGCGCACCTTGCGACGAATGCGGCTATGGACCGCCGTTCTGACTTCTGCTCTGTTTCGATTAGCCATTTCTCTATTTTTGATTTTCAGATCTCAAATTTGAAATCTGAAATTACTTACCAGTCTTGCCAGGCTTCAACTTCAGCTGCACATCAGCGTAACGCACGCCCTTGCCTTTATACGCGTCGGGCTTCCGCAGCTGGTGCATCTCTGCGCACACCTGACCGAGCTTCTGCTTGTCGATGCCGGAAACCGTCAAAGTCGTTTGATACTGCTGAATACTTCCCTTGGTCGTCATGCGTTCAGCTTTGGCTTCAATACCTTCGGGCAAAGGAAATTCGATCGGGTGTGAATAGCCCAAAGAGAAAACGATCTTCTTTGCTTGCACGTCCGCCTTATAACCAACGCCGACGATATCCATCTGTTTGGAAAAACCCTCGGTCACGCCCTGAATAGCGTTGTTCGCCAACGCGCGCGCCAGCCCATGTAGCGCGGCCTGATCGTTCGACGATCGCTCGGCGACCAGGGATTCTCCTTCCAGCTTAAAAGTAATGCCTTCGGGAATCGGAGTCTTCAGCACGCCCTTGGCGCCTTTGATCTCAAGCTGGGCGTCCTGAATATTGACGGTGACCCCCTTGGGAATCGTTATCGGTTTCTTGCCTATTCGAGACATAACTATTGACCCATTTATTCATTTGACCATTGATTCAATGAAACAATGATTTAATGAATTAATTCTTAGTAGATTTCCGCCAGCAACTCTCCGCCGACATTTTCCTTGCGCGCCGTCTTGCCACTCATCAAGCCGCGCGAAGTTGAAACGATGTTTACGCCATAGCCTCCGAGCACCCGCGGGATTTCATGCGAGCCGACGTAGACCCTGCGGCCTGGGCGCGACACGCGCGCCAGATGCGTAATCGAAGAGGTGCCGCGCGCGTCATAGCGCAAAAAGATGCGCACGACTTTCTTCGCGCCTTCGCCCTTGACGACGAAGTTGTTGATATAGCCTTCCTCTTTGAGGATGCGCGCGATCTCCAGCTTCAGCTTTGAGGCCGGGATATCGACGCGCGAATGTTTGGCCGAGACGGCGTTCCGAATTCGCGCCAACATGTCGGCAATAGGATCAGTCATTCGTTAAAACTCCACTTTCGATTGCCAATTACCAACTGCCGATTGAAAGAACCAATTGGAAATCGGCAATCGGAAATCGGCAATGTTTCACCAACTAGATTTCACGACACCGGGGATCTGTCCCGCCAGCGCCAGTTCACGAAAACAAATTCGGCACAAGTGAAACTTTCGCAGATACGCACGAGGGCGGCCGCACCTCTTACAACGGGTATAGCCCCGCACCGCAAATTTTGGCTTGCGATTAGCTTTCGCGATCAATGATTTCTTTGCCATAACTATCTTGCTCTCAGATCTGAGATTTCAAATCTGAGATTTCAAATCTGAAGTTCCTATGTTCTAAACGGCATTCCCAGCGCCTTCAAAAGCGAGCGCGCCTGATCGTCATCCCGGGCCGTGGTCACAATGCAGATATTCATGCCTCGCTGCTTGTCGACCTTATTGAAATCGATTTCCGGGAAGATCAGCTGCTCGCGAATTCCGATGGTGTAATTGCCACGGCCGTCAAAAGCCTTTGGCGAAACCCCTCGAAAATCTCTGACGCGCGGCAGGGCGATCGAGACCAGACGGTCGAAGAATTCATACATCTGCTCGCCGCGCAGCGTAACCATGACACCGATCGGCATCCCCTGGCGCAGCTTGAAGCTCGCAATCGATTTCTTCGCGCGAGTAATCACGGGTTTCTGCCCGGCAATCGCTTTCAGCTCTTCAACCGCCGTGTCCAAAACTTTGGCATTAGCGACCGCTTCGCCCATACCCATGTTCAGCACGATCTTATCGAGGCGCGGCACGGCCATCGGGTTCTCGATCCCGAATTCTTTCGCAATCGCCGGGGCGACCTCTTTTTGATAACGCTCTTTCAGTCTGGCCATAACTATTTGCTCATTGATTCATTTTTCATTGATTCAATGGATCAATGAGTCAATGAATAAATCATCATTTTTCTATCGAGTGTCCGCTCGTGGTCGCCACTCTGAACTTGGTTCCGTCGCCATCGATCTTGTAACCCACGCGCGAAGGCTTGCCGGATTGCGGATCGACAATCTGCACGTTCGAGATGTCCAGCCATGATTCCTTGTCGATGATTCCGCCGCTACGATTGCCGGCCGGCTTCTGATGCCGTTTGATGATGCCGGCGCCCTCAATCTTCACTTTGCCGCGAGTTGGGGCCACCGCCAGGACGCGACCGCGCTTGCCTTTGTCGCGACCGGCGATCAGCACGACCTGATCGTTCTTCTTTATCTTTGATCTCTTTCGAGCTTTCACCATTTCAACTCCGCTACTCAAATAACTTCCGGCGCCAGGGAAACGATCTTCATGTAATTCTTGTCGCGCAGCTCGCGCGCCACAGGACCAAAAACGCGGGTTCCGATCGGCGTGCCGTCTTCTTTGATCAGCACCGCGGCGTTCTGATCGAATCGAATATAGGTCCCATCTCGCCGGCGAACTTCTTTGCGTGTGCGCACGATTACCGCGTCCTGCACCGTGCCTTTTTTGATTCCGCCATCGGGCGAGGCCTCTTTTACGGTCACCTTGATGCGATCACCGAGACTGGCAATCGCGCCGGTCGAACCGCCGATGCCCATAATCATCTCGACGCG
>DNNE01000031.1:38941-46380 GCA_003487805.1 Blastocatellia bacterium | reverse complement strand
CAGTAGCCCGCCTCTAAACGCTCGGGGTTTGTTGGTGGTCAGGGGAAAAAGGAATGCGAATACTCGTCACCGGCGGCGCGGGTTACATCGGCAGTGTCGTGACTGAAGAGCTTTTGAACGACGGCCACGAGACCGTAGTCTTCGATAACCTCGTCAAGGGTCACCGGGCTGCGGTCAATCCGCGCGCGAAATTTGTGCAAGCCGATCTAATGGACGGCGACGCGTTGCGACGCGCACTCAAAGACAATCAAGTCGAAGCTGTAATTCACATGGCCGCGCATTCGCTGGTCGGTGAATCGGTCGAGCAGCCCGCGAAATACTACGAGAACAACTTTGTCGCCGGACTAAAGTTGATCGATGCGATGCGCGAGTGCGGCGTGCTCAAACTGGTGTTCTCTTCGACAGCCGCAACGTATGGTGAACCGGAGAAGCAGCCGATTGAAGAAACGGATGCGACCAACCCGACGAATCCCTACGGCGAATCCAAGCTCGCGTTTGAGCGCGCGCTGCACTGGTACGAAAATGCTTACAACTTGCGTTACGCGAGTCTTCGCTACTTCAACGCCGCGGGAGCAAGCAAACAATTCGGTGAACAGCACGATCCCGAAACACACTTGATTCCGCTCGTGCTGCAGGCAGCAAACGGAACGCGTGCCGACGTTCAAATCTTCGGCGACGATTACCCGACACGCGACGGCACTTGTGTCCGCGATTACATTCACGTGATCGATCTGGCGCGGGCGCACATTCTGGCGCTCGACATCCTCGATGAACGCAGTGCGATCTATAACCTCGGGTGCGGAGGTGACGGCTACACCGTGAAAGAAGTGATAGATACGGCGCGGCAAGTCACGGGTCGCGAAATTGCCACGCGCATCGCGCCACGCCGGGCCGGCGATCCGGCGGTGCTAATCGCCAGCTCTGAGAAGGTCAAACGCGAACTTGGCTGGTCACCCAAATTTCAGGATTTGAAGTTGATCATTCAGACAGCTTGGGATTGGTTGCAGGCCCATCCGGATGGATATCCTGAGTGACTTCGCCGCAGAGCGGCGAAATGTTTATAGCTCCAGCATTACAGAAATTGTCAGAGCTCCGGAGGAGCGAAATACCATTTCGCCCATAAATGGGCTTCATCTGATTGGCTGATGTCTGGTGCTATAAACATTCAGTGCCTACGGCACTCAGACCTCACCCTCTCTTCCAGTTAATAAATCACCCAGCTCAAACGTCTTCTGATTGGAACTTTGCCCGCTCGATCTTGTCCAAACTTTTGTCTGTCGGCGGTCGTACTGAATCTCGGACTGTTCCATCATGGCTTATCTCTTCTCAGTCTATTCCGACTCTGCCCGGATCGCGCTGCAATCGATTCTGGCGCATAAACTCCGCGCGTTTCTAACTCTCATTGGAATCATCATCGGAGTGGCCTCGGTAGTTGTGGTTGGCGCTACGATCTCCGGACTCAACACCTACGTCGTCGAAAAAGTTTCGAAGGTTCTCGGCACGAACCACTTTATGATCGCGCGCATCGCCAGCTCGGGGCAGTTGTCAGAGGAAGAATTAGAGCGCATGAACCACCGCAACAAGCAATTGAAATGGGAGGACATGGAGTGGCTGCAGCGATACTGCGAGACCTGCACGGCGGTCGGGGCAGAGGCCGGGCAAGGAACGAAGTTCGAGCAGGATGGCAAAACTTTCTTCGGCGGCATCATCTTCGGCGTAACCTCGAACATGGCTGAGATCGAAGACAAGACGATGTCGGATGGTCGCTTTATCCAGGCCGAAGAAGTCTCGCACAGCAAGCTGGTGGTCGTGCTCGGCGCGGATATCAAGGACAAGTTTTACCCGGACGTTGACCCTGTCGGCAAAGAGTTCAAGGTGATGGGTCTGCCGATGCGCGTCATCGGCGTTGAAGAAAGGCGTGGTCCTATCTTCGGCGATTTGATCGACAAACACGTTTACATTCCGCTAACGACCTACCAGCGCATTTATGGACGCAACCTCGATTTGCAAATCCACGGAAAGGGAAAGCAACGCCAGACCTTCGCGGCTACCATCGAGGACGCCCGCGCTGCGCTGCGCAATTACCACGCGCTAATCGGCAGCGAGGAAGATGACTTTGGCCTGGTCAACACCGAAACGCTGGGCAACCAGATCGACCAATTCACCGGCGCAATCGCTTTGGTGGTCACGCCAATCACTATGATCGCACTCGTCGTCGGCGGCATCGTGGTGATGAACATCATGCTTGTTTCAGTCACTGAGCGCACTTTCGAGATTGGTCTGCGTAAGGCGCTGGGCGCGCGCCGCAAACAGGTGCTGCTGCAATTTCTTATCGAGTCGTCAATGCTCTGCGCGCTCGGCGGCGTGCTGGGTCTGGTCGCGGCTGCGGGTATTTCCTGGGTGGTTACAGTGCTCACGCCCATCACGATGACGATCACGGTGGGTTACATCCTGCTCGCGATTGGCGTCTCGACTGCAGTCGGCATGATTGCGGGCATCTATCCGGCGTTCAAAGCCTCGCGGCTTGATCCGATCATTGCGTTGACCAGGACGACTTAATGAATGTTTAGAGGCGGGCTACCGCCCGCCGAGTTTTTGACGATTGAAAAGGCGGGCAGTAGCCCGCCTCTAAACGGATCAAGAAATTTCGATTCAAATGAAACTCAGATTGCCCAGTGTTATTCCGCGCGAAACGCTCCTGATGGCGCTCGACAGTGTACGGGCGCACAAGTTTCGCAGCGCGCTGACGGTGCTCGGGATCGTCATCGGCGTGATTGTCTCAATTGTAGTCGCCTCGATTCTGACCGGTCTCCGGGCCAACATCGTCCACATGGTCGAGGAGTACGGCACCAACAATATCTATGCTTTCCATCTGACGACTGGTCCCCAGGTCGGAGAGCGCGACCAGGCTGAGCGCGCGCGTAAGCCCCTGACTCCGGAAGACGGCGAAGCCATCGCCCAGCAGGCATCGGCAGTGGATGCAGTCGCGCTCGAGTCGACGAACATTGGCTGTGGCGGCTGTGGCTTTGACGACACTATCAAGATCAACGGCCGAACTTACCGGCGAGGCAACACGCAGGGTGTCACCGCTAATCACGCAGATATACATAACGCGTCGTTGAAGGAGGGTCGCTTTATCTCTGAGCAGGACGATCTCAACCGCCGCAATGTGATGGTCATTGGTGTCAATGCTGCCCAGGCTCTGTTTCCCGATCAGGAATCGGGCATCGTAGGAACACACGTGAAGATGGGAGGCTACGTCTGGGAGATCATCGGCGTGTTGGCAAAACGCCAGACGACCGTCTTCGGCGAGAACGAGGAAGACAACGCGGTCTTCGTTCCCTTTCGCACAGGAATTCAGGTGGCCCCCGGCCGCAAGTTCCTCATTATTGTCATGCGCGCGAAGTCGGGTCAGTTGCCAGAGGCCCTCAATCAGGTCGAGGAGATCCTGCGCACGCGCCGGAATGTGAAGTTCTCAGAGGGGAACAATTTCGACGTAAAAACAGCAGACGCTTTCATCACCCAGTTCGACAGCATCTTCGGCATGATCGGCATCATCGCGATTGCGATCTCATCGGTGGGCTTGATGGTGGGCGGGATCGGAGTGATGAACATCATGCTGGTAAGCGTCACTGAACGCACGGCAGAGATTGGGGTTCGCAAAGCCCTGGGCGCCCGCCGGCGAGATATTACCGGTCAGTTCTTATTTGAAGCGATGACGCTGACTTTTCTGGGTGGCGTGATTGGCGTGCTGGCGGCGGTTGGCATTAGCAAACTCATCGGGCTCCTGATCCCGAGCCTGCCTTCCTCAATTCCTTTGTGGGCCGTGATCTCGGGATTGACGGTCAGCGTGGCCATTGGGCTGATCTTCGGCGTCTGGCCGGCGCGCAAAGCTGCGCGCCTCGATCCGATTGAGTGTCTGCGATACGAATAACTCCAGGTTCTATTCTCCAAAAATCAAAGCCAGGAGACTCGTTGCCGGCGCAACGAAGTCAGCCCGCTTCACGATCGTTGCCGGCTCAAAACGCGGGCCGGGGATGGCAATGAAATGGCCCGCGCCATCCTGCTTCACTTCCGCCGGAAACACTTTCAGCAAACCCTGGTCCAGCGCAATCTGCACATAGCCACGCAGCGAGCCTGGGACTTGTGCGCTATCGATCAAAGTCTGACCGCCAACTTTGACATCCGTGTTCGCCAGGCTGCGCGCCTGTGAATCCATGCGCAACGCGCGCACCAGTGCAACCGCTTCCTCCAGCCGGTTCACTTGATTGTTCGGCCCGAAGTTGATTCCCTTGTCCTGGCCCATCACGCCTTCCATCTTCAAAGATTCAGCGATCAATTGCTCAGGAGTATTCGTAGCGATATCGGTGAAGCTCGGAGAGTTCGGTAGATACTGCATCACATGCGCGCTGAACATCAGAGCGCGGCCTAACTCAATTCGAGTTAGAGCGTCATTCGGCCGGAACTGATTGTTGTCGGCCATCATCACGCGGTCATAAACCAGGCGCAACGCGTTCTGGCGCGTGGCGGCGTCGAGACCGTTCAAGTCATTCACTTGCGCGGGATCGAAGGCGTAGTTGTTGACGGTAACGGTGAAGGGCTGATCGGCGGGCTGGCCAACTCCCGCGAGACCAGAGCTGACTACTGCGGTGTAAGTTCCCGGCCCGGGAAATTCCAGCTTCACGGATTCGCGCGCGCCGTAAAATCCAATCAAGTTAATGTTGTCTGAGCTGCCAACGTTCTGGCCATTCTTCTGAATAGTCAAACCCAAATCCTGCGCGACAAGATTTGTGTTGTCGACGATGACTTCGCCCTCTCCCGCGGCGGCGCCCCAATCGAGTTGCACAAACGCGAAGCGCGCATTTGCCGGAACCGTAAACGTGATCGAGGCGGTGCCTTGCCCCGCGACTGTGCCGTTGTAGTTTTGCGCCGGTAACGATTGCAAGGCGAGTCCTTTGCCAGTGAAACCAAAGTTTCCGTAAGGCTTCGATGGGTTCAGAGCAAGATCAACCGCGGCATGCACGTTCGCCATGCCCGCGCCCGCTTCGAATTGATCGTAAGGAGCAAGCGGGGTCGCGGTGCGCTCGATGATGGTCTTCAGATCGTCGGCGACGAGCGATGGATTGGCTTCCAGGATCGTGGCCACTACTCCCGCGAGGTGCGGCGCGGCCATCGACGTGCCGCTGATCTGCGTGTAATAAGGCAAATAGGGCGTGGGGATTTGCGTGTCATCAGTCAAACCATTCGCCACCAGGTTCGTGGTGGAGCGCACAGACACAACAGCAGCGGAATAACCCGCGTTGGCAGGTCCGCCCGTCCCCGGAGTCAATACCGTCGGATGAACAACGGGATCGCCAAATATGCCGCGCGAAGAGAAACTCGCGAGTCTCCAATCCTTGGTCGCGGCACCCGCGCTGATTAGCCATGGGAACATGGCCCATCGATTCTGCGAGTTGGGATGCGGTCCGTCGTTTCCGTTCGCAAAGACGACAACAATGTTCGCTTGATCGTGCAACATCTTAGTCGCTACGTTCACCGGATGATCGGGATCAGCCGCGACGGCTGAGTTGCCCCATGAATTACTAATCACGCGAATGTTGTAATTGAACTGGTTGGTAAAGGCATAATCGAGTGCCGCTATCTGGCCGAGAACAAACAAGGCTCCGCCTGAGCCCAGGCCGACCAGTTTCGCGCCGGGCGCGACTCCCGCATAAAGACCGCCGCTCATGATCCCCAGCCCCGCCGCGATGCCGGCGCAATGGGTTCCGTGACCGACGTTCGTATCGGTGTTGATTACGTTCTCGACATAACTCGTCGGCAGGATGCCTTCGAGGACGTTGCCGAAGGTGTTAGTTCGCACGACTAATCCGTCCTGATCGTTGGGATTGACCAAAACGTTCTGGATCGTTTTGCCGCTCATCGGATTTAGTGGATCGAATTTCAAGTCGGCATTGCTGCCGTCGATGCCGGTGTCGTCGATCGCGATGGTGACGCCTCGGCCTGAGAAGGGCAGTCCATGATTGCGCGCAGTCAGAACGGCATCAGTCTGCAAACGGTTGACGCCAATCATCGGCCGCGTCTGATTCATGTAAAGCTGCATCTGCGTGTTCAGATATAGCGAACGAAGATCGGCGAGGTTCATCAGCTGCCTGATCTGATCAGGAGTCGCGTTCACCCCCATGATTGGAAAGTTTCGCATCGTTACGCCCATCGTGATGCCGAGCGCCTTTACCGCATTCACTTCCGCCGTGGTCACGTGCGGGCCGTTGAATGTCAGAATCACGCCGACCTGTTTCACGCTCGGTGTCCGCAACATGCGCGCGGACAATTCCGGATCGACCTTTGGCGCGCCGAATGTTGCCTGTGCGGCGGCGATGATCGAGATGATGACGGCGATGCTGCTTGATCGATGCTTCATGGCTTTAGCTCCTGAATCTCTCGAACTACGCTGTGACAATTAGCGATAACCGAAGTGTTCCTTACCTTATGGCTGGATCACGAAATCCGATCCCGTGGCCGCGTCCGCCGGAAATAACAGGCCGGCGCCCAGCACGCCGATGACCACCTGCGCGATCACCTGCGTTCCGGTGGCGGTTGTGCCGATTACGTTGTAACCAACTGCGGCATTCACTTTGTTAGCGTCGAGTCTGACTATGATCTGGTTGCCGACAATCTGGCCTGAGTCGGCAGCGCCAAGATCATTCTGCACGTTGACGCCGTTTGTGTTGGTGATCGTTCCGTAACTGAAAGTCGTTCCAGTCGGATCGTCTATGGCGGTCGTGACATAAAGCAGCACGGTCGGCGCTGCGGCGTTGTTCGGATCTTTGAAATTCGCTTCCTGGATCCAATGCATGTTCGGCGTGGTCGTGGAAAGATCCTTCAAATTAATCGTGAAGACGATTTGATTTGTGGCCGCGTCGTATTTGTATTCGGCCGACAGAATATCCTGCGCATCGGTGCCGAGCTGATCGCCTGCCGGATCGATAACTTGCGGCCCGCCATTGACTGGCGGTGGAAACAGATTCGCGGGATGCGCGACCTGGGCCAACCCCATTGCCGCGCGGACGGCATTGTGCGCGTCGACGTATCCGGCGCCGACGACCTTTTGTTCGTAAGGCATGGGCGTCGCGGTCTGTCGCAGCAGCGTCACCACATCGTCGGGCGTTAGTTGCGGGTTTGCTTCCAACATCAGCGCGACCACGCCGGACACCTGCGGGCAAGAGAAACTGGTGCCTTGCGAAGTCGTGTAGTAAGGCAGATAAGCCGGTGGAATGGTCGTCAGATCGTTCGCGCCAACAAACACAGGGACTGTGCCCGCATAGTTCGTCAGTCCTGGTCCATGCGAGCGAACGCTCTTGATATCGACGCCCGATCCAGTGATATCAGGACGTAGGTTCGGCAGTGCGTTTGGATCGGCAGGCATGCCCGCCACCTCAGCG
>DNNE01000031.1:26175-38647 GCA_003487805.1 Blastocatellia bacterium | reverse complement strand
TGCATGCCCGCCACATCAGCGCTGCCGCCGTTGTTAACCCCGCGCGAGCTGAAGCTCGCCGGTGTACCGAATCCCTGCTTCTCTCCGGCGGCCACCGAAATCGTCCAGGCCATCGTTGAATAAGGATTAATGGCGTCGGCGGCCGTTCCGGCATTGCCGGCCGCGAACACTACCGTGATGTTCCGGTCGTGCGCCGCGCGCGTCGCGAGATTGATCGGATTATCAGGGAGCAGTTCCGAGTCAGCCAGGCTGCCGCCCCACGAGTTATTGATGACGCGAATGTTGTAGTCGAACTGATGGACCAGCAGATAATCGTAAGCGCCGATGATCGCAATCAACGGCAAGCCGCTATCAGTGCCTGAGTTAACAACAACCAGATTAGCGCCGCGTGCGACGCCTCCGTAGAATCCGCCTGAGTTAACGCCGAGTCCGGCCGCCACTCCCGAACCGAATGTCCCGTGGCCGGATTCGACGTCGGACATTTGTTGATTTTCGAAGTAGGGAATTTGCACGTACGCGGGGCGGCCATCAGGTCCGGCAATTTGATCGGAAATATCTACGCCCACGCCAATGCCCAATTCACCCAATCCGACGGTGCCCTGCGCCAGCGGTTGAATGACGTTTTGAACGACTTTGGTTCCCAGCGGCAAATCTTTGCTGGTGGCATCGACGCCGGTATCGACATAGCCGATGCCGACGCCTTTGCCGCTAACCGGCAGGCCAGAATTTCGCGAAGTCGTTTCCGAATCCGCTTGCAACGCGTTAACGCCGATGAAGGGACGCGCGGCGTTGGTGAAAGTCTTCATCAGGCGATTCGCCCAAATTGATTTCACGCCGGACTGTCCGCGCAAAAGAGAAATCTGCGCCAGGTTCACGTCCGCGATCACCATCGGCAATTGGCGGCAGACGTAAGCTTTCGTGATTCCGGCGCTTTGCAGCCTGGTGAAATCGAGCGCATTGGGTTGATGGTTGTAGCTGATCACTACCGGCGTGGTTACACCCGCAGCTTGCGTGGAAAGGAACGTCGTTAACATCGGGTCCACTTTCGCTGCCGAGGCCGCAGACACAGTCGCCACGCGCGCTGGACTGAAATAGATAGTCGTCAACAAGATCGCCAGCGTGTTCAGAACTCCCACAAATCGCGTTACTCTTTTCATCGCGCTCTCCTTACTTTTGTTCTCAATCTGAAGATTGAACTCTGAACCGTGCTGCGACGGTTGAGAGTTCAAGCTTTAACTTGCGGTCTCATCCAGGCGCTTTCGCTCTCCCTCTGGGAGAGGGTTAGGGAATACGAAGCGCGATTTAATAAGAATTTCTCTTTTTGACCGCCTCGCAGTCCCTCACTCCGTCCCTCTCCCAAAAGGGAGAGGGGGCAAGAGTGATGGTTGATTAACGAAGGACCAGTTGCGCCGTGACGCCCTTCGTCAGTGGATTAACGGTGAAGCGAATTGCTTGCTTCGCCGTCAGCAGATTGAGCGAGGGCAGCGCCGAATTGCTTTGCGTGCCGCTTTGGCTACCGCCGCCGGATGGGGCGGATTGGCTGCCGCCTCCGTTGCTCGCGCTCAGGAAAGCACTGACGTTGACGTCGAACTGGAACAGCTCTGACGCGCTGTCCGCAAACCGCAACGTGCGAGCGCCGGTGGTTTCGGCTGAGCTGAACAATTGATCGCTGCCAAGCTGGTTGGTGTAATCGAACAGCGCAGCATTTGCCGGGCTGACACCGCTGCCGCCGTTGTCGGCATTGGTTAGCCGCACGGTACCCGACGCAGAGGTAATGCCAATCACGTTTAGCTTCACATAAGGCACATAAGTCGAAGCCGATTGATTGGTCATGGTCAGATCGAGCGAGAAGACTCCACCCGATAGTGAGACATTCGAGACCGCGGTCTTCACCTGGTTCGTGATGTCCATCAACGTCCGATGATTGACCGTGATGTTCTGAGGCGCGCTGGGCGGCGTTACGTAGTAGCCAATCTGGCCGGGCGTCAAAGCCCGCACACGATAGTAATGCGTGCCGTCAGCCTGGCCGGTTAATGTCTGACTGGTGACGTTGCTATCAACATCGCCGAGCACGCTGAAGTTAGCGCCGTCATTCGATTGCTCGATTTCATATTTCTGCGCGTTCGGGACACCTTGCCATTGCAGGTTGTACGCACCGTCGAAATCGATCGCGTGACCTGCGGCGTCAGTGAACTCTCCCGCGATTGCCGAGAGCGCCGGCGGTTGCGCGGCGCGGGAAATAGTCCCCGACAGCGTAAAGTCCGTGGAGACACTGACCCAGCCACTGGCTCGCAGCGTATAGGTTCCCGCTGGTCCAAGTGTCCAGTTGATCTGCTCCGGCCCACCCGCGTTGTTTGAACTGGTAATCAACGTGCCGTCCGGCGCATAGAGATACAGATCAAGATCCGGATAGGTCTGATCCACCGCCTGATCGAAGTTGAGCGTCGCGCTTAGCGCTGCGCCTGGAGCATCGGCCACCACCGGGAAGCTGACTGAGTCGACACCTTCAACTGCCTGCGTGTTGTTGTCGCCGACGAGAATCGTGCCCGCTCCACTGATTGGCGCCAGAGACGATCCGCCTTGCGGAACGGTCGGCGTGAGCTGCATGTAGAACGGCATGCGGAGCAAGCCGCCGGCAGTCTGCGCCACCACGTAAAACTGCATCTCGAGCGCGCTGGTCACATCGCGAACGGCATTGCCATCGACGGTTGCGCTCACCGTAAAGGTTGCAGATCCGTTTGCGGGAACAGTGACACTCGACGTGCTGGTCGTCGCGGTAATTCCATTCATTTCCAGGTAACGATTATTGGCGACGGCCAGGCTATAAGTTCCACCCTGTCCGGAAATATCCTGGATTGTTACGGTCTTGGTTTCCGTGTGAGTGACTCGCGAATTGATCACCGGCACCGCACCGAACGAATAGCTGCCGAGGATGCTGGGCTGGACGATGCCATCGCCGGGGATGCCCATCAAACCCTTTGTATGCACGGCGTTATAGACATCAATCAATCCGCCGCCCTGGGCAATGATCGAATCCGACGCTAGTCCGTCAGCCTTGGGACTGCGATCGATCTCACGCAAGTTCGACGCGGTATTAATCAGCGCCGTGCGCACGATGTCGGGCGACCAATCGGGATGCGCTTGCTTGATCAGAGCGACTGCACCGGCAGTATGCGGACAAGCGAAGCTGGTGCCGCTGGCGCGAATATATCGCGTCGGATCGAACATCGTTCCGGTGTTCGTCTCAGCCGCGCCGACCGCGACCGTCGCCGAAAGAACGTTGACTCCAGGCGCGCTGACATCGGGTTTGATCTGGCCCAGGCCCGCGATCGGACCACGAGAACTGAAGTCCGCAATCGATGGCGCAAATCTAAGCGCCGCATTGATCCGGACCTGTCTAGCGGAGACGCCTGCAGCGTCCGAGCCGATGATCGATTTCAAATATTCGCCGTTAACTTTTGACAGGCCGACAGTCGGAATAGCTGACTTGCGCACTGTCGTCGCGCCTAACTCGCCATCGACATTGTTGTAGATGACCGCGGCAACTGCGCCGGCCGCGGCCGCGTTGGCGGCTTTAGTTGTGAACAGACCGGTGCCGAGGCTGCCGGCTGCCGGAAGCGTCGGCGTGGTCGCGGTGCTGCCGCGTTGGATCAAAGCAATCTTGCCTGATACGGAAGCCGGAAAGTCCGCGGGTGTTTCGCCGAGTCCGCAATAAACATAATTGTTGGTAAGGTCGGCCGTCAGTGACGGCGATCCATCCATGACGATTGCCGTGATGCCGGTGCGGCTGCCGTCAGTCACATCCAGCGTGTTGTCTCCAGTCGCGGGATCGTTTGAAGCCGCGGCGGCGATCACGTGACGCCCGGCTGCCGGTGATCCAACAGTTGATTCGCCTGGGCCGGAGTTGCCGGCCGCGGCAACAACTACGGTTCCGGTCAACGCCGCGTTGTCAGCCGCAACTGAAGTTGCGTCATCCGGCGTGCCGGCGCCGCCGAGACTCATGTTGATAACGTTGGCGATTGGCTTCGGCTGCAGGTCCAGAGTTACCGGGGAAACTGCATCTTCCAACGCGAGCGTGATCGGCTCACCGAGGCAGACACCGACGCCGGCGCAGACTTTGTAGCCCATCAATTTCGCTTGCGGCGCGACGCCATGAATCGGGATATCGTCCGCAGTGCCGGGAATCTTGTCATCGCCCGGAGCACTGGCGAGATAGCCGGCGATGTCGGCGGAGCAGTGCGTGCCATGACCAAAGTCGTCAATGGTTCCGGCAAGCGGCAGATAGTAAGCAACTTTTTGATTAGTGTTCACTGCGGCAACGGCCGGAGCAACACCCCAACGCGGCGGAGTCGGATCGCCACCGAACATCGGGTGTGTCCAATCAATGCCGGTGTCGAGCACCGCCACATAAACACCCTGGCCTTCGTTGCCATCGGGAAATGTCGCCGAAGAGGTCATGTCGTTCGGATTGCTGCCATAGAGGCGGGGCGCATCGATGTAATCAACGCTCTTTGAGAGCGCAACGTGATACTCGCGATTTGGCGTGATGTTCTTAACCTGCGGCATCGACTTCAGGATCGACACGGCCGCTTTTGGCAGCGTCAAGCCAATACCATCGAGCACCATCGTGTAACGGTACTGAACTGTCGCCGCGGTGGCGCCATCGAGCCCTTTTATGTCGATCGAGTCGACCGAGAAGTTAACGCCTCGTGACTTCAGTGCCGACAGGAATTGATCCTGAGACGCACGCAAACTGTCACGATAAGACTGCAGCTGCTGATCGTTGACCATGCCACCGTTCTTCTGAATCTTCGCGCGATAGACTGCGGCCGGATCGTCTTTCAACTGCACGATTACTGATTGCAGGCCGGCGTTTACAGAAGCTTCGGTGGTGCGCGCTCGATAAATCGTCACGCAAAGGGCGGCGATCACGAGTGCCGCCAGGCCAAGTCGGGTTTTTGAGATGCGATTGAACATGTCTGCCTCCAAAGAGAATTGAAAATGCCGTATCAATGGAGACACTTTAGCGGGCGCGGCTTGAGAAAACCTTGAGCAGGTTACGAGCTGTAATAGTTGCAGATCGCCCAATGTTTATGCGGGTTTGGAGTGGTTGAGGAAAACTTGAGGCGGGGATATAGACAGGATTTACAAGATGAACTTGATTAGAAAAACCATCCGGTCAGCTGATAACTTTGATGAAAATCTTGTCAATCGTATCAATGTTCGTCTTCTGCTTCCGTTGCCGGCGTGCTGATCGATGAAATGATCTTTTGATATTCCGGATCTGCGCGCAGCGAATCCCAATTCTTATCAGTTTCGAACCACGGCCGGTTTTCGTTTCCCAGCTCAATCGCGCGGCGCAGCCACTTCAAAGCTTCATCGCGCTCGCCTTCCAGGGCGTACGCTGATGCCAGCCAGTACGACACGTCGTGATCCGTGTCAGCAGTTTTCTTTACTTCATCGGTGAGTTGCGCGCGCGCTTCTTCATTAAAGCCGAGCGCGCTGAGAAACGTCGCATAGATAGGACGAATGCCGTCGAGCTGTGGCTGATTCTCCAGCACTTGTTCGAGAATCTCCGCGGCCTTGACCACGTCGCCGCGATAATAAAGCGCGCGCGCGCGAAAAGTTTTGATCAGCGGATGATCGGGTTCGATGGCGGCGCCCTGATCGAGTTCGGCCAGCGCCTCGTCATAGCGACCCTGGTACGTCAGGAGCCGGGCGCGATTGTAGGCGACGACCACGCGCTCAGCGGGATTCAAACGCAGCATCCGATCGAGGCTGCGCATGGCCTTGTCGTAATCACCATCCAGGCGCGCCACGATACCGCGAATGAAATGGATGCTCGCATCGTTCGGCGCTTCGCGCTTCAATTCATCTGCCGCCGCCCGTGCTTTCGCTTTCTCGCCGCTGGACAGATAAATGAAGATCATGTTCATCCGCGGTTCAATCAAGTGCGGATCGAGCGTGAGCGCTTTATCAAAAGCCTCGCGTGCAAGTGTGTGATCTTCCGGCTCGCCAAAGCCTTTCATAACGCGACTGGCGTAAGCAGAGCCCAGCGCGCTGTGGGCCAACGCAAACGACGGATCGAGATAAGCGGCGCGCTCGAAATGTTCGATGGCCTGATCGATGTCGACGCGCGCGACGGTGTGATAAACGTAACGGCCCAGCGCATCGCGCCCGCGCAGATACTCTTCGTAGGCTTCGGCATTCGCCGTCGCTTGTTGGACCAGACGATCTTTTTCGTCAGAAGACAACTCGAGCCGCAAGCCCTCGCAGATCTCCTGCGTGATCGTGTCCTGAACGCTGATGATGTCGGTCGCATCCGCGTCGATGCGATCGCTCCAAAGCAAATCGCCCGACGCGACGTCGACCAGTTGGGCCGTCACGCGAATGCGATTGCCGCCGCGCAGGAAGCCCGCCGACAGCACGGCAGAGACGCTCATGTCGCGGCCTGCCTGGCGCGGATCTACTTGCACGCCCTGGTACTTGGCGATTTCCGAAGACGGCCGCACGATGAGCGAGCGCACGCGCGCGAGTTCAGTGATCACCGCATCCGCCAGAGAGAATTCGTAAAAACTTGATTCAGGATCATTGCTGACGTTTTTGAAAGGAAGGATCGCGATGCTCTTGCGCTCGTGATCGCTGACGCTGGTGGCCGGTGTTTCGTGCGCAGATGATTGTTCGGACGTCGAAATCCTTTGTTGAGAGCTACGTTCGCCCGTGACGCCGCGCAACCAACGCATCGCGCGGCCCATGCGGCCGGTGCCCGCCATGTGCCTCGGCGCGATGGGCGTAATGGCCTCGAAAGTTTGCGCTCCACCGGCTTCAACTTCGCGCAGCACCGCGCGCAAGTCATCGCGCATCTCGCCGACTTTTTGATAGCGCTGCTTTGGCTCCTTAGCCATCGCGCGATCGAGGATCGCCTGCAGTTGCCATGGCGCGCCCCCCGGCCGCGCTTCGCTTAGTGGTCGCGGATCTTCATGCAAGACCGCATGCCGCACGTCGACGCTGGTCTTTCCCTGGAACGGCCAGGTGCCGGTCAACATTTCGTAAAGCAAAACGCCGGTCGAGAAAATGTCGGCGCGCGCGTCCACGCGTTCGCCCCGCGCTTGTTCAGGAGCAGCGTAGGTCGCCGTGCCGTAGGGAATGCCAACTTCAGTCAGATCAGTGTGGTGAATGCCGCCCGGACTCGCGCTGTCGTCCACCAACTTTGCCAAACCAAAATCGAGAATCTTCACTTGCCCGACCGGGTTGACCATCACGTTGCCAGCTTTGATGTCGCGATGAATGATGCCGCGTTCGTGCGCCGCGGAGAGCGCGTCGGCGACTTGAATAGTAATCGATAGTGCGCTGCGCAGATCGAGCGGACGCCCATTTACAAGTTCGCGAACGTTCTTGCCTTCAACGTACTGCATCGCGATGAAGTGAACGCCTTCGATGTCGTTGAGGTCGAAAATCGTGCAGATGTTCGGATGATCAAGCGCCGAAGCGAGACGCGCTTCACGCTCAAAACGTTTGAGGTTGGCTTCTTTAACAGTTAATTCCGGCGGTAGGACTTTAATGACGACAGCGCGACCCAGCTTGGTGTCGGTCGCTTTGTAAACTGTTCCCTGACCACCGGCGCCAATCTTCTCGAGGATACGGTAATTCCCAAGTTTCGCGCCGATCATTCTTTCGTATATTAAACGCCCAGAACGAGAGGACTGCAACTATGTAGCGCAAGCTGTTAGCTTAGGACGCAAATTAACAATTTGCGCTACCTCCGTCCATGCGCAATCTTTTCCGCTTCGGGCAGGCCACGCAATCTCAGCATCGACAGCACGCCGAACAGTGGTCCCGGCGCCAGAATCACGAACGCGTATCGCCAACCGACGAGTTTCTCTGCGCGCGGAATCAACTCGATCGAAATCGTCGTCAATAAGAATCCCAGACACGTTTGAATCGTTAACGCCGTGCCGATGTATTGCGGATCGCCGAGTTCAGTCACGCACGCCGAGAATTGGGCTGAGTCAGCAACCACACTCGCGCCCCAAATCGCCGCGACGATCAAGAGGGCGATCGGATTCGCGCCGAAGAATAATCCTATGATCAAGCAACAACTGCCGCTAATCGCCATCGCCACCGAGGTAACGATCGTCCGGCCGACTCGATCGGCGATGAGACCTGCTGCGACACAGCCGACTGCGCCACAACCAATCACGACAAACGATCCGACTTCGGCAAAAGTGGGACTGCTGTGGCGGACGGACAAGCTCGCGCGAATCATGAACGGAATCCACGTCCACATTGCGTACAACTCCCACATGTGACCGAGATAGCCGAGATTCGCGAGTCGCACACCGTGATTGCGAAAAACTTTTCCAGCCTGGCTGAGATCAAATCGGGCGGCAGGCAGCGCGAATGGGCCATCGCTTACAAATAGAAGCACGACCACACCGCCCACGACTGCGAGCAATGAAACGAACGTGACGTTGGTGCGCCAGTTGTCACTGCCGACTCCGTTGATCAGATACGGCGTCGCCTTGCCGAGCGTCAACGCGCCAACCAGAACTCCGAGCGCCAATCCCCGGCCGTGACGAAACCAGGTCGCCAGAATTTTCATTGCCGGCGGATAGACTCCGGCGAGAAACATGCCGGTTAAAAACCGCAGAGTGATTCCGACCGATGCGCTATGCGCGAACCATCCAAATGCGGCGTTAACGATCGCGCCGCAAATCGCCGTAAGCGTGAACAGGTGTCGCGGACTGATGATATCCGGGAGATTGAACAGGGCGCTCAAGAGCGTGCCCACGACGAATCCGATTTGCACAGATAGCGTCAACCAACCAGCGGCGCTTTCGCTGAGGCGCCATTCTCTGGTTAACGCGGGAACGACGGCGGACCCGCTGAACCACAAAGACATGCCAAGCAGTTCGGCGATCGCGAGTACCGCCAGCGTTCGCCAGCGAGCTCCGACGTTAGCTTCTGAAGAGTGAACTCGACCTCGCAAGGCGAGGATTGTAGCGCAAAGGCTCCGTTAGGAGCCGAATGTTTATAGACACACGGTGAGAGAAAAATCCGCTCAGTTAATAACAATTATGAAGTCGATGGGCTATGAACATTTCGCGCCGGGCGGCGCGAAGTCGCAAACTAACAGTTTGCGCTACGCGACGGCTTCCATGAGCGGCCGGCTGAACTGCTGGCGAGAATAATTCTGGCGAGAAGGTTTGCGTCGCTTATCTTCGTACATCGCGTGATCGGCCTGGGCCATCAACTCCTCGATCGAATAGCGATCGTCGTCGCCGAAATGCGCGACGCCGACGCTGACCGAGAGATCATAAGGCCGGCCGTTGAGCGTATTGCTGACAGAAAATTGTTCCTGCAAACGGCGCGTCAATAATTCAGCGCTTTCGTCCTGAGTGATGGCAGCCAGGACAATAAATTCATCACCGCCCAGCCTCGCCAAAATGTCCGAACTGCGAAATGTCTCTTTCAGGATCTCAGCCGCACCGGCCAACGCGCGATCGCCTTCGTGATGACCAAACGAATCATTGATCTCTTTCAAGCCGTCAAGATCCGCGTACACGACGATCGGGATTTTCTTATCTCGTCGAATCGCGGCCACGTGTTGCTCAGTGACGGCCAGGAACCCGCGCCTGTTATAGAGTCCGGTTAACTCGTCGATGAGCGACAGACTCTGCAAAGCAGCTTCCGCGCGTTTGCGTTCAGTGATGTCCTGAATTTGAAAGATGTAATGCGCTGCCTTTTCGTCCGCGTCGCGCACGAGCGATACGCTGTTCAAGGCCCACACAACTTCGCCGTCGCGATGGACATAACGCTTTTCAACCTGACAGGTTGGGGTTTCGCTTTGCAGTAATCGATATAGATTGGCCAGATCGTTAGGGATGTCGTCCGAATGCGTAACAGCTTGAAAGTTCGAATCGAGCATTTCGTGCTCAGTGTATCCAAGCAGCGTACAAAGCGATCGATTCACGCGAAGCCATGTTCCCTGTGGCGACACCAGCGCCATTCCAATCGCCGCGTAATCAAACGCGTTGCGAAAGTGTTCTTCCGTTTCGCGCAAAGCCTTACTGATGCGTTCCTGCTCGGCAATGTGGCGATTCAGTTCCTCAACGTGACGGCGCGCTTGCTCGGCCTGGGCGGCCGCGCCTTCGACGTTTTTCATGTAGGTCCAATAGGTGAAGTAAACAATCGCGATGATCGGGATAGTCGCACTGAACGCAAAGAAGCCGATGTTACCGATGAAGCGGGCGATGAGGCCGGCCGCCGAAGCTCCAGCGAAGTAAGTGATCGACGTCCACAGGAAATTCTTGCTCCAGGATCGCAAGATTGCCTCATCAGTTTTCAGCGCCGAGTTCGCTGCTACCAATAGCGAGTTCACTAAATATTGGACCACCGCCATCGTGCACAGCAGCACCAGGTAATTCGAAGAATAGAAATCGTGGACTTTGAGGGTGTCGCCAAACAACAGCCGCAACGTCCAAACTGTCATGAACGTCGCGCAGGCCATGACGCCGGCATTAAAGAAATGCGTGCGCGGATGTCGCCCGATCCGCGCTGAGGCACAGACGGCTTCAGCGGTCGCCAGCAGGATTGCTACCTCGCCGCCAAACAACAGCAGCGATAAGAAAATGAAAGTGTCTGAGACCGAGATGTGCGCTTTGACTCTAGGGATCGGAATGCTGAGGCGGGGACCAATCAGGATGGTGGCGAGGGCGAGCAACAGGAAGCGAATATCAACCTGGTCTCGCGAGAGACGCGCGCATGAAAACAGCAAGGCCGCGGCGCCGGCGGCGGTGATGGTCCAAAGATAAACTTGACTGATTCGGGTACGGGTCATGGTCGAGTCATAGGGGAAGACCCAGCCCGCGTTTAGCAATGCCCGTTCCGCACTCGAAAAGCCACTAATCCCCAGGAAAATGATGGATTTTCTTGCGCAGTCAAATGCGCAACGTCATGCTGAACGGCTCGGAGATTCATTCTGAACGATGGGGGAGAGTGAGCCTCGGCTCATTTTTGACAGGATTAACAGGATTCACAGAACCAACCTCGGAAAAAGCAGAGCCAGATTTGTTCTGACCCTTGGATATTGTTCATCTTGTAAATCCTGTCTAACTCATTCGTATTTTGAGTGAGCTCTATTACTACGTTAGAATGCCACGCCTGAATTTTCCGCAAAGGTTCATCTTACAAAATCCGTGCTAGCTCTAATCACCGCGCCAGCCGATTGGGTCCAGCAGTGCCTGGAACACGGTTGGTATTGCCCGCCGCCGCTGAACGGGTATGTCTGCACCGACATGCCGAGCTACTGCGACTTTTACCACAAGACCGCGGCGAACATCAGTCCGCTTTACCAATTCGACGCTTTCGATTGGACTGTGCTGATCATTTACTTCGGCATTCTCACGGTGCTCGCGATCTACGGCGTCTATCGCGTCAAGCAGGTGATCGAATTCTGGCGCTACTCGCGTTTCCCACCCAAAGCGAAAGACACTTTCGCAGAAGACATTTTGCCGCACATCACCGTACAGCTTCCGCTCTTTAACGAGATGTACGTCGTCGAGCGTTTGGTCAAGTCGGTCACTGAGATCGATTACCCCCGCGATCGCCTCGAGATTCAGGTGCTCGATGATTCAACCGACGAGACGGTGAATATCGCGCGGGCGACTGTCGAGAATTATGCGGCGCAGGGCTTCGACATTCATTACATTCATCGCGACGATCGCACCGGATTCAAAGCGGGCGCCCTGGAAAACGGAATGAAGACCGCGAAGGGCGAATTGATCGCGATCTTCGATGCGGACTTTGTTCCGAAATCGGATTTTCTACGCAAGCTGGTTCATCACTTCACCGATCCGATTGTGGGTTGTGCGCAGATGCGTTGGGCGCACATCAACGGCTCGTACAATTTGCTGACGCGCTTGCAGACGATCATGCTCGACGGCCATTTTGTGATCGAGCAGACAACGCGCAATCGCACCGGAAATTTTTTCAACTTCAACGGCACGGCTGGCATCTGGCGGCGCGAAGCGATCGAGTTGAGCGGCGGCTGGCAGCACGACACGCTCACCGAAGATACCGATCTAAGTTTCCGCGCACAGTTGATGGGTTGGCGATTCGTTTATCTGCTTGATGAAGAAGCGCCCGCGGAAATTCCGGTAGAGGTCAACGCCTTCAAAGCACAGCAACGTCGCTGGGCCAAAGGCGTGCTGCAAGTTTGGTTCAAGCTGTACCGGCGCATCTGGTACGCCGACTTGCCGTTGCGGGTAAAGCTTGAAATGTTTTTCCGGCTGACCGGCAACATCAGTTATCCGCTGATGATCGTTGCCAGCTTCATGCAATTTCCTCTGCTGCTGGTTCGCTACAATCAGGGTCTGCATCAATTGATGATGTTGGACGTACCGCTGCTCTTCTTCTCGACAGTTTCAGTCGTGTTGTTCTACGGCTCGGCAGTTTGGTATCTCAACATAAT
>DNNE01000031.1:25728-25882 GCA_003487805.1 Blastocatellia bacterium | reverse complement strand
CAGTTTGGTATCTCAACATAAAACGCGGTTCGCGCATGTTGCACCTGCCGCTGGTGATGGGGTTGGGAATTGGTCTGGCGTTTTCAAACGCGCGCGCCGTGCTTGAAGCCTTAATGGGAGTGAAGTCAGATTTCGTGCGCACGCCCAAGTATCG
>DNNE01000031.1:24656-25430 GCA_003487805.1 Blastocatellia bacterium | reverse complement strand
TTCGTGCGCACGCCCAAGTATCGCGTCGAAAAAACTGATGATGAATCCTGGAAGCGCAAGAAGTACAAACGAAAGCATGGTTGGCTGCCGCTGCTCGAATTGAGCTTCGCGATCTATTTTGTGTTCGCGATCGCTTACGCGATTCGCATGCACATGTGGGGTCCCATCGCGTTCCTGCTGCTGTTCTGTTTTGGTTATGGTTACATGGGAATCTTGAGTCTGTTACAGACAGTCGGCGGCAGGCGTTTGGATTCGTTCTGGCGCCGGAGCAGCGCCGCTGCGCGACCGTAGAAGCGGCATTTCCTGAAACTTTGCGCTTTGGTGTGAGTTTGACGTCGCGACTCAACCGTTTTACTCTCTCGCTGGCCCGACCAAGGCGGGATTACCGAGAATTATCGTAACCAGGCGCACCACGCGCGCGTCTTAGATTACCGACACTCGCAACTAATCGCGCTCTCGCGAACAATAGCGAACAAAACTAACGGAGGATTTTTCGAATGAAGAGAATATTTCTGATTGCCGGGTTGGCGACGGCATTTTTGCTCGTCGTCGTCGCGGCCAGTGCCCAGAAGGCGAGCTTCGCCGGCACCTGGGGCTTGGACAAAACCAAGAGCCAGGGTCTGTCGACACGCATGCAGGGCGCGGATAAAGTTACGTTGACAATTACCCAGGACGACAAAACTATTTCCCTCGATCAAAAGGTTGAGGGTGGCCAGCCACCAGCGGGTGGCGGTGGCGGCGGTGCAGGTGGCGGCGGTGGTCGCGGCGGCGGCG
>DNNE01000031.1:23543-24368 GCA_003487805.1 Blastocatellia bacterium | reverse complement strand
GGTGGTCGCGGCGGCGGCGCGGCTGGTCCACAGTCTTACAACCTCGACGGCAAAGAAGTTACCAGCGATGTAACTTTTGGACAGAACACCGGAAAGCGGACGACCAAGGCAACCATGGCTGGCGGCAATTTAGAGTTGATGAACAAGACCAGCTTCGCCGGACAGGACGGAACCGAGCGTGTTAACACTACGACCCAGAAGCTTTCGCTTTCTGGCGACGGCAAAACGCTGACTGTAATGACTCACCGTGAAGGCGGTCAGCAACCAGTGCCGGATTCGACCGCGGTCTACAACAAGCAATAACGTCGTTCCCCCGAACGAAGCGATCTTCGTTTTAGTAACGAATGATCTAAGCGACAGAGTCGCAAGGCTGCGCGCCTTGCGGCTCTGTTGTGTTTTATGTGTGAGACGAACTTGGCAGGTGGTATGAGACGCAGTATAAGAGGCTTATACCTAACCGTTGGGTACAATACATAATTGGGCGAACGATTTGGCCGACCACCCGTTGTGGACGCGGATAGGTATCGACTGACCAGGAGCGTTTATGATCGATGACATCAAAGCAGCGGTGCATGCCGCCGCGGGGTCGAAGCGCAAGAGCGCAATGTTTCACCTCCAAATCCTCATGCATGCTGATGAGTTGCGGGGCGTGGATCCGGTAGCCTTCTGCGAGGAGCTGGCGGTACCTGTTACTTACGCGACCGAGTTTCGCAAGATGCTAGGCCTCGCCCGACTTATGAAAGAGCAAGGCATCAGACTCACGTAGTGTGCTCATTAGCGTTGCTTCCTCAGTGGCTGGGCCCGCCGCCCGGTCAACTCCGACGT
>DNNE01000031.1:23094-23222 GCA_003487805.1 Blastocatellia bacterium | reverse complement strand
GAGCGGTAGCGAGCGGATCATAGACTCAACTTGGCAACCGTCCACAACGAATGACGCGAGATGAATATCAAAGCGCGCGTTGCTTCGACCCACTGAGTTGGATGTCTGGACCCCGTCGCTACCGCTCC
>DNNE01000031.1:5106-22792 GCA_003487805.1 Blastocatellia bacterium | reverse complement strand
GCTACCGCTCCGGGTTCTGTAACTTCTGTCGCATCGTTTGACCCGAATGCGGGGGGCCCAACTTGATTGATCGATTCGAAGCGTGAATGCAATCGGCGTGCGACGCTTCAAGGAGCTCCATGAGCCAAACACCAACAACCGCTCGCTTAGTTGCAGCGGTGCCACAATTCACGGTAACGGATCTGGTGCGGACCGCCGAGTACTACCGTGACGTTCTCGGATTCCAGATAGCCGGCTATTGGGACGGAGAGCGAGTTAGCTTTGCTACAGATCCTCCTCCGGTCTTCGCAATCGTGTGGCGCGACGAAGTGCAGGTATTTTTCAACCGTGCCGATCAGCCCGTCGTTCGTACGCGTCCGGCGGAAGGCGCGCCTGACGTCTACCTTCGGGTAACAGGGGTTGACGCATTGGCGGAAGAGTTGCGCACACGCGGCGCCGACATCATCGACGGCCCGGAAGATCGAGTTTATGGACAACGCGAACTCGTGGTCGCGGACTGCAATGGTTTGATTCTGTGTTTCGGAGAGGACACTAGCGGGCGCGCTACCTGACAACCCGTTAAGCCGCCTGTGGCCTTAACAGAGGTGTCATGATGATAAAAATTGAGATCGGTTTAGTGAGATGAATCGATCAAGGCTGGACGCAGCCAATGGCCATGGCAACTATTCTCTCGCGAATGTTTTCTCCTGCGCTGCTCCTCTATTTGTTTGTGGTAATCACTCAGTTTGCATCCGGCGTTTATGTCGATGCGCACCTTGATCTGCCGCCCGCCATCCCGTTGCTTTATTGGCCAGGCTTTCTCTGGGCTGTCGGCTGGTGGTTGCGCACAGACAGCCGCAAGCGCAACGTCGCCGTGGTTTACGACCTGGGCTTCTTTCTGTATATCGCGTGGCCGATTGTAATGCCCTACTATCTCGTCAAGACTCGCGGGGCTAAGGGTTTGCTTTTGATCCTGGGTTTTATTGTCGCTTATGCCGGCGCCGCGATGCTCGGAATTCTTGTGTTTGAGTTGCTGATTACGTTGCGTTCGTGAATGCCATCGCCATGTCAACGACTCGCCTATAACTCAATGTCGATTCAAAAGATGGAACTGGTTTGGCCTGCTGCCGAATACCTGCCGGGCTACATTCATGCGCTCGAGCAAGGCTGGTCGCCGGACAACCGTCGGCCGCAAGCAGCCGGCGAACATCTAGCGCGAATAGCCGAGGATTCTGATCGCTTCCTCTCTGAACAGATCGATCGAGAAGCCAAAGGGCCGCCCGTAATTCTGCCTGACGGTCGTGCAGTGCCTCGTCTGCCCGGCTACGCGCAATGGATGTGGGACGGTGAATTCTGCGGTGAGATTAGTTTTCGTTGGCAACCAGGAACTACCGAACTGCCTCCATACTGTCTCGGCCATATTGGATACTCCGTGGTTCCGTGGAAGCGACGGCGCGGATACGCCACCCGCGCCTTACAGTTGCTGCTACCGCAGGCAAGATGCGAGGGCCTCGCGTACGTCGAGTTGGTCGCTGACGCCGAGAACATTCCCTCTCAACGAGTCATCGAGGCGAACGGCGGCAAGTTGATCGAACGGTTCCGTAAATCAGCGGAAGCTGGTAGCGATGAAAGCCTGCGTTTCCGTATTCTCGTTCCCAGCTGAAACTAAACAATCACCTGAGCGTAACAGGTGCATGAGCAGCATTCGCCCGGCCCAGTGTAGATCGTAATAGTGATGCTTGAGATCGAAACGCACAACCTATCGAAGGCTTTTGGCGATCTGGTTGCCGTAAGCGATCTCAATCTTCGCATTCCGAAAGGAACGTTGTTTGGCTTTCTGGGACCAAACGGTTCGGGCAAATCCACGACCGTCAAGATGCTCACCGGAATGCTGCCGCCCACCAGCGGAGAAGTCTTCATCAGTGGACAATCCGTTATTCACTCGCCGATTGCAGTTAAGAAGCGAATCGGTGTTCTGCCTGAGGACCTTGCCCTCTTTGATTCGCTGACGATCTGGGAACATCTGTTGATGGTTGGCCCTGTTTATGGGTTGAGCCACAAAGAAACCGCAACACGTGCTGAGCAACTTCTCGTTTATCTGGATCTCTGGCAGGGGCGTCATACCTATGTTGACGGAGCTTCTTCAGGAACGCGTAAGAAGTGTTCGCTGGCAATGGCCCTCATTCACAACCCTGAAGTTTTGTTTTTGGATGAACCGTTCGAGGGCATCGACCCTGTCTCGTCACGCAATATCAAAGACTTGCTGTTGCTTATGACCCGCAAGGGAGTCACCGTCTTCCTGACCTCGCATATCCTGGAAGTAGTCGAGCGAATCGTGCAGAGCTTCGCGATCATTGTGGCCGGAAAAGTCGTGTGCACGCAGACAATGGAAGAAACCCTTTCGGACGGAGAGACTCTCGAAGATCTCTTCTTCAAACACGTAGTGAGGAACAAGGCCGAGGAACTGGAATGGATCGGTTAGCCTCGATTGTCAGTTGGCAATGGCGCGCCTACTGGCGAAGATTTTCGCGCGGAAAAAATCTGGCCATTGGACACCAGGGGATTACCGCGATAGTAACAGTCTTGATCTTTTTCAAATATCTTCGAGTCTTAGGTTCAGCCGGTCTCGACCTCACTTCGGGAAACACAACACGCGTGCGATCTTTGTTAGCGGGAATTTTTCTGGCCTGGCTGGTACTCCCGTTAATTTCTCGGCCCGCCATTTCTTTGCGCGGCTTACGGCACATGCCGTTTTCAACTACAGAGTTACTTTCGATCAGAATTGCCTCGCTGCTAATCGCGCCGTATTCATGGATCGTTGTGGCAGCGTCTTTCGCGCTCTGTTATCCGCTGGTCCAGGCCCCCAGGCCCTGGGCAGCAATAACCGCGGCTCTATTGTTCATCGCGATGTCGTGCTCGACAGGTCTGGCCGTTGCTCAGTTACTCAATATCGCAGTCTGGAGAAAGCGTCTGTTCGCATTCATTGTGTTGGTGTGCGCAATTGCTGTTTATGTGCTCAGCAGAGAGCCGAGTGGCTTTGCGCAAATTACCTGGATGCTGCCGAGTAAGCTCGTGGCTGACGCATCGATCGGAAAGAATCCAATGCTGGCGATTGGTTCACTGTTGTTGCTCAACGTTCCTGTCTTCGTTGCCGTCAGGTGGTCCTTCCGGCAGAGTCTGGCAAGTGCACGGGAAGTCCGGTCGCGAAGAAGAATGGACTCTCTCCTTTTTGATCTGCCCGGAGCGGCGGGAGGTTTCGCGGCGAAAGATTTTAGGTATTTTCGCACACTGCTTGATCCCTACTTCGGCTTGTTGGCGACTGCACTGGGCTGCCTCTACCTTATTAATTCCAGCGCTCCCTCGGCGGTGGGCGCCTCGGTCGTTATCGTCTTCGTCTTCATCTCTCATGCGCCACTGGCATTCAATTCGTTTGGTCTCGACACCCGCTCGGGATTGAATCGTTACGCCCTGCTTCCCGCAACCGGCGCAACCATCCTGTGCGGAAAAAATCTGGCATACATGATCCTCGTGGGAGTTCAGTTGACTCCCATCATAGTGTTGACGTGCTGGCGTTTGGGACTATCAACGGGCGCTCTTACTCTGCTTGAAGTGACATCGTCAGCGGGCGTGTATCTGGCCTGGGGCAACTGGATGTCGATGGCTCTACCAGCGAAAATGGAGTTCTTTTGCTTTGCTTCGGTAAGCGGTTCGCTTCCTGAAGCTATTGCCGGCCTGGTTTTCGGCAGCCTGCCCGGGGTTCTCATGATTTACTTAATGCGAACAACGCCCGGGCGAATGATATGGCTAAGCCTGCTCATTTCCATCGTGTGTGTGACGCTCTACTACTGCGCGACGATCCTTTCCGGAAGGCGGTTTGAGCGAAAGCGCCAGGCGATTGTTGGTTCGATCTCGTGAAGGACTGTGTGTTCGTTGCGAGTCATTAACTGAACACTTACCAATGAAAGTATCCAGACGCGCAGCAACGATCGCCGACACAGACTTTGCGCGCTCGGTACATCATCGCGCTTATCGCGACGTGATAGAGCGTCAGTACGGACCTTGGGACGAATCAAACCAGGACAAATTGTTCGACGCCGCATGGTCCACGGCTGATCACGAAATCGTTTTGTATGATGATGCCCGCTGCGCTTACACGTGTATCGAAAATCGGGACGATTGCGTTTACCTTCATGAGCTCGTCGTCGATCCTGACTTTCAGTCTCGCGGCATCGGGACTCAAATCCTGCAAAGCGTTATAGAACAGGCGATCTCGAAGGGCGTTCCGGTGCGTCTGCGCACTCATCTAACCAATCGTGCGGCAAATCTCTATCGCCGAATGGGCCTTCAAGAGACCGCCCGAACTGAGACTCATGTTTTACTGGAATGGAATCAGGAGCGGAACGACGACGATTCAGCAAAGCGGGCGCTAATGGCTTTTGACGATACCGAGAATCTCTTCTCGTACGGCACTCTGCAATCAGAGGCCGTGCAACTCGCAACGTTTGGTCGAAGACTAGAGGGAACGGTGGATCGGATATCGCGTGACTTTGATACCCATTGGGGTTCCGATTAGCGAACAACAGCTGTCAGCTTCACTCGGCGCTACGCATCATCGCAATATTCAATTCACCGGCATTGAGTCAGACATTGTGGAAGGCACGGCTTTCACAGTAACGAAACATGAACTGGAACTGGCCGACAACTATGAAAGAGTCGTCGACTACAGGCGGGTGCTGGTCCAACCAGCGTCGGGTAAGAATGCCTGGGTCTATTTGCACGCCGGTAAATAGCCCGTAGACTCAGGTCGGCCGCGAAGATTTTCTCTTCCAATTGATGTTATGAATCGCCGATCGAATATGAACACCGCACGGATTCTCGCTTGCCTTCTATGTTTCTCAAGCAGTAGTAGTTTCACGCTCAGCCAACAAAAAGATCAGAATGCGCCGGCGCAGGACACAGAGGCACCGGCGGAAGTAACCATCTTGAAACACAGGTTGGGGTCCGAAGGCAGATTTGTAAATGAGACCAGACCCGGCTCGCAAACCGGGGCGATGCAAGTCTTACAGAGGTCAGTTCTGACCGCTTCAGTGAAATTGAGAAGCCATACGACGAAAACAATTGTAGGAATTAGTTGGTACTTCATTCTGCAAAAGAGTGTTAATGAGGAATACTTTCGCATTCACTTTATTAGCCGGATTGAAATTCAACCGCACAGGACACGGACGTTGAAAGAGGATATTAAGAAACTTCCGATGCCTCCACGCGCAGTATCGGTCGATGAACTCAAGAACCCGCGGCAGCCTCCCGCACAAGAACGGATCGTGGTCAACTGCGTCCTGTTCTCTGATGGAAGCTTCTCGCCGCTGAACGATTCGGCGCAGAAAGACTGTAAACGGTTAACAAACCCCTAGCGCACAACGCTCAACCTAGTTACAATTCGATTCCGTGCCGACGCGATTCAAGTGGAGTCTGATTTCTGATGAGCGACTACTCGACACTCGTATCTGCGATCTGCCGATCCGAATCAAGGGATCGTTTCTCGAAACCAACATAAAACGTCTGTACAGCGAGCTGAACGATCGCGGCATTCGCTTCAAGCCTCACGTCTGGTTGTCGGCCGAGTGGTTCACGCCCGACGGCGTGCCCGGCTTTGCGATTCCGTTTTATCTGGCGCATCCGCGACTGATGAAACTCGAGCGCAAGTTCATGCGCGAAGTCGAGGGCGGCACCGACGTTGAATGCATGCGCATTCTGCGTCATGAAGCGGGCCACGCGCTCGACAACGCGTTCCGGCTGCATTTCAAGCGGCAATGGATCCGCACTTTCGGATCGTTCGCGCAAAAGTATCCGCCTTCCTACAAACCGAAACCGAACAGCCGGCGTTACGTTTTGAATCTCGATGCCTGGTATGCGCAGGCACACCCGGCCGAAGATTTTGCCGAGACGTTTGCCGTGTGGCTGCAGCCACGTTCGAACTGGCGCCGCCGGTACCGCGGCTGGGCCGCCCTGCGAAAGATCGAGTACGTTGACGAACTTCTGACAGACGTTGCGGGCACCCGACCGCGGAATCGCGTGCGCCGCAAGATTGAGACATTGCCTGAAATCCGCATCACCTTGCGTGAGCACTACGATCGCAAGCGCAAAAAATACGCCTTCGAATGGCCCGCCTATCTTGATAACGATCTGCGGCGAATCTTTTCTGCTGAACCCAGCAAACGCGCGCGCGGAACGGCAGCGTCTTTTCTGCGCCGAGTCGCGCCGGAAATTCAGCAATTAGTTTCTGACGGCACGGGCGTGCATGGCTATGCCATCGATCATGTTTTGGAGTTGATGATTGCGCGCGCGACGCAACTGAAGCTGCGCGCCGTCGGCCGCGACGAACAATTGAAGCGGCATTTGATGGTCATGTTAACAGTGCAGACGATGAACGTCGTGCACTCAGGCTATTACCGGATTGCATTGTGAATTTGGAGTGCGGTCCCGACGTGTCGGGATCGCCGCTTTGGATTTCCAAACAGAAGTTAATGACAACTGACGATCAAAAAGCGGCGTCGAAACCGCATCACCCCAAACACGCAGCGAAGAACGGCGACACGTTCAAGAAGCTGCGCTTGATGGTTCTGTGTCACGAAGATCTCGTGCCGCCAGACAGCATCGAAGGCTTGTCGGCGAAAGAGGTCGCGCCTTACAAGACTGAATGGGATGTAATTTCCACGCTGAAGAAGATCGGTCACGAAGTTTACCCGGTCGGCGTCTATAACAACCTCGGCGTGATCGGGAACGCCCTGCTTGAACACAAACCGCATGTTGCTTTCAATCTACTGGAAGAGTTTCACGGCTATCCACTTTATGATCAGCACGTCGTTAGTTATCTCGAATTGATGAAGCAGCCGTACACGGGATGCAATCCGCGCGGTCTGACCATCTCGCACGACAAGGCGCTGGCGAAAATGGTGCTCGCCTATCACCGAATTCACGTGCCGGCGTTTGCTGTCTTTCACATGAACCGCGTCGTCAAGCGATCGAAAAGATTAAAGTTTCCGCTGCTCGTGAAATCGATCAGTGAAGAAGGTTCAGTGGGAATTGCTCAGGCTTCGATCGTGAACGATGACGCCAAACTGGCCGAGCGCGTCGAGTTCATTCACCGTCAAACAAAGACGCATGCGATCGCCGAACAATACATTGCGGGCCGCGAGATCTACGTGAGTGTCATCGGCAATCAGCGTTTGCAAACGTACACGCCGTGGGAGCTGCTGATTGAAAAACTTCCGGAAGGAGCACCTAATATCGCGACCTCGAAATTGAAATGGGACCCCGCATATCAGGAAAAAGTTGGCGTGGTCACGAAGGCGGCCGAGTTGGACAAGAAGATGGTTGACAAGCTCGAACGGCTTTCGAAGAGGATCTATCGCACGCTGTTCTTGAGCGGGTACGCGCGGCTCGATTATCGCGTGACGGACGAAGGCCAGATATATCTGCTCGAGGCGAATCCCAATCCGCAGATCGCCGACCAGGAAGACTTCGCCGACTCTGCCAAGCACTGTGGCGTCGATTATGAAGCGCTGCTGCAAAAGATTATCGCGCTGGGATTGAGGTATCGGACCGGGGCGTAGCTACAGCGATTCTCCCTCTCCCTTTGGGAGAGGGCCGGGGTGAGGGCATAGCGACAGCCACCAATAAGTTTTTTGGTTCTCTGTGTTGACTCAACCCAGAAACAAAATAGGAAATCGGCGCTCGTCGCCGTCTAGCCCTCACCCTAGCCCTCTCCCAGAGGGAGAGGGAACTTCCCAAAAGAAAAACGGCGCGGAGTTTCGTCCGCACCGTCTTCCATCACACGAACAAATCCACGACGCGTCACTGAGTGCCGTTGGTTGATCCGCTGGCTCCCACGATCACATCTTGATTGGATCCGCCGAAGGTCACGCCCAGTAATTCGGCGTTGCCTCCCTTGTCAACCGTGCGAAGCGCCGTGCTCCTGGCTTTATCACTCCGCTGCTCGACATGCGCCGGCGTCTTGGCTTTGACTTCACCATTCTTGATGATGCTCAACTCGCCTGTGCCCTCGTCGAACTTCACTTCATACTCTCCGGCTTTAACCATTGTGCCGTTCACCATCACGTCGTCCGGAAACGTGACGGTCTTCTTTTCAACTTTACCCTTGTCGCCTTTGTCACCCGCCAACACGCTCAGTGAAGCCAGTGCCCCAATCACCAGAGCGACGAAAAAACTTTTCATGAAACGTTTCATTTTCTTTTCCTCCACGTTCGAAATAGTCAGCAACTCGCATTCCCGCGATGGACTCTCTCCAAATTGTGCTCACCTAGTTAGTGCGCGCACACGACCAAAGGTTGCGTTGCAAAATGTTCACAATATTAGGTTTAGCGCAGACGTTTGGACGGGCATCCAGGGCTTTGGATGGTTCGCTTACCATTTAGCGACATTTTGAGGATCGAGCCACTCACGCGTCATGTCACACAGCAGCGCGAGACCGCGCCACGAATCGAAACGAGTGTAGAAGCGATGAATTTTTTTGTCGCTGGCGACGCGTCCGCCATTGTGCGTTTTGGCAAATTGAGCGCGGGCCCACGAATCCAGGGCGAGACCATCGTATCTGCCGATGAGCTTCAACAAATTTTCGGCAGCATAGTTGCCAACACCTTTGACGCTCTTGATCTCTTTCATCAAATCGGTGAGAGACGCATCAGTCGTAAGCCAGCTCTCAACGTCAAGTTCACCTGCCGCCACCCGCTGGGCCAACTCTTTCAGATACGCCGAACGATAGCCGGCCCGGATTTTGTCGCGATAGAAGTCCGCTGATTGTTGGGCCATCACTGCGGCAGTAGGAAAGGATTTGCGACCGTCATCAGACGCGGTTCCGAGTTCGTTCACCAAACCGGTCACCATTTTTTCGGTAAGCGCCCACGAACAGTTTGTCGTGCAGATCATCTTCACGAGATCTTCGAACACCGTGGGCGAACGCAGCAGACGGCCTGCGCCTTGTTCGGCAATCCAGGCAAATTCCGGATCAGTCATCATCAACTCATAGAAGTTTTTCAAATCATCGTCCAGGCGAAACATGTGTCGCACGTCGCGAATGATCTTTTGGGCGGCACGCTCACCGAGGCTTCGTGAAACATCAAGCTTGATGGCGCCTTTGCGCGTCGTGACTCTCACGGTGACAGGCTTTGAACGATCCAGGTCCAGCACGCGCGTCAATTTCCATTTCACCCGATCGAGTTCGAACGGCAACAGTTCACACCAGCCGTGACTCAAAACGGTGCGGTGAAAATTAAAATCGGGCGGAGTCCTGATCGTCAGCTGCATCGCCCGAACTGTAACAAATGCTCTCTGAATACGTCGATTCACCGGCAGTCGATGCGCGGCATATCTGTTGCTCATGTCTGCTGCTATTTGGGCAACACAAAGCAACTTCAGATCAGCAGCTTTTCCTAATTCCTGATTCTTAAACCGGCACCGACGAGGAGCTACTTGTGATTGGCAACCTTAATCCGCAGCAGATTGCCTTCTTTGCGATTCTGATCATCGCCCTGGTCCTGTTCGTGACTGAATGGATTCGCACGGACGTGGTCGCAGTGCTGATCGTAATCGCGTTATATGTCACTCGCGTTCTTAAAGTTGACGAGGCGCTTTCAGGATTCAGCAGCGAGCCGGCCATCGTCATCGCCGGCATTTTTGTTTTAAGCGGAGCCATGCACGCCACCGGTTTGTCCGACCGCATGGGTGACTGGATCGGTCGATTCGCCGGCAAGTCTCAACCGGGCAATCGCAGTGATCATGCCATCAGTGGCTCTGCTGTCTGCGTTCACGCATCACGTCACAACCACCGCGGTGATGCTTCCGATCACGTTGGACCTTTCGCGAGAAAGAAAACTTCCGGCGTCCAAACTGCTGATGCCAATGTCTTTTGCGGCCTCGCTGGGAACCACGATAACCATTATCGGCGCGCCGGCATTCTTGATTGCGAGCACGGTGCTTCAACAGTCGGGGAGATCGGGCCTGGGAATTTTTTCGATTGCACCGATCGGTTTGAGCCTGACCGTCGCGGGCACGTTATTCGTTTTGTGGATTGGACGATTCCTCTTGCCGACGCACAAGGGCGGCGACGATCCAACTCGTCACTTTCGCCTCGAAGACTATTTGACCGAGATTGTCGTGTCGAAAGATTCGCCGTTTGCCGGCAAGACCGTTAGTGAGATCAAGAGTGACGAGACCTATCACTTCACTGTGGCAGGGATCATTCGCAAAGGTAAGCGAGTTCGCGGCTCGCTCAGGAACGAGACTCTGAAGGAGAAAGATGTGCTCGTAGTCAGGACCACTCCGGAGGAACTTGTGTCGATTCGCAAACACGAGGACCTCGATTTACATCCCGTCAAACTGTATGGCCAGACGAAGAAGATCGAGGAGAAGGAAAAAGAAAATGAAGACGACGATGGATCGGATCTGTTTGTGCAAGCAGTAGTGGCGCCGCGATCTGATCTCGCCGGCCGGACGCTTTCCGACATCGACTTTCACCGTCGTTACGGCGCGATCGTGGTCGGGTTATGGCGAAAAGACGGATGGTTGGACCAGGAGATGTCGAAAGTGAAACTGCGCGCGAACGACGTGCTGGTGCTTGAGGGAGACGAAGAAGCACTGGCACGCGTGTCGAATGACCAGGCCTTTTTAATGCTGGTTCCGTTTCACGCTGAACCAAAATTGCACGGCAAAGCGTGGCTCGCGGGAGCCATCATGTTGGCGACAATTCTGCTGGCAGCCTTCAACCTGGTGACGATCGAGATGGCCGCTTTGACCGGCGCCGCGGCCGTTGTGCTCACCGGATGCATCTCTCCGAATCAGGCCTATCGGGCAATCGATGCGCGAATCTTCGTCTTCATCGCCGGCGCGATCCCTCTCGGCACAGCCATGCAGAAAACGGGAACTGCAAATCTGGTTGCCGGATGGCTACAGCATGCGGTGGGAGGCTGGCCGGAGCGGGCGGTTCTATTGCTCTTGTTTGCGGTCGTGGCAGTGATTACTCAATTCATGTCAGACTCTGCAACGACCGCGCTTTTTGCGCCGGTCGCAGTCGCGCTGGCATCGGCACTGGGCCGCCCACCCGAGCCTTACGTCGTGACCGTGGCAATGGCTTCAGTCGTAGCTTTTCTCACGCCGATTGGTCATCACGGAAATCTGCTGGTTTATGGCCCAGGGCGCTACCAGTTCAGCGATTTTGTGAAAGTAGGAACGCCGCTGACGGTAATTTGCGCTTTGATAGTGGTGTTGATCGCTCCGCTGATTTGGAGAGGTTAACGTGGTGTCCCAACACTGTTGATGTACGTATCAAGTGCGGTCAACATGATGCTTGACCGTTTGTGACCGCGGCGTTAAAATTTGCCTACTTACCAAGTTAAAATGGAAGGCTGTACTCGCTGGCTCCTACTACTTGGTTCTCGGCGAGCGAAGGACCAACACCGAGGTCCTCTACAGTTCAGGTTGCTTAAGCAGCCGCTTCCGAAAAATGCTGCCGGAGCTTTCCGGTGCGCGCTCCGTCGCCCCGCAGGGACAACCCTTCGGGGCGATGTCGTATTTACTCCTTGCTCTTGGGCTTCTGTGTCTGCGGCCATATCAGTGAGGCCGCAACCGAAACCAGCAGAACCAGCGCCACGATTCCCAATGCAATACCAATCGGTATATGGTCAGCCCCGCGAATCTGAGAAGCAACCGATTCGCCTCCCGCGGCGGTAACCAACGCCGCCAGCCCTTTGGTAAGGAGCGGAAGCAACATCTTCACGCCGATAAATCCAAGCACAATACCGAGTCCAGTCTTGAGGTAATGAAATTTTTCGACGACTCCGGCAAGCAGGAAATAAAAAGTACGCAAACCTAGGATCGCGAACACGTTCGAGGTGTAAATGATGAAGCGATCCGTCGTGACCCCGAAGATTGCCGGGATGGAATCAACAGCGAAAACCAGATCGGTAACTTCAACGACGATCAAAACCAGCAGCAATAACGTTCCTACTCGCTTACCATCGGTAATCGTAAAAAACTTTCGCCGTTCGTAATGACGAACGATCGGCACGTATCGCGTGACGAAGTGCACGATCGGACTCTCTTCAGGATTCGCTTCGTCGTCACCTTCGCCCATCATCTTGATTCCGGTGTAAACCAGAAATGCGCCGAAGACATAAATGATTGCGTGGACGCGATTGATTAAAGCGGTTCCCGCCAGAATCATCGTCACGCGCATCACCAGGGCTCCGAGGACGCCCCAGTAAAGCACGCGATGCTGATACTTCGGGGGAACTTTGAAATACGAAAAGATCAGCAGGAAGACAAAAAGGTTATCGACGGAAAGCGACAGCTCGATGAGGTAACCGGTAATAAACTCGAGCCCTTTTTGGTGGCGCGCCGCGCCGAACAACTCCCACCCCAGGGGACCGAACAAGAGACCGGCAAAAATCAGCGCGAGGGTAACCCAGACACCACTCCAGACAGCCGCATTCCGCGTGGTGATTTCATGGGGCTTGCGATTGAAGACACCGAGATCAACCGCCAGCATTATCAGGATGAAACTACAAAAACCAACCCATGCAAGTGTCGAGGTCGCCAACGAGTGCATCTGAGCAAGTAACATATCATCGGCCCTGTAGGAGACAAAACCCGCGGGTCCGGTTGAGAGTTCAAGCTTAAGCTTGCATGATAGGCAAAACGCAAGACTGGAACGCAAACGTCCTCGCTTGTCTGACCTTCGGTAGCGCGACGCTGCAACCGGGACGGTTGCGCTCCAGTCGGTTCGATCCACCAGCTAAGACCGGTGATTGTAGCTGGTACGTTGCAGCAGGCGGCTCGCTCCTTTAGAATTTACCGTTTCGAAATAACGCAACGAAGGTTTTCTACATGCTCAAACAATTAAGCAAGTTCGAACGCACCAGCAAAGTGCTGATTCTGGGATTCGTCGCCCTCATGGCTGTCAGTCTCGTCCTCTTCTTCCGGCCGGGTGGCGGAACCTCGGCGCTCGAGCCTACGAAGAGCAGCGAAGTGGTCGCGTCAGTTGGCGGCGATGACATCACCCTGGGCGAATTCGCGACGCAAAAACAGAATATTCAGCAACAGTTCAGTCGCTTCGGCGGGCAGATCAGCTTGTCTCAAATGGGTTATAGCGACGACAAAATTCTCGATGGGTTGATTCAAAGAAAGATCGCTGTGCAGGAAGCCCGGCGGCTGGGACTCGAAGCTTCCCCCGTTGAGATCAACGACCGGATCCGCAAAACTTTTAGTGATGCTGCCGGCAAGCTCACCCTGCTCGATGCATCAGGAAAGCTCGACATGGCGAAGTACGAGCAACGCGTCGGCGATGTAGCGGCTTTCGAGCGAGGTGTCGCCGAAGACATCGCGAGAGAGAAACTTGAAGCCTTTGTGGCCGCAAGTGTCCGTATATCCGAAGAGGACGTGCAATCAGACTTCAAGAAGAAAAATACTTCTTTCGATCTGACGTACGTCATCGTGTCAGCGACTAAGCTGGCAGAAAAGATCCAAACCACCGATGACGAGTTAAAGGCTTACTTCGAACAGCACAAAACTGATTACAATATTCTGGTCCCGCAGAAAAAGATTCGCTATCTCTTCATCGATCAGGACAAGTCAGGACAGAAACTTCAAATCACAGACAAAGAGCTGCACGACGAATACGATAATCTCGATCCGAAATACAAACAGGCGGGCGTCAATGTCCAGCAGATCGTCTTAAAAGTAGCGCGTCAGGATCTCGATGCATCTGTCAAATCGAAGGCCGATGGGTTGGTTGCGAAAGCGCGCGCCGGTGGCGAAACGATTTCCGAAGACGCGTTCGCCGATCTGGCGAAGGGCAATTCCGAGGATCCGGCGACGGCGAAGGACGGTGGCCGGGTCAAGGGAGTGGTAAAGAAGGACCCGAGCAAACCAACCGATCCATATCAACAGGTACTCGAGATGCAACCGGGCGAGATTACGGACGCAATCAGCTACAAGAACGCCTACTACGTCCTGCGCCGGGGCGATTCGGTACCGAAGACTTTTGAAGATGCAAAGCCAGAGCTGCTGGTTTCATTGCGCAACCGGCGTGGCTACACAGTCGCGCAGAAAATTGCACAGAAGGCCCAGGATCGTTTGAAGGAGACCAAAGATCCGCAAAAGGTCGCGCAGGAATTCGCCGCTGAAGCGAATATGAATGCCGCGGACATGGTGCGCGAGACGCCGTTTATCAAACCGGGTGACGACGTGCCGAACATCGGCAATTCGCAACAGTTCGAAGGGGCGGTTGGCCCCCTGAATACTCCAAACGATGTCGGTGAACGCACCGGAATCAAAAACGGCTTTGCCATTCCCATGCTTGTCGAGCAACGTCAGCCGCGTATCCCGGAGCTCGACGAAGTGAAAGACAAAGTGCGAGCGGCGGTTAAGGACGAAAAGGCCAAAGCTCAATTGGAGCAGAAAGCGAAAGACATCGTCGCGGCCGCGAAGTCTCCAGGCGAGCTAAAAGCTGCCGCCGAAAAAGCCGGACTCGAGACAAAGGCCGAAGCGAATTACAAACTGGCCACGCCGCTGGGTGAAGCAGGATCGAGCGCGCTTATCGACGATCCACTCAATTCCGCAAAGGCCGGCGAGGTGCTGCAACCAATCTTTCTTAATCAGAACTATCTGGTGATCGGGGTCAATAAGAAGACAGATGCCGACTTGACTGAGTACGCGAAGCAGCGCGACACCCTGATGCAACAGGCGCTGACTGACAGAAAGAACCAGGTGTTTGGAGATTACCTCACGTCGGTGATGACCCGAATGAAACAATCGGGCTCGATCAAGGTTTATCAGGACGTGCTCGATACGATGGCAGAGGAAGAGCCGCAGGCCGTGCCGCCAAGACGGCAGCCGCAATTGCCGATCACTAAGTAGGCAAGACGAAGTCTCTGACATCACGAAACGGCGTCTCGGAATCGTTGAAGTCCGGCCGATAATAAAACGCGGCGCCGTCGTACTCCTGCATCCAGCCTTCTTCCATTCCCAGTACTTCCAGGGCTGAGACTGCGCGAAACCATTCGCTTTCGTTGATGCGTCGCGACAACAAAGCGTAGCGCGGATTCGTTCCCGCCACATTCGTCGGATAGTACTGGGCCATCAGTGAAACTGCGACACGCGGACTGAGTTCGTCGCGAATCCATTTCAGCGATTCGCGTACGCTGCCAATATCGTTGGGCAGCACCAGCAGACGAATTACCAGCCCGCGCTTCAGCAACCCATCTGCGTGATAGACAAGTTCCTCACCAGTCTGTCGAAACATCTCTTTCAAAGCTGCGCGCGAAACAGATGCATAGCTGCGAACCTTTGAATACAAATATCCCGCTTCGTCTTCTGCGTATTTCAAATCAGGCAGGTAAACATCGACGATGCCATCGAGCAGTTTAAGTACTTCAACCGAATCGTAGGCGTTCGTGTTGTAAACGATCGGTAGACGCAAGCCTTTTTCGGCGGCAATCAAAATCGCGCGAGCCATCTGCGGCGCGAAATGTGTGGGCGAAACAAAATTGATATTGTGACAACCACTTGACTGCAGCTCGAGCATCATCTCAGCCAGACGCTCGTGGGTAATCTGATTCTTGATTTGTTCTTTGTGCGTTTGCGAAATCTGATAGTTCTGACAATAGACACAACGCAGGTTGCAGTTCCCAAAAAAGATGTTGCCCGCTCCGCGCGTTCCCACCAGCGGCGGCTCTTCTCCGAAGTGCGCGGTGTAAGAAGAAACGATCGGCAAGCGGCCCGAATAACAAGCGGCGATCTCGTCATTCAATCTGTTGTTGAAGCAATCGCGCGGACAGACCGTGCAGCGTTCGAGCAAAGCCTCCAATGCTTCGACGTGCAGGAGCAACTCGCCTGAACGAAGCAGGCGGAGATATGAAGGTTCAGTTTCTAACTCGTCTTTCATTTATTCCAACCGGTTGATCGGGCTAGTTTTGTTTCGGCCGTTTAGTGTGATTTCGTGGTTCGAATCGTTGAATACAATCCACGAATTCACACGAACTGTCACGAAGAATCATTCTCGCTTCTTCCGAAAATGCACATAGTGCGTCTTATGTTGTTCAACCAACTCTTTGGGCACGACTCTTCGCGTGATGCGCCAGATGAAATCCATCTCGGCGTGGGTCGTGCTCAACGCCAGCCGCGCCTCAAACACCAGCAGGATGCTGCCGTAGAAAAGAAACATCGCGCCGACGAGTCCCATCACCACCGGCACCCAGGCGCGTGCGCGCTGAAGAAAGCCACTACGCCGATGGCCACGCTGGTCGCCACGAATACACCAACCGCGAGATAAAAAGTTGTCAACGAGCGTTGCAACAAGCGTGAGCGACTGGTCAGCTTGTCGAGCTGATCGTAAAGCATGGCGCGCTCTTCCTCTAAAAACTCTGCGTCTTCATTTGCGTCGCCCAGATGACGCAAACGATCTGACAACAGCCGGACGCGATCGACGATGCGGCCCAGTCGCGTCGAAGTCGAAAGAATCATCGTGCCGCTCGCTGAGATCAAAACCGCCGGCGTGATCATGGCGGTCAGGACCGCGAGCGATGAAGTTAAAGCGTCCATGCGATTTTCCGAGAACGGTCATTCTAACGGCTCCCAAGGATCGAGGCCAATTTGGCGGCTGGTTTGGAGCGCTTTCTTCGTGTCAGAACCGGGAGCGGTAGCGACCGGATCGAGATTCAAGCTTGAGTTTTGATCTCCCCTCGCTATCGCTCGGGGTTCTGACACCTGACGATCCAAAGCGCCGTCAAGCCGGCGCACTCCAAATTCTCCTGAACATTGAACCGTGAACTTTATGATATTCTCGCCTCGCTCTTGAACGAAGGACGATGGCAGATAACGCGTATCACTTCGTCGATCGCTGGCGCGTCGAAGGTGACGTGAAAGAAGTCGCGGACATTCTCGAGGATGCGTTGGCACTGCCGCGTTGGTGGGGGTCAGTCTATTTTGACGTAACAGAAATTGAACCCAGCGGCGAAGACGGCACCGGCAAATTGATTAGCCTGCGCGCCGGAGGTTGGTTGCCTTACACGCTGCGGATCAATTTCCGGACAATTGAATCACGTTATCCGCACGGGTTCACCATGGACGCGACCGGTGATCTCGAGGGAAAGGGTATTTGGACTTTTAGACAGGACGGGCCGTTCGTCCTGATCACTTATGACTGGACCATCAAGGCGAACAAACCGATTATTGAAAAGCTTTCATTCTTACTCAAACCGATTTTTCGATCGAACCACAGTTGGACCATGAAACGCGGCGAAGAAAGCCTTAAACTTGAGCTGCTTCGCCGTCGCGCAAAATCAACTGAGGACGCTTCTGCGATTCCTGCGCCACCGCAACCTTCGTTCGTCGTTCGGCTGCTGAATCTCAACCGCTAGTGACCACCGAAACCAAACCAGACCCGATGATCGCGTGGTTGCCCGACCTCGTCTATCTTCACGACAGCTTTGCCGCGAACCAGGCGCTGGTGTGTGATGCTGACGGAACCATCGTGAAGATCGTCAGTGCGTCTGAACTAACGCATGAGAAGAAAATAAATCTTCCGCGGCGCGCCTTGCTGCCGGGCATGATCAACGCTCACTCGCACGCCTTCCAGCGCGTGATCAGAGGACGGACCGAGTATCGCAGCCATCCGAGACCGTTTAGAGGCGGG
>DNNE01000031.1:4664-4795 GCA_003487805.1 Blastocatellia bacterium | reverse complement strand
GGGCTACCCCCCGCCGGTTCGTCCAGTCACAACAACGTAGACAGTTTCTGGACGTGGCGCGAAAAGATGTACTCAGCAGCCCTGCGTCTGACTCCTGACGACATCTATGACGCTTCCCGCATGGCCTTTCT
>DNNE01000031.1:4040-4353 GCA_003487805.1 Blastocatellia bacterium | reverse complement strand
GACGCTTCCCGCATGGCCTTTCTGGAAATGGCGTTGAGCGGTATTACTGCTGTCGGAGAATTTCACTATCTTCATCACGCGCCGGACGGAAGCTCTTATGACGATCCGAATCTGCTGGCGAAAGAAGTCCTGCGCGCGGCGGGAGATGTCGGCTTGCGCATCGCGTTATTGCGCGTCGCCTACGCGCGTTCGGGTTTTCAAACGGAAGCGAATCCGAAGCAGGTGCGATTTATCGAAAGTGATCCTCAAAGCTATTTGAGGAATCTTGAGCAACTCATTGCCGACGTAACTCGGGGCACTAGCCCGACCGTCA
>DNNE01000031.1:3176-3748 GCA_003487805.1 Blastocatellia bacterium | reverse complement strand
CGGGGCACTAGCCCGACCGTCAGGGAGGGCTCATCGTCTACCGGCAAGAGCGGAGCCCTCCCTGACGGTCGGGCTAATGCCCCGCATGCCAGCATCTACGTTGGCGTCGCCCCTCACAGCGTGCGCGCTGTTCCTTTGAATTACTTGAAAGACGTAATCGCGCACGCAAACCAACACGATTTGAAAATTCACATGCACGTGGCCGAGCAACCCGCTGAAGTTTCTGCTTGCATAGAAGAACACGGCCGGACTCCGGTCGCTCTGCTGCAAACTGAAGGGCTGCTGACTGAGCGATTCACGGCCGTGCATGCGATTCATGTGACTCCTAAAGCGATCGCCTCATTCGCCGAGACGCGCGCGATGGTGTGCGCCTGTCCAACGACTGAGCGAAATCTTGGCGATGGGGTCGTGCCGGCGGACGAATACCTGAAGCATGACGTGCCGATTTGTCTGGGAACAGACAGTCACGCGCAAATCGATCTGTTAGAGGACGCGCGCGAACTTGAATATCACTTGCGCTTGCAGAAGCTTGAGCGAGCGGTGCTCAGTGTCAGAAGCCCGAGCGTGAGCGA
>DNNE01000031.1:2646-2890 GCA_003487805.1 Blastocatellia bacterium | reverse complement strand
GTCAGAAGCCCGAGCGTGAGCGAAGGCAATTCAAGCGACGAAGCGCGGTTGTTATTTGATTGCGCGACGGTGAACGGCGCGCGCAGCACAGGAGCGCCAGGTGGTGCGCTCGAGGCTGGACGACCAGCAGATTTCTTTACTGTCGATCTCGATGATCCATCGATTGCCGGCGCCTCGCCAGATGATCTCTTGCCGGCGATTGTCTTTTCTTTATCGCGCGCCGCAATCCACGAGGTGGTGGTGG
>DNNE01000031.1:2204-2338 GCA_003487805.1 Blastocatellia bacterium | reverse complement strand
GGGGGGCGGAAAGCCGATTGTGTCTGAGGGACAACATCTGATCCAGGAAGAAGTGGTCGAACGATTTAATGAATTGCAGAAGCGATTGTGGTGAGTGTCAGGCCTGATGGACTTCACCACAGAGGACACAGAGA
>DNNE01000031.1:1438-1840 GCA_003487805.1 Blastocatellia bacterium | reverse complement strand
TCTGTGTCCTCTGTGGTTAATTTGCATCGTTGCCCTTCCCAATGATGGGCACTGACACTGACGTCAAACATCTATGACCGTCGAACAAACACTCGCTGAACTGGTCGCGATCGATTCCGTCTCATCTCGGTCAAACGCCGATCTCATCTCGTATCTGGAAGCGAGATGCAAAACCGCGGGTTTCATAACTGAACAATTCCCTCACGTCGATCAGGCGGGCGTCACTAAAATTAATCTCGTCGCGCGCACGGGCACTGGCCCAGACCTTGAACTCGCGCTCGTCGGCCATACCGACACGGTGCCATACGATCCGGCGTGGACAGATGCACTGCGACTAACTGAAAAGGATGGAAAGCTGTTCGGCCGCGGCGCGTGCGACACGAAAGCATTCATCGCCGCAGC
>DNNE01000031.1:731-1144 GCA_003487805.1 Blastocatellia bacterium | reverse complement strand
ACGAAAGCATTCATCGCCGCAGCCCTAACTGCAGTCGATAGCATCCATCTCACGAAATTGAAAACACCGCTCGCTCTGGTCTTCACGAGCGATGAAGAGATTGGTTGTTTGGGAGCCAAACGTTTAGCGGCAACGCGTCCATTCCGGGTGCGCTACGCGATTGTTGGCGAGCCAACTTCGCTGCAACCGATGCGCGCTGGTAAAGGCTATTGTCTGGCGGAAATTGTGGTGCGCGGCCGCGAGGCTCACAGTGCGTATCCGCAGCTCGGCGCGTCGGCCATCTTTCGCGCCGCGCGGTTGATCCAAGCCATCGAAGAGATCGCGGAAGAGTTGAAGAGCGATCGGCGCGATGGTTTTGATCCGCCTTACACGACGCTGAACGTTGGTCTGATTAACGGCGGCTCGGCGAAGAA
>DNNE01000031.1:0-420 GCA_003487805.1 Blastocatellia bacterium | reverse complement strand
GTGATCGCCGGAGAATGTCGCTTCACGCTCGAGTGGCGGACAATTCCCGGACAATCGCCTGATGTTGTTTTGAGTAGAGTTCGAACCGCAGTCGCGGATCTGCAAACGGCTGACCCGGACTTTGCTTGTGAGATCGATGCCGGGCGCGCTGACGACAGTTTCGAGACCGGCGACGAATCAAAGCTGGTCAAATTTCTCGAAGAACGTTCAGCACAAGCGGCCGGCACGGTGGCCTTCGGCACTGAAGCGCCGAGCATGATTGCGCTGGGCGCGGAAGCAGTAGTCTTTGGTCCGGGGAACATCCGCGTCGCCCATCGCACGGGAGAATTCGTTCCGATTGATGAATTGAAGAGATGCGTGAACATCCTGCACGACGCGATCGAAAGGTTCTGTGTTTGAATGAAGTCAGTACCGGGAGCG
>DNNE01000035.1:7935-9252 GCA_003487805.1 Blastocatellia bacterium | reverse complement strand
GGAGTCAACCTGTACCACTACCACAGTGTCCATCGGTTTGACTCTGATTCATCGGCGCCTGTTCAATCTGTGTTTTTTCGTCGGGTGCCTGGACGCAGGCGTTTGTTTAGCAGCAGTAATGTTGTCGGTTGCGGTTGAGATATTTGGGCCGCGACCCGCGCTCTGTCGATAGATCTCAGCGTCGGCGGCAGCGATGGCTGCTTCTAATCGACTGTGGCTGGCCCCGAGTACATCAAGCTGAGATTGGACACCTCGTTTTTCGATCTCGAACTGCCGGCGGCGTGCTTCACGTAACTCTTCGGGATGCACACTGCCGACGCCTGCCAGGCTGCGCTCGATATTGTCCGGTTTAAGATTCTCTTCAAGTTGCTGCAACCGGCCTTGTAACTCGGTCTGTCTGGCCTCTGCGTCGGCTAATTGGGCCCGGAGATTCGCGGCACGTTCCTGAGCATTGGTTTGCGCAGGCGTTCGCGTGGCGAGGAAACCAACAGTGATCAATACGCCGAGAAAGATTACGACTCTCACGCAATGTTTCCGTATCTTGCTTTGCATCACATGACCCCCTCCTTAATTGGCGGCAACTTCCGCTCCGCTCGGAACAAGTCGGTACTCTAGTTGCTCTATTCGTTTATGAACGTAGCTATCGTTAGGGCTTGGTCGCGGTTGTGAGTTAGAACCGGACGGTTCGAGGCGTTTGTGTATGCGAAGTGAGCGGCAAGCGACAGCGTGCGCCTTAGCTCTTATGAAGGTGGGAGATGAAAGCACAAATTAAGCTCTTCCGAATTTTCGGGATCCAAATCGGACTTAACTATAGTTGGCTCGTGATTGCGGTGCTGGTCGTGCTCTCACTTGTTAGTCAGTTTTCGGCTACCAACCGTGAGTGGGGATCGAACGTCATTTGGGGTCTGGCGATTTTGACCGCGTTACTCTTCTTCGCAGCGATCGTCGTTCATGAATTATCACACGCCGCGGTCGCCAAAGCTCGCGGACTTCCGGTTAAATCAATCACGTTATTTGCTCTTGGCGGAGTCGCACAAATTGAGAAGGAAGCCTCGGATGCAAAGACCGAATTCTGGATGGCCATAGCCGGCCCCTTCACCAGCGCAGTAATTGGCATCATTTGTCTGGGCATTGCGGCCGCAATTGGTTGGACGCCTTCAGGCTCTCATCAATCACCGCTGGCCGCGATGTTAGGTTGGCTCGGCGTTATCAATATCGCGCTGGCAGTCTTCAATATGATTCCCGGATTCCCGCTCGACGGTGGTCGGGTGCTGCGGGCAATCGTTTGGTGGATCACTGGCAGGGCCTCGCGCGCCC
>DNNE01000035.1:6800-7643 GCA_003487805.1 Blastocatellia bacterium | reverse complement strand
CGCCTCGCGCGCCACACGCGTCGCGACGGCGATCGGTCAACTCGTAGCGTTTGCATTTATCATTATTGGGCTCTTCCGCTTCTTCAACGGCGCCGGCTTCGCCGGTTTGTGGATGACCTTCATTGGGTGGTTCCTTTTGGACGCCGCCCGTTCGACATATGCTCAGTTCGAAACAATCGAACGTCTGCGCGGCGTTCGCGTCCGCGACATCATGGCCGGAGATTGGGCGATCGTTGATGCGAAGACTAGCCTGCAAACATTCGTTCACGATCACTTGCTGAAGTCAGCAAAGCGGTGCTTCGTCGTAGAAGAAAAGGGCCATGTGGTAGGAATCGTGACACCACACGAAGTGAAAGATGTGGATCGAGAGAAATGGTCCCAACTGACCGTGGCGGAGGTGATGCTTTCGCTGGAGAAACTGCACGCAGTAAAACCTGCTACGAGTTTAACCGAAGCGCTGGAAACAATGGGCCGCGAAGACATCAATCAGCTGCCGGTCATGAGTAATGGACATCTCGACGGAATTATTTCTCGTAGTCACATACTTCGATTACTTCAGACGAGAGCTGAACTCCAGGTGTGATATGAATAGCGACCAGCAGGTTCACGAGCATCCTGATGTTGGGTCAGAGTCAGAACCTACTTCACAGCCCGCACGGAAGAATTAGACAGATAGAAACGTTTGTTGGAACCGCAGGTTTGACAAGCCTGTTAGACTGGATACCCGACGAGCCGTTTGGTGGGACAGTTGGTTGGACAACGGCGAGTCATGAAAAGTGCCTCTCAGGAAATATTGCAGGTGCTAAGGGTTCGTAAACCGAGCGGGCGTAACTCAATGGTAGA
>DNNE01000035.1:0-6467 GCA_003487805.1 Blastocatellia bacterium | reverse complement strand
TTCCCAAGCTGGATGTTGCGGGTTCGATCCCCGTCGCCCGCTCCATTTTTCCTCAGTAATTCTTAGACTCAATTTTCAAAAGTTAGAGAAACGTTAGAACCGTCCCGCAAAACGTCCCGCAGATTCTCTCTGCGCAACCGTCAGACTCTACAGGTGAAACTTCTCGGCTTCTTCACCGCCATAAACTCCTCCGAGTGGGTTGTAGCTTTGTTTTGTGACCCGAGCATTTATGGACCGAGGTCGTCAAAGCATCCTAATGGCTGGAGTCGTCGTGTTACCGGCGTGAAAGAGAAGCGCCCTATTGTAATTCAATGGAACTCAACGGCATGGATAGCACTCTGCCGCAGTTGGAGGACTCAGAGGACGCTTATTGGACGTTAATGGACGCGCGACTGCCGTGAAAGGAGAGCGGCTGCTCTCCGTTACGGGTCAACGAATTTTGAGTTGATCCAAAGCAATACTACCCGATCTCACGAGACGAGATGGAAACACTCAGAACTCAATCTCAGTCGCTCACGAACGAGAAGCTGTAATTACTTCTTGAGCTGACGAACGTAGGCCGCGAGCGAGTTGATTTCGGCTTCGGTTAACTTCTTCCCCCAGGCCGGCATATGTCCGCGACCATTCATAATTGAATTAAGGAGACGCTCGTCACTCACGTTTGCTTGCCACGCCGAATCGGTGAGATTCCGAGCGTGATTCAATTTCGCCTTGAACGTCTTTGCCTGTCCATCATTACCGTGACAGGTGGCACAGTTCTTTGCAAAAAGAGTCCTGGCATCAGCGTCTTTGTGTGATCCATTTGGCAATGGAGAACCAGAAGAGTGGGCCGCGAGTGATAGCAGAAAAACTAAGCCGGCCGCAGTTACTGTTAAGAACCCGACCTGTGTGATTGTTCTCATGTCTGTACCGGTTCGGAAAGAAAGCAAAGTCGCCACAGAGTCACAGAGAAGAGGAAGCATTAGAATAAATCAGAAATGCCCACACATTCTTGCACTCTTTGCTTCCCCTATCCGTGTCTGCGTGTCTCTGTGGCGCTCAGTTTTCATCAAGCTACTAGAACTTAAACTTTGCGTCGAGAGTGATCGAACGGTTTCCAAAATTGTTCAGGTTCTTACCGAAGTCAGCGCTGTTCAGACTATTAACAGGAATCCCGTAATTGTCCTGATTGAAAGCATTCAAGAAGTCAGCGCGCAAGATGAACTCGCGTGCCTCGTTGAACTTGATGTGCTTTGAAAAACTGAAATCGGTATTGTAAAAGCCGGGAGCGCGATAGGTGTTGCGGCCGAGGGATCCGTTCCCCAGGCTAAAATTTAGCGGCAGGCCATTACTGCCGCGCGGAACAAAGAACGGCGTTCCGGAAGTCGTGAACGTGCGAAAGTTTTGAGTAACCGGGTCGAGTATAAGCTGCCCAGCCGGATTGAAGTTGGGTCGATCACCAGCGGCGCCGTTGCCGTTTGAGTCAACACCGGTGAGTATTGAAAACGGTTGACCCGACTGTCTACTCGTGATTCCGGAAAGCTCCCAATGGCCAAATATCTGTTTCAGCGCTCTATTGTTCTGCGCAAAGCCCGGCGTCGGCGCCTCGTAGATGTAGTTAGCGACGAGTCGGTGTGTGCGATCGAAGGCCGAGAGGCTCTTCTCAGCTCCAAGGTTAAAGAAGTCTTGTGGAACCTGCGGTGAACCACCAGTAATCGCACCGACGCCCAGTGACTCGTCGTTGTTGCTAAGAAGTTTAGAAAAAGTGTAAGCAACACCGAATTGCAAACCACGTGACAACCTTCGGTTGACGGAAATGAAACCGGCGTTGTATGTGGCTTGGGCCGTTGTGTCGATTAGGACCCGCGAGCCGAACTGCGGGAAAACGCGACGCTGCTGCACACTCGGAATCGAATTAGGATTACTCGTCGCGACCACAGTGGCCGCTTGAGCGGCAGTCAGAATCCCCGGATTAGCCTGAAGCTGATTTACCTGATTAGTCGAACGGCTTCCGGTATAGCCCACCTCGATAATGTAGTTCCCATGCACCCCGCGTTGGAACGATAAGCTGTAGAGCTGAGAGTAGGGCGTTTTTGCGTCCGAAGGTGTATTGACGAATGTGGCCAGCGGACTAAATACGGCTGAGCCGGACACGGGCGCAAGGTTTGGAAACTGATCGGTGGCATTGTCTATTCTCGGAACGACCACACGCGGAAAGTTTGAAGCGTCCACCGTCAAGAGGTTATAGAACAAGAAGTCGTACGCAATGCGATATCCGCCGCGCAACACACCGGTCCCATCGCCAAAGATCTTACTAAGAAGACCACTCTTGTAGTGGGGACTAAACGCGAAGCCAACGCCTGGCGCCCAGTTGTTCCTGTCGGGCCGAACCGGACCCGGAACCAGAGCCGCCAGACTTTGTGGATCCGTGGCGCCGAAAAAGCCGAGGGGCACACTCGAGTACTCATAACGCAGTCCGAGGTTCAGTGTCAGACTCTGGTTCACCCGAATGTCGTCCTGAGCGAAATAGAACTGTTGAGTCTGATGAGCATCGAAGGTTGCCGTTTGGAGTGCCTGTTGGAAAAAGAGCGCATTGTTATTCAGGAAATCCTGAAAGCTGCTGAACTGGAACGTGCCCTTCGAGTCAAAAGCCGCCAGATTGGACAACTGAATGCGGCGCACATCTGCACCAAACTTGAATGCATGACGGCCCTGCTGGAGAGTGGCCGTATCGGAAAACTGATAATCGTTCTGTACGCGCCCCTGGGGGAAATTCGTCAGTCCTCCCAATCGAGAAAAAGCCCGTAATCGCGGTGCTCGGTGTTTTGGGATCGTTCTCAGGAAACTGTAGGTTGCGGCGTACGTAAGAGAAGCGGAACTCGTTGAGCAGCCTGGGGCTGAACACGTGAGTCTCGCTGACCGCAAAGTTGTTGTCGTCGATTACCTGGTCGCCGGCGAACAACGTGCCGAACTGAGTGTTGCTAATCTGGGCGACGTTGTCCGGCCTGTTAGTGATGTAGCGAAAAGTCAATGTGTCATTCTTTGTGAGCTTGTGATCTATCCGCAGAGTGTGATTCAAGATATTCGTCGGTTGATTCGCGGGAATGTTTGTCAGGCCTGTCTGTATTGCCACGCCATTGACTGTTGTGTTTGTCAGACTTCTGAACGCGGGATTCGTTCCATAAATCCCACTAAGGAAGGAAAGCGAATTCAAAACGCCGGCCCGACTGGCCGCCGATTGTCCGGGGCGCAACGGCACCGTACTCAGAGCCGTGAAGCCAGCCATTGTCGGAATCCTAATGGTGGGTCCGAGACTGGCTCCGGTTCGAGTTCGATCCGCTTCGAATAGATAGAAGAAAAAAGTTCGATCAGTATCGTGCGGCAACTTAACAGGGCCGCCGATATCACCGCCAAATTGGTTACGATTGAAACGTGCGGGCCGAGTCAGCCCACTCTGCTTTTCAATGTTATCAAGAGAATTCAGCGCGCTGCCGCGATAGTACTCAAAGCCCTCGCCGTGGAAAGCGTTTCCACCCGACTTGGTGATCACATCGATTTGTGCGCCTGAGTTTCGGCCAAACTCCACGCTGTAAGGATTGGTCTGAAGCCGGAATTCCTGAACCGCTTCCGGGACAACTGGCACTGTAGCCAGCGTAACGCTGATATCATTGTTGTCGGAACCGTCGATACTAAAATTATCATTGCGAGCTCGTTGGCCGTTCACTGAGATACCCGTTGAACCGGGTGCACTGAATGCGTTGGGAGCAAGCAGCGCCAAATTATTCACATCTCGGGCCGGCCCCAACGGCAGGTCCACGGCCTGACGCGAAGTCGCAGTCAAGCCGAGCGTAGGACTGGTCTTGTCGAGTGTTATAGCTTCGGACTGACTAGTTACGTCAACAGTAGCCGTAAGGCTGCCGGTCTTTAGCGCAGCGTCGAAGGTAACTTCGCCGGCGGATTTCACCACGACGTTCCGGTTCTCCAGTCTTGCGAAGCCGTCCTTCTCAACCAGGACGTTGTAGGATCCAGGATCTAATGCGCCGACGCGATAGAAGCCCTGTTCGTCAGTAGTGGCGTCCCGTTTTGTCAGGCTGCTGGTAGTGCTTGTGATGGTGACCTGTGCTCCCGGCACGACAGCACCATTCTCATCTCGCACTGTGCCCGAAATAGTGCCGCGCGTAATTTGGGCCTGGCTGGTTAGAGCGCTGAACGCCAAGAGTAAGAGCGCGCCGACGAGCACGAAACCGAACTGATAATCGAAAACTTTCTTCATTTTTCCCTCCCGGTTGTGTAGCTGGTGGTTCTAAGAGTTAACTGGGGACTTTTCGTTGAGCAGTAGAAACCAAAAAGAAACTTGCGTACGCAAGAGCGCAACAGCAGGCGCCATCACCACGGGGTGTTTGGCGTAGAAAAATGCCAAAGTCTAAACACTCGTCGCTTCGATGTTCCGGACTCCAACCACTCAACCATCTAGTACCGCGCGCTGCTGAGATTTATTCCCCGGACCACCAGTTCCGGAGATCACCAACCAAACTCTTTTCGATAGCTATGCTGATAAGCTGAATCAAAATTTCCAGAAATCAGCATCGAGAAAAGTAGCCGGCCCACTCACAACTGGACTTCGTGAAGGCAACCTTGTACGAAACGAATAAATCAGCGCGGATCAGAGTAAAAGGGGTTTGTAGAATTCTAACGGCTGGTCCATGGGCGCCTTCGCCCTGCACTACGCAGGATTGGATCGATCTTCAAGGCCGTGGATATTGAGAAGCGTAGTGTCTCGCTAAAACGACGAAATGCTTTTCATCACATCCCTTCCTCACTAATCAGTCCGTCTCGTCATTAGACACAAGACCCGCTCACCTACCGATTTATTCCCGCTGCGGAATTGTCACTCGCCCTTGGAATTTTTTCCGAGCTCTCGCGGTATGGAGTAGCAGAAGGCGACAAGAGCTTGTCAGGTTTTGAAGACAACTCGTTGATGAATAGGTCGCCCGGATCATTGCAAGGAGAGGACCAACTTCACTCTCGAAAAGGTAAACGTAGGTGGGCGCAGTTTGGGGCAGTCAATTGGGTGCCGCTCGCCGAAAACAGACAGGAGATTGTATGAAAAAGAGAGTAATCAAAAGAGTCACGATATTGAGTCTGGTTTCGATGTTCACTCTTTGCGCGGCGGTCGCATCCGCAAACGCGCAACTTAGTATTCCAGTCAGGGCGAAAGTCCCTTTCGATTTCAGCGTGGGTGATAAGAAGCTTGAGGCTGGCGAGTACACCTTCAGCCGTTTATCGGGGTTTGGTGATATCAGGACGATGTTGGTTAGTAGCGCAGATTCCAGCACGCGTATGTTTCAGTCAACCTCGGCGGCTCAGGTTCTTAGAGCTAAGAGCGAATCGACTCTGGTCTTCCACAAGTACGGCGACCAGTACTTCCTCGAACAGATTTGGACGGGTGGTGAACAAGAGGGCACGCAATTGCCCGAGTCTCGCGACGAGCGAACTGCCCGGCGGCAATTAGCACAAACCCAGCAGAGCAATATGTCTGGAAAAGTGACGAAGCGCGAAACGGTCGAGATCGTCGCCAGCTTGTTGTGAATTGCAAGAAGTTGGCCGCCACTCCGGTTGGGGCGAAGGTGGATCCGAAACCACCTAGCCCCGACTGCGGAGGTGTAGCGCAGCGAAGCAAAAAAGCCTCCACGAGGAAAAGGATCGTCGTAGTTCACGTCATCGGATGGGATGAAGAGCGGATTGTTCAGGACACTAAGAATAGAGCAGGAGAGATCATGAGGGCTCAAGGTTGGCACGCCGCTTTTGCTAATAGTTTGCGCTTCCTGGTTATCTTCTTTGTGGTGGGCTTGCCTCAAACCATGAGAGCCCAAGTCAAAGCTACTAAACCGGCGGCGACCACGCCTTCGCAGGCAACTCAGCAAAACCTGAACCCTGGGCGATGACCGAGTCATCACCAACACGGATCTGATCTCCTTTAATGTCACCATCACAGACCTGTATGGTAGTTTCGTAACTGGATTACCGAAGAGCGCCTTTACCGTACTTGACGACAAACAACCGCAGGAGATCACCTTCTTCAGCGATGAAGACGCTCCAATCAGTCTGGGCATTGTCTTTGATCTGACCGGTTCGATGAGCGGCGGTAAAGTAAAAAGAGCGAGAGAAGCCCTCGATCATTTCTTTGAAACCAGCCGCCAAGGAGATGAGTATTTCCTCATCACTCTCCAGAATGGGCACGCCAATCTCGCGCTCGATAGGACGCGTGATAGTCAGGCCGTCTTAAACAAACTCACCTTCGTTCAATCGCGCGGAACTACAGCCTTCTACGATGCGTGTTATTTAGGTGTCGACAAGGTCGCACACGGCACTCATCCCAAACGCGCTCTCCTGGTAATTAGCGATGGACAGGACAATAACTCGCGATACACCTTCAATGAGTTGCGGCGCCTTGTGAAAGAGTCGGACGTGATCATCTACGCGATCGG
>DNNE01000134.1:30720-45543 GCA_003487805.1 Blastocatellia bacterium | reverse complement strand
CAAATTTCTCTTTGCTCATGTTCTGTATCTGCCCCATCCGTCCCATTCGCCCCATTCGTCCCATCGGACGTATGGGACAAATCAGGCCTATGGGACCTATTTATTTTGCTACGCCCTGAACTTTCGCGATCACTTCCTCGGCAACGTTCTTGGGCGCCTGATCATAACGCTCAAAATGCATCGTCGAAGTCGCGCGGCCCTGCGTCGCCGAACGAAGATCGGTAGTGTAACCAAACATTTCTGAGAGCGGCACGTATGCGGTGATCACCTGGGCGCCACCCGGCCGCATCTCGGTTCCGGAGAACTGACCTCGACGCCTCATCAGATCGCCGTTGACCGCGCCAACGTAGTCGTCCGGCGTCACGACCTCAACTCGCATGATCGGTTCGAGCAAAACCGGCTTGGCTTTTCGGACCGCGTCCTGAAACGCCAGAGAGCCCGCAATGATAAAGGCGCGTTCGTCCGAGTCAACCTCGTGAAAGCCGCCATCGACCAGGCGCACTCTTATGTCGACCATGTCATACCCGGCGAGATAACCGCGCTCCAGGGCGTCATGAATGCCCTGCTCAGTCGGCTTGATGAACTCGCGCGGAATTGCTCCGCCCTTGATCTCGCTCTCGAAAACGAACCCTTCACCCGGCGCCGGCTCGATCTCCAGCTCGACGTGCGCGTATTGGCCGCGACCGCCGGTCTGCTTCTTAAAGATTTCCTTGCCTGCGGCCGGCTGCGTAATCGTCTCGCGATAAGCGACTTGCGGTTTGCCAACATTCGCCTCGACGCCGAACTCGCGCTTCATCCGGTCCACAATTATCTCAAGGTGCAACTCACCCATGCCGGCGATAATCGTCTGCCCGGTTTCATGATCAGTTGACACATTGAACGAAGGATCTTCCTGGGCCAGGCGACCTAGCGCGATACCCAGCTTGTCCTGATCGGCGCGAGTTTTGGGTTCGACCGCGACCCGAATAACCGGCGCCGGAAAATCAATGGCTTCGAGAATGATGGGCTTGTTTTCATCGCAGACGGTGTCGCCGGTGGTGACCTGCTTCATGCCGCCGATTGCGATGATTTCGCCGGCGCTCGCCTCTTCGGTATCTTCGCGCTTGTTCGCATGCATAAGCATCAAGCGACCGACGCGTTCACGAGTGTCCTTAGCCGAGTTGTAAGCATACGAGCCGGACCTGATCGTCCCGCTATAGATACGAACGAATGAAAGCTGGCCCAGATGCTTGTCGGCCATGATCTTGAAAACCAGGCCGCTGAACGGGGCGCTGGCATCCGGTGGACGCTCTTCTTTTTGGCCGTTCTTCGGGTTCACGCCTTCGACGGGCGGAATGTCCAGGGGCGACGGCAGGTAGTCAACCACCGCATCGAGCAGCGTCTGCACGCCCTTGTTCTTGAACGCGGAACCGGTGACCACCGGAACAAGCCTCAATTCAATTGTTCCCTTGCGCAACGCCGCGCGAATCTCGTCTTCCGTAACCTTCTCGCCTTCGATGTACTTGTGCATCAAGCCATCGTCGACGGTGGCCACGGCCTCGATCAGCTTCTCGCGCGCAGCCGCGGCTTCTTCCTTCAACTCTTCAGGAATTTCAACGGTTTCGTACTTGGAGCCTTTGGACTCATCGTTCCAAATCAACCCCTTCATCGTGATGATGTCAACGACGCCTTTGAACTGATCTTCCAGCCCGATCGGAATTTGCAACGCGACCGGATTTGCGCCAAGGCGAGTAATAATGGATTCGAATGAGCGCTGGAACGAGGCGCCCGCGCGATCGAGTTTGTTAATAAAACAAATACGCGGGACACGATACTTGTCAGCCTGACGCCAGACAGTTTCCGATTGCGGCTCAACGCCAGCGACCCCGTCAAACACAGCGACGGCGCCGTCGAGAACGCGAAGGCTGCGCTCAACTTCCATCGTGAAATCTACGTGACCCGGCGTATCAATGATGTTGATGCGGTGATCGATTCCGTTTCGCTCCCAGAAACAGGTCGTCGCGGCGCTGGTGATCGTGATGCCCCGCTCTTGCTCCTGCTCCATCCAGTCCATGATTGCCGTGCCCTCGTGCACCTCGCCGATTTTGTGCGTGATGCCCGTGTAATAAAGGACACGTTCCGTGGTGGTGGTTTTACCGGCATCGATGTGCGCCATGATGCCGATATTCCGGAACAGATTTAAGTCTTGCTTAGCCATTACCACTTATAATGCGCGAACGCTTTATTCGCATCCGCCATGCGATGCGTGTCTTCCTTCTTCTTCACGGCATTGCCGCGATTGTTCGCCGCGTCCAGTAATTCTGCGGCAAGCCGATCCGTCATTGTTTTCTCGCCACGTCCTCGGGCATAGAGAACAATCCAACGAATCGCCAGGGCGCCGCGGCGTTCCTGATGAACTTCGACCGGAACCTGGTAGGTGGATCCTCCCACGCGTCTCGATTTCACTTCGACAGTCGGCCGAACATTCTCAATCGCGCGCTTGAAAACCTTCAAAGGTTCATCGCCGGCCTTGTCGCCCACCTGTCTCAGGGCATCGTAGAAAGTCTTCTCCGCCTTGGAACGTTTCCCGCCCCACATGATTCCGTTGATGAATTTCGTCACCAGCGGGCTGTTGTAGACAGGATCCGGTAGTACCGCGCGCCGCTCTGCAACTCTCCGTCTCGGCATAAATTACTTCGCGCCTCCCTTCGGACGTTTGGCGCCATACTTTGAACGGCTCTTTTTGCGATCGCCGACTCCGACCGAGTCCAACGTTCCGCGAATCACGTGATAGCGGACGCCGGGCAAGTCCTTAACGCGCCCTCCGCGAATCAAGACGATCGAGTGCTCCTGCAAGTTATGACCAACGCCGGGGATATAAGTCGTCACCTCAATGCCGTTGGTCAAACGGACGCGGGCGACTTTTCGCAGAGCGGAATTTGGCTTCTTCGGCGTCTGTGTGTAGACGCGAGTGCAAACCCCGCGCTTTTGCGGCGAGCTTTGCAGCGCCGGACTGGCCGTCTTGTACTTGACCCGCTGGCGGCCCTTGCGAACTAACTGATTAATCGTCGGCATCGTCTTCTTTTTTGACCCGGTCGCTATGGACCAACTAGAGCGCTTCAAGCGCAAAAAGGGCCCTAGCCTGCCTCTTTCCGGAACTTGTCCGGCAGTCAGCGCAGACAAACTGCCCTGCTTCCAATTTTCTTATAGGGACGTTCTGATTTCGCTTTAAGGCGGGCGCGGATTTGGCTTCCCAATTAGCCCAAAATTAGCCGAAGCTTTTCTGTGGCGTCACATGGGCGAGTGGTTCGCCTCTGCGACTTGCGTCATCATTGACGCGAGTTGTTACGCCACAATATTTCAACGGTTGATGTCGCAACATCGAACCGGGCAACGCCTCCGCACCGACAGAACCAGTTATAGCGTTGCACTGGAGGACTCTGACACAGTAGTCCGAAACGAGAAACTATAAATGCCGACACTTTCCATGTCAAGCGCGGAACGGCAGCTACGACTATCGCGCCAGCCACTTAATCAGAAAAATAACTCCCATGATTGCGCCACCGATGATCGCCAGTAGCAGAACTATCCCGCCCGCGATCATCAGCTTGAATTTACGGTAGCGATGTTCATCAGGCGGCGATAGCGAACTCTGCGGAAAATAGGGGGGTGGTGTGTAAGTAGCCATGGGCGCGTCTTATATATTAATCCATCATAGTAACTCACCACGGGTTGCCAGGCGAGCGCCTGGGACCGGGCTTCGCGCCGCTATTTGAATTCATATTTAGATTCCCGTTGGCATTCGCCTGCTTCTTTAGCATGTCTTCCGCGTGCTTCTTGCCTTCCTTAATTCGCTGCGTCCCCTCTTTTGCATTCTCGATCGCATCACTGGCGCGATAGTCATCAGGATCAATTTCCAAAGCTTTATTGAACGCTGCGGTCGCTTCCGGATAGTGCGCCAGACGCGTTTCCGCTATGCCTAACTGATAGAACGCCTCCTCATCATCACCCTTCAGCTTTGTTGCCTGGCGATAGGCTCGCGCCGCTTCCTCATCGCGGTGGAGAAAAGTGTAAGCTTCGCCGAGATAGAAGAACGCGTCGGCGTCTTTCGAATCGGATTGAGTCAGCTTCTTATATAGTTCGATGGCTTTCTTGTATGACTCTTCGGCCTCGGTTTTTTTATCAAGGGCAGTGTAGGCCATGCCTAATCTAAGGTGCGCTTCAGCGAGATCCGGCTGGAGACTAATCGCCTCTTGAAAGGCTTGGACTGCCTGCTCGTCCTGATTGTGATCCGGATCGGCGAGCTCTTTTCCCTTTTCGACTAACGATTGCGCTTGGCGCTTTGATTGTTCGGCGTCAGAGCCGCTCGTCGAAGTCGGACCGTTTGCATTTGCGTTCTGGTTGGAGTTTCGACGACAGGCGCAAGTCGTCGCGGCAAGATACAAGGCCACGGTCACGACGAGAATGGTCTTCGTCCTCAGCGAAATCGCAATTGTCATAGGCATCAAAGCGTCCATGTATCTACGACGAAATACGATTGAGAGTCAAATCCAGATTTGCTTGTGTTGGTGCTGGAACAGTAGAAAGGAGTAGCTACAAAACGGAATGAGCGCTGCAACGTGGGCGTCGCAGCGCTCATCCATTTGCGTGGTTACTGTCCTCACCCCAGCAACCACTTGAGACGGAGGATCCACCAACCGTCTCTCTTGCCCCACAATATACATCGCAACCTTTATGCCGCGCAATAGAAGATTTTTTGCAAGAGAAACGAGCCAAATTCTTATGTTATTGCCCTCTTTGCAATGTACCTAAAAGCCCTGAGTGAAGTTATTGCACGGCAAGGCCTGTAAGATCTTCTCGACAATGAAGATCTTATCCAGCGGTCACGATCAAGTAACCTCAGTGGCGCCAATTTCGGCTTTGATTAGCGCGGCGAGACTGCTGGCCGCTGCCTGCACTTTCGCTTCATCTTCACCCTCGATCATTACGCGAGCCAGGGGTTCCGTCCCGGAGTAGCGCAGCAACAGCCGGCCGCGGTCACCCATCGACCGTTCGATCTCGCGCACCCGCTCTTGAACGGCGGGCAAACTGTCGAAAGGAATTCTCTCGCGCACTCTCACGTTCAGTAGGACTTGGGGGAAGCGCGCAAAGCCCTGCGTCAATCGTGCAAGTGACTTTTCTTCTGCCCGCATAACTCGGACGAGATTTATTGCTGTGGTCAGGCCATCGCCCGCCAGGCTAATCTTAGGGAAAATTAGATGCCCCGACTGTTCACCACCCAGAGCCGCCTTCAACCGCAGCAGTTCATCCAGAACGTATTTATCTCCAACGTCTGTTCTGACTAATTTGATTCCACGCGCGCGCAGCGCGACCTCTAACCCGAGATTGGTCATGACAGTGGAAACAACCACATCCTGGTCCAATTGGCCACGCGAATGCAGGTAGTTCGCGAGCACCCACATCGTCGCGTCGCCGTCGACAAAGCTTCCGTCAGCATCAACAAACAGCGCGCGGTCAGCATCACCGTCGAGAGCGACCCCCAAATCCGCGCCATCCTTGATGACGCGCTGTTGCAATCCTTCGATATGTAACGAGCCGCACTTCAAATTGATATTGTGTCCGTCCGGATGATTATTAATTGCGGTCATATCTGCGCCCAGATCACGGAACAACCGCGGGGCAAACTGTGACGCCGCGCCATTCGCGCAATCGACCACTATCTTCAAACCATGAAGATCTACGTCCCGAGCAACGTCATGTCGAAGATATGTGAGATAAAGTTCGCGCAACTCTTCCGCGTGCGCTTCAGATTCCGATGTCGGGGCGTCGGCTACCAGAAGATTTTCAAACCGACCGTCGGAGATATCCGCCTCGATCTTTCTCTCAGTCGCATCATCAAGCTTGCGTCCCGACGGAGTGAAAATCTTTATCCCGTTATCTTCATAAGGATTGTGGGACGCGCTTATCACCACGCCTGCGTCGGCCGGTAACGAGCGCGCGAGGAAGGCAACACCCGGAGTTGTGATCACGCCGGCAGAGTCCACAGTTGCGCCCGCCGATCTGGCGCCCCTGGCCAACGCATCCTCGATTGACGCACCTGATTCGCGTGTGTCGCGGCCGATGACTATGCGAGGAGTCCTTCCCTCGCTACGCTCAGCCAGGTGCTGGGCCAATGAAGCACCGATCACTCGAACGGTTAACGGATCGAGTGGGAATTCGCCGGCTTTGCCGCGGATTCCGTCGGTGCCGAAAAGTTTAGCTGGAGTCTTCGGCTTCAATTTATGTTAGACGGTTTGGTTGTTGAATTTGAGGCCGCCATGATCGTCACATGAACATTGACCGTGTCGAGCGGCTCGACGTTAGGATCAGACATCGGCAGTTTAATGTGCGGCATATCAAAACTTTCGCGCCGGCCGTCAACTGAAATCGGCAGGGTCACTTTTTCAATTGTGTTTAGCCGGTCGGCGCGGCCTTGCAGCTTAACCTTGCTCGGCGTAATCACAATTTCCTTCACTTCAAAAGTTGGCGCCGGCTTTCCTTCGACCTGCGGCTCGACCACTACTTCGCGTTCGGATTGATGTGCCGACACGAAAAACCAAAGCGCCAAAGTAATCGTTAGCGCCAAAAGTTTCAGGCTCCAATCTTCCACGAAGATTTGCCTGAGCCATTCTGGAATGCTCCTCGATGGTTTGGTTGGCGTTGAAGTCATCGATCTCTACGTCATACCTTCCACTTCAGCTGATTCAGTCGAGTGCGGATCGATCATCGGTTTTCTGGCCGCCGGTTGACCTTCAATCTCTTTGTAAATCGCCGCGCGCAATCGCGTCGCATCGAGCGCGCGCTTGATTCGTCCGCGCCGCACGAACGACACCAGGCCAGTTTCTTCTGACACCACGATCGCGACGGCATCCGAGTCTTCCGTGATGCCCAGCGCCGCGCGATGCCGCGTGCCGAGTTCCTTCGCTGTCAAAGGATTCACCGACAGCGGCAAGAAACACGAAGCTGCCGCGATCCGATCACCGCGCACAATAACTGCTCCATCGTGTAGCGGCGAGGCTGGATTGAAAATCGAAACGATCAGGTCGTAACCCAACTCCGCATCAAGGCTGACTCCAGCATCTACGATTCCTTTCAAACCAACGTTGCGCTCGATGACGATTAGCGCGCCGGTCTTGGTCGACGCCAGAGTTGTCGCCGCCAGGACAATTTCATCATAGATGCTTTGGCCAAATTGTCCGCGAGGCCGGCGCGTGAACGGGACGCGAAATCGATTACCGAACGTGATCAACGCTTGTCGGATTTCGGTTTGGAACAGAACGATGATGGCGACGCCGATGTAAAGCAACGCACCTCGCAAGACAAATTCGAGTGTTGTCAGACCTTCATAAACTGCCAGCCAATAGAGAAACGCAAACACCCCGATAGCCGCTGCCATTGGCGCCGCCCGCGTGCCGCGCAACAGCTTCAGCACGCCGTAGACGACGAAAAAGACCAGCACGACATCCGCAACCGAACGCGGTTCCGCCAACCGCGCAATGTATTCCCTGACTGGTATCAAGAGCAGCAGCATTTGCTTAGTCGAGTAGCGTCTGATGTCGACTTCACATCAGTCGTCCTAACAGAACCAATTGCCGGAAAGGGTCCCCGCAGATGGTCGCGCCGGGCCTCTAGTTAACGGACGCTCCGCTCTGGATTATCGCGGAAAAATCGATGACAGGCAATCCTAATCGAGTGAAATCCAACTGGTCTCACCGCACCTCTCATTTCAGCTGAGTCAGGGGCTGACGAGTCTTGGCAAGAAGCGAATTTCGCTTCCTTTCCACCGCACATAAGAATTATATTAGGCGCGCTTAAGTCTCACCGAAAAGGAGAACGACATGGCGCCGCCAAAATTGTTCATTGGCTCTTCACAAAAGAATCTGAGAGTGGCGCAACTATTGGCCAGCAGCCTGTCAGACTGCGCCGTCGTGGACGTCTGGAATGAGGGAGTCTTTGGCCTCGGTTACGGATTTCTCGAAACGCTGGTGAAGAGACTGGAAGACTATGACTTTGCAGCTTTCGTCCTCGCATCCGATGACATGACGACGAGCAAAGATGAATCCAAACCCGCGCCGCGAGATAACGTCTTGTTTGAGAGTGGACTCTTCATGGGCGTACTCGGTCGGGATCGGGTCTTTCTTGTTTACGACGCAAGTGTGGATCTCAAGATTCCATCGGACCTTGCCGGCGTGACGCTTGCGAAGTATGACAGCACTCGCATCAGCGGCGTTGAGGGAAAGGGCGCGGTCCGCGATGCAGTGCTCCAAATAAGCGACCGAATCAAGGCCTCTCGTTTTCCGTACCTGGTCGGCGAATGGAGGTCCGAATACCCAATGACCTTTGAGGAAGGATATCCCATGGTCACCGAAGAAATGTCCGTCAGGACCAGCGGCGATACTCTCAGCCTCGTCACGAAGACCAGTTCACATGATGACTTCTATAGCGCGTGGGGCCGCATCGTGCTGGATCGACAGATAATCGGCAAATGGAAGTCTCAAGAGGGCAAGAACAATATGGAAGGTGTGTTCGTGCTCACTATCAGTCCCCACACAAATTTTATGTATGGCTACTTCACTTCGCCTGACGAACAGGGCGGACTAGTGTATGCAACCTGGATTCTGGCGAAGATGACCGACGCAGATGAAACTGAGGTCAACGAGCGCATGAGAAAAGCCCGGGCCATGCTGAAAAAGATAACCATACTAGGCCCGCAGATTCCTTCGGTTCCAAACAGCTGAAAACGTAATCTTAACTGGTAGCGAAGCAAGGCTCTTGCTTCTTGTCTGCATAAATCTAAATGAATTCCGCCACTCGCCCGCTGGTCTTTGCCACGCTAACAATTCTGATGTGGGGTCTCTGGGGCTTCTTTGGGAAGCTTGCGCTCGACCGGAGAATGGCCCCAACCAGTATCTTCCTGGTCGAAGCCCTCACCAACGCCGTCCTCGCCCTACCGTTGGTTCTCTTTGTGCTCTACCGCCAAAGCGCGCCCGCGTCCCAGTCAACAGTAAATATCTATGGCTTTCTCTCGGGCGCTGTCCTCGCGGTTGGTCTTCTTTCTTATTATCTTGCACTCGAACACGCAAAAGCCTCGGTAATTGTTCCGCTAACCGCAAGCTATCCGATTGTCGCCACGCTCCTCAGCTATGCCTTTCTGGGTGAGAGACCAAGTTTCGCTCAGTGGGTCGGAGTCATCCTGGTTGTCATCGGCGGCGCACTGCTGTTGGCGGGACCTACCAAATAGACATGATCACTTCTTTCGTTTCAACCGTCCTCTGCGAAGAAACCCAACTAACTCCCCCGATCCATTCAGCACGCCAACCGCACCGACACCGTTGTGCTCAAGCAACTCGTTCACACTTTCGATGGTCGCATTCTCAGGAACGAAGAGTTGCGCGTTGACTGTTCGCATGACCTGGCGAGCCCGTAAGCTGCGCCATTTCTCACGCGGGATCTTCTTCAAGTCTTCCAGTAAAAGAATTCCGAGCAAGCGCCGCTCGTGCGCCACCGGGAAAGTGACCTGGCGATGAAGGGGCAGAATTTCATCGACAAAACGAGTGATAGAAAGATCGGGTTCGATCGCGATGGGCGGCGACATCGCCTGGGCCACCGTCGCTGATTCACGAGTGCTGCGCACGACGCTGGTCGCGGCGCCTAACAAAAAAACACCGACCAGAACAGACCACAGGCCCATGAAGTACGCATGGAATGTCGGCGCGAGCACCATATACACTCCGAAAGCGATCAGCACCACCGACATCAATTGTCCGCAGAATCCGGCGATTCTGGTTGCTTCGCGAATGTTGCCGCTACGTTTCCAGATGATCGCTCGCAGCACGCGTCCACCGTCGAGCGGATAACCTGGAAACAAATTGAATACCGCCAGCAAAAGATTTCCGGCGCCGATGAAAAAGAAAAATGAAGTGCCGAAATCGAAATGCAGCGTCGCAGTCAGCACCATTCCGCCGAACGCGATCAGCGAAAATAGAAAACTCGCCGCCGGGCCAGCGACCGCAATGCGAAACTCCGCTTTCGGATTCTCAGGTTGAGTTTTCAAACGCGCGAGGCCGCCAAAGGGATGTAACACGATCTCTTCAATCTCAATCCCTTCCGTTCGTCCCATCAACGCGTGAGACAGTTCATGACCAAACACGGAAACAAATAGCGCGAGGGTCGTGACGATACCGAGGGTCCACGCCAGAGCGTCACCCATGGGTGGAATTCTGAAGGTGCCGAGTTGCAGCGGATACTTGCGGACGTTTGCGGCGATCAGTGCGACGCTCATCGCGAACACAATGAACCAGCGATAGTCTATGCGCACGGGAATGCCATAGACGCGCGCGACGAGAATTTGTCGCTTGAAAATTCCCGGAAGGTTCATGAGCGGCTAAGAGCAAAGTGCGAAGAGCAAGGGGCTAAGAGCTAAGAGCTAAGAGCCAAACGGCGAAGGGTTAGACGCGTTTGGCTCGCGAATGTTCCAGTTGATGATGTCAGGCGTTTCTATCTCTTAGCTCTTGCCTCTTTGCCCTTTGCTCTTAGCTCTTTGCCCACCTCACGCATTACTCACTTGATGTTGCCACTCGACCTCAAACAGCGGCACGGGTTGTTCGCGGTTCTTCACGGTGATCGGATCGCGGGGAGCTAATTGATAACGCGAACGGGCGGCTTGCGCAGTGACTTCGCTGACGAGGATTTCGCCGGCCTTGGCGTTTGATTCCAAACGCGACGAGGTGTTAACGGCATCGCCGATCGCGGTGTATTCAGATCGACGCTCTGAGCCAATATAGCCGACGATGACTTCACCGGTGTGCAATCCGATTCCAATACCGATTTCCGGGAAGCCTTCGGCGCGCAACTCGTCATTAATACTCAGCATGCGACGCTGCATGGCAACCGCGGCAGCGATAGCGTTCGAGGCGTCTTTCGGCGTCACCGTCGGCGCGCCAAACAAGGCCATCAACCCATCGCCCAGGTACTTATCGAGCGTCCCGCCATGCGCAAAGATGATATCGGTCATCGCTGAAAAGTAACGATTGAGCAACTGCACGATTTTTTCCGGGGCCGCATGTTCCGATATTCCAGTGAAGCCGCGAATGTCCGCGAACAGCACCGTGATCGTTTGCGTGACGCCGCCGAGCTTGAATGACTCGGGATTCTCGAGCATCTGCTTCACAACGTATTCCGGCAGAAAGCGGCTGTAATTAGCACGCGCAACTTCTTCCTTTGCCAGACGCTCGTGCGCGCGGACGTTCTCGACCGCGATGGCCGTTTGCGCCGCGACGGCGCTGATCAATTCGAGATCGTCGGGTTTGAAAGCTGAGAAGGGATCAAGTCGATCCGCATACAATGCCCCATGCACTCCTGCCTCGGTAAACAGCGGCGCGCAGATTGTGGACCGCACGCCTTGCGACACAATCGAATCAACGCCCGCGAATTGCTCGTCGGCGGCGGCGTCCTGTGACAACAGCGCCACGCGATCTTTCATCACCTTGCGGGTGATCGTGCGGCCGATGGTCATCTTGCGTGCGTGCGCTTCCAGTTTTTCATCGCGAGCGCGCGTCGCAATCGGAAACAACTTGGCGTTGTCAGCGTTTTGTTCAGTGACGAGGCCCTCGGAAAGCAACGCAACCACTCGATCAGCAGGCGTCGATCTGAAAATGATGTCGGTCGCCATCTTAAAAATGCGATCGAGATCGAAGCCGGCGCCGAGCGCTTTGCTCATCTCGTAGATCTCGCTGAGGATGTTCGCCTTGCGTTGCAGCGTTTCAAGTACTTTGTCGCCACGTGGCGCTACCGTACCTCCGCTAATGCCCGGATCGGATTGGCGCAGGACGGTCGTCAGCACGTCCTTCGCGGACATCAGCAACTGCGTATGACCGAGCGGTTTGTCGTCATAACTTAAATCAGCCGTGCGCTCTTCCTTTGGCTGTTCGAAGCGTAACGTGCTGGCGCCAATGGTGACGCGATCGCCATCCTTAAGCGGATGCTCGAATTTTTGTTCGCCATTGACGAAGACCTTGTTCGCGCTGCGTTTGATCTGGCCATTAACCACCACGCCATCGACGAGCATGAACGAGCCGTCCTCGGTCGCCCTGATGTGCGCGTGATGTCGTGATGCACGCGGGTCATCCAGCACGATCTGATTGTCAGGCGCGCGCCCGATCATGCAGTTCACACGGTTATTGAGTTGGTGTTGCGCCTGGCGTCCGCTGGCGTCGGTAACTTTCAGTACGGCCATAGCAATTTATTCGTCGCGATGATTCTACAAGGTAACGCGCATTCAGACTAGCGCAATCATTATGCGTTTGAAACTTGCTTTGCCGGGCGGACGGTGAAATGATCCGGGCGACTCAGGGGCCGAACTCAAAGCTCGTTGGAGGATTCCCGTGCCCGTGCCCATCCAAAGCAGGCTGCTCTCACGCATCACGATTGTTGGTGTTCTGTTCTTCTTAACATCGATCGTCAACGCCCAATCATCAGAACCGAAACCTAAACCAAACGGATCTATTTCAGGCCGGATAACAGTTGACGGAAAGGGCGCCGCCGGTGTTCCTGTCGCGGCAGTCGAGGGATCAAACGTTAATCGTCGCGATGCGCCTGCGCGCGCGTTCAGCGACGTCGAAGGTAATTATCAAATTTCAGGATTGGCGCCGGCTGAGTATCAAGTTTGGACGCTTACCCCTGCACTGGTTGCGGAACCAAGTGGGTCGCCAAACTACTTTTCATATGCGGGCGCTGCCAAGAGCATTCTGCTGGGGGCCGGCGAAAACGTCACCGGTGTCGATCTGAAACTGATTCGCGGCTCTGTAATTACCGGCCGCGTCACTAACGCGGACAATAAGCCCGTGGTCGAAGAGCGTCTGTCTCTGCAAATGGTGGACGTGAACGGGAATCCGCCGCGTTTTGGCGGCTCGATCTCCTCAACGTATGACCAAATGTTTCAGACTGACGACCGCGGCGTTTACCGCATTTTCGATTTGCCGCCGGGCCGTTACAAGGTGAGCGTCGGCTACGATCCGGCGACCGACGGAATGATTCGCAGCCGCCGTTATGACAAGACCTATTATCTCGATCCCACCGACCAGTCAAAGCCGGCCATCATCGAATTAAGTGAAGGCGACGAAGCAAAGAATATCGACATCAAGGTGGAGCCCGCGCCAAAGACCTATTCAATCTCCGGCCGCGTCATCGACACAGAGACAGGCGTACCCATCGCGAAAGCGGGCGTTCGATTAATGCCGGTGAGTAAGGACCCAAACGCCGGCGGCGGCCTCGGTATCCAGGCGGACGAGCGCGGAGAATTCAGTTGGGGCGGCTTCGGGCCCGGACACTACAGCGTCAGCGCCACCTCAGAATCCTACGGCGGTAACTACTACAGCGACCCGGTCTACCTCGACGTCGTCGATAAGGACCTCAATGACATCGAAGTCAAGACTGTTCCCGGATTGAGTATCGGCGGCATCATTTCGACTGACGGACTATCGACGAAAGAATTGCTGGCGCTGTTACCCGGCCTGACGATTTCCTTCAGCGGTTCTTCGACGGGGAACAATCCAGTTCGCACCGCCGGACGAGCCGTCGTGGCTCCTGACGGCAGCTTTCTGGTAGAGGGCCTGAGGCCTGGCCCAGTATCGGTATGGGTCGTAACGCAACGGCCCACTTTCATCCACCCTAATTTCAATCGCATGGAGCGTGACGGCGTCGCCGTTAATCAGAACTTCGAGCTCAAAGAATCTCTTTCAGGTTTGCGAGTCGTGATTGATTACGGCACCGGCATCATCCGCGGCACAGTCAAATTCGACGGTGACCCTGCGATTGCGGAGTCGCACATGTATGTCAATTGCAAACGCGAAGGCGCCCGCGAAGGCAGCACCGTGCAAGTCGACGCGCGTGGACATTTCGTTATTGCGAATCTGGCGCCGGGGTCATGGGAAGTCACACTTCAGATTAATAGTTTGACACCGCGCCCGCCGCGGGGATTTGCGCCACAAAAACAGATCGTCAACATCGCTAACGGTTCAGAGACTGAGGTTACTTTTGTTGTCAACCTCACACCGAAACCAGGAGGGCCGTGATGCAGCCGATCTCTCAACGAATTTGTTGCTTTGTCACCTGCATTCTGTTCCTCTGCGCGTCGGAGTGTTGGGCTCAATCCGGCACCGCTAAACCGTCAGCAACGCCCGCTGGCCAAATCACGGGCCGCGTCGTCAATTCAGGGGGTGAGCCGCTACCCGGCGCGTCGATATACGCAGGCTCGATCTTAGGTAACGTGCGCGGCAAGACTGTTACCGCCGACAGTCATGGCGATTTCAAAATAGATGGACTCGAGCAAGGACTCTATAACATGTTTGCGAATATGCCCGGTTATGTCTTCGTGTCGAAGACACCCACTGGCGATTCACCTGGTTACTATCGCATTGGCGATTCAGTCATTTTCACACTGACGAAAGGAGGTGTCATTACTGGTACCGTCACTGGTCCAAACGGCCCGTTGGTCGGCGTTGGCACCTTCGCAACGCGGGTGCGCGATGCGGCCGGCAAAAAGATTCTCACCGCCATACCTTCAGGTTTCGAGCGGCGCACCGACGATCGCGGTGTCTTTCGCTTTTATGGCTTGCCGCCCGGCGCTTATATCGTTACAGCCATGAGGCCGCGTGTCGGAACGATTGTTCCGAGCTCATACGATCTTGATGTGCCCACGTATTATCCATCGGCGACCCGCGATACCGCTGCCCAAATTATCGTACACGAGGGTGATGAAATCACTGCCGACATTCAGTATCGCGGCGAGCCGGGACACGCGGTGAG
>DNNE01000134.1:23941-30437 GCA_003487805.1 Blastocatellia bacterium | reverse complement strand
GCGGGGGGAGCCGGGACACGCGGTGAGCGGCAAGCTCTCCGGCATGATTACATCAGACAGACAATTCTCGTCCGCTGCCTCGATCACACTCACAGACCTTCGCGATCGAACGCAGATCGCTAACGGTGGAACATCGTATCCGGACCCTTCCAGCTTTGCGTTGTATGGAATACCTGACGGCGAATATGAATTGTCGGCACAACAATACCTGCCGACCGGCGATCAGTTGCGTTCGCCGCCGCGGCGCGTCACTGTCCACGGCGCGGATGTTACCGGAATAGATTTGACACTGGCTCCGCTGGCTTCGATCGAGGGACGCTTCGTTTTCGAAAACGATCCGAAAGCTGGATGCGCGAAGCGCAGAGAAACCGCTGCGCAGGAAACGCTGGTTTACGCGCGGCGATATGAGCCTGAAAAGAAACCCGGAGCCGATCCGAAAGCCGCCGTGCCGGAAGTGCCGCTTTCGGCGGCCAGTTATACAGCCCAGGCCGTTGGAGACGCGAAGAAATCTTTCAGGTTGAGAAATCTACCTCCCGGTTCCTATCGAATTGATCCGCGCCCACCGGCCAGCGGCTGGTACGTAAGATCGATATCAATCGGAGCCCCGCAGGCTGCGGGAAGGACCGCCAGCGCCGCTACTGCACGAGACGGAGTTGCGGTAAGAAGCGGCGAACGAGTTTCTGGTCTGATGGTCACCATCACCGAAGGCGCGTCTCTTCTTCGCGGCCGCATCTCCGGGACTGAAGCTCAGACCCTGCCACCACGTTTGCGGGTTTATCTGATCCCAGTGGAACCGGAAGCTGCCGAGAACGTGTTGAGATTTTATGAATCCCGGATCGAGGTTGACGGCCGGTTCATTGTCGACAATGTCGCGCCGGGCAAGTATTGGATTGTGGCACGGCCTGCGCCAGAGAATGAATCCGGAACCACCACCTCAATTCGCCAGGACGCAGCCTTGCGGGCGAAGATTTTCCAGGATGCTGAATCGTTGAAGAAAGCAGTCACCCTAAAGCCTTGTGAGGAAGTAGCTGATTTGGCGCTGCCGTATGTCGCTCCGGCTTCTCCGTAAGTCTAACTCGCCACCTCGTATCCAGTTCGAACGAGAGGCCGGTTAGCTCGGGTCTTGCCCAAAAAGTCCAGATCGTGCGTGAAGAATCAATCGGTACAGAACCGCTTGCGCCAGCAAGCGGGTAATCTCAAGAAGACTACCCGGTCGCTGGCGCGACCGGTTCCGTACCGTATTCGTCTCGTAGACATTCTGGGGAAGCCATACCGAAGCGATTGTGTTGCGCGGGGCGCAAGACGGTGCGATGATGACGCCCACAATTGGCCCAGCCTTTCTAAGCGGAGGATCCCCTATGGCCAGCCTCAAACGGCTTCTTTGGTTCTCTTTACTCCTTGCGACTGTTGTGGTCGGGCATTCGCTGAAACCCGTTTACGGCCAGACGGCCGAAGCCAAACCGAAAGCAACATCTTCGATCACCGGTCGGGTAATGATCGGCGAGAAACCCGCGCCGGGAGTTTTGGTCGCAGTGAATCTCACCAATACCCAGACCGTCGTCGCCCAGGTCACTTCTGATGCCGAAGGTAAGTATCGAATCAGTGGACTGTCAGCGGGGCAACTGAACGTGAGCGCGGTCGCGCCTACATACGTACTTCCCGCAAATCCGATGTACGGCCAGGGACGAGTCGTTAATTTGTCGGCCGATGAAACTGTCGAAGGCATCGACTTTAAATTAACGCGCGGCGGCGTGATCACCGGTCGCATCGTCGACGCAGATGGCAAACCACTGATCGAGGAACGCATCACGCTAACCCCGGTCGATGACAAAGGCGAGCCGGCACGAGTGCTGGCTTCGCGGCCGGCAAACTTTGGCATGTACAGTACCGACGACCGCGGCATCTATCGGATTTACGGATTGGCCGCCGCGCGTTACAAAGTGAGCGTAGGGGATGACGGACGTAGCGCCACTTTGCGAGGCGGGTACTATCCGAAAACTTATTATGGGAACACTGCCGAAGCTGCGAAAGCTTCGATCGTAGATCTCACCGAAGGCGCCGAAGTAAAGAATATTGACATCACCGTCGGCGGCCGCTCGCGCACCTACACCGTGACCGGACGAATAATTGATGCTGACACAAACCAACCCTTGCCGGGTGTTGATTTCTCGTTTGGCGCGCTGCAGACGAATCAAAATCAAACCTATGTCAGTGGCAGCTACTCGCCGAACACGCCCACTAATTCGAAGGGCGAGTTTCGGTTAGAGGGAGTCGCGCCGGGACGCTACGCAATCATGACTAATTCGAATTCGATGTTCAATCAAACGCCCAATCAGCGCCCCAAGGTATACAGCGACCCGCTTTCTTTTGAAGTTACGGACGGCGACATTGCGGACCTGGAAGTCAAAGCGCAGCGCGGGTTGAGCATTTCAGGCGTTGTCGTCACGGATGGCATTACCGATAAGAAGGCCCTGGCCATGCTTTCCAGATCGGTCGTGGCCGGCTTCGGAGAACCAACTCAGAACAGCATTCAGGGTCTTATGAACGCCACGACTTCGCCCATCGCAGCCGATGGCACGTTTCAACTGGACGGCTTACGCCCGGGTAAGGTCCAGATCAACATCAGCGGCTTCACCTCAGCCGAGTCGAGGGGCATTACCATTTCTCGGATCGTCCACGAGCGCGCTTTACAGAATCGCCGGATTGATCTCGCACCCGGGCAGAGTATTTCCGGCGTTCGAGTCTATCTCACCTACGGAAGCGGAGTTGTTAGGGGCCAGGTCAAGGTTGAAGGAGGCGCGCTGCCTGCTGACGCCATGATGTTCGTTTCAGTGCAACGTCAAAACGACCCGAACGGAGTGTCATCAGCGCAAGTTGATTCGCGCGGCCGTTTTATAGCGCAAGGCATTCCCACCGGCACATACGAGGTTGTTCTCCAGATCATATCGTTTGGTTCAAACAATTTGCCGCGCACCCTTCCCAGGACCCAACGACAAACTGTGAATGTGGCTGACGATTCCGAATCAGAAGTTCTGTTCACGCTCGACCTGACCCCAAAGGAAGGGCCCTGATGAGATTGAAAAACATTCAGGCAATATCCGTGCTCGCGCTCACGCTGCTGGTTTCGCTGGCCACGTTGGCGCAAGAACCTGCGGCGCAAACAAAGGACAATGCGATTAGCGGCCGCGTCGTCAGCGAATCGGGTCAGCCACTTCCAGGCGTCAATGTGTCTGTCAGCGGTTTCGGGAGTTCCGGCGGTCACCGCACGACCACCGATAACGAAGGGTTGTTCAAAGTGCAGGGGCTTGATGCCGGCATGTACAGAGTTTTTCTGAGCGCGCCGGGATATGTCGCTCAATTTCCGAGTGAATCTACGCCGACTTATCGACCGGGAGACAGAGCGGAACTGACCTTGATCAAGGGCGCGGTCATTGCCGGCACCATTACAAACATCACGGGCGAGCCGGTGGTAAACATAAGTGTTCGTGCTTATCAGATTCGCGACACTGAAGGAAACAAGATTGCGACGCCTGCCTTCTCTCAACCTAAGATCACTGACGATCGCGGCTACTATCGCATCTACGGATTACAGCCAGGGACTTACATTGTTGCCGCCGGTGGTCAGGGCCAATATTTCGGATCGGTGAATCCTTTCGGAAACGACGCGATGACTTTCGCACCTGCCTCAACGCGCGACACCGCCGCCGAAATCGTAGTGCGCTCAGATCAGGAAGCCACGGCGGACATTCGTTATCGAGCCGAGCCAGGTCATGCAGTAAGCGGCAAAGTTTCCGGCGCGCAGCCGCCTTTGCCTTACAGCCCGAGCGTGAGACTGATTGATCTCGAAAGCCACGTTGTCATAACCAGCGTGCAGGCGCCCGGTCCTGACCGAACATTTCAGTTGAACGGAGTCTCTGACGGCGAGTATGAAATCAGCGCGATCGGAGGCGGTGGACCAAATAACGAAGTTGTCGCATCGTCCGCACGTAAGATCGCAGTTAGAGGCGCTGACGTAACCGGCCTTGATCTTGCGCTCGCCGTCATGGGATCAGTTGACGCGCAGGTCAATGTGGAGACGGACGCGAAATTGAACTGCGGACGCCGCCGTGATACGGCGATGAAAGAAACGATGGTTGTCTTACGGCGGGCGCGACCGGAAGAAAAATCCGGCCCAGCGAAAGACAAGACTGCGGACCCGTCCGGGGTTTCTCTATTTGCTTCAAGCTCGTTCGAGACTGTGCCCAACGAAAAAGGAGAGGTCCATTATCGTAACTTGTCGCCGGCCACTTATCGGTTTGACGTTCGTCTCCCCGCCGCCGGTTGGTACCTCAGAGACGTGGCGTTGGACCAGAAGCCGGGCGCCAAAACGGAATCAACCATTTCCCGCAACGGAATATCCATAAAGTTAGGCGAAAGAATATCCGGCATCACGATCGCGATTGCCGAGGGCGGCGCGAGCCTGCGCGGTCGCGTCACAATCCCCGAGGGACAAAGTCTACCGCCGCTGCGAATTTATTTGGCGCCCGCCGAACGCGAAAACAGCGACAATCCGCTGCGATTTTTTGAAGGTGTAGTCGCCGCCGACGGGACCTTCGCGATCGCCAACGTTGCCCCCGGCCGCTTCTGGTTGCTGGCGCAACCGGCGGAACAGATCGACGCAACGACCATCAAGTCAACCAGGAGCGACAGCAGCTTTCGCGCGAAAGTCCTGCGCACAGCCGAGGCCCTTAAGAAAGAGATCGCACTGAAGCCTTGCGATCGAACCACCGACTACGAATTCCCTTACTCATCCTCTCCTAAGCCATGACTAATCGCGCTGACATCTAATTAGCGATCAGAGACATCGAACACTGGTCGCTGAAGGCAGAAACCCAAAGACCTTCTGATTCGTAAAAACAAGGCGACTAACTGACGCCTCTGTCCGTCTGGTCTTTGTGGTAGATTTGTCGTACATATTCGCAGCGACTCGTGCAAAAAATTGAATCTTCCGAGTTCGTCGCCAAAGAGATACGGAGTTAATGTGAAACGATTATTTCTGATTCTTGCGCTTATCTTTTCGTTAGTCGCGCCGCTTACCGCGCGTCCGGCTTCAATCCAAACCAATCCGCCTGCCCGCATGACCGCTGCGGCGCCTGTTCGAACCAGTGCCCCAACGCCCGCTTCGGACATCGCCAGCAAAGTGCTGGCGAATGGACTTGAGATCATCGTGCTCGAGGATCATTCGGTGCCGGTCGTAACGATCGAACTCGCGGTGCGCAACGGTTCGTTCACTGAACCACCGGAGCTGAACGGCTTGTCGCATCTTTACGAGCACATGTTCTTCAAAGCCAATCGCGCGATCGCGAATCAGGAAGACTATCTGCAAAAAATCGGCCAGCTCGGCATCGCTTACAACGGCGAGACCCGCGAAGAAGTCGTCGAATATTACTTCACGACTACGAGCCCGAACCTGCATGCGGCGATGAATTTCATGCGTGACGCGGTTCGCTATCCGCTGTTCAAAGAGGACGAATTCGAGCGCGAGCGCCAGGTCGTGATCGGTGAAATCGATCGGAACGAATCAGAGCCGGGCTACTATTTGAATAAAGAGATGAACGATCGTCTCTTCTCAAAATACACGAGCAGAAAGCAGCCGCTCGGTAATCGTCAGACGGTTTCGACCGCCACCACGGCGATGATGAAGTTGATTCAGGGGCGTTATTACGTGCCCAACAATTCGGCGTTGGTTATCACTGGCGACGTGCAGACCGCTGACGTTTACAAGATGGCCCAGGATCTATTTGGCGACTGGCCGCGACGCGAGAAAGATCCGTTCGCGGAATTTCCACTCGTCGACCATCCGCCGCTGCAAAAGAGCGAAGCCAACGTCATTAAGCAACCCGTAACCAACGTCTTGATCGAGATCGGTTGGCAAGGGCCGTCGATCGGGAAAGATGATGCCGCGACTTATGCTGCCGATACTTTCTCGTTCATCATGCAGCAGCCTGATTCACGCTTCCAGCGCAATTTGGTAGACACCGGATTGGTGAACGGCGTGGCGATCGGCTATTACACCCAGCGCAACGTTGGCCCAATCAATGTCGTCTTTCAAACGACTCCGGAAAAGGCAAAGGCTGCCCTGAAAGCTGTCTACAGCGAAATCTCACATTTCAATGACAAGGACTATTACACCGACGATCAACTTGAGAGCGCCAAAGGATTGTTGGAAGCTGACGATCTGTACTCGCGCGAAAAGTTTGACGAGTACGCGAAGACGCTCGGGTTCTGGTGGTCGTCGACCGGAGTTGATTACTTCCGCGGCTACCTCGGAAACTTGCGGCGAACTTCGCGCGGCGACATTAGCCGTTATCTAACGACTTATATTCAAGGCAAGCCCCACGTCGGTCTGGCTTTGATTTCCGAGCAGAGTCAACAACAGGCGAAGATCACGCCGGAAGATTTGATCGGGCAGTAAAGTATCAGAAGCGCCTGGTACGGAACCGCTTGCGGTAGCAAG
>DNNE01000134.1:0-23657 GCA_003487805.1 Blastocatellia bacterium | reverse complement strand
GCTTGCGGTAGCAAGCGGGTAATTCAAATTTTGTGGAATACCCGGTGGCTAACGCTCGGGCTTCTGACACGCAGTTAAGTGAAATGAAATTCATAATGAGAAATAACAAACGTCAAATGACAAATGGCAAATGGTTTCTGCTGTCGACGATTCTTTGCTTGATCACGGCATCATCCGTATTCGCCCAAACACCGACACAGCCACCGACACAGACGCCGGCGCCGCCTGACTTCCAAAGCGTCATTGCTCGCCAGGCCTCGCTGGTTTCCGAGTTCGACGTCAACGGCCTTAAGGTTCTGGTCAAGCGCCGCGAAGGCAGCCAGACCGTCGCGGTTCAGCTTTACATCCGGGGCGGTGTCGAGAACGTCACGGCGACTAACGCGGGCGTGGAAGCTTTCATGCTGAATGTGGCCAGCGAAGCCAGCGCGACTTACCCGCGCGACCGCATGCGCAAAGATCTCGCGCGCATGGGCACCGCGATCGGCGAAAGCGTAAGCTACGATTATTCAGCCTTGGCGATGGCCGCAACGCGGACCAACTTTGATAAGTCCTGGGACATATTCGCTGACGTCGCCACGAATCCTGCGTTCACCAAAGAAGATGTTGATCTGGTCAAGACTCGCCTGGTCGCGAGCCTCAGCGGTGACACTGATGAGCCCGACTCATATCTGCAACGGCTCCAGGAAAAAGTTGCGTATGCCGGTCATCCTTATTTGAATCGTCCCGAGGGAACGGCGGAAACGATCAGCAAATTGACGGCGGAAGATCTGCGCGCCTATCACAAGGGAATCATGCAGACGTCGCGGCTGTTGCTGGTGATTGTCGGCGACCTTGACGCGGCGCAGCTCAAGCCGCGCATCGCAGCGACGTTCGGCAAGCTGCCCAAGGGCGACTACAAAGCGCCGGTGCTACCGCAACTCGCCTTCAATTCGTCTACTGTTGATGTCACGAGCCGCGAACTGCCGACGAATTACATCCAGGGTTTGTTTACCGCTCCGGCAATTACTTCGCCGGACATCTATCCCATGTACGTCGCGTCTTCGCTGTTGCGCGATCGGGTGTTCGAAGAAGTCCGTGTCAAACGTAATTTGTCTTACGCCCCCGATGCGTTTTTGAAAACTCAGGCGGCGAACATCGGCGGGATTTACGTGACCGCGGTTGATGCCAACCAGTCGGTGCGAGTGATGCTGAACGAAATTACCCGGCTGCAACGCGAGCCCGTCAGTAAAGACGACATCACCGCGGTGATCGCCCAATTCCTGACCACCTATTACATCGGCCAGGAGACGAATGCGGCGCAAGCTGCCAGCATGGCCCAATACGAGTTAATCGGTGGCGGCTGGCGCAACTCGCTGCAGTTTCTCGAAAAGCTGCGTTCAGTGGCGCCGTCGGATGTGCAGCGGGTGTCGCAGAAATACATGCGCAACATTCGCTTCGTCGTCCTTGGCAATCCGACGCAGATCGATAAGAACGTATTTATGGGTCAGCCGGGAAACTGAGTTTTTCCGTTTGGAGTTCCGCCTTCAGGCGGCACGGCGACGGGGGAAGCAGCACACGATCCGTGTTTTTTCATCTCGACCAGAAACTGTTCAGGCTAATCATAACACCGGCAAAAGGGCCGCTCCTCTCGGCATGATGTAGCCCTGCGCGTTTGCCGAAGCATTTGAAAGCGCTTCCTCCAGCGATCGCGACTTAATCATCCGCATCCCGCGCGTTTGCTCATCATTCAATTCAGTGATGACTTGAACATGAAAGCGCTCGGTCTTGGTCAGCAAGGCCCACGCTGTCTGTCCGTTTACTTCATACTTGTCGCGCAGACGCAGCTCCAGCGCCCGCGAATCTTTCGACTCGAACCACTTCATAAAATCGGCGCGTCCCAGTCCGTCGGCGCATTCAGCTAAGAAAACAATCCTGCCGCCATCGACGCACGCATGCGCGGCCATGTCCAGCGCCTTATGCGCCTGAATCATGTTGATGTCGTAAGGCGCGCCGCCACAGCTCACGATTACCACGTCTCGCTTTTCCTTAATCTTCGCTGAGTGTCCGCTTGCATAGTCTGCGCAGGCCCGGCGGTGCGCGGCGCGCCAATCACCAACGAAAACTTTCTCGGCATGACCGTGCTCGTCAACGATCGCGTTGATTGAAAAAGCCGGCTCGATCATCGCCGCCACGCGCTCGCACTCTTCACTTACGGCGTTTTTGTCGAGCAAGCCCGCGCCGACACCCTGCCGCCTGCCGCCGCGCTCGAAATCGAGCGCCAGCATGTGCGTCGCTTCAATCGTTCGCGCTGAAGCCAATCCGGGACAGATCGATTTACGACCGCCGGTGAAACCTGCAAAGTAATGAAAACCCACCGCGCCGGTTACGATGACCTTCGAGAATTCCTTCAGCGCGCGATTCACTTCGATCGGCGTGCCATCCTCCATCTTGCCAATTTGGATCAATTGCGAAGGATCGTAGGCATCGTGATCGAGAGTGCGAATGCGTTGCGCAATAAACGAGGTGAGCAGCTCGATCTTTTCATCAGGCCGGACAGCGCGATGGATTCCAGTGGCGAAGATGATCGCGATATCGCCTGGTTGAACTCCGTTTTGGATTAGCCGCCGAACCACAAGATTGATGATTTGCGCACTGCCGGTGGCGCGCGTCGCGTCCGATGCTACGATCAGAACCGTATCGCCGAGTGCAATCAACTCTTCCAAAGGCGGTGAGCCGATGGGATCATCAAGCGCGGCGCTAACTTCATTATCCGAAAGCGGATTGCTTTCGGTTTCATTCGGCGCGAGGACAGCGAAGCGCGCGTCGTCGTACTCGAAAGTAATTGAGCTGCGTCCGTAGCCGAGTTCGATCTTCGCCATGTCTTTGTCAGGAACTGTCCCCAGTCAGTGACGATGCTTCAAAGCGGGTTCATGTCTTACGGCCCGCGCAATGCAGTACATGTCATTCGGGTCGCAGCCTTCTACTTCAACCTGGATAGTTGAGTGGGAAATTCCAAATCGACTCTTCAACTCGCTGTTAAGGACGCGCAGCACATCCTGCCCGCCGCGAATGCTCTGTTCGCCAACCGTAACGTGGCAACTGCACGCGATGATTCCCGAGCCAATGGTCCAAACATGCAGATCGTGTACGGCCAGCACTCCGGGAACGCCGCCAATCGTATGCTCGACCAAATCCATATCCATTCCTTTCGGAATCGATTCGAGCAGAACGTTCACTGACTCGTGCAGAATCCCCCACGAGCTCCAAAGAATCAGTAATCCAATCAATATCGAGACAATTGGATCAGCGAAGGACGTGCCCGTGAACGCTACCACGATCCCGGCAACGACGACGCCTGCCGCGGAAATTGCGTCTCCCACCATATGTACGTAAGCGCTGCGAACGTTGAGATCGTGTTGCGCCTCTCGTCTCAGCCACAGACTGATCGAGGTATTCATCCCGATCGCGATTAGCGCTACGACGATCATGGGCGCGCTGTGCACCGGCTGTGGGTGTCCGAGCCGATCGGCTGCCTCCCAAAAGATCAAGAGCGCAATCACAACCAGCGAGACAGCGTTCACGAGCGCCGCAAAAATTCCGACCCGGTGATAGCCAAAGGTGCGCTGCTGGGTGGACGGTTTGCGCGCCATCCAGATGCCGTACCACGACAAGACCAGCGCCAACGCGTCGGCGAAGTTGTGGCCGGCGTCCGAAAGCAGTGCGAGTGAATGGGCGAAGTAGCCGGCAATCGCTTCACCGATAACGAATGCGACCGTGATAACAATCGACAGCACGAGCCGTTGCCCCGTTGCCGCCGAGCCGTGATCGTGTCCGTGTGTCACTCTGTTCTAAACTGCAATTCGCGTGGACTATTCGAAGCAAGATTAGCAGATCGTCAAAGGCCGGCAAACAGACGTTGCCCGCTGCCTAATTTCTAATGAGGGACCAACATCCGACTGATTGGAATTAGTTGCCGATATGTGCGGGCCGACATCTTGTCTACCTTAGCAATCATGGCGGTGTTAGAATTCCCGCTCAACAAATCTCAAATAAGATCGAGATGAGCGATCCTTCTATTCAGCCCGTATGGTAGCCCGCGAGACTTTGATGAAAGTTCGCCGCGAATTCTTTTCTATTCTGTTTTCCCTCCTCATATTTGGGCTGGCTCTGGCACCAGTCGTTGGGCGCGCTCAACAGACGAGCAATCCTCCGGATGACATTCCACCGGGCGTTTCTTTCACGGTGCGGCTGAAGGATGGCAAGACGCAGTTCTATCAAGGTGAACTGATTACTGTTGAAATGTTGTTCAGCAGCAAGGTCCCCGACCAATATCAGCTCTATGGAGGCACCTACGATCGCAGCGGTCGATTTGAAGCTGACACCTTTCGCGTCGATCCAGCGAATGGAGTCACCGATCCAACCGCAGAGTACTTTCATACCTCAATATTCGGTTTTATGAGCGGCGGCCTGTCACCGGGGCCGATAACGCTACAGGAGAAGCCTTACATCATCGAACGGGACATAAACGAATTAGTCCGCTTCGATCAGCCCGGGCACTATCGTCTTTCGGTGACAAATAGCCGCATTGGAAAGATCGTGTGGCACGGACGCAGCAAAACTGTCGAATCGCTTCCCGCGACATCCAACACCATCGCGTTTGATGTCGTTCCCGCAGATCCAAATTGGCAAAAATCGAAAATTCAGGAAGCCGCCCGGGTAATCAAAGACAAACCGCGCGACGCGAGATCGGCGTGCCGCACTCTGCGTTTTATGAACGCGCCCGAGGCCGAGGCCGCGATGATTCGGCTGTATTCGAGTGGCTGCGAAGGCGAATTTCTATTGGGCGTGGTCGGTTCTCCGAGACGTGCCGCGATCATCGAAGCGATGGAGACACAAATCGCGGCGCCCGAATATCCGGTCACCGTAAACTTTATTCACACCCTGGCGTCTCTGGCTTTCATGAGGGAAGACGCTTCTCCGTTGACCACCTACCCCACGAACGATCCGGAGAAAAGAAAACTTTGGCAAGCGGAAGCACAAAAACGCCGCGAACAATTTCAGGAGATTGTCACGCGTTACACTCAACAAGCAGCGGCAACCGTCTCGCGCAAAAACAGGCCGGCCCGGGCCATCGCGCTGAACACGCTGCTCGAGCTGGAATCAAGCACGTGGCCTCAACAACGCACAGCCGCAAACAACGCCGTTCTCGATCAGATCTCATCCTCACTGCCCGAACTGTTCCTCGATCTGCCGCCCGAGCAACAGTATTCGTTGTTGTCATCTCACTGGAAACGCCTGGCGAGTCCCACGATGCTGCCGGTGTTACGACAGTTAGCCCAAAAGCCGCCCGCGCCCGCCATGGGAAGCACTCTTGAGGATCGTTTTAAGGATCTTCGCAGTCTGGCGCTCAAGAGGCTATATCAACTTGCGCCGGATGAGGGCCGCACTATTATTCTGAGCGAAATAGCCCGAAGATTTCGTCGCATTAACACCGACGTCCTGGAAATATTGCCTGATGTAGAACTGCCTGAGGTTGATGAGCTTCTGGCTGCAAACATCGAAAATAATCCGCCGGATCGTGCGTTTGACATCATCGTCGACAACAGCCGTTTGATCGCCCGCTATGCGAGTGCGAATTCTTTGGCACGCGTTAAGGCAGCGGCGTCCGACAGAATCGGGAAGATGGCGTGCGATCCTCAATCATCGCTCCTGGCCTACTTTCTTCGCGTCGATCCCGATTACGGAGCAACGGCAGTCGAGCAGGCCCTGAATGCGCGCGGCCAAGATGACACGGGATGTTATCGAATGGCATTTAACCAGGTCGGTCGACAATTCATGTCGCCGGGGCTGGAAGAGATCGCCATTCAGCATTTGGATGACTCTAATCGCGAGGTGGCCGTTCAGGCAATCACTCTGCTGGGCCAACGGGGCTCCGCGGCGGCTGAAAAACCACTCTGGAACCGCCTCGAAAGATGGCATACCGAATGGCAAGCTCGCGCCGAAGAAGCGCAACCTCAAATGGAAAATGGCATTGCTGCCGGAGAGCCGGCCCGGTTCGAATTCGAATTGGTTGGCGCGCTGGTCAAGGGAACAGCATGGACCCTCGACGCCGATCAGTTGAAACGAATTGAACAACTTTGCCTGACACCCACGGCTCGTCTCGAAGTTCAATCAGCAGTAAGATTTCTTGATGACCACAGGATTCAAATAGTGCTGAGTCCGTCAGACGACCCGCCGCTACATATCTCGATCGGCGGGTATCAAGCCTCTTCGATCAGCAGCTTGAAAGAAAAACTTTCGTCAATGCCAAAAGGCACTCATTTCACCTGTGACTGCGAGGCTGAGGACGCAAACAGTGCGATGCGCTTGTTTCAGGAGCTCAAGAGTTTTCTGACTGTACACGGAATGACTCTCGACAAATCCGAAAAATGACAAGGAGAACCCCCGTGAAGAAACATCTGATGGTCTCAGTAATTCTGGCGACCATTTTGTCGTTCGCGTCTTCTGATGCCCGCGCGCAAACCATCACGCTCGAGCAATTGATGAGTTCACCGTTCCCTTCTGAATTGATCGCCTCGAAGCGCGGCGATAAGGTGGCCTGGGTATTCTATTCGCAAGGCAAGAGAAATATTTTCGTTGCTGAAGCTCCGACGTTAGCCGCGAGACAACTAACCCATCACGATGTCGAGGACGGACAGGACGTCACCGAGATCGTTTTTTCGCCGAACGGGAACACCATCGCCTATGTGCGCGGCGGCAACAAAAATCAAAATGGCGAAGTGGCCAACCCGACCAGCGACGTTGCCGGAGCGAAGCAGGAAGTGTGGACAGTCGACGTGCGTTCCGGAAAGATGATGCGAATCGGCGAAGGCAGTTCGCCGATGTTCTCGCCGAACTCCGAAGAAGTTGAGTACTTGCGCGATGGTCATATCTGGGGCGCGCCGGTTGTTGGCGGCAAAGAACGAAAACTTTTCGAAGCGCGCGGCGCGGTGAATTCTCCGGAATGGTCACCCGACGGATCGGAACTCGCCTTCAGTTCGGCCCGCGGAGATCACAGCTTCATCGCCATCTACAACCCACGCGCGAATCATCTTCGATTCCTTTCACCGACTGTTGACCGCGATATCGCGCCGCGCTGGTCGCCGGAAGGTAAACGCATCGCGTTCATTCGCTTGCGGAATATTAATGATACTTTCTCAATCGATCGCGAGCGCTTACAACCATGGTCCATCCAGATTGTTGACGCGCAGAGCGGCAACGGCAAAGAGATCTGGCATTCCGGAAGCAATGATAACGATTCGTTTTTTGGTGGCTTTGGCGGGAACGATGTTTGGCAATGGGTCGCGGGAGATCGATTGCTGTTTATGTCTGAGCGGGACGACTGGGCTCATATCTATTCGATCTCGTCCGCAGGCGGAGCATTAACGGCGTTGACGCCTGGCGATTTTGAAGTTGAGAACGTTGCTGTCTCGCCTGATAAATCATTCGTAATCATCGCCACCAACAAGAACGATATCGATCGCCGTCACCTTTGGAAGGTGAACGTTGCCGGCGGCGCACCCGAACAGATCACGAAAGGCGACGGCATCGAAATGTATCCGGTCGTCTGTAACAACGGACGCACGATCGCCTTACTTCACTCGACTGCGCGCGATCCGTTTATGCCTTTCACGATCTCAGTGGATGGCTCGAACATGAAGGCACTTGCGCCGCAAGCGTTGCCGCGTGACTTTCCGTCGGCGCAGTTGGTCGTCCCCGAACAAGTGATCTTCAAAGCCGCGGACGGCCTCGAAATTCATGGACAACTTTTCAAGCCAAAGAATGCGTCGGGCAAACTAGCGGCGATCGTTTTCATGCACGGAGGGCCCATGCGCGAGATGCTGCTGGGTTGGCACTATCGCGACTATTATCACAACTCCTATGCGATGAATCAGTACCTGGCCAGCCGCGGCTACATGGTTCTGTCGGTGAATTATCGCAGCGGGATTGGCTATGGCCGCGCCTTCCGCCTGGCGCCACATCGCGGTGCGCGTGGCGCTTCTGAGTACCAGGACATTGTCGCCGGCGCGAAATATTTGCAATCGCGCGACGATGTGGACAAAAAACGAATCGGTTTGTGGGGAGGCTCCTACGGCGGATACTTGACGGCGCTCGGCCTGGCGCGCAATTCGGACATCTTCGCCGCCGGAGTCGATTTTCACGGTGTGCACGATTGGAGCGTGAACGTCGCCGGCCTGCGAGTGCCTACTGATACGGCTGAACGATCGCGAATCGCGCGCGAGTCATCGCCGATTGCTTCCGTCGACAAGTGGCGATCGCCCGTTCTGTTGATTCACGGCGACGACGATCGCAACGTCGAGTTCTCGCAAACAGTTAATCTCGTACGCAGGCTGCGCGCGCAGAACGTCGAGTTCGAACAAATAATTTATCCCGACGAAATTCATGAGTTACTGCTGCACGGCGACTGGCTGCGCGCTTATCACGCAACGGCTGACTTTTTCGATAAGCACTTGAAGTGACCTTTGAGTGGCTGTCATTTCGCTGACCGGTTTCTTTTGAGATAATAGCTACGGAGAAAGAAGCTCATGGCCATTGCGGACATTGGCGCGTTAATAGTTTCCACCCCCGAAGTGCGCTCGGGACGTCCACGCATAGCAGGTACTGGTGTGACGGTAGCGCGCGTCGTTAGTTGGTATAAGCTCGGCCTTAGCCCTGAAGAGATCGCCGATGAAATCGGACACCTGACGCTCGCTCAAGTCTACGCAGCGCTGACTTACTATCACTCAAATCGTAATCAAATCGAGGCCGACATAGTCGATGATGACAGCGAAGGTGCACGTCTAGAACAGCAGCTTGGCAATGGAGCTGGGCCTCAGTCGTGAGTCTGGTTCGCCTCTACATCGACGAAGACTCAATGAGCCACGCCTTTGTTCGTGCTCTGAGTCTAATACGGCTTCAAGCATTGGAAGTGACGCGTAATTATGGAGATCTCAAAAGGCAAAGTTCCCACACATATTCACTTGATGAATCCGCTGATTACAGCGCTACATGGGCTGGGCGGATCCGCAACCATTGAAGAAATCTATCTGAAGGTCCTTGAGTTAATCGCCTTGCCGGATGACGTCGTGAATACGCCCCATCCAGGAGCCGGTAACCTTACCGAAATAGAGTACCGACTCGCGTGGGCTAGAACTTACCTGAAGAAATTTGGTCTGTTAGAAAACTCTGCGCGGGGTGTCTGGAGTTTTGCTTCTACTGCTTCACACGTCACAGAGGTAGATCCCTTAGAAGTACAGAGAGCCGTGCAGAAGCAACCAGCTCGGCACAAGGCCGAACACTCCGAACACTCTGAGGACGTACTTGACGAAGGCCCAGACGAAATACTGTCTTGGCGAGAACACCTCCTTCGTGTAATCACAACCCAATGGATCCATCCGCATTCGAGCGATTAGCGAAGCGATTGTTGCGAGAGTTAGGGTTCGTGCACGTTGAAGTAACGGGCCGAAGCGGAGACGGCGGAATTGATGGGAAGGGTTTGGCTCGAATTCATGATGTTCTTACTTTCCATGTAGTTTTCCAATGCAAGAGATACCAAAGCTCTGTAACGCCGAGCGCGATTCGTGATTTTCGAGGTGCCATGGTTGGCCGAGGAGATAAGGGACTCTTTATCACAACGGGAACATTCACGCGCGAAGCCATTAAGGAGGCTACGCGGGATGGTGCACCGCCTATCGATTTGATTGATGGTAACCAGCTCGCGGACAAACTCAAGGCTTTGGGACTTGGCGTCCGAATTGAGACCATTGAAAGAGTCATTATTGACGAAGCTTGGTTCCAAACCATTTGAAGTGACCTTCAACCCGCGCAACATTCTCATCATCGACTTCGGTCAACTCGGCGACGTAGTCATGAGTCTTCCTGCCCTGCGTGCGATCCGCGAAAAGTTCCCGCATGCGCGGCTGACGATCGCAGTCGGCAAGCCCGGCGCGGAAATTATCAATCTGTCGGGTTACGCAAACGAGACAATTGAAGTCGATCGCGTCGCCTTGCGTGATGGATTCAAGCCGCTGTCGATTCTCAAGGTGTTTGATATTGTCAAAGATGTTCGCCGGCGTAAATTCGATTTCGTGATCGACTTGCACAGTTTTTCTGAAACCAATCTGCTGGGATTTTTTTCACGCGCGCCCCAGAGGTTGTTCGCGCGCCGTCCTGGTCGCTCGCTCGATTTCCTGGCCAGCTTCAACCCTAAACCGCCCGTCGATCGAAATGATCCGAAACAGCATTTGGTGGATCGTTACCTCGATGTGTTGAAGCCGTTGGGAATCAAAGACGCGTTACGCACTCCGAAATTGTTAGTTCGCCCCGAAGACGATCGCGCTGTGGACCTGATGCTGCGCAAAGCCAGGGCCGATGCCGGCTCACCGCTGGTTGGGATTTTTCCCGGCGCTGGTCATCCCGGCCGGCGTTGGCCCATCGAAAAGTTTTCACAGTTAGCAGATTTCCTGATTCGTAATGACAACGTCCGGCCCATCATTTTCGTCGGACCGGAAGAGCGGCACTTGGTCGCGCAGTTTCGTGTGTTGTTTCCGCCGCCCTGCGTAATTCTTGATAAGCTGTCAATCCCTGAGTTGGCGGCCGCGCAATCGCGTCTGGCGGTTTTGGTTTCAAATGACACCGGACCCGTACACATCGCCGCGGCTGTGGGAACGCCCGTGGTCGTGCTCATCGATCTGCCAACGCCGCATGCTTACGTTCCGCTGGCGAATGCGCAGCGACTAATATTGAGTGAGAGTGTTACAGCGATCGAGGTCGAGGAGGTCTATGCAGCCACGCGTGAACTGCTGACCGCCGGCAGAACATCAACCCTGTTTGCGAGCTAACGAATGCTAAAGCGAAGATCCAAACAATACTTAGTCTTCACAGTTCTGACCTTGATTGTTTTGTTGTCCGTGCCTCTGCTCGGCGGACAAACAAAGAACAATGGAAGCCAGAGCAAAGTTTCATCGAATCCGGCGGCAAAGCCCGAAACGGAAAACAATCAGAGCTCGACAAAACAGATCCCCGACCCGGCACTCGCGGAATTGATAGATCGCGCGCTGGACCAAAGCGATGTTCGCGCAGCGCGCTGGGGCGTCTTTGTGATGTCGCTGAATGACGGCCGCGTCTTGTATTCGCGCGACGCCGACAAACCGTTCACGCCCGCGTCGAACATGAAGGTTTACACGACGGCAGTCGCGCTGGATCTTCTCGGCGCTGATTACCGTTGGCGCACCTCGATCTATGCAAACAAGCCGCCGGATCCTAATGGCGTAATCGCAGGGGACCTGATGCTGTATGGTCGTGGCGCCCCGGATCTGATTTCAAAATCCAGGGGCGATGCTCCCTCGCTCGCGAAACTTGCAGACCAACTTTACCAGTCGGGCGTCCGCGAAATCCGCGGCCAAATCATCGGCGACAACAGTTATTTTCGCGGTGAATTGTTTGGCGTAGGTTGGCAGTGGAACGACATTCAATGGTATTTCGGCGCTGAGCCGAGCGCTCTATCGATTGACGAAAACAGCGTCGAAGTTACGATCGCACCGGCGAAGCAAGGCAGCAACGCCACAGTCGTAGTCAATCCCAACTCGAGTCCCGTTCACCTCACGAACGACACAATGACCGGCGCGCGTGACGCCACCACATCGATCGGAATCATGCGTGATTTGTCCGGCAACGAGGTGCGTGTGTGGGGAGATTTTCCCGTCGACGGTCGCGCGTTTTCGGCATTTCTTTCTGTCCACGATCCGGCATTGTGGGCGGCTACCTTGTTCAAACAAGCATTGATTTCGCGTGGCATCAAAGTAGGTGGTGAAGCGCGGACACGTGATTTTCGCGTTGCTGCGAATGACAAATTCGATCCGCAAAAAGCTTTCGAGCTTGCATACGAAGAGAGCGAGCCGCTCGGCACAATCGTCCATCGAACAAACAAAGAGAGCAACAATCTTTTCGCAGAATTGATCCTGCGCACAATTGGAAAGGAGCGCGGAGCGTCCACGCCAGATCCCGATCCGCGCAAGAACCGTGAACGTGGAGACGATGAAGCAGGCACCGCGGTAGTTCGATCCTGGCTCGAGTCCAAAGGAATCAATACCCGCGCGCTCGCGATTCGCGATGGCTCCGGGCTGTCGCGTTTGGATCTGGTGACGCCCGAAACGTCCGCACGCTTGCTTGCGGCGATCGCGAACACCAACTCGGCAACTACATTTCATGACTCGCTGCCCATCGCGGGACGTGACGGCACTTTGAGTTCGCGACTGAACAAGGTAACCGGCCGCATTTTCGCAAAGACCGGCACACTCACCTACACTCACTCGCTTTCCGGCTACGCTACTACGCCAAACAACGAAACCGTGGTCTTTTCAATCATGTGCAACGACACCACTGCGGATCGCGCAGCTCTCCGCACGATCGACGAAATTGCCGGGGCCCTGGCTGATTTCCGACCGTCCCGCACCCCGAAATAGCTAATAATCCGCCGAAATTGCGGTACGTTTGCCCTAGACAAACACAGTTCAACATCGTAAGATACATGCTGGCTGCCCCGCCTTCGGAATTACCCAAGGGTATTGCCGCGTCCCTCATCTCAGTTTTCAATCAATCAGGAGTTAATGATGTTGCAGCCACTGGCCCGAACTTTCTGCGTTTGTCTTTCACTGATGATGATGGCGTTGAGTGCCGCAGCGCAAACGAGTCTTACGGCAAGAGCAAATAGTCTTCAACCGTCAGTCGATGGAGCGAACCCGGACACCGATCGTGTTCGCGATGGCTTGAATGGTCCAGTGCGGCGCGTGCGGACCGAAGTAGTCAAAGTATCGGGCGTCTCCGGAAAGACAGTCGAAGACGCTAAACGGGTCCTGCTGGAGACCGCCGAATACGATCTGAAAGGCGCGAAGACACAGAACCAATATTTTCCGATTGCCGGAAGCACGCTGACGGGTCACGAAAATTACAAGTACGACGACAAGGGCAACATCAGCGAGATGACTTTGCTCAACGCCGACGGTTCGCTATTGAGCAAGGAAGTCTACAAATACGAATTCGACTCGATCGGAAATTGGGTAAAGATGACTACATCTGTTGCCGTCGTCGCAAATCAAAAGCTCGACTTCGAGCCGACTGAAGTAACCTATCGGACGATTTTCTATTACCTCGACGCATCGATGGCAAAGATGCTGCAACCCTCTACCAACGCGACCGCGAACGGAAAGACCGAGCAACCTAAACCTATGGACGCCGTGTCGGCCACCGAGATGCGAAAGGCTGCCTCGCTACCGGCGGTAACGTCGTTCGACAAGAGTCGCTCTTCTGCTATTCAACCACCGATCGCAAACGTCTCAGCAGTTGCGGTTGATTCAAAAAATAACTCAATTCCCAACGAGGCTCCGGCCCCGAGAATCCTAAGGCCTTTGTCGGGCGGCGTTCTTAACGGCAAAGCTTTGAGTTTGCCAGTGCCGACCTATCCTGAGATCGCGCGCCGTTCCCGCACGGCGGGAAAAGTAGAAGTAGAAGTGGTGGTCGACGAAAGCGGCAAAGTGATTTCGGCGCAAGCTGTATCCGGCCCGCCCTCGTTACGTGATGCGGCTGTCGAAGCCGCGAAGCGCGCGCGCTTCTCGCCAACCAAACTATCTGGAGCAGCTGTGAAGATTTCCGGGAGCATTAATTACAACTTTAGCCTTCCTTAACAACTGTCGTGGCGCCCGTACGGCGCGCAACGCCCCAAACCAAAGAGGACACGCGTATGGCCCTGAATGGAGAACTCACGGATCTTTCCCTCGCCGAACTAATCGAATTCTTTTGCAATCAGCGTAAGACTGGCCGGCTGGCGGTCGAGTACCCGCAGGGGTCTGCGTATTTTCATTTGCAGGCTGGAGCCGTGGTGCACGCAAGCATCGGCACTCTGCGCGGCATCGAGGCCGTCTACTATGCGCTGACGCTGGCGAATGCATCTTTCAACTTCGACTCGGCCTGCGAAGCTCCGGAACATACGATCAACCAGCCGTGGACATCCGTAGTCCTGGAAGGTTTGCGACGAATGGACGAAGGAATCTGTGCGCGCAATCCATTCCCTGAAAAAACTGACACGACGGTTGAGCCGACTGTGGCCATCGAACCGGAGACGGCGAAAATAGATGAACCGGTAATTGAACAAGCCGTAAAGGCTGAACCTGACGAAGCAATCGTGGTCGACGACGAGCCGCGAAAAGTCTTCGAGCAGCCAGTCATCCCTCCGGTCAGCGATGGTTTTCTTTCGTCCCCGGACAGCGCCTCACGCTTCGCTTATGGACCATGGAAGCTGGGGGCTATCTTCGCCGCCCTGATTCTGATCGTCGGCGTTGTCGCAGTCCCATGGGGTTGGTATGCGCGCGGTAAGGCAGCGAAACTGGCTAACGAAACAAAGCCGTTGGCGAATGAAGCCTCAGAGACGATTGCTTCTCAACCAGCCACCACCGCTGAGACCCCGGCTGCACAGAGGCCAGATGACGCAAGCACCCCGGCAACAAATCCAGAGGCAGCGGACCTGGCAAAGAAAGAACGGGAAGCGCGTGCACGTGAGGAAGCTCGGCTTCGAGTCAAAGCCGCGGAGGCCAATGCATCAGTGCCCGCGACTCAGTCATCGCAAGTCACGCCTCCGCCCACGGCACCGACGCAATCATCGTCGAACGCGGCTTCGAAAAAAGTTGTGGTTCAGGTTAGTTACGATGAAAACGGAAGAGTTACGCAGGCTACCGGAAATGATCCAACCGCTTTGCGCATTGCGCGCCAGAAAAGATTTCCCGCCGGCAAGGCAGGATCGGCGACAGTAACGATTCCGATCAACTGATAGTAAGCAAGCTGACTGGAGCGCAACCGTCCCGGTTGCCGGTTTAGCAAAACTCATGCAAGCGAGGACGCTTGCGCTCCAGTCTATTAACCGACCTATTCGCAGGCGTACTCACCTCACACTAATTCCAGCAATTCTTCTTCACTCAAAACAGCCGTCGCCTGCTTGGCTCGATCGTAGATACGATTGATCCGATCCTCGCTGGCTTCAACGCCGCGACTCTCAAGCCAGAAAATCACATTGGATTTACCGCTCATTGGACCAACCTCGATGATCTGCTTCAAGCCGAACTGACCGGCAGGCACTCCCGAATAAATCAGATCGGCAAGTTCCGTATCGCCTTTGCGATAGCTCTTGATCACGGCCGCGGCGTGCACGCCCGTGGCGGTGCGGAAAGCGTCTTTGCCAAACACCGGATAGTTAAACGGAATCGTCCAACGACAGCCTTCGGCAGCTTTGTCGCAGTACTCGCGCAGGCGGCTGAGATCGTTGTCGATCCAGCCCAACAGCTTCAGGTTCACCAGCAACTGGTCCATCGGGGTGTTACCGACGCGCTCGCCCATGCCCAGCGCTGAGCCGTGCACCTGGTCCGCGCCGGCCTGGATCGCCGCGATTGAATTGATAACACCCAGGCCACGATCCTGGTGGCCGTGCCAATCAAGCCGCACCTTCTCGCCTTGTTCGTCGATAATTCCGCGCACGAACTTCACCACTTCACGCGCGCCGTCGGGCGTCGCATGACCCACGGTGTCACACACGCACAGCGCGCGCGCCCCGCAGCGAATCGCGGTCGTGTAAAGTGCGCGAATCGTTTCGGGATCGGCGCGCGTCGTATCTTCAGTGACGAACATCACGGGCAGCCCTTCACTAACCGCGAACGTGACTGCTTCCTCGGTTAAGCGCAAGAGCTTGTCGAGCGTCCACTCTTCAGCAAAGAAGCGAATGGGCGACGAGCCGATGAACGTGCAGGCTTCGATCGGAATGCCGGCCCGCTGTGAAATTTCGGCAATCGGGATAATGTCGTTCTTGTGAGTGCGGGCGGCGCAGTTCGGCCGGATCTTCATCTTCTTGTCCGCAATTTCGCGCGCCATCAGCTCTACACTCGCGGCATGAGTTCCGCCGGCGCCGGGCAGACCGATGTCCGCGGTGTCGATGCCGAGCGCGTCCATCAAATGCAGCAGCTCGATCTTTTGCTCGACCGAAGGCTCGCAGACCGAGGGCGATTGCAGTCCGTCGCGCAGCGTCTCATCGTCGAAGCTGATGTGACGATCCGGCTTGTGCAGTTGCGGCTCGACTGTGTTCCAATCGTAAATTAATTCTGAAACGGACATGATTGCTCTCGCTCTCGTAACGCAAACTGTTAGTTTGCGGGCATCGATAATGTTCATTCGCAAACTAACAGTTTGCGCTACATCGGAATTTCGATTACAACAACCGCCACGGTCGGATGTCAACCGCAACTTCATCGATGACCATACCCGCAAAGAAGAAGATCGAACACATCGCTCTGGGCTCAGATCGGGCGGCCAAGATCATGGCCGTGCGCGCCAGCATCGCCCGCATCGCCGAGGTTGATTCAGCCTGGCGAGATACAAACATCGTCGCCCGACCAGTGCAGACGGATGCGCCGGCGATGCCGCTCAACGACTGGGAACTGATGAGCGGCGCGCGGCAACGCGCACTCGCAGTTCGCGACATTCTGCTTTCGCAAAAGCTCGGGGCGGATCTTTACGTCGGTTTGGAAGGCGGCTTTCATTCGATCTCGATCGACGGCGAGTGGCACACGTTCCTGCGCGGCTGGGCGTTCGTAACCGACGGGAATCGCGGCAGCTTTGGCATGTCGCCCTCGATCGGTGTTCCTGACTTCATCGTTAAGGATGTAGTTGGCGGCAAGCGAGAGTTAGGAATCGTGATCGATGAAGTCGCCGGAATACGCGACGTCAGAAGCAAGCAAGGCGCATGGGGTGTGCTGTCGCGCGATCTCCTGACGCGGGCTACCATTCATGAGATTGCTCTCATTGCGGCGTTTGCCCCCTTCTATAATGCGCAGCTATATGATTGATGCTTCACGAGCACACGATTCATCATCTACCGCCGCTGCCGCAGCTCGCTTGATCGTGGGCACTCTTCCCGCAGCTACTGCCGCTCGTTCTATTGCGTCGGCAAAGGTATGAGCGTCCCAATCAATTATTTCGGCACCAGCGTCTCTGAGGGCGTCGCTGACGGGACAACTCTCTGGAAGCCGTGCGTCTTCCAGCCTAATCGCCATAATGCCGTTCGGGTGATCCTTAGCAAGACTCTGGTCAATCTCCCATTGAACCCATTGGCTATCGCATGTCTCTCTACCCACGAGCACAACGGTTACCGAGGTTCCGTGCATCATTTCTTTGATTCTTGATTTAATGTATTGCTCGTTTGTGCTATTTACTGGATCCAGCAAGTGTCGGCCAACAAAATCAACATCAACGTTTTTGTTGTGCTTCAGTAGATTGAAGCCCTTTGCCTTCATACGATCCAAATGTTGATATGAAATAAATATTCTTCTTTTCATGATCGTGCTCTCCTTCCGCCACAGCCGCGATTGCGGATAACCTTTCTAGCCCCGCGCGCTTGGCCTCAAAGTTCCAACGGTGCCGCAATTTGGACAGCGCTTCAGTAGCGCCTTGTTCTTCACGAGTTTAGAGCATTCGTCGCATTTCCATAAACCGGATGGTGAGGTATTGAGTACTTTTTCTTGTTTAGCAAGTTTGCTTGCGGCACTTCCTGCTAAGAGATCCGACGGGGCAGTTTCCCATGAGAATTTGTCGGTTTTCCTAAAACTAGGATAACGATACCCCGTGTGTTTCAAATTGAATCTTTCAAGTCGATCAATCTCGTCAAGATAATCCGCCGTCTTGTCGGGAAATTCGTTCAATACTTCCAGTACTCTCAAACATTCACTCGACGTGAGCAAACGGACTCCGCGAAACCATCCGGAGACATTCGTATTGCATTTTCGATCAAGTACAGGCAGAGGTATCGGTTGCTCAATGAATCTCGCGTGATTGGCCGCCAAGCAGAAATCATTTTCCGCCAAGACACCCTTTGCGTACCAGTGAAGATCATAATAGCCCGTCAATACGCGCTCACCTTTCCATGAGGTAGCAAAGAACAAGTGTTTGCTCCGTCGTTTGACGGCACCTGCTCGCATGCCCGGCGCACACGTAGAGAACAATCCGTACGTGAATGTCTCCAAGTTTGGGTCGCTCTTATTGTCTCCAGGTTTCGTTACCCATCGAATAGGAAGAGAACTCAGATCATCGCTGTAGTAAATGGAGAGGTACCCTGAGGCGTCGTGTTGTGAGTCCATCGGCTGCCAAGGAGAGGCCGGAGGGGCAATATTCTTGGGAGGCTTGGGCATTACATCTTAGAGATTTTCGGAACACGCTCGAGCCATCGAGCATATAGATGATTATATAGGGGATTTGTACAGTTAAGCATTATCTCGTTTGATATGTCTTGGAAACCTCGACGTCGAGCGCCCTCGGCGGCAAACACAGATAGCATATTTAGAAATGGGGTCGGCAATTGCGAACGACTGACCGCTAATTGCAAACGTTCGACTGGATTCTCCTCATTAATGATTAGTTCGATCTCGTCAGCCAACTGCTGAAAGTTTCTGTCCGACTCTTGCTTCGATTCACCCAGTGAGTCAGTGTTTGGCACGCTCACTTGTGCCGTCGATTCCTGAATGTAACCCCAATCCCGTTCGTAGAGGTGAAGGCTGTCGCTAATGTGATGGTATTCTCCGAGCCGCAGTCCTAACCAACCCGACATGACTTCATGCACTGTGGTGAACTGAACCAAGTTATGGGGCAGGCCTAGGTGGATATCATTGCTGCGCATGATTTGCATCCACTCCAATTGATCTGAACGAACCTTCAAGAGCGACAAAACATTGCAAGGAATGTCTCGCGCGGCTTCTTCACCAATCCGGCTGGGTAGATCAATCTTGCCGTCCCAGATTTGAAGAACAACCTGACGACTGGTTGGTTTTGCCTTTAGAATCTCGTAGGCCCGATGTAATTGGTCAATTCCAAAATGCGAACGCAGGCGATGACCATATGCACCGTGGTAGGTTGCGCCTGCGCCAGCAAACTTCGGCAGTTGACGATTAAAATAGTTCAGGAACGCAGAATCATTACGCCCAGTTATTATCCACACGACTTCAGCAAGAGCGAACGCTACGTTCAATGCCGGTACCCGCGAAACTACCCATCGCTGCCGTGGATCCGAAATGGAAATGGCAGAGTGTAGTAGCTCACGCATTTCACCGCCACGGCTTTCCTGCAAGGGCAAATCCTCTTTGAGAAAAGCCTCTGCAATCTGACCCCAGACGATGTCAGCAGTTTGTCCTTCAAATAATCGGAACATTAACTACCTCTGCGGCGATCCGTTTGTTGAGCCCCCACTTCGGCGGGTACCAGACGGAAAAGGAATTCTTGACTGCCCGATATTTCTGTTTAATTCGCGTGCGACCGGTAATGCCGGGGATATCCGCATGAGCAACGCGCGCGTATTTATCCACTTCGCAAAATAGGTTTTGACAATCGATAAGTTGAAGTGACCGTCCCCACAGCGATTGGAAATTCAACCCAAGCCTCTCGAATTCTGCTTGCTGGATATCGGTTACCATTTCGATGATTTCGTGCTCTTTGAACCCACCAAGATCGGTGAAGCACTTCCTGATACCATCACGCGCGCCTGGACCTGGTACCACAAACTCCATCTCACTGAAATTTGTGATCCTGCTGTAGTTCAAATCTGTAACATATTGGTAAGCCAAAAAATCACCGATAGTTGGATAAGAGCGCAGCAGTGCGAATGCCTCTTTCATAGAGCGTGAGTCGCTCAGGCGTGCCGGCACCTCGTCGCGCATCATTCGTTCCAACAATCTGAGATGCATCTGATGTTTACGCTGAGGACTCGGCGATCTACCGCCCGATGGCATGATATACGCCGCAGAATAGATTCTTTCTCCTCGCTCCATCGCTCTACTTAGTATTGAGTCGTACCGACGAAACGAATAATCGCGAAAAGAAATAGTTCCTAGTTCTTTAGTCAGTAGTTCCCAAGTCTCAATTTTATTAAAAATCTTAAACAATAGAGTTCTAAAGAACACCTCGTTAACGGAGGCGTCGCTGGAGTAAATTACGTTACGGATTAGATACTGGCTGACCCGATCAGAAGCCCGATAGGCGTTGGTGAATTTATATTCCAACAGTACAGGGTCACCAGTCCAAGGGGGCGGATTTCCTGATAAGCGACGAAAGAATATGTCTTGTCGGCGAGCAGCAAATCGCCAGTAGGTATCGAATACGACGTTAGGCTTAGCCCGCGCGATCTGACTCATAACTATGGGGCCAATCTTGAGCGATTTGTTATTTCCTAACGGTAGTGTCTGCTGTTTAAGACGTGCTGAGGGACGATTGGATCTATTTGAGCGATTAGCCATACTTTTAGTCAAATCAAATAGCTTAAGGTTTCTTCTATAGAGGCGTCATTATTTACATATTGTACGTCATTTTCCTTTGCCTCACTTCTCGCGAGATTCAAATACTCAGCAGAAAGGTGCTCGTACTCTTGGACGTTTCCTGTAACAAGACTCGAGTTGCGCTCGATCAAGAAGATTCGAGACGGTTGGAAGCCTTTCCAAACTAACTGTTCAACGTGCAACATCGCCTCAAGGGTTGGCACGAGTATACCGTTAACCTTGCCATAGACCCACGTTGACCACCAATAGCGATCCAGAACGACCGTTTTGCCGGCTTTTATTGCCGGGAGAATCTTTGATTCAATAGCGTCAGCGTGAGCCGCTATATGCAACAGTTGAAGGCTGGTTGGAGTCAAGACTTCAACGCCTGTTTCTACCGGTACGTGATGTAGGCTGTAAACGAGTTTACCTAAAGTCCCGACTTCCTGTCCCGGGAATGAACAATGCTCAATCTCGATACCCTTTGCTTCTAAATGACTCGCAAACGCAGTTGAAAGCGTAGACTTGCCAGACCCATCAGGCCCCTCAAACACGAACAACTGTCCAATATCTCTCACGTTAGTGACTGTCTGCCATTGCAATCTGGCAAGAGTATTCATCCCGGAGAATTTCGATTGTTATTCGCCTGTGATGTGTTGGAGTTTTGTTGAATGCCTGGGGTGTCCTTCTTCGGCTCTGGTACAACAATCGTCGTCGGTCGCTGGAAGAAAAAGCCCACAACAAGAACTATGATCAGAATCAAAAACTCCACCACAAAGGCAACAAGTAACCCCGTCGCCACCTTACTGCGGGTGGCTATCTTGTCTTCAAGCGCACCTAAACCTTGCCGAACTCTGTCATCCATTGTCGACAACCGACGATCATACTCCGTTTGTAAACTGTCAATCCGGTCCTTTAGGGCAGCGGGAGACGCGACATCGCCTTGGAGGGACATGACATCTTCGGCCGTAATCTCGTTCTGTTCGGTACTTTTGTTTTGGTAAGGATCCGAAGTTGGTTCCGTGAGATTGGTAAACCAAATCATGAAGACGCGCTGCCCACGAGAAAGAACAATGTTCTGGCTTCCCGCATTGTAAACAGCGAATTTCAATCGGCCGCAATAGCCCGGATCAACATGGAATCCTGAGACATTGATAAGACCCTTACGTTTGATGGTGTACCGAACGGAAATAAAACCAATAACATCGTTTGGGATGTCTAATTGTTCGTGTGTGAGTAGAAGCGCAAATTGCCCTGGAGGAATACTAATTTGTTCGTTCGGAGCGAGCCGGCGTTTCGTATGTTCGCTAGTGATAAAAACCTCCGAACCAAGAGCTAATTCGTAGGCAGATTGCTTGACAAAGCCTCCAACGAATGGGCTGATCAATTCACGACTACTTTGCTCTTCTTTGATTCTGTCCGAACTCCAGAACGACGAGTGAGGTACAGTCATAATCGCTTTATATCACTAACAGACAGCGTGACTCAATAACCAGGCTGGTCGATGCCGCAAGCGGAAAATGCTAAAATTCTTTCATAGATGCGCGTTACTATCGGCCAAATCAATACGACCAACGGAGATTTCGAAGGCAACGTTGCGCGTATCCTCAGCGCAATCGACAAAGCAAAACGCGACGCCTCAGACTTGATCGTTTTTCCGGAAGTCACCATCCAGGGCTACACCTCGTTCGATTGGTTTCTCGATCCGGACGTAGTTCGATCGTCGCTCGATCCGCTCGAAAAGATTATTCAGGCCACCGAAGGGTTGACGGCCATCGTCGGCACCGTGCGCCCTAACTACCAGGAGACGGGCCGCAAGCTCTACAACTCCGCCGCCGTCATTCGTGATCGCAAACTACTGGGTTTCGCAGACAAGACACTGTTGCCGGAATACGACGTGTTCGATGATCCGCGTTACTTCGAGCCTGCACCTGAACGCCATTTATTCGATCTCGATCAAACGAAGTTGGGCATCGCCGTCTGTGAGGATTTCTGGAACGACAAAACTTTCTGGAAGCAGCGACTCTATCCGAACGATCCGGCACAGGAGTTGATCGAGTTAGGCGCCCGGTTGCTCGTGTCGATCAATGCTTCGCCTTTCAATAAAGGCAAGATGGGCGTGCGTTGCGAGATGGTTTCGCATCGCGCGCGCATGTCGAATCTGCCCATCGTCTTTGTGAATCTGGTGGGCGGAAACGACGGCGTGATCTTTGACGGCGCCAGCATCATTTCTGATGCGACCGGAAAAATCATTTTGCAGGCGCCGCCATTTGAAGAATTCATCGAGACAGTTGATCTCGATTGCGGCATTCCCGATTCACGTTGCCTTCCCGGCGACGATATCGAGACAATTCGTTCCGCACTCGTGCTCGGCATTCGCGACTACGCGCAAAAAAACAACTTCAACAAAGTATTGCTGGGTCTGTCCGGCGGAATCGATTCAGCGCTGGTCACGGCCCTGGCCGCGGAAGCCGTCGGCGCGGACAACGTGCTCGCGGTCACCATGCCTTCGCCTTACTCATCACGAGGCAGCGTCGACGATTCGATCGAATTAAGCCGTCGGCTCGGTGTCGAATGCCGGACTAAACCGATCAGCGACGCCTTTCATGTGCTCAGAAACGAGTTGGAATTGCCCGAGCCTTCGATTGAAAACAAAGGCGCGATGGAACGCGCGGTAGAAAATCTGCAATCGCGTTTGCGCGGCAACATTCTGATGACGATCTCGAATGCCGAGAATCGCCTGCTGCTCTCCACCGGAAACAAATCTGAGCTGGCGCTTGGTTATTGCACGCTTTACGGCGATACGAATGGCGGCCTTGCCGTGATCGGCGACGTTTTGAAAACGGAGGTCTATGAACTGGCGCGCAATTACAATCGCGAACGCGAAATCATCCCGAATTCGATTATCAACAAACCGCCGTCAGCCGAACTCGCGCCGGGACAATTCGACGAGCAGTCTTTGCCGCGTTACGAAAAGCTCGATCCGATTCTGAAGTTGTATTTCGAACAGAAGCAATCGCCGGAAGCAATCATCGCCACGGGTCATGACGCGGATTTGGTTTACGAAATTCTTAATCGAGTTGAATCGCCCGCCAATGAATTCAAACGCCGGCAGTTGCCGCCGACGCTGATCATTTCGCGTAACGCAATCGGCATCGGTCGCCGCCGGCCAATCGCGCATCGTTATCGACGTGTGCCCGCTACCCAGGCAAAATCGAAATCGTCTTCTCCCTCTGCCTCTGAGAGAGGGTAGGGTGAGGGCTTACGCGGGCACACTCAAACTCTCATCCCCAACCCTTCTCCCAA
>DNNE01000105.1:6405-13006 GCA_003487805.1 Blastocatellia bacterium | reverse complement strand
ACCGCTCGCGGTTCTGTAACTTTGCCTGCCCGATCGGTGTTCGGAATCAAACCCAATGGCCGACGAACAAATCAAGATAGCCGAACCTGCTACTGAGGAGGCGGCCCTCGACCAAAACGAACTCGCGCATTCGATTATTGAATCGCTGCTCGATCACACGCGGGTTGTTAGCGATCTGATTGCCTTGATGGCGCAAGCCCTCGATGAAGACACTACGAAAGCCCTCACCATGACGCCGCAGTGGCAGGCTTATCTGGAAAGCCGTCGCCGCATGGAAACGACGCGCACAGAGGTTGTGAAGTTTGTCCAGACGAGTAAACGTGCGGCCGAGGATTAACCCTCAATCTCGACGATGAGCTGCACGTTCGACTTAATGCTCAGCTGTCCGCTGGCGACCGGCGTGGGTTTCATCTTCGAGAGGTCTTCATTCATCTCGCGTGTTTGAGCATAGACCTGGTTGAAGCCATCGCCGCCGACGGTCGCAGCTTCGCTCTCTTCCACCACTCGCAACACATGTCCGCCCAACGCCTGCGCGATCGAATTCGCTTTGTTCATCGCTTGCTGGGTTGCGTCTGCCAGTGCTTGCCCACGGGCGGGACTGGTCTGGCGCAAAACGAAGCGATGCCATCGATGCTGTTCGCACCGGCGTTCGAAGCGGCATCAATAACGGCTCCCACGTTTTTCAGATCAGTCATCGTCACGATGACGCTGTTGCGGGCGTTGTAGCCGACGATCTTTGGCAGTCGATTGTCTCGATAATCGTATTGCGGCTGAAGAGTGTAGTCACTTGTCTTGATCTCAACGCTTGATCCGGCGGTTGTTTTTACTGCTGCGGTCACCGCCTCGCTCTTGCGTGCATTTTCTTGTTGAGCATTAAGCGCCTGCGCGTTCTGCGTTACGACCGACACGGTCAACACCGCTGTGTCCGGCTCAACCCGGCTTGTAGCCTCGCCGGCGACAGTCACCTTAGTGGTTCGGGACGATTTTTTTGCGCAACCGGCTCCGATAATCAAAACAACACTCATGCTAATGAGCAGCACCGATTTCCCGAAGATTCCCATTTTTTATTCTCCTGAATTTGAAGATGCGTTGCGGTTTAGACAGCAACAGCGTTAATTGAGTTCCAGGAATATGAACGAACCAGAAGCGGGGACTTGCGGATCGCGAATAGACTTCGGCGGCGAAAGAATGGACAGTAATGAAGGCGCCGTAAATAGTTAAAAGGCGGCAAGTCAGTGACTCGCCGCCTTTTCTTCTTCAGATACTAAACCCGCTGATTACAGGGGACTAATTAATGTGGTAGGTCGTTTTGTCGGTGTCAGCATCGTAGAGAATGGTTAGTTTTTCAATGGTTGACAGATCCAGTCCCAGCCATTCCGCGCTCTTGGATCCATCTGTCCACTTCACCATGATGTCCCACTTCGTCGCCTTGGTTTTGGGACTAAACTTAACTCCCATTTGGGTCCCGGTCTTAAATACTTTTCCTTTAAGAAACTCCATATCATCGGTCCACTCAGGGTTGTTATTGGGGCCGATGTAAAGCAGCTTGATGTCGTAGCCGGTTTTGTTTACGAGCGTGAAATCGAGCTCCGCATTCTGCGGTGTATTGACTGCCGCCACCGTTGAGGCAGACGTGCGGATCGACGAGAAGCCCGCCATTGTTAGGCAGAGCAGAGCCAGACCAATAACCAGAGTCTTGTATTTGGTTTTAAACAATTGATTGATTGTCCCTTCAGGTGTGCGAACGTTAATTGGAAAGTAAGGAGTCGGGATTCCTCACCATAGAATGCTTAATCCTTCGATGAAGGAATTACTTTTTCATCTACTATCTCAATGGATTGAATCGAGCCAGACGCGATCTAGTGGCTTGATTTTTATCGGATATTTAGTATGACGCCGGAGAGTAAGAAAAAAGAACCGCTGCCTGATAACGCTACGGTAACTGGTTCTATTTGTCAACTGCGGTATATATAGCGGCATTAACATATATGTCGGCGTTAATATATAGGGTGGGTCTGCTGTGGCCCACGAGTCTAGCCGGTCAATCTCAGCGTACCATCATAATCACTTTTCGTTCCCGCCCGCCGTCGAACTCGCATAGAAAGATTCCCTGCCAACGACCCAGCAGTAATTTTCCATCAGCGAACGGAACCGTCACGGTTGGCCCAACCAGGCTGGCTTTGATGTGTGCGTCTGAGTTTTCCTCGCCGTGGCGAAAGCCCATGCCGTGTTGCGGAATCAAAGTCCGTAGCGCGTGCAGCATGTCGCGTGGCACGTCCGGATCGGCGTTCTCGTTTACCGTGAGACCCGCCGTCGTGTGCTGAACATAGAGCACGACGACACCTTGCTTCACGCCTGAATCAGTGAGGTGTCGCCGCACCTCGTTGGTGAATTCGATTAACTCTTCGCGTTGATGAGAACGGATTTTGAGCGTGTACATGAGCGGAATTCTAGCGCACCAAGATCGAGTTCCTTAAAGTGATTTGGATTACGCTGATTGAATTTTGATTTTTCCGCGGCTTGGCAAGCGTGCTAAAATCGCGCGCCGGTCCCGACCTTTTTGCCGCGTAAGCCGGGCAAAGTTTTTAGACTTCACCGTGACAGGAGTGACCACCATGATTCCCCTTAACTTCAAGAGAATGGTCCGTCCGCAAGCTCGATCGATTCTAACCTGCTCGATACTTCTGATCGGAGCCGCATGGTTCTCCGTTTCTGTTTGTCAGGCCCAGGCCATCAGTAGCTATGACAAACAGCGTGGGCAGATGATACTGGATCAAGTTCGCAACGACATTAAGAGTAACTATTTCGATGCATCCTTTCACGGTGTCGATGCGGACACCGTTTTCAAAGACGCCGCGGACAAGATGAAGAGCGCACAGTCCAATGGCCAGATACTCGGAATCATTGCCCAAGCCGTTTTTAGCCTCGACGATTCTCACACTTTCTTCATTCCGCCCGACCGGCAGGCGAGCACTGATTACGGTTGGGAGATGCAGGTTATTGGTGATGATGCCTATGTAACGAAAGTGAAAGAGAAGAGCGATGCGGAAACCAAGGGACTGAAGGTTGGCGACATGGTCCATCTCATCGATGGTTACCAGCCCGCGCGCACCAATCTTTGGAAGCTGGTTTATTTGTATTACGCGTTGCGGCCACAGCCGGGCATGCACGTTACGGTTTCTAGTCCCGGTCAACAACCGCGAGAAATGGATATTCTCGCGAAAGTAAAAACTCGCAAGCCGATCGATTTGACCAACTACTCCGACTACATGGATTTGGTGCGGGACAGCCAGAATGAAGACGCCAAGCGAAAAAAGAGTCACCGTCTTCAGGAATTCGGCGATGATTTGTTGATCTGGAAAATGCCGGAGTTCGATCTCTCAATCGATGAAGTAGACAACTTGATGGGTAAGGCGAGAACTCACAAAACTCTAATTCTCGACTTGCGCGGCAACCCCGGCGGCTACGAAGAGACGCTCTTGCGCATGATCGGAAATCTTTTCGGTCACGATGTCAAAGTGGGCGAAATTCAACGTCGCAAGGAGACGAAGCCCATGAATGCGAAATCGCGCGGCGAAAATTCATTCAGCGGCAAGCTGATTGTCCTGGTTGATAGCGGCTCTGCGTCTTCGGCAGAAATCCTGGCGCGCGTGGTCCAACTCGAAAAACGCGGCGCCGTTATTGGCGACCTTACTTCGGGGGCAGTAATGCGAGCGCGCACTTTCTCGCATGAGTTGGGAGTGACGTCGGCGTCGTTTTACGGCATGAGTGTGACGGACGCTGATGTGAAAATGAGCGACGGCAAGAGTCTGGAAAAGGCCGGCGTCACGCCCGACGAGATCAAGCTACCCACGGGAGCTGACCTCGCGTCGAAAAGCGATCCTGTCTTGGCCTATGCAGCCAAGCTGGCCGGCGTGTCGATCGATGCGGCGAAAGCAGGAGCGTTGTTCCCGCCGCTGAAAGAGAAGCCATAACGAATCTCCCTCTTCCTTTGGGAGAGGGATTAAGGGTGACGGTTTTAGCTTATCGCACTATGCCCTCACCCGGGCCCTCTCCCCAAGGGAAAGGGTGATGGGTGCTTACTCTTCCTCTTCGTCACTCACTTTGCGAATGCGAATTGTGGAATTGGTCGGCGAGGCGTTTGAATTCGGCGAAGGATAGATCGCGCGCGCCCCCACCTCCGGACGGAAGTTTCCATTGTCGTCATATAGCCGCCGGTATTGCAGCGTGTTGCGCACGACACCCTGGATGTAGAGGCGCGTTTCGCGAAAAGGCACTGCCTCTTGCCACTCATCCATTTGCAGCGGCAGCGAAGCGCGCCACTGGACCACGCGATTTGGGCCGGCGTTGTAAGCCGCGGCGACATATTCGATGCGGCCGTACTTATCGATTTGATCTTTGAAGAACGCGGTCCCAAGTTGAATGTTCAGGCGCGGTTCGAAAAGTGAGTCCATTGTGATCGCGCGATCGACGCCCACGCGCCTCGCGGTTGTGAGAGCCGTCGGAACGAGTAACTGCATCAAGCCGTAAGCTCGCGCGGATGAGACTGCGCGCGGATTGAAAACAGTTTCCTGACGAATCAGACCCGCGACCTGGTAAGGATCGAGTCCACGCGCGCGAGACTCCTGCTTGATGATGTCCCAGAACTGTAAAGGATAGAAAACGTCCCACTCGTCCGGGCGCATCTCTTCCGGTTTCATCTGCGAGTAATCGGGATAGCTGCGTTTCAGATAATTCAAAGCCTGGACGTTGTCGTTGCGGGCGCGAAAGATTTTGGCGATGGCCAGATTGATCCGCGGACTGTTTGGATTCCTGGATGAGACCGCGCCTAATTCCTCCAACGCCCAATCGTCTGTGCCCACAATCGAAAGTTGGTCGGCCCTGCTGATTGCAAAGCCGATCCAATCACGAGGATCGTTTTCGCGACGCCCCTCGTCGTCACTGGGCTGTCGGGATTCTTCAGCGACCGTAACTGTTTGCAAGTTCGCTACTGCCCGGCCGATTAAAGAGTCTGCTGAAAAATCTCTTTGCGGCGCGCCGCTGCGCGCCAGGTCATCCAGGCGCTGCTTCGCCAAATAGCCGTACCAATTCGCGTCATAGCGAGCTTGCAGACCTTGATATATCGCTCGCGCTTCGGCGAGCTTGCCGGTGCGCTCACTGTCGCGCGCGGCCCAGTAGGCTGCCTTGCCGCGAAAGTCAGAATTGTTGCCCGCGTAAAGCGCGAGATGCTCGGTCAGTAATCGTCCAGCTTCCGCGAAGTTTTTCGCTTCGTGAGCGGCCCAGGCAAGATAGAACTGCGCCGGGGTAACTTCCGCATTGCCCGGATAAAAATTCACTGCCGCGCGATAGAAGTAGCTCGCGTTCGTATCGTCTTTGTTGTTTTCGGCGGCTTGGCCCAACTGCACAAATGCGCGCGTGGTCCAGGCGCTATTGGGAAGCGTCCGATGCAAATCATCCGTCGTGCTGCGCGCCTGGGCCCATTGCTTTGCGCGGCCATACGAAAGCGCGAGATTGAACATCGCTTCGGCGCGTGACTCGGACGAAGTTGGGATCGCATTCAAAGCCGCGGTCGCTTCGGGGTAACGGCGAGCGTTAGCCGCCGCAATTGCCCGGTTAGCCTGGCCTGCAGCATTAGCGCTGTTTGGAAAGTGCAGGAACGCGTCGCTGTAAGCGTCGTAAGCTTCGCTGAATCGTTTGGCGGCGAAAAGCTTTTGCGCGCGGGCAACGGCTTCTTCGGCGCTGGCCGCACTTGTACTTGAATTAAGACGTGTGAGCGCGGCCGGTGCTTCACCAACTTCGCCTGAATTCGGAGCGAAGAAATACAGCCGGCGATAGGACACGAGCGCATTCGTTGCATTTCCTGTCTGCTCGTAAGCCTTCGCCGTAAGCAATAACGCCGCCGGATCATCTTTCGCCGCAATCGGTTTCAGAGTCAGCGGGACCGCGCCCGCCTGGCCGTCTTGCATCAACATCTGCGCGTCACGCAATAGCGCGTCGCGCGCGCGCAATGAAAACGGAAAATCGCGAGCGAGTTTTTCGTAAGCGGCGCGGGCTTCGGCGCGCCGGTTCGCTTGCTCAAGGGCGTTTCCCTTCATCCACAAAGCGTAATCGCCAATGACGGTGTATTCAGCAAACGCAGATGAATCGAGCAGCGACGCTGCGCCCGCAAAATCTTTCACGTTCAATCTGATTCGCGCATGAACCATCTTCGCGAGCGACCCGGCTGTCGTTTTGGGAAAATCTTTTTCAATCTTCACCATCGCATCTTCCGCGGGCAACACGCCGCCGCGCGTCATCGTGCGCAACGTTTCGCGGGCCTTCAACTCCTGCGGTGTTTGCTGCAGCGGGCGGCAACTGGCAATCAGAAACAAAGGCGCAAGCGCGACCAGAATTGTGCTCAGGCTCATCAGAATAAATGCGAAGCGATGTTTGCGAAGTGTGATCATAGTTACGAGAAACTCAGATGCGAGTGGACGCAGGGGCGATGGCTATGTTAACACGGCGAGCAATAGCGGCTACCGCTCTGGCGTCCGAAGCTGGACCCGAAAGCCAGTCTGCTTACCCTATGGCTTTGCCACGCCGATGCGCGGCAAGTCTTTGA
>DNNE01000105.1:5221-6113 GCA_003487805.1 Blastocatellia bacterium | reverse complement strand
GCGGCAAGTCTTTGACTTGCCGGAAAGCCTTCCCTAAAACCCGGCGGTCTACGACCGCTTCATTTGTCGATTCGATCTACAGCTTCAATTACCCGCTCGATCTGTGACAGGTAAGCTGAAAAAACGTTGTTCGCCTCTGCTTCAGTTAGCATCTTGCTCTTTGATCTCAACTCAAGAAGTTTATCGAAACATGATTCATCCAGCCCGAGCAGACGTACCGTTGCGCGTACGCTTTCGGCCTTGCTGACCGGCGGCTCTTGCCCATGCAGGATTAATACGGCGCGAAACAAGGCCGCGAAACTGGCGAGGCTGTCGCTCATCAGCGCCGACAGCTTCTCGACTGAGGTTGATGCGGGAAGATAAAGACGGCGAAGCTGAATCAACTTTGTTCTGAGTTCATACTCGGTCTGATGTCGCAGGTTTGCCTGCGAGATCTCGACGAACTCGAAGGGATCGCGTCCGTAGAGGACACGGCGCGCCTTTTCCATTTGCAGGAACTCAATCGGAAAGACGTCGACCGCGCGGCTTAATTCCTCAACCGTAAAGTACACGGGCGTAGGCTGGCCGGACTTGAGCCAATCGCGCATCGCATTTTGCGAAAGCCGCAGGTCTTCCGACGCGATCCCGTTCAGGGCGATCAGCAGGTTGTGATCCGAATGCCGTTCGACATGATCGCCGGCCGCCACCGATCCGTATAAGACGATCGACGCCAGATTGTCTCCGTGAGCCGCGCGCAAATTCTCGACCAGCTTGTCGAGTGCTTCTGAATCAGTCTTGTTAGCCATCGCTCTCCTGCATCATTCAGCTTGCGGTCGGGGCACTAGCCCGCTCGTTAGCAAGGGCTCCGCACTCAAGAGTGAGCCCTCTCTGACGGTCGGGATAGTGCCCCGAT
>DNNE01000105.1:4684-4913 GCA_003487805.1 Blastocatellia bacterium | reverse complement strand
TCCCCCGATCCCGTCACTTATTAAAATCCACCTTTGGCGCTTCGCGCGCGCCCGCATCTGCCTGAAAGTACGGTTGCTCCTTGAATCCCATCAAGCCCGCGACCAGCACCGTCGGAAAACGGCTGCGCGTGGTGTTGTAATCCTGGGCGGCCAGAGTGTAGTCGCGCCGCGCCGTGGCCAGACGATTTTCAGTACCCGCCAGCTCGTCCTGCAACTTCATAAAACTTTC
>DNNE01000105.1:3851-4364 GCA_003487805.1 Blastocatellia bacterium | reverse complement strand
CTTTCGTTGGATTTCAACTGCGGATAGTTCTCTGTGATTGAAAGAAAGCGGCCGCCGGTTCCCAGTAACCCGCCGTCGCGCATTGTCTGCGTGAGCTTGCTGTCAGCGGCGATTTTGTCTTCGGTGGTGCTGTTGGGATTCTGCATTGTCGAGAGCAGTTGTGTTCGCGCTTCAGCAATTTTTGTGAAGACTCTCTCCTCGAGTCCCGCGACGCCCTTCACGGTTGCGACGATGTTTGGAATCAGATCGGCGCGACGTTGCATCTGGTTCTCGACCAGCGACCACTGTGCCTTAACGTTCTGTTGCTTGGTAACCAGCGTGTTGTAACTACTGAACAATACGCCACCGATGATTAGAACAACCAAAACGATGACTCCGAGCACGATCAGAAGTGTCTTATTCATTTGTTTCTCCTCTTCCGGTTTTCAATATCGATCGATTGATGCCGGCGCAGCTTTGCCGAAAGTGTTCTTACGCATAATGGTGAGCCGGTACAGAACCGCTTGCGCTAGC
>DNNE01000105.1:0-3517 GCA_003487805.1 Blastocatellia bacterium | reverse complement strand
GGAAACTACCCAGTCGCTGGCGCTACCGATTCTGTACCGCGCTACCAACTGCCGCCCGAGCCGCCGCCGCCGAAATCGCCACCACCACCGAAACCTCCAAAGCCGCCACCACCACCGCCGCCCGATCCACCAAAGCCTCCACCACCCCAACCGCTCGATCCACGACCGCCACTGTTTAATAACGAGCCGATCAGCAACCAGGTGAGCCAGTTGCCGCCGCCACCTCTGGGACCGCCGCGCCCGCCGCGGATGAACGCGACGATGATGGCGATAAAAATCACCCCGATAAAAATCACCACGACTGCGACGATAAGAACTGCCCCCAGGGGGTTACCGCCCGGACCGCTCTCCGGCGATTCGCGGCTCGTGCCTGCGGGAAAGATCGTATCGGTGCTAAAGCCCTGCTTCGCCGCCACCGTCGTGATGTATGCATTAACGGTGTCCGCCAAGCCGCGACCATATTCCCCGGCCTTGAACGCAGGCACCAGACGCTCTCTTTGTATCTGGCCCACGAGCCCATCGGGAAGATCCCCTTCCAGATGGCGACTGACCTGAGTGAAGTACTTGCGATCCTTGATCGCCACCAGGAGGAGCAGGCTCGGCTTCTGCGTGTCTTTCGATCCAATGCCCCAGCCTCTGGCGACCGCTAGCGAGTAGTCGAAAATATCCTGGCTTCCGGTCGTATCCACGGTAACGACTGAGAACTGAATCTGCTGTTGCTGCTCGAGATTAGTCAGCGTGGTCTCTAACTGCTGCTTCGTCGACTTGTCGATGACCTTGGCGTAGTCATTCACATAACCCGTCGGCGGCGGCAGCGGCGATTGCGCCGTCTGGCCGTTAGCCGAAGCGATTGTGGCCAGGAGCAGCAGAAACGCTCCGGCGCAAATCAGAAAGATTCGGGTTCTAGTCATCTTCTTCAGGTACAGAACCCGGAGCGATAGCGACGGGATGCCACTTGTCTTTAGTTGGCCGAGAGCTCTTGTTTTTGATAATGCCAGGCACGATTGCTTTTTTCTCGTCAAGTTGAGTCTTTATTCCGGTCTGTAACTATTAACGAAGTTATTATGTTCCTGGTTCGAAGAACCCACAAAGTAGATCGGGAAATGAAAACAGTGAGACACTTAATGAATGGTGAAGAATATTGGAACCAGGCAGTTCGAGGAGGATGTCGATGCACTGTTCACTCTGCCATTGTCGGAGTTTATTGGTGCGCGCAACGCACTGGCCGCGCGGCTAAAAAAGGCGGGACATGGCGATGAGGCTAATCAAGTGAAGGCGCTCGCTAAGCCTTCGATTTCAGCATGGGCCGCAAACCAACTTTACTGGCAGCATCGCGATGTCTTCGACCAGCTAATGTCGACGGGTCAGCGCTTTCGTAAAGCCCAGACGGCCAGGAAGGTCGCCGAGATAAATGAAACACTCGGCGCGCGACGCGAAGCGCTCGCACATCTTTCGGATCTGACAACAACATTGCTGCGGGATGCCGGTCACAGTCCATCGCCGGAAACTGTGCATCGCATTACGACTACGCTCGAGGCCCTCTCCGTCTACGCATCGCTCCCAGGTGGTCCACGATCGGGACGCCTAACTCAGGATGTGGATCCTCCCGGTTTCGATTCACTCGCGTCGTTGATGTCAGGCGCCGGCATGCCGAAGCTAACACTGGTACCGCGGACGGCTCCCGAATCAACGAAGTCAGCCGCCGCCGCCAAGGTGCAGCGAAAGAAAGTGTCGGTTGGCGAGACGCGCCGGCTTGAAGAGGCACGTCAAAAAAGAATAGCTGCTGCGAAAGTCTCACTGCAGGAGGCCAGGCGGTCTTTGAGCTCAGCTCAAGCCAGGGAACAGCGGACCATGGCCGCGCAGAAAAAAGCTAACATCGAGGCGAAGGCGGCTGAGAAACAAAGACGCGAAGCTGAGCAGCGCTTTGAGAGGGCAAGATCCGCGTCGGAGTTCGCGAACCGGCGCGCTACATCCGCCGCTGCCGAAGCAGATGAGGCGGAGGAGGCTTTGGATCACGCGAAGACCGCCGTCGAAAAAGCATCTGAAGAACTGGAAGCATTGGTTTAAGTAAAGCTGAGATTCAGTGGGTCATTCTTCAAAGCATCATTCCGGTGGTCCTCGGTTAGTCTGTTGCTCTAGTACAGGGTAACAAAAACATCTTGCAGGAAAGTGGCCTGAGTCCCGTAGGGACGAAATGTCTATAGAAAAGGGATCCCGACATGACGCGTGAGCTCGGTAGGAGCGAAATGCTATTGCGTGAGTTACATTTCGCTCCTTGTATCTTGGCCTTAGTCGCTATTTGATATCTTCAGTTTGCCATGGGTCGCGCCCAAGGCAGAGGGAGGAAGAGCAGCCTGGTTCGCTCCTGAGAGCCATTGAGCCTGGTCCGTAGATCAGCTCTCTTCCTCCACGCTTGTTCGCCAGAAGACGGACGGTATCTTATGGCCTCTCGTATCGAGATGAGCCTGCATGTACAAGGTTGACTCGAACAAGTTCATAGTCAGACCAGAGGAGTAAGCGATGTTGCCCACGCTCGGCATTGATATCAGCAAAGACAGTTTTCACTTGGAGCTTTCGCTTAACGAAAAGCTCCGACATCGAAAGTTCGCTAACCGCAAAGAAGGCTTTGGTGAGCTTCGTGCTTGGCTAGCCAAACACAAAGCAACCCAGGTTCATGCTTGCCTGGAAGCCACTGGTCCTTACAGTGAAGCGCTGGCTGTTTATCTCCATCAGCAGGGCCACATTGTTAGCGTCGTCAATCCAGTCCAGATCAAAGCCTTCGGCCAAAGCGAACTACGGCGCAACAAAGACGATCGTCCGGACGCGGGATTGATCCGGCGCTTCTGTGAAAAGCAACGACCCGCTCCCTGGACGCCGCCACCGGTGCAGGTGCGGGAACTGCAAGCCTTGACTCGACATCTCGAGAATCTGATTGAGACTCGCCAACAACAAATCAATCGACTCGAAGCTACTAACACCAAGAACGTGGCTAAGTCCCTGCGCAAGCTCGTGGCTCATTTGGATGCCGAGATAAAACGCACCGAACAACAGATCGACGACCATGTCGACCGCCACCCGGATCTCAAACAGCAATCCGAGTTACTCGAATCAATTCCCGGGGTCGGCAAACGCACGGCTGCCAGGTTGTTGGCCGAGATCACAGACATCAGTCTATACAAGTCGGCGCGGCAGGTAGCCGCCTATGCCGGCCTGACCCCTAGAAACAATCGCTCCGGCACCATCCGTGGCAAAACCAGATTATCAAAGACCGGAAACGCCAGAGTGCGAAAAGCGCTCTTCTTTCCGGCGATCGTCGCCAAACGACATAACCCGATCGTCCGGGCTTTCTGTGAGCGCCTTTCTGGCAACGGCAAAAACAAAATGCAGGTCATTGGCGCCGCCATGCGTAAACTTATTCACATTGTCTTCGGCGTCCTCAAGTCGGGCAAATGCTTTGACCCCAGTCACGAACTATTACTTAACTCCGTCTCTTGATTTTCAAGACGGTATCTACGGA